>NZ_JABDVY010000007.1:0-304238 GCF_019685025.1 Rhizobium sp. NZLR8 | reverse complement strand
AAGGTCGACATACGAAAACAGCGACCCCGTCCGATCATCCCCGCCGCGCATCCAAATTCCCTCGAAATCACTTGCAAGATGGAATCATGTGTCCAGCCCAAAAGCCAGTGGGTTTTTCAGCAGCCTGCTAGGTCTGCTCGACGACAAGGGCTTCGAATATCCCGCGTTGACGGTCTACCAGAAGGACGGGAATGACGTTCGCGTCTTTTATAATGCCGAGATGCCCGCCGAAGCGGCGGATCCCGGCCAGGATCCAAGAGGATCAGTCGATATCGCACCGCTCTGGAACATTCTGGACATGACGCCGGCCGGCCGCGGTACGGACTGGTACCCGAAACTCAATTACTGAGCGGGATCGCTTCAGCGTCGAAAAGAGAACTGCGGCCGAGCGTGAAGCCAAGCAAAAACTCGGAACACCTTCTCGAGGTCGCCGCGCAGTCTCCGGGCGCCGCCGGATCAGGGGCCAGCCGATCGAACAGGAACCCAGACCCGAGCCGATGCCGCATGCCCTGATGACAGGACGAGGCTGCCGACAATAGCGACCATGGCGATGAGAATGACGATGATGGGAAAGGCAGCGCCGGACGGCTTATCTTCATGGTAGATCATTTGATTGCTCCTGCGGCCCGGCGGCGCATAAGACACCGCCGGGATAAACCGTGTTAGGCCTCGATGATGTAGACAATCGTCAGAGCATCGGGATCGACGATGACGATCCGGCCATCCGCAAGGATGAAGAAGCGGTAGCCTTCATATTGCGGAACGATCTTCACGATGCGCGTCGGCAGCCTTTCAAGTCGGATCTTCTTCGGGATTTTCGTTCCGACGGAAACCGTGAAGTCGACTTCCTTCACAGGAGCAACATGGACCTCCTTCACCACCGTTCGAATTTCGGTCTGCTGCTCGACCGAGATGTTGACGTTGGTCTTGATGTTCGTCGTGTTGTTGTTGACGTTGGTTTCAGAAGAGCTTTTGTTTGTTGTTGTCGCGTTTTGGTCTGTCGACTGCTTAGACGCATCGCCGCTTTGCGTGGTGCTCTTCGTACCTGTGGTGGCCGAACCGCTACTATCCGTGGTGCCGGACTTGGCGGCGGGCTTCTGTTCTGTCGTGGCGCCACCGCTGGCGTCTTTCGAGGTAGGTTTGGTTTCTGTCGAAGTCTTGCCGGACGCACTTCCGCTCGTCGAGCCATCGGTCGAAGGCTGCTCAGCGCTCTTTTTCATGTCAGAGCCCTGACCGGATTTCTGCTGAGATGACTGGCCCTTGCCTGGGCAGGCGCCGGAAGCGTCAGGGGCGCAGTCGGTACCGGTCTTGGCGGAGCCCGACTGCGAGCCGGCGTCGGTGCCCGTCTGAGAGCCGGACTGGGCCTGGCCGCTGCTCTTGGTGTCCTGCTGAGCAGCCGCCGGCAATGTTGCAAGTGGCGATACACCAAGTGACAGCGCTGCCAGGAGCATGGTGAGATGGTTGCTAATTGACCTCCGAAGGTTTGGCACACGATGCCCGCCCGCATTTCTCATGCGTTGCTTGCCCTTATTGCTGGAAAGGGCGGCTGAAGCCGCCCGTCGATCACTGAATGACCTGGATGACCTTCCGCGAGGAAGGTTCGACGATCACACGCTGATCGTTGACGATCGCGTATGCATACTTGGGATCATCGGGAACTGGCGTCACGACCACCGTATCCGGTAGGGGCTGTCCTACGACGACCTTCTCCTTCACCACGACCCGTGCGGTCGGGGCGGGAGCCTGCTGAACATAGGTCACCACCTGCTGCGGCGGCGGATCAATCACGCTACCTGCCACGCCGCCGACGATGCCGCCGACAGCCGCACCGACCGGGCCACCGACGATCGCACCCGTTGCAGCTCCACCCACTGCACCCGTCACCGTCGATTGCTGGGCAAACGTAGATGTCGATGCCAACAGGACGCCAGTGGCAATAGCTACTGATCTGATATTCATTTATTTTCCTCCTTGGATGCGGTTGGTTCCGCTGCGCAGGGAAACCGGCGAGTGGAGGAAAGTGTTCCGGAGTTAGGACTTCATACCGGGATTAAGTAAGACCTTGGTCCTAGCCGTCCGTTACTGCGTGGGGAAGCGGCTCAGCATCCGATCCTGGACGTTCTCGTGGCCGACGATCATCGCCGCAAGGGCGATCGCTTTCTCGCGGTCTGCGGCGTTTGTAATGTCGCCCTCGAGCAGGACCACAGGGCCGAGCATCCTGATCTCGATGGCACTGCTATCGATATCCTGATCAGCGGAAAGGGCCGCTTTGATCGTCGCGATGGTCGAAGCCGAACTATGGCCTTGCGAGCAGCGCGCTTCGTGGTTGTAGTTATCGGGGCCGAACTTCATCTTCTCCTCCTGTCCGCCCCTCACGGACCTACACGTTACCTCAAGCTAATATGCGCCGTGGGTGCCGAGGTCGCCAGTCCGACCTAAGTCCGTCTTCCCCTCGACGCTATGGGGCGTAGATCTTCCTCTTCCTTGTTGAAAGGACGCCAGGGAGGTTTAGCGATGTTGCTGTATCCAGTCAGAACCTCCCTGGTGAAGTTTTGTCGATCCATGGCGGGCGATCGCTTTTTGGGAATAAAAGGTGGCATTCATGCAAACGGTCGGGATTGTGGATTGGCATAGAAGCGAAGACTTCGCCCCTCTGATGCTTGTGATGAGCGGTCAGGAAAAGAATAGGCTGATCCGATCACTTGGCGGGATCGCCGAGGCCCTTGTCGCCGAATGGCCGACAGACGATGGCAAGGAATACATCGCGGCTGTAAAAACGTGCCTGGATGCCATTCAAGGCAACATCTCCGCAAAGACAGCGCGCGCCGCGCTCATTCGCGCTGCGGAAGAAGCCGGAATTCCCGTGATTGCTGTCGTCCACTGACGGACTGCCTTAGCCGGCGTCGCAGGATGACACTCATCGCAAAGCAACAAAGTGCTTGGCCGTAGGCAGCGGTCAGAGAGTCGAAAACGGTTCGCGCTTCGGCTCAAATGACTTCCAAATGCAATGACATGAGAAGATCCAGCGTAGCCGGATGAGGCCGCCTGCGGCCTCTTCTTCTCCGAAAGTAGAGGGGTCTACGTCAGACCAAAGTCCGTTTTCGCCCGCATAACAATGTTAGAGTGTAGGCAAGTGAAAGCGGTCTTCCAACATTGTCGGTGGCTAGGATTTGCCCGCTCCGAATTGAATGTGGGAGAACGGCAGAACTCAACAAGGCAGTCCTTCATCTGTACGAAAGTATCTTTGTCGTTGGCGTGGCGAGAGATCTGCAATGCTTTCATCTTCAGAGGAGGATCGACGAGGGACCTTTAATTCTGAGCAGCCTTTGGTCTCAGTGGTCATCCCGGCTTTCAACGCTTCCACCTATATTGAGCGGACGCTTCGATCCGCTCTGCGCCAGACCTACACCGCCCTGGAGATTATCGTCGTCAATGACGGTTCCACGGACGACACGGCAAAACTCGTCGAGCAGAAAGCGATGTCGGACTCGCGGATCCATCTCCTGTCCACACCTAACCGTGGTGTCGCGGCTGCAAGGAATACTGGGATCGAGGCATCATCAGGTCGATTTGTGGCATTCCTTGACGCCGACGATCTCTGGTACCGGACGAAAATCGAAAAGCAGGTGAACGCTCTCAGCCGGTTGTCCTCGCGGTGGGCTGCGGTCTACGTGCAGCATTGCCTCATCAACGAGGACGACGAGATTATCCAGCCTGGCAGTTCCGAAGTCGCAAGGGGATATATCTATGCCCGCCATCTGAATTTTAAGTATATAGGCAATGGGAGTGCGCTTCTCGTCCGGCGGAATGTCGCGCTTGAAATCGGTGGGTTTGATAGCTCATATGCAGCAGCCGGTATTGGAGGCTGCGAAGACCTCGATTTCGAGCTCAGGCTAGCCGCGCGCTACTGCATCGAAGTCGTTCCCGAACGGCTGGTGGGATACCGAAAGCATCCCGGCAGCATGTCTTCCAATCACTCTCGAATGGGCAAAAGTGCTTTGGAAGTAGTTAGGCGTTCGCTGGCCGCAAATCCGAATCTCCCGCAATACGCGGTCCGGGGTGCACTCGACGCCACCCAAAAATATGCGTTTTGGGAATTTCGAAAAGCTCGGGCAACATCTTTGTCGCTTGTAACCATTTGGTCGATTTTGCCAAACGACCCGCATTTCGTGATCCGGCTTGTACTTCAGAGGGGCCTGCGCGGGATACGGCGTTGTCTTCGTCTCGGGACGAGCACCGCAAACGGTGAAGACCCACCGCCAACGACCGGGTTGAAATTCGACGATCAATTTGCTCCTTCGCTTCTCGAATGCCCAAAGGAGCCGCCGCGGCTACGCCGTCACCTGATGCGGCTGACTGCGGTGGATGCGACCCTGAGTTCAACTCTTAGCCCCCAGCGAACGTCAGTGATGCGGATGAAGGTGGAATGACAGAGGAATCGCGGGCCATGGAAGCTGGCCCCGCGGTTCTTTCAAGTTAAAGGCTTATCCCCTTTCGCACAGGGACACCCTATTAGGAGCATTGCGGATGGAGAGCTATTTTGCGGCTTCGGCATTCCCAATTCAACTATAGGCTACAATTGCAATGGAATGCGTGAATCAGATCATGTCGATCTGATTCCCTGAGTGTTGACAACCACGTCAGCAGAAGGTTGTTTCGCGTGACGATTGTGGGAGGGGTGAATGCAGGTAAACTTTATAAGGGCAATTGGTCTTTTGGCTTTGCTAATATCGACAGCTCAAGGGTCTACAGCCGGTGCAGGCCCTTTGGATGAAAACACTTTCAATAAACTCCCCGTCGGAAAGCCCACCAAGTTTCACGACATATCTACGTTCGACGCAAATGCGGTTTGCTTACTCCAGCCGTACCAAGATCGATTGCCTTCAAGAGATGTGTTAGCGGCAAGGGTGAACAAATATCTCGCCGCGAACAACTACTCAGCGGACGAAGGACATTTTGCATTTGTGGTGATTGGGAACGATGCAATTGAATTGTCATCTTTCAAACGTTCTCAGAGCCTCGATGTCTTGGCAAAACACGAAGTTCCCTCGAAAGCCCATGAAATGTTCCCGATAGGGTTTGTTCCGCAGGACTGTGCAGATGGCCAGCTCGCAGTTTTCATGAAGATTAGCTTCCGAAGCAAAAACCTACCTAGTGCTCGGCGAGCTACGCTAGGCCATCAATCTCTTGCCCGATCCGGTGATCTTCGATCCGATGGGGATATGCCGCAGATAACCGATGGCCATCTCCGTTGGAGCCAAGCTTGGCGGATGGATGTATCGCCGGGTATTTCTTTGCTCGCCGTGCCGTCTTGGCGGTAGCGCAGGACGCTCTGGCTGACGGCGATGATACTTATGCCGTTTTTCCTCGCGCCTAATATCGTCCAGCGCGTCGAAGATATCCATGCCGTTATCGAAGGCATACTGCTCGGCCCGCTTCAGTCGCTCTGGATCGACCATCGCCAGCACCTGGGCTTGATGGTCGTGCTTCCACTTCCAGGTATCTCCGACGACGTCGCGCCAAGTGATGCATCCAATCCGCCGCCCGAGGCCCAACATCGTGTCGATATTGCTCTGGAATTGCCGCCTTCGGTTCCATCTGAAGACGAACTCGTTGGCGTAGATGTCGATATGCTTGTCCCTCAATCCGTGAAATGTTCCGTAGCTCCATCGCTTGAAGTTCGAAAAGACCCGATGAACCCACGGCAAAACCACATGGGCGGGCGGCGCGTCGACGGCGAAGCTCAAGGCGCGAGACGCCCGCCGCAAGATTGACCCCAGTGCCGGTTTCGGCGCTGAGGGGCTGCACCAGTGCTCCCTCCGCGTTCCGATAAAGAGCGCCTTACAGCGCATCTGGGGAAACCTTGCGTGGCTTGCTCGGGGCGGTCTTTTCAGCACGCTGCCGCGCCGGTCCTCCCGCGCTGACCAGGTTGTGCGCGGTGTTAATCAGGCCGATGTGCGAAAAAGCCTGAGGGAAATTGCCGAGAAGGCGCCGACCGACGACGTCGAACTCTTCTGAGAGTAGGCCTAGGTCGTTACGAAGACTGAGCAAGTGGTCGAACAAGTTCTGCGCATCCCGCCGCCGCCCAGTGAGCACATAAGCATCAACCAGCCAGAAGCTGCAGGCCAGAAATGCTCCTTCCCTGCCACCGACACCGTCGTCGGTCCGGTTCGTCGAATAGCGCATGACCAGGCCGCCCTGCAGGAGCTCCCGCTCAACTGCAGCGATTGTACCAATGATGCGCGGGTCGTCGGCTGGTAAAAAGCCCACCTGGGGCATCAGCAGCAGGCTCGCATCTAGCGTGTCACCGCCGTAATATTGGACAAAGCTGTTCTTTTTCTCATCGAAGCCGCTGGCGCAAATTTCCTCATGAATTTGTTGGCGCACCTCACGCCACTTCGCCACCGGGCCTTCAAGCCCGTACCGCTCCGTGCAGATGACGGCGCGGTCGAATGCCACCCAGGCCATCATGCGCGAGTGGGTGAATGCGCGCGCTGGCCCACGCACTTCCCAAATTCCGTGATCCGGCGTCTGCCAAGCAGTCACCAAGTGAGCAAGAAGTACCTTTTGCAGCCGCCAGGCCTCCTCTTGCGACTGCAGCTCGGCATCGCGCGCTGCGTTGAGGGTATCGATGAGTTCGCCATAGACGTCGATTTGCACCTGACTGGCAGCGGCGTTGCCGATCCTGACCGGAATGCTTCCCTCATATCCTTTGAGCCACGACACTTCGAACTCGGGGAGCCAACGCTCCCCCGCGATCCCGTACATGATCTGAAGCTGTTCCGGAGCACCCGCAACTGCGCGCAGCAGCCATTTCCGCCAATCCTCTGCCTCTTGGCGATATCCCGAATTTAGCAACGCATAAAGCGTCAGTGCTGAATCGCGCAGCCAGCAGTAACGATAGTCCCAATTTCGTGTCCCTCCGATCTTCTCGGGAAGCGAGGTGGTCGGCGCAGCGACAATCCCGCCCGTCGGGGCATAAATCAGCATCTTGAGCGTGATGAGCGAGCGGACCACCGGCGCGCGCCAGACTTCCGGCATATCTTCAAAGCTGCCGTGCTTCACCCATTCCCGCCACCAGGTTGTCGCTCGATCGAGTTCCTCGTGGCGATCGCGGACAAAGTGTGGCTGGTCGCTGGAAGGATGATACGACATCGTCAACGGCACCGCGTCGCCGGCCGCAACGGAGAAGCGGGCGTAGGTCTTCATGTTGCGGCCCTTGAGCTTCAGATCAGTATGAAGTTCCACTGCGTTGGGCCCGGCGATCGCGCTCAGGCCGTAGTCCTTGCGCCGCACCCACGGCACAGCCTGCCCGTTTTCGAACCGGAGCACGAGTTCCATCTCCATGTCGACAGTGCCCGAAACACCGGTCACGATGCGGACCACATCCACATGGCGGTCGCCTTCATTGATCGGCATAAAATCAGTGAGCGTAACGACGCCGGTCGCCGTTTCGAACCGGGTTTCCAAAATTGCAGTGTCGGGAACGTAGCGCCGGCTTGTTTTCCTTCTACCCACTGGCGCGATCTTCCAGCGGCCGTTATCGGCGGTGCCGAGAAGTGCGGCGAAGCAAGCAGGTGAATCGAAACGCGGCAGGCATAACCAGTCGATCGATCCATCCTTACTCACAAGCGCGGCGGACAGCATATTTCCAATTAGCCCGTAGTCTTCGATGCGCCCGGCCATGTCCCTATCACCCGCCATGCGCAAAGGAGGGGTAGTCGGTCATGCCGCCATCCACAAAGATCGTCGTCGCGGTGACGTAGCTGGCGGCATCAGAAGCCAGCATGATGGCGATGTTTGCAACATCCTCGGGCTCGCCTATACGGCCCAGTGGGATCTTCGTAAGCAAATCCCTATAACCCTGGGCATCCTGCCAGACTGCCTGATTGATTGGCGTACGGATCGCCCCCGGCGCGATGCAAAGAACGCGAACCCCATGCGGCGCCGCTTCCTGCGCCAGCGATTTGGACATCATAGAGACACCCGCCTTGCTAGCCGTATAGGCGCTATAGCCGGCCCAGGCGATCACCTCATGAACGCTTGTGGTGTTGAGTACCACACCCGACTTTTGAGCGACCATGCGTTTCAGGGCTTCGCGCGCGCACAAATATGTTCCCATCAAGTTGATCTCGACGACCTTGCTCCAGGCATCTGTATCGGCTTCCCAGCCGAGCGCGCGTTCGCCGTCGATGCCGGCATTGTTTACCAGTATGTCGAGACCGCCCCAGGTATCGTCGATGGCAGCGAACATTGCCTCGACCGCTTTGGGGTCGCTGATATCGGCCCTCAGTTGACGAGCCTCGCCACCTTCGACGGTGACTTCCTCGACGAACATATCGGCTTGTTTTGGGTTGACCAGATAGTTGATCGCAACTCGTGCCCCCTCGGCAGCGAATGCCTTCGCGATCGCAGCGCCCAGACCGGAATTGCCTCCTGTTACGAGGACACGCTTATTGGTCAGCCCGAGATCCATTATTGCCGCTCCATATGCCACGACCCGGTAACGTCGGAAGAAAGTGCGTTGTTCCAGGGCAGCGGACCGGCTCAGCCGAGCGGTGGAACAAACGAGACCGCCAGCGATTTATTTGCACCGAGCCGGCGGCAGAACCGCTTGAGACGGCGTGGGATATTATGAGGCCGCTGTGAGCGAACATCGTATAGACGAAAGAAGCGCCGCCCCTGAACCTTCGAAATCACGCCTGCTTGAAATCCTGGGACCTGGCCTCATTACAGGCGCATCGGACGACGACCCAAGCGGAATAGCAACATATTCCCAGGGAGGGGCACAGTTCGGTTATGTTACGAACTGGACTTTGCTGTTGACGTATCCGTTAATGGTCGCCGTCCAGATGATCAGCGCGCGGATCGGAAGGACCACGGGACGCGGATTGGCAGGAAGCATTGTGCGCTGCTACCCGCCATGGGTGGGGATCGCGATTACCGGGCCGCTATTAGTTGCCAATATCATCAACATCGGTGCGGACCTCGGCGCCATGGGAGATGCGGCGCATCTGCTTTTGGGAGGGTATGCGCTTATCTACGTCGTCGCATTCGGCACCACATGCATCCTTCTCCAGGTATTCGTTAAATATGAACGTTACGTCGCCTTCCTCAAATGGCTGAGCCTGGCATTGCTTTCCTACATCGCCACGCTTTTCGTCGTCCATATCGACTGGGCAAGCTTTGCGCGAGGTTTGTTCATCCCAAGTTTCACGTCCGGCCCAAAATACTGGTCGGTGATCGTCGCGATCTTTGGGACGACGATAAGTCCCTATCTGTTTTTTTGGCAGGCCTCTCAGGAGGCGGAAGACTTGAAGGAAAAGCCTGACGCAGAACCATTGATCGAACATCCGCGGGAAGCGAAGGCAGCCAATGAACGCATTACGCTGGACACGCTGATCGGCATGGCTGCATCGAATATCGTCGCGCTCGCCATCATGACAACGACCGCTGCGACCCTGAACAAGGCTGGCGTGACGAACATCGAGAACTCCGTCGACGCCGCGAAGGCCATCGAACCACTGGCGGGGAAGTTCGCCGAAGTCATCTTTGCGACTGGCATCATTGGAACCGGACTACTGGCCGTGCCTGTCCTTGCCGGGTCGGCAGCGTACGCCGTAAGCGAAGTGGCGCATTGGAAGGTTGGCCTTTCTCGTGAGCCTCGCGAGGCAAAGGCCTTCTATACCACCGTCGCGGTGGCTACGATTGTCGGCATGGTGCTTAACTTTACGCCGATACAACCAATGACGGCGCTGTTTTGGAGCGCGGTCATAAACGGCGTTGTTGCCGTTCCAGTCATGGTCGTCCTGATGCTGATCGCCTCGGACCAAACGATCATGAAACAGTTTGTGATTGGCAAGATTTTGAAAATTCTCGGATGGGCGACCTGCCTTGCGATGTGTGGCGCCGTAGTCGGCATGGCAGGGACGGCCTTTCTTTAGGCCAACCCCGAGGCGGCGACGGGTGACGGCACCATGCACAAAAGGCTGACGCCAAGGTGGCCTCTTGAATGCTTTGATTGCAGACGAACCCTTCATCGCTGTCGGCGACCTGTTGCTCATCCCGGTGGCGAAGAACTCCACGAAGGCTGACTCGGGAATGTCCGACGTCCTCGCATCCGAATGCCCAAAGGAGACGCCGCGGCTACGCCGTCACCTGATGCGACTGACTGCGGTGGATGCGACGCTGAGTTCAACTCTTAGCCCCGAGCGAATCGCGTTTGAGACGAAGGTGGAATGACTGGGGAACCGCGAGCCTGAAGCAGGCCCGCGATTCTTTCAAGTTACTGGTAGACTTCGATTACCGCGCGGGTCTTCGGATTGACGAGCACACGCTTCTTGTTGACGACCACATAACCGTAATCAGGTTGATCAGGGATTGTGTGGATCTCGACTGTGTCAGGAAGCGCCGTACCGACTGCAACGTCACCTTCAAACGTGGCGGATGGCGTTTCCTGTTTCATGACATAGGTTTTGACCTCGCCAGGGACGACGACCGTCGTCGTCTGCGCGACCGCCGCTCCCCCAAGTGACAGAAACAGCGATGCGGCAGAGATGACCAGTATTTTCATGTTATCCTCCCAGGATCTTGAGTGTCCCGGCAAAACGCTACCGATAAGATATAGTTCCTCCGCTGCACGGAATGACTGCGGGCATGTTCGAATAGTCTCGTCCGCCTCTGTTTGCCGGGGAGACCATACTTACGGGAACATCACGGCTTCGATGGTAATGCGGCAGTGTCCGGTATAGTATTAAGGTCACCCGCTCGTGGCTTGATGGATACGGCGCAATATGGTCAAGACCCCCTTTTCCAATTCCAGTCGCGCCAGGGAACGCTTCCTCGAAGCCATCCTCCAGAGTGCCATCGAATATGCGATCATCTCCGTGGATCTCGATCACAGGGTGACCACATGGAATGAGGGAGCCCGCAGGATCCTCGGATGGGACGACACTGAAATCATTGGCCAGCCCGTCGGCGCAATTTTCACGCAGGCAGACCGCGAGACTGGGGTTCCCCAGCGGGAAATGACCGCTGCTTTGACCGCGGGCCACGGAGACGATGAACGATGGCACGTCCGAAAGGACGGCTCGTTATTCTGGGCATCAGGCCAGCTCATGGCGCTGAGGTCGGATGATGGCGAACTCGAAGGTTTCGTGAAGATTCTCAGGGATCGAACTGAGCAGCGAGAAAATGAGCAGCGACAACGCGTCCTTATGCACGAGCTCTCGCATCGCATCAAGAATACGCTGGCCGTCGTCCAGGCCATTATCAGCCAGTCGTTCAGAAGCGCCGTCGGCATGGAGGATGCGGAGCAGTCGATATCGGCGCGCATCAACGCCTATGCCCACGCGCATGACATTTTGCTGCAGAAGAACTGGCTGTCAGCGACCATGGACACGATCGTCGAGGCGACCGCAGTCAATCTCGGACTTGGGCCGGACCGTCTCAAAGCAAGTGGTCCCACAGTCACGCTGAACCCCCAGGCGGTGTTAGCGTTCTCTCTCGTGCTGCACGAGCTTGTCACGAACGCGACGAAATACGGGGCCCTGTCGGTTGATACCGGAGTGATCGAAATCGAGTGGTCTCTGCGTCAGGAAGCGGGCGCCGACCACCTCGACCTCCGTTGGCGAGAGCGCGGCGGTCCGACTGTGGAAGCTCCGAAAAGGAGGGGCTTCGGCTCCCGGCTCATCAATTCCAGCCTGTCTGCGTTCGGAAAAGTCTCTGTTGATTATGCCCCGACAGGCCTGACCCTCAGCCTCGACGCGTCGCTCCAGAGCCTGCAAGATCAAAATTGCTCCGACTCTCCAATTTAGGTGCGGCGCCTCCCTTGCAAATATTTGCTCCGCGCACGCGAGAACGATGACGCCGACCACCGAAGCCTCCGAGGGCCGGTCATGGCGCCTGGTATCGCTCGCTGATGCACCACACAGACGTCGCTACGGCCTGATCGTGCCTTGATGGAAAAACATTTGCCACTTGAGCCCGTCGTGTTTCCAGACGGAGCTTCGCAGCACACGCCGCTTTGAACCATTTGGATAAGAGCGCTCTGTCTCGTAGGTCAGAAGCACAGCGTCATTCGAGATAGGCTTCAGGACGTAGTTCGCTGATCGGAGATCGCCTTCATCGATACCGTCCTCTTGCACAAGAAGATCGATGATCGTTGTTCGGTCGTATACACTGCCAGAAGCTCCAAACTCCACAAAACCTTCCGCGAGCAAAATCTCGACCGCCTCCCTGCAGCCCCTTATCTCTTGGCGGTGAAGAGCCTCTTCAAGAGACTGGATTTCCTCAAGGCTAGGAACGCTGGTCAATGCTGGCACCTCATAGGTATACCAACTGAATTTACCAACGGTGCAGCTCCATGCAACCATCGGACCTGCGTTTCTTCGGTGGCGCTTGCTCCATAATGCGGGAAAAATTCGAGTGCGGCGGCCGGCAGTTTGTGCGAGGCCTGCTAGTCTGGCCCGACGTCGTAAAAGCTGAACCGTTCGTGTACGGCCTCCGAGAGCATCTCTAAGGCTTCCTGGGATCGCGGCGCGGGGATTCGCATCTCGGCCGATAATACGCGCAGTGTGCTGCGCCATTTATTCCCGTGGCTGGAAGCCAATCGATCACCTCAAGCGTTCAGTGGAAGGTAGGCCCGCTCGCGACGCGATGCGTTCTTGCGCGGGCGTTCTTGGCTGCCATGGACAGCGCATCCACTATTCTTTCGGGGTTCGTCCGCTTGGTGACGACAGGGCGCCCCTCCGGGTTCTCGATGAGGCCAGGATTCACGGTGAAATAAACCACCCCAAGTCCGAACCCGGAAAAGAGCGCGCGGGCAATGGACGGCCCGGTGAGTCCATCCCCAAGCCGGACGTCGATGATGGCGATGTCTGCTTCGGCGCCGAGCTCCAGAGCCTCTGACATAGTCCCCGCGATGCCAGTGATTTCGAATCCGGCGTCGATCGCGACGTCCTCGATCGCCAGAGCGATTCCCAATTCGTCTTCGACGATGAGCAGGCGCATGATTCGTCTCCGGGGCTCCAAAAATCGGCGGGGCGCTCTTTGGCGTCGCCAATCGAAAACACTCCCCCCCACAAGCGGTTCCACGTGTAAGACTTGAGTCGGAGCTATCCCCCAACCAAGGTCCGAGATCCGGGATTCCACTGACAACATCATCCTCACACGCGGGAGAAGGCCGTCCGAGAGCCGGCTACACGCCTTGAATTCCAGTACCGCAGCCCCCTTCTCCATCGAAGACCGCGCCGGAGCGTAGACGATCTTCGGCGGCACCCACTCGACGAGCAGCGGAGGCCTTCCCTCGCCGCCCGCCTCGAGGACGCGCCAGCGTCTGGGCGCAGGGCGCCGTCGTTTCAGTCGATCGTCCAGTCGACCTCGTCGCGGCCGCAGAAACATCCCTGGGCACTATGAGGGTGGATTGGATTCTCCGTTCCCGTTTGCAGGCGGCGCACCATGAGGCATGTTCATTTATAAGAATTCTGATATCTTCCGCGCTCGAACGGGAGTGAGCGTTATGTTTACCGCGAGTTTGATTCCGGAAGCCTATTACTGGGCGCGTTCAGCAAAGCACTTCGACGGGAAGCTCACCGTTGTGAAAGTCTCGACTGTCTTCGGAGAAGATCCCAACTATTGGACCCTTGCACTGCTGGGCACCGACCAGCACGCAATGCCATGCGATTTCGAAATCATCGGACCATTGGCACTCCCGGAGGAGAACTCCTTGCGGCAAGCCGCCGAGTAGTATTTTCGAACGCAACCGAACCGGTTCTTTAAAAGGCTTATCCCGTTCGTACAGGAGCGGAAGATTGGGCTGGGCGGGATCTCGGGGCCGGCGCGGACGACTGCGAACTGAAAATTGATGGCCGCCCAACGTACAGGAGACTCTTTGCTTAGGGTTTAGCAAGTGATCGCTGAGCGGCCGAGCTAACAATAGCAAACTATTAATACAAATTGTAGTTATAATCTTCGCGTTATGCTTTTCTACCTTGCTTTGAATTTAGTAGAACCTAATAAAAATGCGGAAACAATGACATGTAAATATAATATTAATTGCAAATGGTGGAGAAAGGAGCATTATTTTTCGAATGCGCGAAGACGCGCTGTATTAAACACCCCTCCATCTTGATCCCGCCTTGGCGGGTTTTTCTTTACTACTATTCGAGCCAATGATGACCGCCCTTGCTCGCTCTAGGCCGCGCAATGCATGAATCAAATGCTTGCGTTGGAACTTTTCTTTATTTTCCGGGTTGCGATTACATGGATGTGCTTGCTACGTCGCACGTCCGTGTTTGTCCAACTAGAGCCCCGCGCGAATGCGGGGCTTTTTTCGACGGCGGACCAGCTTGGCTGCGGCTGCTATCTACGCTTCTCGAAAAAATTGATCATATTGGGAACTCTAATAGCAAAGGGGAGTTTGAGGCTTGGATGCGCTAAGTCCGCTCCCAAGCAACTCGGCGCAGCCAGCTTTCAATGCACTCTAAACTAGCCCCGCGTGCTGAACTGACCCCCGAAGTTGGGTGTCCAACTTTCGGGGGTCAGTTCAGCACGCGGGGCTTTTTTTGTTCGCGGTCGCCTCCGCTCCGGGAACTCCCCAGGTCGTTATGGGTTTTGACGATGGGCCGCGCGGCTATCTCCGCAAGTAGCTTTTCGTTCCGGCGTCGGTCATGCAGTACCTTCCTCCGCGCGGACCCGTGCAATACGCGCCGGACCGGCAGGAGCACTCCCCGGCCATGGCGGGCGACATCTGGGGCGAAGATCCGCCTAGAAGGCCAGCAGCAGCTCCGGGATTCCGTACAAGATTTCTTGCTGGCGCTTACGGAGCCATCATTGCAGATGAATGTGTCGCCACGGCAGCCCGCAACACCGCCCTTGCTTCCGCTGCAAGGCGTGTTCGTGGCTCCAGCAGGGTCGGCTGCCAGCGACACCGTCGCAAGAAGGATCCATAACGCTCGCAAGCATCGACGCACACTGCATGTCGGCTCACCTCCTCCCGCCCTTCTCACCCCAGAACCGCCTCGCCGCCGGCTAGCATTCCATCGCGGATGCGCAGTTTGCCCGACGCCTTCAAAACCTCGATTCTGGAAACGATCAACTCACGCAACTGGCTGCTTGTGGACTTGAATCCTAAACCGCGCGCGATCGCGTTGACCGCTTCGTCCTCGGTCGCACCCAGGCCTGTCCCGACCACCGAGACTAGACCTTGATCGATCTCCATAGGCGGGATCATTTCGATCCGACGGAGGCCAGACGACGATACGAGGCTGCGATCACGTAGGCGAATTTCCGCCCCCGGCCATAACAGGAACTCGCCCGAGCGATAAACGTGGGCCCCACCAACCGTAACGTCGATCGCATGCCCGACATGACTTCTGGTCCTATTACCAGCCTGCTGCAGACCCCATGCGCTTCGAACACGTGTGATCACCTCGTCCATATGAACGGGGCCCTCGACTTCGACGGTATTCTTCACCAGTTCCGACAGGATGCTGATTGGCGCCTCATGGAGTTCCGTCTTTCGCTGTGGCGAAAGTGTCGCCTCCTCGTACATTGGGGTCGAGCTTTCGAACGAGGCCTGCTGAAGGCCAATCTCCGTGACGTCGGCGCGCTCGATCGTTACGACTTCGACGGGGACTGCCCGTTTCGCACGGTTGCTCACGGCAACGGATGCGGCGTCCGCCTTCGCGCGTTCGATGGCCGTGACGAGGCGCTCGAGCTCGGCCTTGGGGCGCTGGAACCAGTCGGCGCTCCAGATCCGATAAATGGTCCATCCGTGATCCTCGAGAACCGCCTGGCGAAGACGATCCCGGTCTCTCGCCGACCGCGAGTCATGGTAGGCAGCGCCGTCGCATTCGATGCCGAGGATGTACTTGCCGGGAACCTGCTCGTCGGCAACGGCAAGATCGATGAAGAATCCGGCGATGCCGACCTGCGGATGAACCTGGTAGCCTCTCTCCTGAAGGGCTGCCATGACCTGTTCTTCGAACACGCTGTCCATGGAGCGATCGGTGCGCTGCGTCATCGATAGGCGCCCCGTGCGGGCGTAGTGCAAGAAGAGTTTGAACGCGAAGACGCCCTTCCCTTTGCCTCGCTCGAGGTCGATGTCCTCGTCCGTGATCGATGCGTAGACGTCGCATCGTCTCTTGGCGCGGCTGATCAGCACGTTGAGGCGACGCTCGCCGCCTTCTGACCCCAGAGGCCCGAAACGCATGCCCATGAATCCTTGGGCGTTCTTCGCATAGGCGACCGAAATCAGGATGACGTCGCGTTCGTCGCCCTGGACGTTTTCGAGGTTCTTGATGAAGAACGGCTCGCTTGGATGGGAATGGAAGAACTCCTCCGTCTGCGGATTGAGCCGCCGCAGAAGTTCCAACTGGTCTTGGATCTCCCGGCGCTGCTTTATCGAAAACGCGGCTACGCCCAGAGACAAATCCGGCGAATGAAGCGCATGCTGGATAATAGCCCCCGCGACCACCTTCGCCTCGACCCTGTTGATACCATCCTCGAAGACGCCGCCGGGCACGTGGTGGAACCTGAGACCCATCCCTGCTTCCGCGGTGTAGGGACTGGGAACGATATACAGCTTGCTGTCGTAGAACTGGCTGTTGGAGACGGCAATCAAGGACTGATGCCGGCTGCGGTAGTGCCAGCGCAACATCTTTTCCGGCAGTCCTCGAGCCGAAAACAATCCGAGGATGCTTTCGATGTCTGAAACCTGCGCGCCATCCTGGCCATCGTCGTCCTCGTCCCCGGAGCTTGACGTCATCTTCGAGAAGAACCGCGTCGGCGGCAATTGCCGTTCGTCACCAACCACCACAACCTGCTTTGCGCGGGCTACCGCTCCTAGTGCGTCGACCGGCTGAATCTGGCTGGCTTCGTCCATGACGAGAAGGTCGAATTCGAGCACGCCCGGCGGCAGGAACTGTGCGATCGAGAGAGGACTCATCATGAAGACAGGCTTCAACGCCTGGATCGCTGGCGAGGCACGCTGCATAAGCTGCCGGATCGGCATATGCCCGCGACGCCGTGCCATTTCACCTCTAAGGATTCCGACCGGTCCGAGACCGCTGATCTGCGGGATTCGCCTGTGATGCGCCCGGACGACGTCGAGGCGAGACAGGGCCATGCGGCTTCGATCCAACGCCGCGAACTCGTTGACCAGCCGTCCGTGAACCTCTCCATCGAACCGGGCGAGTTCCGGGTCTTTTCCCTGCTGGTGTCGAAGGATGGCCTCGTAGATCGCCATTTCGACATAGGGCACGACAGCTTCAGGCTGAACACGACCATCTTCGAGTCTTTCGACGACCAGGCCGACCCCGGCGCCGTTCGCGTCTTCCGCGCGACCGCGGAAAGCTGCCCACTTCGACAACTGCTCCTCGGTTTCGATCCACTTCATCAGCTTTCGACCGACGACGTCGAGCTGGGCTGCCGGGAGCTGGGCGTTTCCAAACACGACGGAGGGATCCGCCTTGAGGAATGCGATCAAGGCTTCGAGATCATGGATCAGAACTTCGGACTTCGCCAACGCTTCGCGGGCACGTGCGGCGATGGCGGGGCGGTCGGAGACACGTGATGCCAGCATGCGGATATCGGCATTGCCAGAGATCCACTCGGCTATGTTGGACAGTTCGCCCCAGTCCGAACTGGGACCGTTCCATAAAGCGCCGAAAGCTGACCTGCCCATGGAATCGAGACTCTCGATCTTTGATTTCAGAACTCGGGCGAATGTCAGCAACTTGAGGATTGCGAGACGCTCTGCATTCGCAGTTGGAATGTTGAGAGCCAGCGGCAGGAAGGCCGCGTCGGCGTCGGAAATTTCGCGAGCGAACTGCGTGGCTTGAGGCAGAGGGACGCTCTCCGGTCCCGCTGCATCCGAAAACATGTTCGAGGCGACGTCGCCAAGGTCTGACCAGAGATCCGACATCAGCCTTCTCGTTTCCTCGTACAGAACTCTGACCTGTTCGCCTCTTGCTCCGACGGCGCGCTTGTCCGACAGCCTGCCCGCAATCAGTCTCGCTTCCGTTCCGACGCCGCGAAGGCTCCGCATCCACAGGACCAGGTTCTCGAGAGGTTTAGGATCTGACTTCTCTCCGCGCCAGTCGGCGCCGAATGCGGAGCGACCGAGGCCATCGCCATCCTTGACCACCGCCCTCGCCGTCTTTCCCTTCTGAAGGAGATCGACGAGCCTGACTGTCTCGACCGGTGAGTATTCCGCGGGCATCACCGTCTTCAGCAGCGCCTTCGCCTTCCGCCAATCCCCACTCAGGAATCTGAAGAACCGTTTCCCATGTACGGCGACCGCCGTGCGGACCTGCGAAAGATCGGTTTCCCAGGCCTGATCCGAAATCTTGCCGTCGAGTTCCCTACGGACGCGTCTGAATTCCGAAACTGCTTCTGCAAGATCGGACGCCTGGTCCAGTCCGCGCTCCCATATGGCAGCTACGAAGGCGTCCGGGCTGGCATCGGGGGCCTCCGCGACCCTCTGACCGATGACGATCAGGCGGTCGATCGACCCCAGCGTTGGCAGCGCTTCGACTGCAAGCAGCGTACGCAGAGCGTTCGCCGCGGACAGGAATCGAGGTAGTACCTGTGCGAGTTTACCAATTGTCTCGAAGCCGCTCTGGGGGAGCGTTGCCGGGAGCCGGCCGAATTGAAGCGAAACGGATTCAGGCTCGAAGTCCCACGCGGCCGACGTCAGCACCTTCGCCACTTCGGAAGCCTGCCTGGAGAATTCGGCGCCGCCGGCGACGAGGCCGCGGACCCGTTCCAGCTCCGTTGACCAGATTTCATCGGCCATCGCTGTTGCAGCGATCGCCGGCGGGCAGGACGCTACGCGATCGGCGATCGCCGCCAGCTCCGAGAAGGCGTCTAGCGATGCTGGAGGTACGCGTTCGAGAACGCCTGCGATCGAATCCATACTCGAGCGTAGTTCGACCAGCTCCGCATGTGTTGACGTAAGTCGTGTCGTAAGTCTCTCAAGGTCCAGGGGCGTGATGCCGGTCAGACCGACGCCGTACCAGGGATGGCGTCTGGGAAGGCCGATGTCCCTGATGCGTTCGGCCAGTTCCACGAGGATGGACTTCGCCCGATCCCGAGCTTCAGGAGTCCATTGCGCGGCTGCGGGCAGCTCGATGTCGGACGGCGTCATGCCTTGTCGGCGCAGTCGTGCGAGGTGGCCCATCACCTGGAACGGTGAGAGCGAATATGGTTCATAGATCCGATGGATTCTAACCGCATGTGCATTCAACTGGTCACGGGCGTCGGTAAGACGCTGCGTGACCGCACTACCGGACTCCCCCTTCGGCGCGCCCAGCTCCCAGATGTGTTGCAACTCGGCTAGAAGCCCCCGCTTGTTCGCCTTGTTGCTGTGCAATTCGAGACAGGCGTCGCCGACGCCGGCCTGATCGAGGCGTCTTTTGACGACTTCCAGAGCGGCCATCTTCTCGGCTACGAAGAGGACCGTCTTCCCGTCGGCGACGGCGGAAGCGATGATGTTCGCGATCGTCTGCGACTTGCCTGTTCCAGGCGGCCCCTGAATGACGAGATCGCGGCCGCGTCGGACTTCGTGGATCGCAGCCGTCTGGGAACTGTCGGCGTCGACGATATGGGTCATTTCCGCAGGCGAGATATGAGCGTCGATGTTGGCCTCTTCCGCCAGCATCTCATCGGTCTGCTCGAAACCGTTTGAGACGAGTCCTGTCACAAGAGGTCGGTCGGTAAACTTCGAATCCTTCGGCCACAGTGCCGGATCCAGGTCCCGATACATTAGAAACTTCGCGAAGCTGAAGAATCCGAGGACGATGTCGTCGGGCTGCACCGACCAGTTCGGCTTCATGGAAACGGCCTCGGCGATCTTGGCAGCGTAATCGTCGAACAAGAACTCGTCGGTCGCTTCGAAGGCCGGCATCGAAATCTTGTGGATGCGGTCAAGGAAAGCTTCCAGTGAAAGATTCGATGCGAAATCTTCTTGTCGCGCACGGAGGCGAAAGCGCTCGGCGGCGCTACCGCGCTCCAACGACACGGGAACGAGGATAAGCGGCGCGTATCTAATGTTTTCGGTGTTGTTCGGGTCGATCCATTTCAGAGTGCCGAGTCCCAGGAAAAGGATGTTGACCCCCTGCTCCTCCTCGAGCGTCCGGGCGTCAAAGTAGAGGTCCAGCAGACGCTTCTGCAGCGCGTTCGGCGTAATCCGAGTCTGAAGCTTGGAATCGCCATGACGGACAAGACGGCCTTGCGAATCCCGATCGTCATCGTCTGGCAGGGCAAGCTCGATCAGCTCCTCAGCATCGTCGCCATCTTTGTTGTCGCGCCCCTTCGCTCCCGCCAGGAACGTCATAGTCTTCGCTTCGGAGACAAGTATCCTGAAGACCTCGGACGACTTCTCCTCGACTACATCGATGGTCTTGGCGCTCTTCGAGAAGCGGGGGACGTTCAGGAGCCGATTCCGCGCGGAGAGATCAAGAAATTCAGTTCTGGCCCTTTCGATCTTCGCCTCGACCGACAGGTTGCTTTGAAAAACCGAGGTTTCGCTCTGATCGGGCGCGACGCCTGCAATGTCATCCATGTTTCCTGCTCCCTTACTAACCTTTAGATGCAATAAAAGAGGAAGTAGGTCCAGCAGCGCGTGTGCGGGAAGTTGCCGATAAACCATAAGGTGGCAGACTTTATGTGGACTTTGCGAACCTAGAGCTGGCTCGCCAGCGACGCGAAGAAGCACGCCGCGCGGGACGGCGGCGGCCGAGCCCAGGGATGCCTCCCGCTGCACCGGGTATAGCGAGCGCCTGGCATTTCGATCGGGACACGCCAACCATCATAGCGTTAATAGGCCGCATGGGTAGATTTGCAGAAACCGAGACCGCCGTCATCGCGCGCCTCCGCGCCCTCAAGGCAGCGCCTGAGGTGTCGATCAACCTGTCCGACCTAACTGCACCAATGCACGTTGCCGGGTTCCGTCAGGACGAAATTATGGCCGTCCTGAATGCCCTCGAACAAGACAAGATCCTATCCTTCACGCCTGGAAATCGTCTGCTTATCCTGAAGGATCTGCCTTGACTGATTTCATTGCGAAGCCGACCCGCGAGAAGATAGGCGGATTCGCTCCGTTCGGTAGGCGTGCTCCAGGCGATCGATCTTGGATCCGCGAATACGGCCGGTTGAACGCAGAAACGCCAACATGGCGTCGATGTCGTCGCTTCCACCGGGGGCGCTGCCGCGAGCGACAGGTTGGCCGGAGTGCTTCTGAGCCCAGTACCGAACCTCGCGTTCCGCCGGAGGGTAAAAGCGTCCGAGGCGATACACGCGACTCTCTGTCAAGACCCAGAGTGGCGGCGTGCTGCGATCCATTTCTAGGATGGGAGCCGTATGGCCATGCGTGCCGTCCTCGATCTCCGGGTGGTCGAAGAACCATCCGTGCATCCAGGTGTGACCCTCGGCGGGCACCCAGCCCTCCAACAACGGAGCCGAGGACAGGTGCTGCCCTTGAAGCGGGACGTCACCCGTTGCTTGCGCCATTGCGTCATCCACGTCGACGGTCATGAACACCTCCTTGGTCTTCGGTCACGATAGTCCGCGACGCAGCACGAATAAAGGTTGTTAAGCCGTCCTCGGGACTGAATGAACTCGATGCCGAGCACGATCGATAGGACATTCGACCACAAGTGCCCGCGCATAAGAGACTTCGGCGGCACGGCGCCATAGAACGCTTCACCGGAAAAGTCTGCGACTCATTCAAGGCATCGACCGGTTCGAAGCGGCAGGGTCTTCGCGATGGAACCATTGAACAATTCCCGTCTATAAACGCGACTGCCTCTTCCCAGCTTTCACCAATGGACGGTGCCAGAGCACCGGACTGCCCTACCTGAAGTGCCTCCCTGCCAGCGAGCACTCCGAATTTCTGCGGGAGTACAGGGAGCGTCTCCGCCAGCACTACCCGGCTGAAGGCGACGGGACGATACTGCTTCCATTCCTCCGTATCTTCATCGTGGCGACACGCTGACCCCCGAAGGCCGCACGGCCCGCCCTACCCGCTGCCGGGAGGTTGCGCTATCGGCGTCCATTTGAGTGATGCACCGCATTTTATGAAATCTCTTTTTCGAGCTTCAATATCTGTCCCGTATTGCGACAACTGACGCAGAATTTGCTGCGCAGCCTAATATGGGAAGCATGCGATGAAGCGGTCGCGGTCGGCGCAAGAACTTTTGAAACATGAAGCGGTCGCGCAGGCGCGAGACAAGATTCGGCAACTTCAGGAGCAGATTGCGGATCGCCTGATGAAAATTACGGCCCAGGTAGAGGCGGTTGGAGAGCATCTGAATTCGAAGGAGACGGTCCATTTTCTCCACGCGGCATGCGAACTCGACCTGACGGACGCGTCCGCATTCGTTAAGGCCTCCATCTGCCTCAAGGGCCACGGAGACCTACTCCGTGAAAAGCGCGTCGGTTTTGCACTCCTTCGTTCGCTCGCCCGCACCGATGAAGAGACGCGCATCGAGGCCTTGTCGCGGATGGAAGCTGGAGCTTCGATCGGAACGAAAGACGTCGCGGCGATCCGCGCCGAATCCAAGCGTCAAAAGCTCTCGTGCACCGAACTGCAGTCGAAGATCGGGCTGCGCCACACGAAGGCCGCCGCCACGCGCCGCATGTCAGAATCCTTGAAGCTGATCGACAAGCAGGTCGGCGAAATCATGACAACTGTCGATCTCCTCCAGTCGAAGCTTGCCGCCGATGTCCGCAGGGATTATATGGCGAGCGCGCGATCAATGGCGACCGATGTTCTTCCGCGTTTTAATGAAGTCTGGGGGGCGCAGCCGGCAACGGTTGAGGATGCGCTGGCCCTTCCGAACGGAACCGATGCGCGCGACGTCGCCCTGGCCTATCTCGCCCTGACCAAGGTCGCTGCCGGCGAATTGGGCGGTGCGCACGGCTATGCACTCGACAACACCACGGAATTCCGTCGCGTGCATACAACTCTGGTCGACTGCCTGCAAAGCGTCACGAGCGCGAAGCCGCCTCTGGAGGTCGACGGGTCCACTTCCCCAAAGCCTGTTTCCACGCTCCCAAGACCGCATCTGACGGTGATTGAACTTTGCGCCGGCGCTGGGGGCATGGCTATCGGCCTTGAAAGGGCCGGCTATCATCCACTCGCGCTCATCGAATTCGACAAGGACGCCGCCGCAACCCTTCGCAAGAACCGGCCGTTCTGGCCGGTCGTGGAAGCGGACATGCGCGAGGTCGATTTCAAACAGTACCGGGCGGCCGGTGTCGACTTGCTTGTCGGAGGTCTTCCATGTCAGCCCTACTCGATCGAAGGGCTGGGCCGCGGTAAGGACGACCCCCGCGACTTGCTGCCGGAAGGTGCGCGGGCCGTGGACGAGATCAGGCCCGCAGCTTTTGCCTTCGAAAACGTAGCTGGCCTTTTGAACGCGCGGCACGCCGACCATCTTGGTTCCTTTCTGAAGAAGCTCCGCAAGTCCGGCTACGCAGTTCAGATCATCCGGATGCAGGCAGAAGATTACGGCGTCCCTCAGGAGCGCACCCGTATTCTGATTGTCGGCATGAAGAACACGGCGATGGGCGCGTTTCGTGCTCCGCCCAAATTCCCCGCGTGGCGAACCAACCTGGGCGACGCCTTGGAAGACCTCATGAGTGAGAACGGCTGGACGGGCGCCGCGGCATGGGCGGAGGCACTTCGGACTCAGATCGTCAAGCGAAACGGGGTCGAACTCCGCGGTGCCCTGGCATCCACGGTGGTCGGACGCAAGGGCGGCGCGCGGGACAAGGAGATGGGCCGCTGGGCGAAGAAGGGAATCGATATCCGTAACGTAGGTGACGCGGCTCCGACCCAGGAACAAGCCGACAAATCCGGACCGGACTTCCTTCCATCGTTGACTCTGAGGATGCCCGCCCGGCTGCAGGCATTTCCTGACTACTGGTCGTTTATCGGAGGCAAGGATTCGGCAGCACGTCAGATCGGGAACGCGGTACCTCCGCCGATCGGGATGGCGATTGGACTCGCCGTGCGGTCCGCTCTGAAGGGAACGATCTTCGACTACGAGACCCTCATGAATCCCAGCGCGATTCATCAGCCCGAAGAGAGCGCGCGTCAACTGACATGGCCGCCGTCCCTCGTGCCGGATTTCGACGTAGAGATGCCGAGCGATCTGCGGAGAGAGCTGACCAACTGAGGCCCACTCTTCCATCGACTGCAGGAGCGAGCATCTGAAGGCGCAGGCGTTCCTGGTGTGAGACGCTAAGGCGAGCTTACCCCCACTGCTGCAGTCGCAGAACCCTATGGCGGGGACCCGGAAGCTCATCGTGGGAATGAGCTGACCGGCCATGGCTTCCTTCAGAGCTCCCCCAAGTTTCCCCGAATGGCGAACCAACCTGGGTGATGCGATAGGCGATCTAATGGCTGCGAAGGATGGAACGGTGTACAGGCCTGATCGAAGCCAGAAGGAATACAGTTGTCGTTCGAAATGGCGTCGAGTTAGGTGGTGCCTTGGCGTCTACCGTCGTCGGACGCAAGGGAGGATCGCGCGAGAAAGAGACCGCTCGTTGGGCAAGAAAGGGAATCGCGATCGCAAATGTCGCCGACTGCGCACCTACGCAAGAAGAGACTGACTTTGCTGGTGAAGGGTTCCTTCCGTCGCTTACGCTGAGAATGCGCGGATTCCCGGATTGGTGAGTGTTTGCCGGCGGAAAGGACTCGGTGGCTCGACAGATCGGGAACGCTGTCCCTCCGGTAATCGGCCAAGCCATCGGATTGGCCGTCCGCGCGGCACTTACTGGCAAAGCTCTCGACTACGCCAGGATATTGAAGCCTGTTCAGGAAGCGCGATCCCGTGTTTGGATTGCCGATGCGCCGTCGATTTCGCAACATGGGAGTCCCTCGCCCTGGCAGCTTTTGCCCGCTTAGACGAACACGGGGGCTGTGCTTCATCGACTGGCTTCATCGCTCGATAACAACGATTTTCGCTCCATTTACGATCGCGTTCACGACGCGATCACCGGCTAGACCCTTCCATTCGGCAGGGATGTGAAGATTGAGATCAATGGCCCGACCCAGGACATCTTCCATTCGCTTGAGCGCCTCTGCGAAGTCAAACACGTCCATGTTGGATACGACCATCAGGTCGACGTCACTGTCTGCTCGTTCCTTGCCGACGACCACCGAGCCGAAGAGAAACGCGAGTTCGATACCGTTGCCAAAAGAAGCGAGTTCGCGCGCAACGACATCGGCCAGCCCAAGGGTTTTCACGCAGATTGACCGCAGCTCTCCGTAAATGGGGCTGTGCGTGTTGATCGCGTAGAGAATTTGATTGCCTCGCGAGGATTTCACCACGATGCCGGATTGATCGAATGCTTGGATCACCCGCCGACCGGCCCCGACACCGGGCCCGCCGATGGAAACTAGTTCACGTCCCAAACCACTTTTCTGGTTGCATGATAAGCGCTCTCAACATTGCCTGCTGACGCTTGGACAACATGAAATCAACGGTCGACATCTTGAACCCATTTTTGGACTGAACAAACCAATAATTGGATCGCCGCGCGATGTCTAGGCGGCGGAAATGCCAGGACTACAAGGCTAATGGCCATGGCTCTCAATCGCCACCTGAGCTTGGATTTTGGCCATCTCCTTGGTTTCGTCCCGGAGCGCATGGCGATTGAACCTCGCATCGCGCCAGCCTCAGTAGCCGCCGACGATCGGCAGGATTTCGCCAGTGATGTAGCTCGACATCTGGGGTGACGCGAGGAACACGTAGGCCGGAGCAATCTCCTCGGGCTGAGCTACCCGCTTCATCGGCGTCTGGCTGCCGAACTTCGCGACGTCCTCGGCCTGCTTGTCAGAAGGATTGAGAGGCGTCCAGACCGGACCCGGCGCGACGGCATTGACGCGGATCCCCTTCGGTACGAGCTGGCTGGACAACGCCTTGGTGAAGGCATGAATGCCGCCTTTCGTCATTGAATAGTCGAGCAGTTCCTTGGAGCCTTCCAAGCCCGTGACCGACCCGGTGTTGATGATCACCGAGCCGTTCGTCAAATGCGGGATCGCAGCTTTCGCCATGTAGAAATAGCCATAGAGGTTGGTCTTCAACGTCTCGTCGAAATGTTCTTCGGTCAGGTCTTCGATTTCGGCGGAGTGAACCTGAAAGGCGGCATTGTTGACGAGGATGTCGAGCCGGGAGAAGTGCCTGACTGTCTTTGCGACGGCATTCCGGCAGAACTTCGCATCCTTGACATCACCTTTTATAACAAGGCACTTGCGGCCTTCCTTCTCGACGGCCGCCTTGGTATCCGCGGCATCCCGATCCTCGTCGAGATGAACGATCGCGACGTCGGCGCCTTCTCGTGCGAACAGGATCGCCACCGAACGGCCGATGCCCGAATCTCCGCCCGTTATGATGGCGACCTTGTCCTTCAGCTTTTCCGAGCCCTTGTAGAAAGGCGCGTCGTACATGGGCGCGAGCGGAAGGTCCGCTTCGGAGCCGGGCTTGGCCTGGTGAACCTCAGGAAAAGGCGGTTCGGGATAGCGGCGCGCGCCTGCCTGCATAGCGCCGGACGGCTTCGGCTTCGACTTCGCCTTCTCGTCGGCATTGTCGACCTGTTGCTGGATCTCGCGCTGCTTTGCGGCGGTGGCTTTCGATGACATCTTGCTCTCCTCTCGATTTTGAGAGGACAACGCCAAAGGTCTCAAAAGGTCCCAGCAGAAGTCAGCAAAAAGCCCCGCAGCTATGCGAGGCTTTCCGATAACTGAGTCCGAAGCGCCTTACAGACGGTTCAGGCGATATCGGTCGCGTTCCGCGGCAATCTGCTCTTCCGTATACGGGTCGGCCGTTTCGTCGAAACGCGTCCAGCCCTGCTCGGCGTAGCTCGCCCGCCGTGCTGCGACGTCGACACGCGGCGAACTGTTGAGGATTGCTTCGGCCGAAGCAACCCGGCTTTCGTCGACCCGAGCGGTTACGACCGAACCACCGCGTCGGATGCCTTCAGCATAGAAGTTGGCGTCTTCTTCCGGTACGCCGGATTCCACCATGGCACCAACGATGCCACCGACTGCGCCGCCGGCAACCGCGCCTGCGACGGCACCGGCCGCCGTGGCAGCAAGCCAGCCGGCCGCCACGACCGGGCCGACGCCTGGGATCGCCAACATGCCAAGACCAGTCAGAAGGCCGCCAGCCCCACCGGCCAGGGCACCGACACCAGCGCCAGTCCCGGCACCTTCAGCGGCACGGGTTCCCTGCCCTTCGACGTCGACGCTGTTCGCCTTGTTGGTGACGATGCTGATGTCATCCGAGGATACGCCAGCATCTTCCAGCGCCTTCACGGCTGCCTTCGCGTCGTCGTAGCTATCGTAAAGTCCTGTGATCGTTCTCATTGAGATTTCCTCCGTTGTTTGTTTTTACTTGCCGAGCGTTACGTTGCCTTGGAAGTCCAGGGAGACATTCGCCGGCTTGCCGTCCTTCGACGCCGTCGCGCGCCAGATGCCCTGATCGTCGAGCTTCAGTCCGGCCACGTCCGCGTAGCCGGCCTCTTCGATGCGGGACTTCGCCTGCGCTTCCGTGAAGCTGTTCTTGCCCGCGACCGGGGCAGCGGGATTGGGCTCGGTTTTGACCGCCGGGGTCGTCTGCGACGTCGTCGGCTTTTCACTCTGGGCGAATGCGCCGGATGCAGCGAGAAGCAGGCCGGCAGAAAGGATGACGATTTTCTTCATTGGTGTTTTCTCCAGTTGGGTGGAATAAAAACACGCCGAAAAGCCAGAGGTTCCAGGGATTAATTTGCAATGCTTTACCCTTGGAAACGGCAGTCGGAGCGCTATCGCGAGACGCGCTTTCACAAGTCGCCACACGGATGGGCGGTTACGATCAAGCGCATCGAGCCGTAGGGTGGCGGCTCCCGCGGCCCTGGTGGACCGCGGGCGGATGATGGGTCTCGAACTGGCGCTGACCATGTGGTGGCAGTCTTGGCCTCGTCGCGCCCAAGTTCGCCGGCGTTGACGCAGATTGCTTCCCCCATGCTTTTCGAGAACTGCGCGAACTTCCGATTGCGTTCGACCATCGCTTCTGTCGAGAGCCCTCGCCATGTCGAGGAAGTTGTCTTTTCGACAGCTTCAAGAGGCTTCTGGCGCTTCGCAGTCGAGAGAGACAATATTTTGTCGACGCTTTCTTGAAACCGAAAAATCGCGATAACAGATCATTCCGGAGGGCTGCCCGCGAATGCCGCACGGCCGATAGGTTTCTGGAGATCGAACAATGGCCCCAAACGAAAGAGAGTTTACGCACGACCTGCTGGACGACGTGATATCCGCGACCCACATCCTCCATGATCACCTCGCGCATCCTGAAGACATACTCGGATGCGACTTGCTCGACGCGCGCGAGAAGCGGTCCATCCTCGCCTCCTGGGCGTCCGACCGATACGCCGTCGAGTCCATTCCGCAGCTTGGCCATCCGCCGCAACTTCCCGCAGTCCGCTATCGGAATATCGTCGACGCCCTGAAGAAGCTCGACCGGAGGCCGACGCCATGACTGCGTCGAAGACCGAGTTGGCTACACATCCCGAGGGACGGAACCTTGTCGACGCGCGATCCAGCTCTCCGAGGCAGTCCAGGGTGATGGCGACGAATTATTGGCGAACGCCCGTTCCAATGGGTTGAAAGGCATCATCGCCAAGCATCGCGACAGTCCCACTCGCAACGAACTTCTTCCTTGGAATCGGTGTTAAAGAGCAATCCCACCCGTGGTCGCACTTGGCTAACTGCCCGTGATAGAAACGCCGAGCGGACTTCAGAGCGTCTTTAGAAGGCGAAGCAGGGCGACCATCTCCATCGGAGTCCTCCTCTTGAAGGCGATGTAAGTTGGCACCTCCTCCCCGTGAAATCGCCGCTTGAAAGCCGCTTGGCCCCGAAGATTAAAGATATGCGTATTGACCCTGTCAGAGCGGAACGCTCGTTCGAAAAGCGCCCGCCAGAAGCGGCTCTCTGAAAATCCGCTTTCAGCAATGGCGGCAAGTGGCGACAAGCCTAGCGTCACGCGTGCGTGACCCTCCTCTCGAAAGCGGTCTGCGGCGAACTTGGTGAGACCGACCTCCGCATGAGGCGTTGTCCCCGCCAGCTTGCGCTTGAACGCCGCTGTGTAGCCCTCTACGACACCACCTTCAAAGATTGGATCGAAATCGAGGAGGGCAATGGGAGCGCCCTTCGGGTCCAATATGACGAAGCGGCGCATATGAGGCGACAGTTCCGGGAAGAAGGGTCGGTTCAGGAAGCGCATTTCCCGCCGGCTGACTATCCGTCCTGCACGCCAGTTGTCCGAGACCGCTTTGATCTGATCCGCCTGCGTTCTGGTCCCGTCGCGTTCGATGATCGCATAACCCTGTTTGATCAACCAGCGCTCCGAATAACGGACCGTTTCATTCTTCTTTCCAGCAAAACTATGGGTATCAAACGAAAGGTGGGTATCGACACCCATATGGTTCACCCGGTATCCGAGCTCCGCCAGGACGGTTGCCGTTTCCCTGCCGATCTGCACAAAACATGGGTTCGCAGCGGCGGAAACGAAGTCTCTGATATATCGCTCACGATCCTGTTTGCACGCAACGGGGTCGCCAAGAACGAAGGTATGCCCCATCTTCGTGGCATACGCGAGATAGCCCTGCTCGTCCCCGAAATGCTTGAGATCACGCTGGACGGCAGTAGAGTAGGCGACCGCGAAATCTCCGTGCTTGCGGCACAGTTCCAGCCTCTTATCAGCAGAAACACTGGTGTTCGGGATGGCTGTCAGGCGACGATCCATAATCTCGTCGAAGAGTCGTCGGATGTTCGGCACGTCTATCCCCGGCAGGTTGAGCAACTACATGCTCATATTTTCGATTCGTTATCTAACGGAAAGCGAATATTAGCCCGCTCTTTTGTATAGCCTTCGGGTAGGTGTTGCCAGGACACCCGACTTTGCCCATGGTCGCCACATGGAATCATTGTCGCAGATCGAGCGGGCAGTCATCGTCGGTGCGGGCCTGGCAGGTCTTGCGGTGGCGTATCACCTGAAGCAGCGGGGGGTTAACGCGTTGCTATTGGATCGCGGCGAAGCCTTGGGAAGTTCTTGGCGTGCTCGCCACCCTCAACTCACATTGAACACACATCGCAGCGTCTCGCATTTGCCTGGATTGAAATTTCCTCCGATGACGCCCGCCTTCCCCAAGCGGGATGACGTGGTACGTCATCTTGACGATTTTGCCCGCCATCACGCGTTTAGAATAAACTACGGCGCGGATGTCACTTCGATACGGCAGTCTGATGGAAATTTCGAAATCAGTGTGAGCGGAGACATTATCAAGGCGGCGAACGTTATCGTTGCCACTGGGAGAGATAGAGAGCCTGTCGAGCCAGCCATTCAAGGCAGTGAGACTTTCAGTGGGATACGCTTGCACGCCGCAGCTTTTGGCGATGCAAAACAATATCGTGGCAAGCGCGTCCTCGTAGTCGGAGGCGGAAACTCGGGGTTCGACGTCGTCAATCACCTTTGCCGCGTTCCAACCGCCCAGATATGGCTGTCGGTGCGCTCAGGTTCGGCCATCCTTCCCAAGCGGCTCAAGGGAATTGCAGTTCATCGGCTCTCGCCGTTGATGGACCTGCTGCCTTCTTCGGCTTCCGATCTCGCTATCAAGATCACGGAGCGGCTCGCATTCGGCGACATACGGAAGCTCGGTCTGCCAGAGCCTGCCGTTGGTGCGGCGACAAGGCTCCGTCGTGAGCACGTTGCCATTCCCGTTGATGACGGAGCGATCCAATCGTTAAAGGATGGTCGGACGGAAATTGTCGGCGAGGTCGTGCGCATTGCCGGCGGAAAGGTGCTATTCGCCGATGGCGGAATGGCCGAGCCAGACTACTTGATTACAGCAACCGGATACTCATCGGGCCTAAAGAAGATGTTGTCGGACCTCGATGTTCTCGATGAACGAGGAAATCCTCTAATCGGCAAGAACGGTGCTGACAGTGGAATAGCCGGATTCTGGTTTGCGGGAATGACCCCAGGGCTGGTGAGCTACTTCTATAGTGCGAGCAGAGAGGCGAAGGCACTGGCCCGAGCTATCACGAAGCGATAATGCGGCACTATGGAGGAAATGCCACAAGGACATGAGTCCTTCATTGTCAACGCAACCGTATTACCCGTTGTGTCTCGCCAACGGTGTCTTCATAGATTGGGGCCGCATTGTGGGTAATCCAAGAGACAGAACTAGATTGCCCTGGATGGCATCCAGGCATTTTTACTGCCGCGCTCATCACAAGCATGAGAGGGGCGAAATCTTCGCTTCTATGCCAATCCATTATACCGACCGTCTGCAGGGATAGCCGCCCTTGTTCTCCTAAGAAGCGATGTCTGACATGGATCGACACGAGGATGCCTTGGTCCGGCTGCTGATCTGACAGCAGAATATCCTCTGTCCGAAAGGAACCAGACGGCTTCAGTCGCGCATTCTCGTCCTCGATCCGCGTCAGCCGCTTCATCCCCGGCGGCAGCATGTCACCAGTCATGCCACTGAACAGCAGAACTACGTCTTCGCCCAACCGAGGAACTCCGGGCCGTGGCGAAAGCGGGCTTCGGTCTGCTTTCAGAGGGATATCTCGGTCTTCGAGATTTCCTTGAAAAACTCGACGAGCGCCATCAGGGCGCCGACGATAAATCGGTGGGAAGCAAGCTCTACGGCGAGCTCTACGATTTCCTGCACGAAAACGCGGAGCCGCCGGGGTTCGGGACCCTCGTCAACTTCGTTCGCGACCATGCCTTTAGCGTCCATCCGCTGGGTCCGGAGAACAACTTCCTCGGCCATGGTGGGGTTCGCAAGTTCCACAGCGTGCGTAGTGCCTTCACCACGTACGGAATCCATCCTGCCACAATGCGCAAGCTTCTAAACGCCGCAGGTCTGCTCAATGGTGACGCGACGTCGGTTCGTGACATCAAGGTCTCGATCGAGGTTGAAACGATGGAAGGCGTCATCGCGAACTGGAAGGACAGCGTGCCGATGGCATTCGTTCGCGAACGTCTCGATGCCTCTCCTCAGGTCGTCCGACAGCTCGTCAATGCGGGCATCATTTCCGCGGCGACCGAGAAGTCGGATCACGACTTGAAAAATCTGTTCTCGCGCGCAGAGATCGAAGGTCTGGTTGCGCGCCTCGACAGTTTGGCGACAACGGGTGACGCACCGGGAATGGTGCCTCTGAAAAACTGCGTTCCGTTCATGTCGTTCGTCAACCAGCTTCATGGAATTCTGGAGGGAAAGATTCCTTTCAGCATTTCGAAGCCTGACGGCAAGTCGACAACGCTCGAGCATCTCCTCGTGGACGTCGATGCCGTCAAGGCAGTCGCCGGTGTCGGCACTCCTGCGGGTTACGTAGCCACGAATTTCTTGACGACGCGCCTGGTGGCCTTGGCGGACACCGTTATTCGCCTTGCGAGCGCTGGCGTGTTCGAGACCATCCAGTACCGAAGCGGCAACGGCCTCACGGTAACCGCGTACTCGGAGGAGTCCGTCAGGGCGTTCCTGAAGGACCACATCACCTTCCGGAAGCTGGCCCGCGGAAAAGAGCACTACGCGAAAACCGAGAAGCGCGTCTCCGGCGTCACGCCTGTCTATGATTTCGGCGGGTTCGAGCGAATCTATCGCAAAGCTGACATTTTTCGCCAGTGATGCCGCAAGGACTCGCCGCATCAGGCCGCGGCCGTCGCCTCCTCCAAGTTTGCTTTCGCCGCTTCAATTTCGTCCAACTGCCATTTGAGGAGGCAGAACAATTTATCATGAGTCGGCGGAACGCCGACGGCGTCCAGCGCCCATTTCCGTTCCATGAATTTGAAGAAAATCTCATCCTCGCGGCGCTGCAGCTCAGTGGCATCAAGCTTCTCAAACATTCAAAGGTCCTTTCCGTTGTGAAGCTTATGGTCGTTCGCAAAATGAAGCGGCGTCAACTCGTTATTTTGCCGCCGAGCTAGCCGCCACTCGGACACTCCACCACCTGAGCATCATATCGAAATCTCCCACAAACCCGCCTCGGCGGGTTTTTTTACGGCCATGTGGCAGCTCGCCTGTGGTCTGACATTTTTAACGGGACAAGAAGCAGCTCTTTTGCGATGGGGCCGAAAAATAATCCTTCCGATTCAATGCCCGCCGATGGCAAAAATGACATTTGTGGCGAGCCCATTCAGCAGGCTTGCCGCATTCGTTGATCTAATCGACCGCGCGCTCATCAGCACGCCGCCGGCAGTAAAAAGCGAGGCCTGCACCTATGCCGTGGTATAGCTCGCCCTGTCCCTCGGCCCCACTCGCCCTTATTCCTCGACCCAATCGATCGCAAACACGCCTCCATGTAGCGTCGTCGGTGCCGTGTCTAAGGCGGCGGTCAGAAGGAGACGAACATGAACCTTGAGACAAAGATGAGCCTGGAAAACACCGCACACTCTGGCAGACCTCGGCCCGACGAGTTGGTTCCGTCGCGCTACGCGGTGCGGATCGGCGAGATTGAGGTGCTGGTGGTCAGCGATGGAGTGTTACCGCTGCCAACTGCGATGCTGGGACACAACGCCGATCCGGCCGCCCGAGCGGCCTGGCTGAAAGACATGTTCCTGCCGCCGGACGCTTTCGACTGGGCGCTGAACGTGGTCGTGGTGCGCAGCGGCGACCAGACCATCCTCCTCGACGCCGGGCTGGGGGTCGACCCGGACTTGCACTTGCCGCGGGCCGGGCAGCTGATCAAGCGACTGGAGGCCGCCGGCATCGATCTCGCGTCGGTGACCGACGTGGTGCTGACCCACATGCACATGGACCACATTGGCGGGCTACTCGTCGACGGGGTGAAGGACCAGCTGCGCCCCGACCTGCGGATCCACGTGGCGGCGGCCGAGGTCAAGTTCTGGGAGGCGCCCGATTTCTCCCGGGTCTCCATGCCGGCGGGGTTCCCGGACGCGCTTCGGGCGGCCGCAAAGCGGTTCGCGAAAGAGTACCGCAGCCATTTGCGGCTGTTCGATGAGGAGTACGAGGTGGCGCCGGGCGTGGTCGTTCATCGCACCGGCGGCCACACCCCCGGGCACAGCGTGGTCCGCCTGGCGTCCGGCAGCGAACGGCTGATGTTTGCCGGCGACGCCGTGTTCGCGGTCGGGTTTGAACACCCCGACTGGTACAACGGCTTCGAACACGACCCCGAGGAGGCGGCTCGCGTTCGGGTCCGTCTTTTGCGGGAACTGGCGGAGACCGGCGAGCAACTGGTGGCCACTCACCTGCCGTTCCCGTCCGTTGGCCGGGTGGCGGTCGACGGCGACGCCTTTCGTTGGGTGCCGGCCTTCTGGGACTACTGACCGGAATCGGGTTAGGCCCGCACTAAAGCGCGTCGCATCCGATTTGATTCGTGTGACGCGCGTTAGTCTGTTGTTTTTATGCATGTCGATATCCCCGGAACCGCTGCACCGTTCCGGAATAACGACATGCATTAATTAGACTGGATGTCGCGGTCGCGAAGAACGACGACAAAATCTCGGCTCAATCCCTCTGGATCTGTGGAAGTTCTTTATTGCAGCAATGTCCGTATTGCTTCGCCGATGGCGTCACGTTCGATCGGTTTGACCATATATCCTGCGGCTCCTGCCTTGAAGCAGCGCGCTTCCAACTTCGGCTCATCGCCGCCTGTTATGATGATAGAAGGGATGTCTCGTCCTTCGGACCGCATCCTTCCTACAATGTCGATTCCGTTGAGGCCGGGCATATACATGTCGATTAGAGCGCAAGCAAACTTCGTATTTGGAAGTTCAGCAAGGAACGCTTCGCCGGACCCGAACTCGATCGGAGAATAGGCAAGCGAAGCTATCATTCGCCGCAGCGCGCGACGAACAACCTCATCGTCATCCACAATCGCGACCTTGGGTCCCGGCGTATCCATGACACCATATTACAGAAAGAATGCGGGCAGTGAATTGGCCTTGTGTCCAATGTTTGCGTTAATGATGGAGGGTTGCTCCAAGGCGCACGAGATCGGCAACATTACGGACGCCCATTTTCTCCATCATACGGCCGCGATGAACCGCCGAGGATCTCCCGCAGTTCGCCACTGTCCAAGGGATCACTATCGAGAAGTCTTCGCCCTGACTCTGCATTAGCAAGAATGGACGTCAAAGGTTGGTTCAGTTCGTGCGCAAGCGCGCCGGACAGTTCCCCGAGCTGGGCCGTTCGCGAGATGTAGGCTAGTTCAAGGCGTTCGAGGTTAAGCTCCGCCTGAAGCCGGACCTTGCGTCGGCGCTCGAAGAACAGCGCCACAATCGTAGCGGTTTGTAGAACAATGACAGCGAGAATGGCTAATATCTGGGGGCGGTATCGTTCCCAGACGGACGGCTGAAAGTTCACGATTTCAGCATTCCGCGGAATGCGCTCCGGGTCGATACCGAAATGACGGACCTGCAGCCAGTCCACCAGCGGGCCATCCCCGACGAAGCTCGTCTGCGATGCATTGAGATCGCCTTTAAGCACCCTTGCCGCAAGTGAGCCCATCTGCTCCCCGACCGCCTGGAAAGTCCCCACGTAGCCAGCCGTGGCCCCGGCGCCGAAATATGAACTGTAGACCGAATAGACCGGCACCCGAGCGACGGCAGCAATCTTCCCCGCAGCATCGCGTGGAATGAATTTTCTGCCGTCGGCGTCCTCAAAAATCGTCAGGACGAGAAAGATCGTCTGGTCCGCTGCATTGCGCGCAGCATCCATGAAACCTTCGATCGGCAAGTTCGAAAGATAAGTCACTGGAACACCCGAATAGGCGTCGCGCAGGGTAGCACGCGCAGAGACTTGCCAACTTTTGTCGAAGGCCGACGAGCCGGTGACGACGACGATCTGCTTTGTATCGGGCTGCAACGTGAGGGCAAGGCCGATCGTCTTGCCCACATCAAAGTGGCTGACGACGCCTTTCACATCGGCGGGTAAATTATTGTTGCGGATCGAATTGTCAGTCACGGCTCCAAACACGATCGGCGCGCCGCCTCCGATTGCGGTGCGATGATCAAGCGCGAATTTCAACGCTCCCGGTCCAATCGTCAGGATGACATCGAACGTCATTCCCTGGTATTTCGAAGTCAAATAATCCGTAAGGCGGGCGACGTTGGCGGGGGAAGGGAAACGTACGGTGTCGAGGTACTCGCTGTAGATTTCTATATCGGCCGGCATGGCCTTTGACATGCTTGCACGAAGGCCCTGCGCCACCTCAACAGCGGCTGTCAGAGTGCTTTCGTTTTCGTAGATAAGCAGGACTCGGCTGACGGGATGCGGGCCGACTTGCGCGACCGCCTGTTTCGCGACGAATGCAGTAAGCGAAACAGCAAGGAAAAGGGCGCAGGCCAGACCTATCGCCTGATATTTCACGCTCTTTGCACGATTCGAACCCACCGCTTGCGACCACCTGAAACTTGTCGCATCCGCGATGCAACGTGGAGTCAATATTCAAGCGTACTAAAATACGGAGGTTCCCACGGGCGGGCAACCTCTCGCGCGCCGGAATTGAGCGGTGGTGCAGTTTGCAATCTTGTCATCTGGACGATCCGACCTAGACGTCAGTTTTGCGATTGCGGTGCGGTCTTTGCTGACGTCTTGCGGCCGGATGTCTCTTCCTCCAGGAGGCTGTAGGCGATGTAGTATTTGAAGATGTTGCCGACATACTGCACCGTTTCCCGGCCAACGATCGCAGCAGCACCATTCTCGACGTTTCCGAACCATACATCCGAGCTGAGGCCGAGCTCGGCGGCCTTCTTGCGAAATTTCCTGAGGTTGCCCGGTCCGGCATTATAGGCCGCAAACGCCATGAGCTGGCGATCGCGCGGCGAGATGCCCGGATCGTCGATGTAGACGTCGATAAGGTGGCGCAGATATTTCGCGGCCGCTTCGACGTTCCGATCCTCGCTCTTGGCAATGCCTGTGATGCCGACCTCCTTTCCTGCGGCGGTTGCCGGAAGCAGTTGCATAACCCCGACAGCGCCGCGCGGGCTACGTCGCTTCTGGTCGAGCTGCGATTCCTGATAGCCCTGTGCCATCAGCATGAGGTAGTCGAACGAGTATTCCCCAGCATGGACCCGGAATATGTCGACGAGCGTCTTGAAGCGCGCGACATCCTCGGGGGAATAGGCCTGCTTGAGGATCTTGTCGCTCTTGAAATACTTGTTGCGCAGCATGTTGCCGAATGTTGTGCCGACCTCGTGCTCGCCAGCAAACTTGTCGAGCACTGCCTTCAGTTGCGGGCTGTCCTTGCGGATCGCCCAAGCGATATGACCGTCGGTCGAGATCGCGATATCCGAACGCACCTTGAGATCGGTGAACACCTTCGTCCAAATGTCGGCCTTGTATTGGTCGACGATCGTCCAGGGCAGTAGTCCCGCATTGACCATCTCCATGAGGTCCTCGTCCTCGAGGTTTTCGTCGATGACCTTCATTTGGACTTTGGGCCGGCCCTCCGCCTTCATGCGCTCGTTCAGAGCAAGAAGATGCTCGTCGTAGCTGCTGGTCTCCCGGACGGAGATCTCCTTGCCGGATAAGTCGTCGAGACTTGCGATTGCTGGGGCTGACGGTCCCGTAACTAAAACTTCGCTTGCGTGCTCGTAGATCGGTGCACTGAAATCGACCTGCTCCAGTCGCTTGGGCGTGATCGTCATGTTCGCCATGATGATATCGCCCAGCCCTTCGTTGAGAGCAGGGATCAGCCGGTCGCGCGGCGTCGGAATGAAGGCGATCCGCATGCGCTCGATCTCTTTCTTCTTTCCCTCGTTTAGTGCTGTCTCGAGCGCGGTACCAAACTCGACGGCCGTTCCGAACTGGCGGCCTTTGTCGAGGAAATAAATCGTCTTGCTGTAGGGAACGAGAATACGGATCAGCCGCAGCTTCGTCATCGCGTCGAGATCGCCGGTATGCGGCTTCGGGAGGATTGCAGCCATCGTCAATGCGGCGCTTTCGGCGGCGAAGACTAACGGATGAACGCCGAGAAGGATCGAGGCAACCAAGATAAGCACTCGGGAGATGTGGCGCATGGATCGAACCTTGGTTAGCGTTGATCAGGGCAGCAGCGCGGGGCCGACGCCCCCGATCAGTCCGGTAGACGTCGGCCGCTTTCCAGTCATCGTTGAGATCGATCGGAACGACAGGCTGGATGTTGACCATGGCTCTCTCGCCCTCGTCGGGGCCATAGCCGGAGTCGTAGTTATCAGCGACGCGATCGGATTGGATAGTTTTTTTGGCGAGGTACTCCAACGTCAGAATCTCACGGTCATCCCGATGATCGGTCCATGCTGGATGACGTCGTAGGAAAACCCATCGCTGCTGTAGTCCACGCCCTGCGCGCGACAGCCGGCCACGGCGGAAACGGTGTCATTGAACTTGTAGCCAAGGCCCGCGAGAACGTCCCAGTCGAGGTCCGCCCCACCCGCACCGATCATTCCCCAGCCGGTCGCGTAGATCTTGTCGGTGAAGGAGTAGCTACCCTTGATGCCGACGATGGCGTCGACCCAGTTTGCGGAATCGGTCTTCGACAGGCTGCCGATCAGCCCGCCGCTCAGGCCGACACGCGTTTCGACGTGCCAGAAGCGAGCACCCGCGAGAACGTCCAGCCGCGCATTCTGATCCTCGTAGACCGTGTAGGCACCACCCAGCATTGCGGTGAACGTCTCCGATTTCAGCCTGACTTCGTCTGCGACGACGCCGCGCGGCGAAGCCGAACTGGTCGTCACGCGGACGTAGCTGAGATCGGTGAAAATGCTGTACCGGTCATATCTGGCATCGCCCGCCGCCATGAACGCAAAGTCGAGGTCCGACAGGATGTCGCCGAAGTCCTGGTGGATATCGACGGTGGGAAGCCCGAAGACTTGCGTCTCGCCGTCCAGTCCCGCCGCCCAGAAGTAGGGCGAAAACGAAAACGTCCATTGGCCGGGATCTCGGGGAACGGGCTGCGGCGCCGTTACGGGCAGCAGATCCGCGGCATAAGCCCCCGGAGTGAAAACAGACGCTGCCAGCATCCCAAGGAAATGTTTGATCGAACGATGCATGGGCTTCCTTTCGCCTTCCGCTGCCTGTTGATCCGACATCTGAACTGTGATTGGTGGCGCTCTGTGCCGCCAATGAGTTTCATGCGACCTCGGCGCAGACGAACTCGCTGAACCGTCCGACCGGATAAGCTGCCGAAAAGGCCGATCGCACATTGCCGACAGATAGATCCGGTCCATCGACCACCAGGACGCCGGTCTGTTCTGAGTGCAGAAATGTAAGCTGCCCGTTGGTCAGGGCTGCAGCGCCCTCCTGGGAGACAATGACGATGCAGTCTCTCATCCCATCCACGTCAGGTTCGACACGGGGGGCCGGCGGATCGGCCCGAACGTCGAAACCGCTAGGCGTTGGAAGGAAGTAGCCCCACGTCCTGCTTTCGATCATCAGGACGAAGAAGTTTGGAAGAGCCGCCAGCTTTGAACTCGAAAGATCCTGTTCAAGCCGCTGCTGCAGGGTCGTCAAAAGCACGACCGCCGCGTGACGGGACTGACCCATGTCGACTTCGCCGATGGGAGGCTCCGGCAGGAGATCCTCGTCGATCGCCTGCCGGGTTGCTACAGCCACCGCAAGTGCAAGTGGATGCTCGACGGAGAACTCGATGGTCAGCGAGCATATGGTGCACATGCCTTAGCCCCCCGTCACGCTGTGACGATGTTGAACCAGAATTCGAAGTTGTCGAGCAGGCCGACGAATTCTGCCAGCTTCTTCGGATCGCCAGTTAGCTTGGCCTTGCCCTCCACAACCTGCTTTTCCATCGTCGAAGTACCGAGCATCACGTCGTTCAACGCCTCGCGGGTGGTGACGATCGACACATCGGCGTCCGAAAGCGTCTTGTCCTTGGAATAGTGGATGGCGGCGTTGGCAACGCCGACCGCATATTTCTGGTTCGTGTCGGTCAGTTCCATGTTGATGTTGATGGTCTTGCCGGCAGCGCGGTCGCCGTTCAGCCGCACTCCGAGGAAGTCGAAGAACATCTCGATCGGCATGGCCTTGATCGTATCCGGGCTTGCCGTGTTCGGCGTCGGCAGTTCTGTAACGCCTTGGCGAAGCTCGCGTGCCCCCGTCAGATAGAAGTTGCGCCACGGGCCGGATTCGGCCTGATAGCCGAGCTGCTCGTAGGTATCGGCGAGGAGCTGTTTTGCGGCGATGTTGTTGGCATCGGCAAAGACGACGTGATTGACCACTTCGGCAACCCAACGATAGTCGCCCTGGTCGAAGGATTCCTTCGCTTGCCGCAGCACATTGTCAGCACCGCCCATGAAGTTGACATAGCGGGCGCCGGCATCGGTCGGCGGCAATTGGTGAAGCGTGGCCGGAACGCCGTCGAAGAAGCCGAGGCGAAGGTTATATTGCGCCACAGCGTCATGATAGACCGTGCCGTAATAGCTTCTGCAGGCCCACGTGGTCGCCAGCTCCTGCGGCAGGCGAATGACTTCGCCGATCTCCTTCGGGGTCATGCCGCTGTTTGCCATGCGCATCACCTGGTCATGGATGAAGCGGAACAAGTCGCGCTGCTTTTCGATATGAGCCACAACCTTGTCATTGCCCCAGGTCGGCCAGTGATGCGAGGTGAAAAGCACTTCCGTCTCGCCGCCGAACATGTCTAGCGCCTGCTGCAGATATTTCGACCAGAGGAGCCCGTCGCGAACCTTTGCGCCGCGCAGCGTGTAGAGATTGTGCAGCGTATGGCAGGCGTCTTCCGCGGCGCAGAATGCCTTGTAGCGGGGAATGTAGAACATGAATTCCGACGGCGCCTCGGAATTCGGCGCCATCAGCACCTGCAGCTCAACGCCATCGATGTTGATCTTCTGCCCCGTTTCCGTCGCCCAATCGGTCGGCAATGCCAGTCCGATTTCGCCTGAAGAGGTGGATTTGCCAAGGCCGCCATCGACCTGGCCGGTCGCACCGCGCGGCAGTAGGTTGCCGTACATATAACTTGCGCGCCGGCTCATGGCGTTGCCGGCAATGATGTTTTCGCCGACGGCCGCTTCGGTGAAATCCTCCGGCGCCAGGATTTTGACCTTGCCGGCATCGATATCGGCCTGGTTCACCAGCCCACGCACACCACCATAATGGTCCACATGGCTATGCGTGTAGATGACCGCGACAATCGGCTTGTCGCCAAGCTTCGGGATGACCAGTTGTTTCCAGACGGCCGAGGCCGTTTCCGAACTGACGAGCGGGTCGATAACGATATAGCCGGTATCGGTGCGGATGATGCTCATCACCGAAAGGTCATAACCCCGCGCCTGATAGACGCCGTCAACGACTTCGAACAGGCCGTGAATCATGTTGAGCTTGGCCATGCGCCAGAGGCTCGGATTGACCGTATCGGGCGCATCGTCCTGATCGGATGTGCCGAGGAACGAATAGGTGCTGAGGTCCCAGACGGGAACGCCTTCGGCATTGTTGATGATCGCCGGGTCCGGCAGTGCCGCCAAAAGCCCGCGATGGGCGTCCTTGAAATCCTCCACATCATCGAATGGAAGGCCGTTGCGATAAAGCGCGTTATATTCGGTCGTCGCCTTGGTGGCCGGTTTTGCGGCGCTTCCGCTCGGCGAAACAGGTGGGGCATCCTGCGCGGATGCTGCTGACGAGCGCCCGACGAGACCCACCGTCAGGCCCGTCGTCGCCATCCCTTTTAGAAAATCAGCTCTGCTAATTCCGAAGTTATCCTGTTGTGCCATTTGCTCATCTCCGCCGGCGCGATGCCGATTGCTAAGGTCACACTTCGTAATCGCGGGATTGTTGCTTCTGTAGCTCTCCCGTCGGCGGCATCTTCGGTGTATGGGTTGATGAAGTATAGTTGGACCATGGGCCAACAAATGTGGATTGATCGGCGTGCTTTTTTGAGCCGACATGCGCCTAGAGCATTTCCGTTTTTCTTCGCTGAAGCGGATCCCGGCTGAGATCGGCTACATCGTGCCGGCGAAGCTGATCCTGCACCCGGTCGCGGTTTTCCTGGCACTGACAGCGGTCGGTGGGTTCGAGCCGGTGTGGATCCAGGCAGCCGTGCTGCTCGCCTCGCTGCCGACGGCGACCAACGTCTTCGTCATCGGCCAGCAATATAGTGTGTGGCAGGAGCGCGCCTCGGCGACGATCCTGATCACAACGGTGCTTTCGGTGGTCAGCGTTTCGCTCTGGCTGATCGTGATCCGCTCAGGCCTTCTTCCGCTTCAGCTTTTCCCGTAGAGCACCCGGAATATCGCGCAAGCCGCGGCCGGGCTCGATGCCTTCGCGCATGATGATATTGCGCAGCGGCGGAATCGCCGAGAGGATATGCAGGCCCGCAGCCCGCAGCATCTGCACCGGCAGGAAATCCGAAAGCAGCGAGCGGTTGAGAAGATCGACACTGGCCGTGCGCGTCATGATATCGGCGCGGCGCTTGCGGTCGAAGCTTTCGCCGGCATCGGCCGGCACCGGCAATTCCGCCCTGTCGCAGAGGATCTCGGTCAGCGCCATGATATCGCGCAGGCTGAGGTTCAGCCCCTGCGCCCCGATCGGCGGGAAGACATGGGCGGCCTCGCCGATCAGCGCGATGCGCCCCTTGCCGAAACGATGGGCGATCATGCCGGACAGCGGCCAGACCTGGACGCCCTCCTCCACATCGACCTTGCCGAGCATGGACTGCATGCGCGCCTCGACAAGGGCGCCGAGTTCGGCAAGCGGCAATTCCAGGCGCTTTGCTGCTTCAGCGGGGTCCTGTACCCAGACGAGGCTGGAGCGACCTTGGGGCAGCGGCACTTGGGTGAAGGGGCCATGTTTGGTATGGAATTCGGTCGAGATGTTCTGGTGCGGCAGCGAATGGGCGAAATTCAGCACCATCGCCGACTGCGGATAGGACCAGTTGCGCACGCCGATATCTGCCGTCTCGCGCAGCTTCGAGCCGCGGCCGTCGGCGCCGACGGCAAAATCGGCTGAAAGCATCTCGCCGCCCGCAAGCGTGATCGACACGGTCTCGGCGGAGATCGCGATCGATTCGGCCATATCGGTGAAGCCGGTGATATTGCCCTCGTCGGCGACGGCATTTTCGAGGACGTCGATCAGCGCCTTGTTGGGGAAATTATAGCCGAAGGCATCGAGGCCGACCTCAGCGGCGCGGAAGGTGGTCGTCGGCGCGCGCAGCAGCCGGTCAGTGCCGTCGACGATGCGCATGCTGGTGAGAGGCGTGGCTGCCGGGCGCAGCTTTTCCCAGAGCGCCAGCCGGTCGAAGAAGCGGATCGACTGATCCATCAGCGCTGTGGTGCGCCGGTCCTCTTTTGCCGCGACGGGCGCCACCAGCGCCACACTACGGCCACCGCGACCAAGCGCGATTGCGGCGATCATGCCGGCGAGACCGCCACCGATCACCGCCACTTCGAATGTCTTCATGCTACCGTTCCGCTCATCGTAAAAAGGCGGATCGGTCGCTTATGCGGCCGGCTTCGCCTGACGGCGCCAACTATAGCCCTTGCCGGCTTCGGCGTCACGCACCGCCGGCTGATAATGATGGGGAATGGCGGGAAGACGGTTTTCGGAAAGCCGCTTCAGCGCCGTGGCGTTGCTGACGGAAAAGCTGTCGATACCGACGCGCAGCATCAGCGGCACCTGGTCGATCAGCACGTCGCCGACGGCGCGCAGCTCGTTGGTGTAGCCGAGGCGCTGGCGCAGCAGCGAGGCATGGCTGAAGGCCCGCCCGTCGTTGAACGCCGGAAAGGCGACGGCAACGATTTCGAGGCGATAGAGATAGGGCTCCAGCCGGCGCACATCGTCGGCCGGCTTGATCAGCACCCCGAGGCCGACATCGTTGCTTACGTCGGCCTTGGCGATCAGCTCGTCGAGGCTGAGCAGCGGCTTCTGCTCGCCGGTCGCCTTCGCCTCGTCGGTCTCGATCACCCAGGGATCGTTTTCGACAAAACCGGTTTCTCTCCAGATCTTCGTCATCATCGCCTCCTTATGCCGCTTCGGCGGTTGAGCCGTAGAGCGCAGCCTTGAAAGGCTGCGGCCCGACGCGGCGATAGGTGGCAAGGAAGATCTCCGATGGATCGAGGCGCAGGCCGAGATAGGTGTCGACGATCGTCTCGATCGCGTCCGTCACCCGGTCGGGCTCAAAACCGCGGCCGATGATCTCGCCGATCGAGGTATGTTCGTCGCCGGAACCGCCGAGGGTGATCTGGTAGAGTTCGGCGCCCTTCTTCTCGACACCAAGCAGGCCGATATGGCCAACATGGTGGTGGCCGCAGGCATTGATGCAGCCGGAGATCTTGATCTTCAGCTCGCCGATCTCGGCCTGGCGTTCGGCATTGCCGAAACGGCGGGAGATTTCCTGCGCCAGCGGAATGGAGCGCGCATTGGCGAGCGCGCAATAGTCCAGCCCCGGACAGGCAATGATATCGGTGATCAGGCCGGCATTGGCTTCGGCCAGATTGATGGCGACGAGGCCGCGATAGACGGCTTCCAGATCGGCAAGTGCAACATGCGGCAGGATGAGGTTCTGCTCATGGCTGACACGGATTTCGTCGAAGGCATATTCTTCGGCGAGATCGGCGATCGCATCCATCTGCGCGTCGGTAGCATCCCCCGGAATGCCGCCGATCGGCTTCAGCGAGATCGTCACCATGCCGTAATCGGGGTTCTTGTGCGGCTGCACGTTCTGCTGCACCCAGCGGGCGAAATCCGGATCGGCCTTCTTCCAGCGGGCGAGGTTTTCCCAGCCTTCGGCGCGCTCGGACAAAGCCGGCAGTGCGAAATAGCTGGCGATCGCCTCGACGTCCTTTTCCGGCAGCTTCAGCTCGCTATCCTTCAGCGCGGCGAATTCCACTTCCACCTGGCGCGCCAGTTCCTCGGCGCCGGTTTCGTGCACGAGGATCTTGATGCGGGCCTTGTACTTGTTGTCGCGGCGGCCGTGCAGATTGTACACGCGAACGATTGCCGTGGTGTAGGAGAGTAGGTCCTCTTCGGGCAGGAAGTCGCGGATCAGCTTGGCGATCATCGGCGTGCGGCCCTGGCCACCGCCGACATAGACGGCAAAACCGATCTCGCCCTTGTCGTTCTTCTTCAGATGCAGGCCGATATCGTGGACCTGGATCGCGGCGCGGTCGCGGTCGGCGCCGGTGACGGCGATCTTGAACTTGCGCGGCAGGAAGGAGAATTCCGGATGGACCGACGACCACTGGCGCAGGATTTCGGCATAGGGACGCGGATCGGCGATCTCATCGGCGGCGGCACCGGCAAAGTGATCGGCCGTCACGTTTCTGATGCAGTTGCCCGAGGTCTGCAGGGCATGCATCTCGACGCTTGCGAGATCGGCGAGCGCATCGGGGATTTCCGACAGCTTCGGCCAGTTGAACTGCAGGTTCTGGCGCGTGGTGAAATGGCCATAGCCGCGGTCATAGGTGCGGGCAATATGGGCGAGCATGCGCAGCTGGCGGGCGCTCAGCGTGCCATAAGGAATGGCGATGCGCAGCATATAGGCGTGGAGCTGCAGGTAGACGCCGTTCATCAGGCGCAGCGGCTTGAACGCATCCTCGGCAAGTTCGCCGGAAAGGCGGCGCTGAACCTGGTCGCGAAACTGCTCGACGCGCTCGCTGACAAAGGCATGGTCAAATTCGTCGTAACGGTACATCGTCTTCCTCAGACTGCAATGAATTCGGGATCGGCCGGAGCGTAGCCCGGGGCATATTCCATGGTCGGACCCTGGGCGCGGATGCGCTCGCGAAGGCGAAGCGGCCAGAGACTGCCGTTGGTGTCCTGGACTTCGACGACGGCGACGTCAACGACTTCGTTATCGGCATAGGATTTCTTGCCGATGGCTTCCAGCGCTTCAACGGCTTCGTTATGGCGGGCGACTAGCGCCTCCTGCAGCGAGGTGGACCACGCGCCCTTCGCATCCAGCCAGACGGCAATGCCGTCCGTCAGCCGGTTGGCCGTCAGAACCTTGTCTACCATGTTTAGCTCCTTGCAAGTTCCTCGAGCCGGGCGTTCGCACGCACCAGCGGCTCGGACAGTTCGAAATTGGCGCCGGCGACCGCATCGCCGATAATGACCATGACCGGACCGGTCAGCTCGTCGCGGTGCTGCAGGTCGGGCAGATCGGCGAGCGTGCCATGCAGCAGGCGGCGCTCAGTGCGGCTGGCATTCTCGATGACGGCGACGGTGGTCTCGGCGGGAATGCCGGCCTGCATCAGCCGCTCGGCAACGGAGGCGGCAACCGTGCGGCCCATATAGACGGCGATCGTCGCGCCGGAGACGGCAAGGCTTGCCCAATCGGGCAGCACGTCGCCGGTCAAATCATGGCCGGTGGTGAAGACCAGCGAGGAGGCAACGCCGCGCAGCGTCAGCGGCAGCTCGAAATCGGCGGCGGCGGCGAAAGCCGAGGTGATGCCGGGCACCACCTCATAGGTGACGCCGGCAGCGCGCATTGCCGCCATCTCTTCGCCTGCCCGGCCATAGACCAGCGGATCGCCGGATTTCAGGCGGACGACACGCTTGCCCTGGCGACCGAGGTCGACCAGCAGGTCGTTGATCTCTTCCTGCGATTTCGAATGGCAGCCCTTGCGCTTGCCGACGGAAAGCCGCTCGGCGTCGCGGCGGCCCATATCGACGATCGCCTGCGGCACGAGCGCGTCATAGACGATGACGTCGGCTTCCATCATTACGCGCTGGGCGCGTAGCGTCAGAAGATCCTCGGCACCGGGACCGGCACCGACCAGCCAGACATGGCCGGCGACTTTGTCCATCGAGCCCAACAGCCGGTCGGCGGCGTGGCGGGCCTGCGGCAGGTTGCCGTTGGCGATCGCATCGGCCACGGCGCCGGAGAAAAAGCGGCGCCAGAAGACGCGGCGGGTGACGCCACGCGGAACGAGCTGGTCAACGGCCTTGCGGTAGCTCGTCGCCAGGCCGGCAAGCCGGCCGAGCGAGGGGGAGAGAAGCTGATCGATCTGCGCACGGATCATTTGCGCCAGAACCGGCCCCGCCCCTTCGGTGCCGATCGCAACGGCGACGGGGGCGCGATTGACCAGCGCCGGCGTGAAGAAATCGCAGTAATCGGGCTGATCGACGGCATTGGCCGGAATTCTGACAGTGCGGGCGGCATCGACAATCCGGCGGTCGTCAGCCTCATTGCCGGTGGCGGCGAAGACCAGCGCCGATCCCTCGACCTGCTCGGCGGAAAAGCCGGTGCGCACGGTCTCGATACGGTTGGCGATCAGGAAGGCGTGATAATCGGCTTGCGGCCGATCGGCATAGGCAACGATCCGCGCCCGTGTGTTCAAGAGCAGCCGCACCTTGGCGAACGCTTCGTCGCCATTGCCGAAGACAGCCGTCTTCTGGCCTTCCACGCGAAAGAAGGCTGGAAATACCGAAAGCTGCTCAGTCTTGGGAGACATCATCAATCCACTTCGAAGTTGCCAGACTATGCCCTTGATCGACAAGGGATTGAAGGAACAGAAATTCGAAAGCCCCAGCAAGCGGGTATTCTTTTGCTCGTCTCATTAGCGATTTGAGAAAAGTCACCCATGCTGACCAAAACAGCACAAGTGAGCGCATTTGCTGCAGCGCATTGTAAAGCCTGTGACAAAAGACGTCCACCGGCGTTTCGCGCATTTCACTTGCGCCGCCGAGGCGATAGACTGAGGGAAAACCGGAGAGATCAATGCCCGACAAAACCATCGCCGCCCGCCTGCTTTCCGTTGTCGAAGACGATATCCTGCCGCTGACCGAGCGCGGCGTTTCACTGGGGAATAAGGTGTTCGGCGCGGCGATCCTGCGCAAATCCGATCTTTCGCTCGTCGTCGCCGAGACCAACAACGAGCTCGACAATCCGCTCTGGCACGGCGAAGTGCATACGCTGAAGCGCTTCTACGAGCTTGGCGACAAGCCGGCGACCAAGGATTTGATCTTCCTGTCGACGCACGAACCCTGCACCATGTGCATGTCGGCGATCACCTGGGCGGGCTTCGACAATTTCTATTATTTTTTCAGCCACGAAGATTCCCGCGATGCCTTCGCCATTCCGCACGACCTGAAGATCCTGAAGGAGGTCTTCGGGCTTGAACCCGGCGGCTATCGCAGGCAGAACGCCTTCTGGAACAGCTTTGCCATCGCCGATCTCGTCGCGACCGAAGAGGCTCAGCTGAAGACCGCGCTGCAGTCCCAGACCGCCCGCATCAAGGCGCGCTACGACGCGCTTTCCACCACCTACCAGTCGTCGAAGAGCGCCAACGACATACCGCTCAACTGAGGCCGCTGAACCGAGGCACCATGGAACCTTCCACAGAGATTTTACGGCTTATCGAGATCATGGCGGCGCTGCGCCATCCCGAAACCGGCTGCCCCTGGGACATCGAGCAGAGCTTCGAGACGATCAAGCCCTATACGATCGAGGAGGCCTATGAGGTCTCCGATGCGATCGAGCGCGGCGATATGGACGATCTTTGCGACGAGTTGGGCGACCTGCTGCTGCAGGTGGTCTTCCATGCCCGCATGGCCGAGGAGGCCGGCGAATTCTCGTTCGGCGACGTGGTCAACGCCATCACCACCAAGATGATCCGCCGCCACCCACATGTCTTTGCCCGCTCGGCCGCCGATACGTCGGATGCGGTGAAGAAACAGTGGGACGAGATCAAGCAGGCGGAAAAACGCGAGCGTACAGAGCGCCGGTCCAGGCGGGGGATCACCGAGGATTTCAACGGCGGCTTTCTCGGCTCGGTGCAGCGCAGTTTTCCCGCTTTGACCGAAGCGTTGAAGCTGCAGGAACGCGCCGCGAAAGTCGGTTTCGACTGGTCGGCGCCGGAACCGATCCTCGACAAGATCGAAGAGGAGATCGGCGAATTGCGGGTAGCATTAAGCGAAGGCGATCGCGCGAAGGTCAGTGACGAACTCGGCGACCTGATCTTCGCGGTTGTCAATATCGGCCGGCATGTGAAGACCGATCCGGAACAGGCGCTGCGCGGGACGAACACGAAATTTCGGCGTAGGTTCAGCCATATAGAGAATGTTCTTGATAAAGGAGGCGAGACACTGGAAGCGGCCAGTCTCGAGCGAATGGAGGAGATCTGGCAAGCGGCCAAGGCGATTGAAAGAGCGCTCGTGGCTGGGTAGATCGGCCTAAGTTTGGCAAGAAGCCAACCCCACTCTCCGTCATGCTCGGCTCAAGGCGGTCAGGCTGAGTGAGCAGAGCGTTGCCACATCTCCCTTCTCCCCAGCGGGAAGAAGATGCCGGCAGGCAGATGAGGGGGTGAGCGACGCCAGGAGCGAGTGCGCTGAGCGCAAGCGAAGGGCAGCATGAAGGGTGTACCGTGCGGCCCCCTCATCCGACCCTTCGGGCTACCTTCTCCCCGCTGGGGAGAAGGGAGTGACTCACCGCTCCCAATCTTCCTTCGAAGACTTCGCGCCATTGCCGATGCGGCGTTCGAGTTCGGTGGCTTCGGTTTCGGAGAGGCGCAGGTCGAGCGTGATCGAGCCGTCCTCATTGTCCTCGCGGGCATCGACGATCGCGTGGTCGTAGAGCCAGGGCAACAGCGCTAGCTTGTCGACCGGAAGGCGGATGGTCGCTTCGGTCATCACGCCGGAGAGCCTGCGGCTGATCTCATCCATCAGCGTGTCGACGCCCTCGCCGCTGACGGCCGAGACCGCGACGACGTTGCTGGCGCCGGCCGATTTCTGCACCATGGTGTCGTGCACCTCGGGCTCCAGGCGGTCGATCTTGTTCCAGACCTCGATCAGCCGCTTCTCGGCTTCGGCCTCGTCGATGCCGAGATCACCAAGGATGCGCATGACGTCGGAGCTCTGGGCCTGGTTGTCGGCATCGGACATGTCGCGGACATGCAGGATGAGATCGGCTTCCAGCACTTCTTCGAGCGTCGCCCGAAAGGCGGCGACCAGATGGGTCGGCAGGTCGGAGATGAAGCCGACGGTGTCGGACAGGATGACGGTGCGGCCGTGCGGCAGCTTCATGCGCCGAAGCGTGGGATCGAGCGTGGCAAAGAGCATGTCTTCGGCCAGCACGCCGGCGCCGGTGATGCGGTTGAACAGCGTCGACTTGCCGGCATTGGTATAGCCGACCAGCGCCACGATCGGGTGCGGCACCTTGCGGCGCTTGGCGCGGTGGAGCTGGCGAGTGCGTACGACCTGCTCCAGTTCGCGTTCGAGCTTGATGATGCGGTCCTGCAGCATCCGCCGGTCGGCTTCAATCTGGGTTTCGCCCGGGCCGCCCATGAAGCCGCCGCCGCCGCGCTGACGTTCAAGGTGGGTCCAGCTTCGAACCAGCCTGCCCTTCTGGTAATTCAGGTGGGCGAGATCGACCTGCAGCGTGCCTTCCTTGGTGGAGGCGCGGCGGCCGAAGATTTCGAGGATGAGGCCCGTCCGGTCGATGACCTTGGCGTTCCATTCCTTTTCGAGATTGCGCTGCTGCACCGGCGTCAGCGGATGATCGACGATGACGAGACCGGAATCCCGCTCATTGAGCAGCGCCTTGATCTCCTCGATCTTGCCGGTGCCGAGCAATGTGGCCGGTCGCGGATCATTGACCGGGACGACCGAGCCGCTGACGACATCGAGGTCGATCGCCTGGGCAAGCCCCGTCGCCTCTTCGAGCCGGCTTTCCGGCGTGCGGGTCGAGGCCGATTCGCTCTGGCCGCCGCGGCTACGCGATTTCAGAACCGGCACGACGACAGTCGCGCGCATGTCGTCCCTGTGCTTGGCGGCCTCAGGGATGATCGAATCGTTCTTGGTATCGCGTGTCGAAATGACGGCTGATCCTGTTAGGACGCTGCTTCTTCGCTCTCGAACATCTGCATGGGCTGGCCCGGCATGATCGTCGAGATCGCATGCTTATACACGAGCTGCGAATGGCCGTCACGGCGAAGAAGAACACAGAAATTGTCGAAAGACGTAACAACGCCCGTGAGTTTCACGCCGTTGATCAAAAAGATTGTCAGGGAAATCTTTTGTTTGCGAACAGTATTGAGAAATAAGTCCTGCAGATTCTGAGAACGTTCCGCCATCGCGCCGCTTCTTTCTTTATTGCCGACCTGATCCGGCCGGTAGAATATCAATCAACCTCACCCGCAAGACCGGCGCCTCATTCACCCGTCCAGCAAATCTTGGTATCAAATCGCAATCTTTTCCGCAACGTCGAAAAAGGCTTCGCGGACTTTCTGCGAGACGCTGCCCGGATGACCGTTGGCGATCGTCTGGCCATCGACGGAAACGACCGGAAAACAAATACTTGTGGCTGCGGTGAGGAAGACCTCGCGGGCTGCGAGCATCTCGGAAACCGAGAAGTTTCGCTCGGTGATCTGCAACCCGAGCTTGGCTGCGACGTCCATCAAGGTGGTGCGGGTAATGCCGCGCAGGATGCCGTGTTCGGCCGGCCGCGTCACCAGCATTCCCTCGGAATCGACGATCCAGACATTGGTCGCCGCCCCTTCCTTGACCATCCTGTCGCCGTCGACATAGATCGCTTCCTGGGCGCCGGCCTCCTTGGCCTGCTGGCGGGCCATCGCGTTCGGCAGCAGACCGACGGATTTGATGTCGACGCGGTCCCAGCGATTGTCGACAAGGGTGATCGCCCTGATGCCATTGGCATTCTTGGCGGCGATGATTTTGGGATCGGTGCTCTTGGCGGTGATAACAAGCGAGGGCGTCGTTCCCTCGACCGGGAAGACATGATCACGGCGCGCCACTCCGCGCGTCACCTGCATGTAGAAAAGCCCGTTGCAGACATGGTTGCGGCGCAGCGTCTCGCGAATGACCTGCGTCAGTGCCGCCCGGCTCATCGGCCAGGCGATGCGCAGCTCACCGAGCGAACGGTCGAGACGGTTCAGATGGCGGGTGAGATCGACGATGTAGCCATGGCGCACCTCGCAGACCTCATAGACGCCGTCGGCGAACTGATAACCGCGATCCTCGATATGCACGCTGGCATCGGAATGCTTGACGTAACGGCCATTCACATAGGCAATTCTCGGCATGGGAAACCTGGTCTTCCGGGAAGCAATACAAGGGGCACGGCGCGGCGTCGGCCGCGCCGAATGCAAATCAGACGCCGAGCGACTTCAGCTTGCGGTGCAGCGCCGAACGCTCCATGCCGACGAATTCCGCGGTGCGCGAGATATTGCCGCCGAAGCGGTTGATCTGGGCGATCAGATAATCCTTCTCGAACATCTCGCGGGCTTCGCGCAGCGGCAGCGTCATGATGTGATAGTCGTTCTTGGCGGAGACCTTCGGCAGCATGTCGCCGAGATCGGTCGGCAGCATGTCGGCGGTGATCGGCGCATCCGGCCCGTCGGTGCGGGCAAGGATCATCAGGCGCTCGATATTGTTGCGCAGCTGGCGGATATTGCCCGGCCAATCATGCGCCTGCAGCACGGCCATGGCGTCGTCGCCGATGCGGCGCGGACGAATGCCGGCCTGCTCGGAAATCTGCCGCATCAGCTGGTCGACGAGGAAAGGAATGTCTTCGCGCCGCTCGGCCAGGGCCGGCACTCGCACCGGCACGACGGCGAGGCGATGATAAAGATCCTCGCGGAACCATCCCTCAGCGATACGGCTCTCGAGATTATAGGCGGTCGAGGAGATGATGCGGACATCGACCTTGACGCGCTTGGAACCGCCTACCCGCTCGAACTGCTGGTCGACCAGCACGCGCAGGATCTTGTTCTGGGTCTCGCGCGGCATCTCGCCGACTTCGTCGAGATAGAGGATGCCGCGATGGGCTTCCTCGAGCGCGCCGATCTTGCGGGCCTGACCGGGCGTGCCCTCGGTGCCGAACAGCGCCACTTCCATGCGGTCGGGCGTGATGTTGGCAGCATTGATCGCCACAAAGGGGCCGTTGGCGCGTGCCGACTTCTTGTGGATCATCCGCGCCACCAGCTCCTTGCCGGAGCCGGATGCGCCGAGGATCATGATGCGGCTGTTGGTCGGTGAGACCTTCTCGATGGTCTGACGCAGCTGCGAAACGGCAACCGAGGTGCCGATCAGCTCCAATGCGTCGCCGGTGCGGCGCTTCAGCTCGGAGACCTCGCGCTTCAGCTTGGAATTCTCAAGCGCCCGTTCGGCGATCAGAATCAGCCGGTCGGCCTTGAAAGGCTTCTCGATGAAATCGAAGGCGCCGCGCTTGATCGCCGAGACGGCGGTCTCGATGTTGCCATGGCCGGAGATCATTACCACCGGCAATTCCGGATGGCGGGTCTTGATCTCGTCGAGCAGCGACAGACCGTCGAGCTTGCTGCCCTGCATCCAGATATCGAGGAAGATCAGCCGCGGCACCCGGTCGGAAATCGCCGCCAGCGCGCTGTCGCTGTCATGGGCCGTGCGCGTTTCGTGTCCCTCGTCGGAGAGAATGCCGGAAACGATCTCGCGAATATCGTGCTCGTCGTCGACGACAAGAATATCAGAGGCCATAAACGCTTTCCTTGTCATTGGCTGCGGGAGAGGCGGGCGTCGGATCCCGACGTGGCAGATGCACGCGGATCATGGCCCCTCTTCCCCGGTCAAAATCGGCGGGCGCATCATGCAGCTCAAGCTGCCCGCCATGTTCCTCGATGATCTTCTTGACGATGGCGAGACCGAGTCCAGTGCCCTTCTCACGCATCGTCATATAGGGTTCCAGAATGCTGTGGCGGTTCTCCACCGGCAGGCCGCGGCCATTGTCGATGACATCGACGGTGAAGCGGTCGCGGCCGGTGTCGAGGGCGGCTCGGACGAGTATCTTGCGTTCGTCGCGTTCGTCGCTCGGAACGGCCTCGATCGCTTCGACGGCATTCTTGATCAGATTGCCGAAAGCCTGGCCGAGCATGCGGCTGTCGAACAGGCCCTCCAGCGGCTGCTCACCGAAATCCTGGGCAAAACTGACGTGATGATTGCCCATCTCGCGCAGGAAGATCGCGTCGCGCAAGATATCGCGCAGGTCGCTCGGCTCCTTGGTCGGCTTCGGCATGCGGGCGAAGGCAGAGAATTCGTCGACCATGCGGCCGATATCGCCGACCTGGCGGATGATCGTATCGGTGCACTGGTCGAAGACGGCCCGGTCGCCCGGGTCGATCTGCTTGCCGTAACGGCGCTGGATGCGCTCGGCGGAAAGCTGGATCGGCGTCAGCGGGTTCTTGATCTCATGGGCGATGCGTCTTGCGACGTCGCCCCAGGCGGTCGAGCGCTGGGCGATGACCAAGTCGGTGATGTCGTCGAGCGTGATCACATAGGATTCGCTCTGATCGCGCACTTCCTCGCGGGTGACCTGCACGCTCAGCGTCCTGACCGTGCCGCCGCGCACGAGCGCGATCTGCTTGCGGAAATCGCCCCGATGACGCGAAGCCGCCTCGGTCAGCACGTGATCGACCTCCGGCGCGATGTCGACCAGCTGCTTGCCGAGCATCTCATCGGCCGACAGCGACATCAGCGTTTCGACCGAACTGTTGACGATGGCGATGCGGCGATCCTGCTCGACGCCGATGACGGCGGCAGTGACGCCCGACAGCACCGCTTCGATAAAGCGGCGGCGATCGTCGACCTCGTCCTTGGCTTCGAGGATCTCGTCGCGCTGAGTGCGGATTTCCGAGATCATCTTGTTGAAGGTGCGCGACAGATTGGCGACGTCGCCGTCGACGGCATGCACCGGCACGACAATATCCATATTGCCCGATGCCACGCTGTCGGCAGCGGTGATCAACAGCCGGATCGGCCGGACGATGCGGTCGGCAACGGCGATCGCGGTCCAGATCGCCGCGAGCAGCACGATCAGCGCGAAGCCGATATAGAGCACGGCGAAGGCGATTTGCAGCGAGAAGCGGTTGGCTTCCATCGAGCGATATTCGGTGGCGTTCTCCTCCATCATGCGCATGGCGCCCATGACCTTGGGATCGACGGCGCGCACCGTATAGAGGAAGGTGCCCTGGATGGCATCGAGCTTGATGATGGCGCCGACAAGGTTGGTGACGCCGGGCGGAATCAGTGTCGGCTGGCCGGCCGCGGCCTTCTCAAGCGCGTCCTGCGGGATCGCCGGCAACGGCTTTTCGGTGGCGATGTCGGCCTGGACGATCACCGAACCGTCGCGCTCGACGAGGAAGGAGCCGAGCAGGCCGCGGCCCCTCGCCTGGCGCGTCATCAGGTCGGCAAAACCTGTCCGGTCGAGGCTGTAGAGCGCGCGGTTGCGCTCCAGGTCGTTGGCCATGGAAACCGTCTGCCCCTGCAGGTAGCTGGCGTTTTCCATCATGTAGGCCTGGCCGATATTGCGCGACGAACTGACGATCGACTGGGTGCGCAACGCAAACCAGCGGTCGAGACCGGCATTCAGGGTGATGCTGGCGAAGATGGCGACGAGGATTGCCGGCGTGATCGCGACGATCGAGAAGAGCACGACGATGCGGATATGCAGGCGAGCAGCCGCCCGCCCTCGGGTGCGGGCCTTGAGCAGCCTTGCCACCTCACGGGCGATCAGCGCCAGCAGCGTCAGGACAAAGAAGGAATTGACGATCACCGAGGTGATGACGACGTGCGAACTCGGGGCGATCGGGGTGAGGCCGAGCAGCACGAAAAGTGTCGCCGTGGCGCAGAGAAGCGCGCCGCCGGCAAGCACAAGGCCGGGCACGGCAAAAAGGGCGCGGCGATCGGTCACCGTGGTCACCGCCTCGCCCGCCGCCGCCGGCGATACCCCATCCTGCGTCATTCGGCCTCTCTTCAGGCGGCACCCGCCGCCCTCGCCAGCCGATCGAAACCAAAGAACGCCGGCTCAAGAAAGCCAGCGCTGCAACGACTCGATCGGGAGCGAAGTCCAAAACCCTTGCGTGACCTTTAAGCAACGCATTGTGGCGAAAATGCAACGCCGTCCGTCACATTGTCAAGCCGCGCAGGGCCTCGGCCCACATGCTCTTTAGAAACGACGTGGTTCTTCCGGTTTGTTTCCAACAATCGTGTCGATCCGGTCCAGCACGTCAGGCGTCACCTTGTGCCTGTGCGAAAGCGCCGCGAGATTGTCCTGCAACTGGCTGGCGCGCGAGGCGCCGAGAATGACGGTGGAGACGTTGCGATTGGCGAGGCACCACAACAAAGCGAGATGCGTGATCGACAGGCCGATCTCGTCCGCGAGCTTTGCAAGCTCACCAACTTGTTTGAGCTGAGCGCGGCCAGCATCGCTGGACCACTTTTCCTTCAGCCATTCGTATCCCGGCAGGTTCATGCGGCTGTCGGCTGGCACACCATTATTGTATTTGCCGGTCAGGACGCCCGAGGCGAGCGGCGACCAGATCGTGGTGCCGAGGCCGATGAGGTCATAGAGCGGCAGATAGTCGGACTCGACCTTCTGACGTTCGAAGATGTTGTATTGCGGCTGCTCCATTGTCGGCGGCGTGATGCGCAAGTCGCGAGCCACGGCGTAGGCTTCCGTCAATTGCTGCGCGGACCATTCCGACGTCCCCCAGTAGAGCACCTTGCCCTGGGCAACGAGATCGTGCATCGCCCGCACCGTTTCCTCGACCGGCGTATCGATATCCGGGCGATGGCAGAAATAGAGGTCGAGGTAGTCGACCTGAAGCCTCTTCAATGCGGCGTGACAGGCATCGGTCACATGCTTGCGCGACAGGCCGCGCTGCGTCGGCTTCTGGCCGCCCCAGAAGACCTTGCTCGAGACGACGAAGCTGTCGCGGCTCCAGCCAAGCGATTTGAGCGCCTCGCCCATGACGATTTCGGACTTGCCGCTTTCGTATCCTTCGGCATTGTCGAAGAAGTTCACCCCGTTGTCATAGGCAAGCTTCATGAGGTCGACGGCGTCGCCTCCATTGACCTGCTTGCCGAACGTCACCCATGAACCGAAGGAGAACTCGCTCACTTTCAGGCCTGACTTTCCCAAACGTCGATATTCCATCATGCAACTCCCGTAAATTATGAATATGTGCCGGCCTGTCACCGGGGACGGCGTCGCCCGATTGATCGACGACCGATTCGTGTAATCTATGGCATGCTCAACGAGATGCGAGGCTCAGCCCGCGAAGTTGACCAAAACACAATGTCGCAGTTCCCATCAGCCCCGACCGTAAAGAAAAAGGGCGCTCCACGACATTAGTCGGAGCGCCCGTGGCATGCGATCGACAACGTTTGCGGCGGAGGTCGACAGCAGCAATGGCAGATGATGAGATTCGGAACGGATAGGCAACATGCGATAGAAATCTGCGACATTATAGCCCGCTGATTGATCGTGTCGTCCACCGGATATCCACAGCTTATCCACAGGCATTGCGACGACGACCGCAGCAACTTCAATGACATTCGCCTGGCGTCAAATCACCCCTCACAAATGCTTATGTGACTGTTGAATGACACCGCAATTTTGTTTGTCTGCTTGGATACAAACCGCGACCTGGCTCGGATAGGCTCAGCTCTCCTCCCGACCGTGGCGGCGGACGCCGGGAGGGGTGGGCGGTGGGCAAACATGAGGGCCCGCCGCCTTCTTTTATCGCGCCCCCGAACACACTCAGGCGGTGCGGGAACTCCTGTAGACCGAGACGCCAAGTTCCCTGATCTTCTTGCGCAAGGTGTTGCGGTTGAGACCGAGAAGATCGGCCGCCTCGATCTGGTTGCCGCACGTCGCCGCCAGTTTCCTGTCGATGATCCAGGCATCCGGGCGGCATCTTTGCACCATCGCTTGCGGTTGGCGCCGGTTTCGGCAGCACGGTCGGATCGCTGCTCGGCACCAGCATCGCGTTAGCGGCCATCCTCGCCATGGCAGGCTATTTCGCTGGCGTCGTGCAGGCGCTGACGACCGCCTTCGTCATCATCCTTGAAATGATCGGCGACCACCAGGCCGTCATCCCGATCATGGCCGTTTCGATGATCGGCTACATAACGTCGCGCATTCTGACGCGCGAACCGGTCTATCACGGGCTTTCGCGCGTGTTCATCGCCGCGGGGGTCAGTCGAAAAAGAAGCAGAACGGAGTGACTTCCTAGACTTAATCTCGGCGGCTGGACAACGACGATGCGCCGTCATCTCCCCGATCGGCATGGCATACAGATGGTTGGACAGCGCCGGCTTCGCGATTGGCACCTCGGCGGCCACCCGCTAAACACTCAGCCTCGGCGACCACACGGGTAGCTTTATTTCAACCTGCACACCTTCGTTCCTCTCGGGTCGCGGAGACACAATCGTCACATCGGCTCCAATGCGATCGGCGATGGCCGTGACGATAGCAAGCCCGACACCGCTTCCCCCGATCTCAATGTTCCCGCGCTCAAAGCGCCGCATCAGCCTGTCTACAGCGTCTGGGGGCAGTATCGGGCCGTCATTGGCAACACTCAGCAGGCCGCCAAGCTGAAGTGAAACCTCAACCTTTCCATCTTGCGCCCCGTGTTTCAGCGCGTTTTCAATCAGGTTGCGGCAGAGAATGCCGACTGCGTCCGGATCCAGCATCGAACGCACCGGCGCCGTCGGCAGTGCCAGCAAGACGCGCCCCTCTCCGGCCCGGGCAAAATCCTGAAGGACCATCTGCAGGACGGTTCTGAGATCGGACGGCTGGTCACTTTGTAGACGTCCGCCTTCAGCGCGAGCAAGCTGCATCAGCTTCTCAGATATGCGCATCAACCGCTTCAGCGTCGTTTCGATCTCCGTCGCCCGCTGGCTCGTCAGCTTTTCCTTGGTTTCGGAGCGAATGCGTTGCGCCTGCGCGATTGCGCCGGCCACCGGCGTACGAAGCTCGTGCGCGGCATTGGCCGCAAAGGCGCGCTCGGCGTGGAACGCTGCCGTCAGGCGGTCGAGAAGCTGGTTGACACCTGCCGAAATCGGGAGAAGTTCGGTCGGCAGGCCACTGTCGGTGACGGGCGACAAATCCTGCGCGCCGCGATTGGCCAGCTCGTGCCTAAGCGCGCGCACCGGCCGTAAGGAGCGGCGCACCGCGAGGTATATCGCGAGCAGGCTGAGGGGGATCACCACGATCAGCGGCAGCACGAGGCCCAACAGCATCTTGCGTGACAATTCCGTGCGATGGTCAAGCGGTTCGGCGACGGCAATCGTCAGGTTCCCGTCGAAGCTCGTATCGTAATAGAGCTGGTGCGTTGCGGTTCGAAGAAAGCCGCGTTTCGTGGACGGTGGGAAGCTCGAGGCATCCGCCCCCTTCGAACCGAGCAGAACCTGCCCGTTTTGGTCACGCACGATGAAGCTTACATCTTCGCCGTAGCGAGCCTCTCGGTCGATGCGTCCATCGCCGTCGTCGTCCTCACCATTGTCGTCGTAATCGGTCGCATCGCGGCCTTGATGGCCTTCTCGCAGGTCGTGCCGGGCAATCGGCAAAATGCGCTGCGCTGTTGCCTTCAGGCCATCATCGAACACCTCTTCCATCTGCCCGCCAAGGCGGTGCGCGGTCACCGCTGCCGCCACAAGCCATAGCAGAGTCACTGAAAGCCCGAGGGCGAGCGCCAGGCGCGTCTGGAGCGAAGCGCCGATCCTCATGGCCGTCCCAGACGATAGCCGAGCCCGCGCTCGGTCTCGATCACATGAGTACCGAGCTTCTTGCGCAACCGGCTGACATGGACCTCGATGGCGTTGCTGTCGATTTCCCTATCGAAGGAATAGAGCCGCTCTTCGAGCTGCGCCTTCGAAAGAAGCTGGCCCGGACGTTGCAGGAAGGCCTCAAACAGGACCCATTCTCGCGCCGTTAGAACCACGGCCTTGCCATTCAGCGTGATGCTTCTGGCGGCGAGATCGATGGCGAGCGGGCCAAGCGTGATGTTGGGATTGGGATTGCCGGCATAACGGCGCGCCACCGACCCGATCCGCGCCGAAAGCTCAGCAAGATCAAAGGGCTTCACCATGTAATCATCGGCGCCAGCGTTCAATCCGGCAATGCGGTCAGAGACCTGGTCGAGCGCTGTCAGGATCATGACCGGCGTCACGTCGCCGCGCCCACGCAACGCCTTCAGAAAGGGAATGCCAAGCCCATCGGGCAGCATCAGATCGAGCAGCACCAGATCGTAGGCAGCAGCAACGATCGCATCGCCCGCCTGGTCGAGGCGATTGACCCAATCGACGGAGTGACCGTCGGCAGCGATCTGGTCGCGAATGGCCGCGCCCAGCGCCGTATCGTCCTCGATCAGCAGAACCCGCATCGCAACCCTCCCTCTCTCTTTCGTCTCCTAGTCCACCGGCCAGCTTACGGGAAGCTGAAGCAATGTCGCGCGGTTTGTCAGATGCCGGTCAGCTTGGAACGCAATTGATCAGACCGAAATGAGAGGAAACAAGAATGAAAAACGGCACCTTGCCCATCTTGGCGCTCGCCGTCATCGCCGTGACATCCGCTCAGGCAAGAGACGACTGCGACGTTCCGATCAGCAATTGGAAGACGCATGCGGCGGTTCGCGCCATGGCCGGGCAACGGGGTTGGACGTTGAAGCGCATCAAGATCGATGACGGTTGTTACGAAATCCGGGGCACCGACAGGGACGGCCGTCGCTTCGAAGCGAAAATCGATCCGGTGACGCTTGAAGTCATCCAACTCGATAGACGCCGCGAAGATCGCTGAGCATCGCTCCCAATCCCCATAAAGATAGCCAACTGGAGGTCACTTATGACGTACCGCAAATTTTTTCTGGCCGCTTGCGCCGGCATCGGCTTTCTCGCTCCCCTCGGCAGTCTGGCCAGGCCGTCCCCCACACAGAAGAGTGCCGCCGCCGGGGCCGTACCAGCCGGCTATCAAGAAAGCGAGGACGATGAACACAAGGAGGAGCATCACCTCCGTCACGACGACACCGGCCGTCACGCCGCCGATGACTGCGAAAACTGGGATGACGATGCCTGCGGTCTAGGCGGCACCGTGCAGCAGCAGAACACCACCCCGCCCAGCAACGGCCTATTCACGCCTGGTTCCAAGCCGCGGGTCCAGACGAACTGAACCGTCAAATCAGCCAAGGAGAATATCGATGAGAATGAAATCCGTTATCGCCATGCTTGCAGTCACCACGGCTCTTACCGTTCCTGGCCTTGCCATGGCGCGTGAGGTGACCTTCACCACCAGCATGCGCAACTACGGCGGCGATGGTGCCTACCTTGCTTATTACGTCACCGATGCGCAGGGCAAATATGTCGGCAGCCTTTGGATGGCGGGCGGCAAGAGCAGGTATTACGAGCATCTCACCGGCTGGTCCCGCGCCACCGGTGGCGATACCGCCGAGATCAAAGGCATCACGGGTGCCAGCGTTGGTGCCGGCCGTTCACTCAAGGTCACGGTCGATCTTGCCGATACGCTGTTCGATGCCGGCTATCAGCTTCACATCGACTCCGCCGTGGAAGACATGCGCGACAGCCCAAACGAGATCGTGGTGCCGCTGGCATCGGCCGGCTTGGGGCAGAAGGTGAAGGGCATGCGCTACGTCGCCGCCTTCACCTATGCGCGTTGAGCGGGAAGGACGCTCGCCATGAACCGCTCGCTTCACCGCTGGTTTGGGCTGATCGCCACGGTGCTTCTCACCGTCGTCGCGCTGAGCGGCGCTGCACTGTCGATCTTCCCCGCCGCTGAGGCGCTCACCACGCCTGCCGCGCAGCACATCAGCGTTGCCGAACTCACCGCGCGAGTCCAGGCGGCAGAACCTACGGTGGAACAGATCAGACGCGCGCCGTCCGGGCGGATCACCGCCTATTACTACGAAGGCGACCAACCCGCCTCCTCTGTCATCGACCCTGCCACTGGCACGCCGGCCGGCAGCGCCGACACCTCGGATCTGGAGCGCTGGTTGACCAATCTCCATCGCTCGCTTTTCCTCGACGATACTGGACGTTTCATAACTGCGGGCGGTGCAGCGGTTATGCTTGCCCTCGCAATTTCCGGGCTGTTCCTGATGGCACGGCGCGCCGGCGGCTGGCTTTTCGTCCTGAAATCCGTTCGCGGTACCGGCGACGGACGCTTACACGCCGTCGTCTCGCGCCTAGCTCTGCCGGGCCTCTTCCTCTCCTCGCTCACTGCGCTCTGGATGACGGCTGCTGTTTTCGGCCTGCTGCCGGAAAGCGCGGGTGCGCCGGCCTTCCCGGCCGACGTCAGCGGCAAGACCGGGGTAGCGCTCACGTCTGTCGCTCTGCTTCAAGAGACGCCGGTCAATGACCTGCTCTCGCTGACTTTCCCTGCTACGGGCGACGCAACGGACGTTTTCACACTCAAGACAGCAGCAGGAGAAGCTTACATCGATCAGGGCAACGGCGCGCTGCTGGCCTGGTCGGACGCCGGCTGGGTCGACAGGGTCACGCTCCTCATCACCATGCTGCACACGGGGTGCGGCTTGGCCTGGCTCGGGCTCGTCCTCGGGTTCTCTGCGCTTGCTGTACCTGTTCTCGGCTGGACAGGCCTGCTTGTCTGGCTCAAGGGGCGCCGCGCCCCAAGAGCAACCTCGGCAGACGCTGGCGAGGCCGATACGATCCTGCTCGTCGGCAGTGAGAGCGGCACGACCCAAGGCTTTGCCAATACGCTGCAGGTTGCTCTTTCCGCAGAGGGTCTTTGCGTCCACGTCGGCCCGATGTCCGATTTCGAACCGGCCCGTTGGCCGAAGGCGCGGCGTGTTATGCTGCTCGCCGCCACCTATGGTGACGGCGCAGCGCCCGCCTCCGCCATGGGCTTCATCGAACGTTTCGAGCGTACGCCCGCAAAGCCCAGCCTGCCGCTCGCCGTGCTCGGTTTCGGCGATCGCAGCTTCCCGGCCTTCTGCGGTTTCGCCTCCGAGATCGCGACGATCGCCAAGGACAAGGGCTGGGCCTCCCTCATACCCTTCGACACGGTAGACCGCCAATCGCCTCAGGATTTCGCCCGCTGGGGACGGCTCCTGGCTGAGACGCTTGGCCTCGATTTCGAGCTGACGCACCAACCAACCGCTCCAAAGACCTGGAGATTGCCGCTGATATCCCGCCGCGATTATGGCGCAGGCGTACAGGCGACCACCGCCATCCTGCGCTTTGCCCTGCCGAACATCTCGCTCCGGCAGCGTCTGACAGGCAAGGGTTTCCCGCGGTTCGAGGCCGGAGACCTGATCGGCATCGTGCCGCAAGGCTCGGATCTGCCGCGCTTCTACTCACTTGCTTCCGGTACCACGGATGGCTTTCTCGAAATCTGCGTCCGCAAGCAAGTGGGATGGCTTTGCTCGACCCAACTCACCGCATTGAAACCGGGGGATACTGTTGCGGCCTTCGTGCGCCCAAACCCCTCCTTCCGCCCGGCCCGGGGAGGCAAGCCGGTCATTCTCATCGGCGCCGGCGCCGGTATCGGTCCGCTTGCCGGCTTCGCGCGTCGAAACCGGGCACGCCGCCCCATGCACCTCTATTTCGGAACTCGCCATCCAGCCAGCGACGCGCTTTACGCCGAGGAGCTTTCCTACTGGAAAAAGGACGGCCGGCTGACCTCGGTATCGACCGCCTTTTCGCGAACTGCAAGCCCGGCCTATGTGCAGGATATTCTGCGTAAGGACGCCGAGCGCATCGGCAAGCTCATTGCCGCAGGCGGTCAGGTTCTCATCTGCGGGAGTCGGGACATGGCGGCGGCCGTTGCCGCCGTGCTTGCCGACATTCTCGCGGCACAGGGCTTCAACCTCGCGCTCCTGAAAGCCACTGGCCGCTATGCCGAGGACATCTACTGACATGACGCGCTACGCGATGAACGGTCCGACCATGGGCACGCGCTGGTCCGCCCTCTTTCACATGCCATCGCATTTCGATGTCGCCCCCGCCCGCAAGGCGATGGCCGACGCCGTGACCGAAGTCGACAAACAAATGTCCACCTGGAGGCCTGAAAGCGATCTGAATCGCTTGAACGCCGCGCGACCCGGTGGATGGATTGCCCTGCCCGACCGGCTGCTTACCGTGCTGGGAGCGGGTCTTGCCATCGGCCGCACCTCGGGCGGCGCCTTCGATATCGGCGTGGGCGATGCCACCACCGCGTGGGGTTTCGGCATGTTGGACGCAAGCGAGGACATGATCAGGACCGCCCGTCTTGCGAAACGCAGCCCGGCCCATGATGTTCTCGAGCTGGACAAGTCCGCCGGACGCGCCCGCAAGCACTCCGAGATGTGCTTCGATCTCAATGGCATCGCCAAGGGTTATGGCGCCGATCAACTGGCGAAGGCTGCGCGCGAGCACGGAATCGAAGCCGGCCTCTTCGCCATCGACGGCGAACTGAAAGCACTCGGCACTCAGCCCGACGGTCGTGGCTGGACCGTCGCCGTCGAAACGCCAAATCTGGAAGTGCGTGCCGTGCATTCCATGCTCGAGCTGGATGATGCCGCCGTTGCGACGTCAGGCGACTATCGACACTGGATTGATGTCGGCGGCCATCGTCTCTCGCACACCATGGAGCCGCGCCTCGGCTTCCCGCTTAGAGATCCGCCCGCCTCGGCGACCGTGATCGCCTGCGATTGCATGAGCGCCGACGCCTGGGCGACGGCGATGATGGTTCTTGGCCAAGCACACGGTCTTGCGCTCGCGGAAAGGCTCGGTCTGTCTGTTCTCTTCCTCAGGCATGACCAGCCGAAAGGGATCGGATGCGGCCTGTTTGCGCGCTGACCAGACCTCGCAGAAGCCAGCTCGAAAGCTCATCCGTTACCGGCCCCGAGACGAGCTCATCGCACTCGGAAGTCACCTTGTTTCTTGCGTCGTCCGGCTCGATCCTCGGTATCGCTTCGGCCGCTATGACTCCTCGGAGATTCTGGTGGCTCGCATCGCAAGCATGACGCGGCGCAAAGTCGCTCGGTCCCTCATCGACGACTCGAACCATGCAAGTGGTTTGATCCAGCGCAATGTTTGAACCCTATGTGCGTCGTATCTTCAAAGGACGCTCCAACTCGTGGAGGACAACACTCAAAGAGGAGAGTCAGGATGTCCATGTTCCGACTGCCAACGATCACTCTGCTGGCCTTGCTCGGTGCCGTCGGTGCCATGGGCATCGCCTCCGCCCAGACGAAAAGTCCAGACCCGGCCCAGTCTGAGGCTAAACCCGAGGCGGACGGATCGGAAATGATGCCAGGCATGATGGGCCGCAACATGATGCCATCTGGCATGTCCCCAGGAATGCGCATGATGGGGCCAATGAGCGGTCATATGGTGAAGATCATGTTTGCCATCGCTGATAGTGATGGGGACGGCGCAATTTCTTTCGAAGAGTTGACCGCGATCCATAAACGCGTCTTCGACGCGGTTGACGCAAGCAATGACGGCAAGGTTACGCCTGAGGAAATGCAGGCGTTTATGCAGGACAGGTGATTGGAGGCCCGGCATTTGACGGCCGTTGCATGGGAGCCACCGCCCAAAGGAGACTTCTCATGACCTACACGTTCGATAGAACCCTGTTGGCGACCCGTTTCGAAGATGCGGTCGGCAGGACGAAATCCGCTCTCATCGGCACTCGCGGATCGAAAGCTACCTTGATTCGGATCAATCCGACGGACGCCCTACACGCCTAGCTTTGCCGCTTCCCGTCAGGGGCGAAATTCCCAGTAAAACACGGTGTCGGTCGCGAACAAAAGGCCGGCTGGAGAGCGATCATGCAGAAGCAGTCCTCCTCGCAAACGAGGCAGCATATCGAAAAGTACAAGGCGATCCTTGACCAACGCCGGCGCGAGCTGGAAACCCGCCTGCAAGCGATCGAGCATGATTTCGAAGAGCCTCGGAATCCTGACGATAATGATCGTGCCACAGAGCGAAATAACGATGAAGTCCTGGAAGAACTCGGCGAGGCTGGACAAAAGGAGCTCCTCGCCGTCCAAGCGGCGTTGGACCGGATTGAAGCCGAAACTTTTGGCACATGTGTGAAATGCAGCATCCCGGTCGGCGAGAAGAGGCTTGGCGCAGTCCCCCACACACCTTTCTGTCAGTCTTGCGCTCAGTCGTTTGAAGCCTGAGTTGCAAGGTCACCATGTTCATGAAGCGCTATCTGATACCGGGCCAGCTCAGCCGGCGCGTGCGCCGATGAGCCATTCATGAGCGTCATCGCGACCGGGAGGATGCGTTCGACATCCCTCCGTAGTACCGCGCAAGCCCGAACACGCTCAGGCGGTGCGGGAACTTCTGTAGACCGAGACACCCAGCTCCCTGATCTTCTTGCGCAAGGTATTGCGGTTGAGACCGAGAAGATCGGCTGCTTTGATCTGGTTGCCGCGCGTTGCCGTGAGCGCGGCGAGGATCAGCGGATATTCCATTTCCGTCAGCACGCGGTCATAGAGGCCGGGCGGCGGCAGGTTTTCACCGAAGCCTGAGAAATAGGTGCGCATGTTCTCCTCGACGGCCTGGGCGATCGTCATCGAGCCGTTGCGGATCGGACCCTTGTCGATCGGGCTGTCGGGCACATCGGAGCGCAACTCGGCGTCGATGATCTCGCGGGTGATGACATCCTGCGGATAGAGCGCCACCAGACGGCGGATGAGATTTTCCAGTTCGCGGACATTGCCCGGCCAGGCATAGGCCTTCATCAGTTCCAGCGCTTCCTGATCGAAGCGCTTGGAGCCAAGACCTTCCTTTTCGGCCTGCTGGATGAAATGGCGCACGAGATCGGGAATGTCCTCGGCGCGATCGCGCAGCGGCGGCAGGCGCAGCGGCACGACATTGAGGCGGTAATAGAGGTCCTCGCGGAACAGGCCCTGATTAATCGCCTGCTTCAGGTCCTTATTGGTGGCGGCGACGATGCGCACGTCGGTGCGGATCGGCGTGCGGCCGCCGACGGTGGTGTATTCGCCCTGCTGCAGCACGCGCAGAAGCCGCGTCTGGGCGTCCATCGGCATGTCACCGATTTCGTCGAGGAAGAGCGTGCCACCTTCGGCCTGCTCGAAGCGGCCGGTCGAGCGGGTCTGCGCACCGGTGAAGGCGCCCTTCTCATGGCCGAACAGTTCCGATTCGATCAGGTCACGCGGGATCGCCGCCATGTTGATCGCCACGAACGGGCCGTTGCGGCGCTTGCCGTAGTCATGCAGGGCGCGGGCGACGAGCTCCTTGCCGGTGCCGGATTCGCCGGTGATCATCAGCGTCAGGTCCGTCTGCATCAGGCGGGCGAGAACGCGATAGATTTCCTGCATCGCCGCCGAACGGCCGACGAGCGGCATGCCGTCCTGCATATCGTCTTCGAGCTTGGCCGGCTTGCGCTTCGGCTCGGAGAGCGCACGGCCGATGATGCCGATCAGCTCGGTGAGATCGAAGGGCTTCGGCAGATAGTCGTAAGCGCCCTTTTCCGAGGCCTTGATGGCGGTCATGAAGGTGTTCTGCGCGCTCATGACAAGAACAGGCAGGTCGGGACGCGCCTTCTTGATGCGCGGCAGCAGGTCGAAGGCGTTTTCGTCCGGCATCACCACATCGGTGACGACCAGATCGCCCTCACCCGCCGAAATCCAGCGCCAGAGGGTAGCGGCGTTGGAGGTGATGCGGACGTCATAGCCGGCGCGGCTCAAAGCCTGGTTGAGCACGGTCCGGATGGCCGCATCATCATCTGCAACGAGGATCGTAGCTGTCATCGAGAAGGTCCTGTCGAGCTTGCTATAGAGGCGTCCTCGAGCGAAGCGTCCTTGGACGCCGGCATGAGAACGCGGAATGTCGTGCGGCTGTTCTGGCTGTCGCATTCGATGATGCCGCCATGATTGCCGATGATCTTGGCGACGAGCGCTAAGCCGAGGCCGCTGCCGTTCGGCTTGGTGGTGATGAAGGGATCGAAGAGATGCGGCAACAGATCGGCAGGAACGCCGGGGCCATTGTCGTGAACGCAGAATTCCAGCGGCAGCGAGATCTTTTCGCGCGTGCCGGCAACCGAGAGACGGATGCCGGGCCGATAGGCCGTCGTCAACATAATCTCGCCTTCCGGCCGATCACCGACCGCTTCCGCGGCGTTCTTGACGAGATTGAGGAAGACTTGGACGAGCTGGTCGCGATTGGCATAGACCGCCGGCAGCGACGGGTCGTAGCTCTCGGTGACGCGGATGTTGCGGGCAAAACCGGCCTTGGCGACGGCCTTCACATGATCGAGCACGGAATGGATGTTGACCGGCATGCGGTCGACGGGGCGTTCGTCGGAAAAGACTTCCATGCGATCGACCAGCGAGACGATGCGGTCGGTCTCGTCGCAGATCAGCCGGGTCAGCGCCCGGTCTTCGTCGACCGCAGACTGTTCGAGCAGCTGGGCAGCACCACGAATGCCGGAGAGCGGATTCTTGATTTCATGCGCCAGCATCGAGGCGAGACCGGTCACCGATCGAGCAGCGGCGCGATGCGTCAGCTGCCGGTCGATCTTGTCGGCCATTGAGCGTTCCTGAAAGACGATGACGACGGCGCCGGGTTCGCTGAGCACCGGGGCGACATAGAGATCGACGAGCTTGTCCTGGCCGAGGCGCGGCGAACTCAGGTCGACGCGATATTCGTTGACCGGGGCCTTGCGCTCGCGCACCTGGTCAATCAGGGCAAGCAGCGGGCTGCCGAAGGGAATGAAGGTCGAGATGCGGTAACGCGCCAGATGCGGGGCGCTGGCACCGAAGAAGGCCTCCGCCTCCCAATTGGCGAAAACGACGAAACCGGATTCGTCGACCATGACGACGGGGTTCTGGATGGCGTTGAGCACGGCCATGGCGACGGTCCCGCCGGCGTGATCGGGCGGAGAAGTCATATCCTTCGTCATGCCGCCTCCCGGCTGTCGACAACAGTTGATGCCAGCGCATCGTAAAGGCGCGCCGCCACCTCGCGCGGATCGCGCGAGGTCATGATCGCTGCCTTTTCGCCACCGGTGAGATCAGCGGCGAAACGCTGTAGATACCAGCCGAGATGCTTGCGGGCATGGCGGATCCCCACCGCCTCGCCGTAGAAATCGAGCATCATCGCGTAATGTTCGACGGCGACATCGGCGATCTCCTGCCGGTGCGGCTCGGCGCCACCGGCGATAACGCCGGCATGCCACGGCCTGCCTTGACAGCCCCTGCCGATCATGACGGCATCGGCACCGGAGCGGCGCAATATTTCCTGCGCGTCCTCTGCAGTTTCGACATCGCCATTGGCGATCAGCGGAATGGAGATCGCCTCGCGGACGGCGCGGATCGCATCCCAATCAGCACGGCCTTCATAAAATTGCATGCGGGTGCGCCCATGAATGGTCACCAGCCGGATGCCGGCCGCCTCGGCGCGGCGCGCGATGTCGGGCGCGTTGATGGAATTTTCATCCCAGCCGAGGCGCATCTTCAGCGTCACTGGAATGTCGACGGCCTTGACCGTCGCCTCGATCAGGCCGAGCGCATGATCGGGATCGCGCATCAGCGCCGAGCCGGAATAACCGCCGATCACCTTCTTCGCCGGGCAGCCCATGTTGATGTCGATGATATCGGCGCCGTGATCGGCAGCGATCTTCGCCGCCTCAGCCATCCAGTGCGCTTCGCGGCCAGCGAGCTGCACCATATGCGGCCTGAAGCCCGCGGCCCGCAGCCGCGACCAGGATTCGGCGGTGTCGTTGACCAGTTCGCGGCTTGCCACCATTTCGGTGACGACGAGGCCGGCACCGAAGCGCCAGGCGAGCTCGCGGAAGGGCATGTCCGTGACGCCGGACATCGGCGCCAGCACGACGCGGTTCCGCACGGAGACGGGTCCTACTCGGAAAGGCGCTGCGAGGTCCGTGGAAATCAAATGATTATCTTTCGGGCATGCTGTGGAACTGCATGATTTTTAGCCATTGTTCCCCGGCTTGCCAAGGGGGCTGGGATCGAAATCGATATTTTTCGGGCAGATGCTGGAAAAGGCCAAAGCAAGACGTTAGAGCACTCGGGTCAATTCCGCATATTTTAGGGGATTTATGCTGCAAATGCCTTCTAAGCAACCGATATCGGCTGGAATTGTCATCGTTGCCGCCGGCCGCGGCGAGCGTGCAGGCTCCTCAAAGGAAGGCCCCAAGCAATATCGCATGATCGGCGGCAAGCCGGTTATCGTGCATACGCTTGAAAACTTCATGACATGGGAAGCGGCGACCGAGATCGTCGTCGTCATTCATCCCGATGACGAGGCGCTGTTTGCCAGAGCCTTTCGCCACATCATCTCGGCAACACCGATCGAAACGGTGCATGGCGGCGCGACCCGGCAGCAATCCGTGCTGGCCGGTCTCAGATATCTCAAGGACAAGCAAATCAGCCATGTGCTGATCCACGATGCCGTGCGGCCGTTCTTCGACCACGTGCTTCTCGACCGCATTACCGAGAGCCTCGGCGACGGCGCGCAGGCGGTGCTGCCGGCGATCCCGGTCACCGACACGCTGAAACGCGCCGACAGCGCCGGCACCGTGCTGACGACCGTTTCGCGCGAGCACCTCTACGCGGCGCAGACGCCGCAGTCCTTCGCCTTCGAAACGATCCTTGACGCGCATGAACAGGCGGCGGCGAGCGGGCGAAGCGATTTCACCGACGATGCCTCAATCGCCGAATGGCTGGGCATTCCGGTGACGATCGTCGAGGGCACGCCCGATAACGTCAAGCTGACGGTGAAGAAGGATATCGCCATGGCCGACGACAAGCTGTCGACGTCACCGCTTCCCGATGTGCGCACCGGCAATGGGTACGACGTGCACCAGCTTGAAGCAGGCGATGGCGTGACGCTCTGCGGTGTGTTCATTCCGCATGACCAGAAGCTCAAAGGACATTCCGATGCCGACGTCGCGCTGCATGCGCTGACGGACGCGCTGCTTGCCACCTGCGGCGCCGGCGATATCGGCGATCATTTCCCGCCATCCGACCCGCGATGGAAGGGCGCGGCGTCGCGGATCTTCATCGAGCATGCCGCCCGGATCGTGCGCGATCACGGCGGCACGATCATGAATGCCGACGTCTCGCTGATCGCCGAGGCGCCGAAGGTCGGCCCGCATCGCCAAGCCATGCGGGCGAAACTGTCGGATTATCTCGGTATCGATATCGAGCGCTGCTCGGTCAAGGCGACCACCAACGAGACGATTGGCTTCGTCGGCCGGCGCGAAGGCATCGCGGCGATCGCCACGGCGACCGTCGTCTATCGCGGGAGGAAATGATGAGCCTTTTTCCTCAGGATATTCTGTCGGCGGCGGAGACGATCATCCGTGACTTCACCACCGCCGGGCTGGTGATCTCGACCGCCGAATCCTGCACCGGCGGATTGATCGCCGGCGCGCTGACCGAGATATCGGGCTCCTCGGCCGTCGTCGACCGCGGCTTCGTGACCTATACCAATACCGCGAAGGTCGAATTGCTCGGCGTGCAAGCGGAAACGCTGCTGCGCTTCGGGGCGGTGTCGGAGGAAACGGCGCGGCAGATGGTGCATGGCGCCCTCTTCCGCTCGCGCGCCGCAATCGCCATTGCCGTCACCGGCATTGCCGGCCCCGGCGGCGGATCGCCCGAAAAACCCGTCGGCCTCGTGCATCTCGCCGCCAATTCACGTGCCGGCGCGCTCATCCATCGAAAGATGCTCTATGGCGATATCGGCCGCAGCGAGGTTCGGCTGGCAACCGTCCGGACGGCGTTGGAAATGGTGCACTCGCTCCTCGCCGGCTGACGACACCTTCGGCAGTCGCCGCGTCAGGCCGTCGTGTAGATCCGGTTTGCCCTGGTCTCGAAGGCTTCGGTGAACATGCGGAAGGCGCGGTCGAACATCGAGCCCATCAACGCCCCGAGGATGCGGCTCTTGAACTCGTAGTCGATGAAGAAATCGACGGTGCAGCCGCCGGTCGGCGTCTCGGCGAAATGCCAGCGATTGTCGAGATATCTGAACGGACCATCGATATATTTGACCTCGATAACGTGCTCGGCCCGGTTCAGCAGCACCTGGGTCGTGAAGGTCTCGCGGATCGCCTTGTAGCCGACCGTCATATCGGCGACGAGCAGGATCTTGCCGTCGCGCTCCTTGCGGCTCCTGATGGCCAGGGCTTCGCAGAGCGGCAGAAATTCCGGATAGCGCTCGACATCGGCAACGAGGTCAAACATCTGCTCGGGTGTGTGCGGGACGGGACGATGGGTTTCGAATTGCGGCATAGGCGGCAATTAAGCGGGCCGGCCGAGAAGATCAAGAAGCTCGCGCACCTGGCGACGGGATTTTAGCTGAAGAATTGGCATGCCAGCGGTGCGACTTTCTCGTCGCAAGCGCGGTTCCGGGATGCCTAGTTTCGTTCTCAGCGCCCATACCACATGCGCCAGAGCAACCCGTCGCTGCGGATGAACTGATGGAATAGTGCCGCCCCAACATGGGTGAAGAGCAGCGCGAGCAGTAGATTGGCCCCAAGCCCATGTGGCAGGCGCGGTGAATAGAGGTGGAAGTCCGGCAATTCCGTGCCAGCTCCGAATATGGCTTGCACCGCGCCGCTCAGCGCGATCATGCCGACACCGCTCGCGATCATGCCGAGGATGACGACATAGAGGACAAGATGAACAACGCGCGCCAACCGCTCTTGCCACGAGGGTGCCCCCTTCGCTGGCAGCGGTTTCTTATCGAAAAGCGACCACCAGGCGATGCGACACACGGTCAGCAAAAGAACCATGATCGCTGCTGGGATATGCACGCGGAGAAGCGCCGCCTTTGCGAGCGGCTCGACGGAATTTCCGGCTCGGAAACCGGAGACAAGGGCAACGAGCAAGACTATCGCGGTCAGCCAATGCATCGTGACGGCGATTGTGCCGTAACGATCAGTCGTGCTTTTCCGCATCGATTTCTCCTTCGAGACTGTGCCGCAGCGTCATCATAACGCGATGCGCGGTTTGGATTTCGGCAAGTGAAAGTCCTCCGGCCATGGCGTTGACGCGCGGATTGTAGGCAGCGATCGCGGCATCGTAAGCTTGCTGTCCTTTCCCGGTCAGCACGACGAGTTGCGCCCGCCGGTGATGCGGGTTGGGTTCGAATTCGACCAGCCCTTCTCCGTACAGATCATTGACGATGCGCTGCACGTTCTGGCGGTTGGCACCGAGGTCCCGGGCGAGCCATGCCACCGGCTGCGGCCGATCGGCATGCACGATCGCCCCCAATATCTGCCAGCGTGCGCTGGTCAGCCCGTAGGGCGCAACTAGTCGGTCTCCCCAGATCAAGGTCAAGTTGTTCACCCGAAACATCGAAAGGATCAGATCCGTCAAGGCCTCGCCTATCGGGGTTCGTGTCGCTTCATCCATCTGTCACCATATGTCGTTATTGACATCATCATGTCAAGTTAATATGTATGCATCACACCAGATTGACATCATTATACCAATATGAAGGAGTCTTAAATGACGCATATGCAACCACTTGACGAGAATTTTCCGATCCAGCGCCAGCTCGATGTCGATGCAACCCCGGTCGTGCTGATCAATCTCTTCACGCTCGACCGCGCTGATGAGTCGCGCTTCCTCGAAGTCTGGAGCCGTGACGCTGATTTTATGAAGCGACAGCCCGGCTTCATCTCGACGCAGCTCCATCGAGCGCTCGGCCAAAGCATGGCTTATCTGAACTATGCGGTGTGGCAATCGAATGAAGCATTCCGCGCTGCGTTCAATCATCCCGACTTCCGCGCCCAGGTCGCCGCGTATCCGGCATCCGCGGTTGCAAGACCGCACCTGTTTCAGAAGATCGCCGTAGCCGGCATCTGCACAGCTTGAGCATCATTAGAAGGAAGCAACCACATGTCACTGCTGTTCAAAATCATGGCAATCGCCGGTCCTGCGGGGTTCGGGGGCGTCATGCTCGCCATCGGAATCATCCTTGGCGGACACTGGAAGAGCCTGCCTCCCGCCGATTTCCTTGACTCGTTCGGCAGGTATGGCGGCTTTATCCAACGCGCCATTCCACTCGTCGTGATCCCAACGCTGATCGGGGTGGCCGGCATGCTCTGGATCGACTGGAGCAATGCGGCAACGCGCAACCTCTGGCTTGCCGAGGCGGGCTGTATCGCCGCTATTCTCGTGCTGACGATGGCCTATTTTGTGCCTAGCAACGACGCTTTCGGCGCAAAGGCGGTGGCAGCCGACCAGGTTTCGGCGAAGCTCGACACCTGGCTGTTCGTTCACAACTTCCGCATCGCCCTCGCCTTTGCTGCCTCTTCGCTCGGAGTGTGGGCCATCAGCCGGTGAAAGGAAACGCTCATGCGGTCACGTTCCTAAGCACTAGTAGCGGCGAGCCGGCTAGCTGCTGCGCGTGATGTTATGACGACAGTGGAATTTGCAAGCCCATAGTCCCGAAGGGCGGCCTCGATCAAGGGGACCGCATCCCGCTCGAAATTCCAGATATAGGCGAGAGCATCCAGCGAGAGGCCTTCAGGGCATCCGGCGGGCAGTTCGGGACGGTCGCGCCCAAAATAACGAAACGCTCTTGAGACGATACCGTAGAGGCATGCATATCTTGGCGGGCGAAGCCAAATGACCGCATCGGCGCGTGGCAGGCGGAGATGGAAGGAGCTGAGGCCGGTCCCATCCATGATCCAGCGTTCCGCCGCCGCGGCAGTGGCGATCAGGCGGTCGATCTCGTCGCGCGGCCTCTTTCTCCAGCCGGGCAGCCAATAGAAGTCGCGGTCCATGGAGATGTAGCCAAGGTCGAGGGCTCGCGAAAGCCGCTTTGCGAGCGTGCTCTTGCCGCTGCCGGGGCAGCCGATCACCAGGATACGGTCGGCGCTTCTGACGATTTCCGCCGGACGATCCGGATCAACGACATGGATTGGCATGGATTTCGATTTCTGTTCCACCGGGTGATTACCCTGACGATCCTTAATCTTGCCGATATAGTATAGTTATGGCACGCTCCAATAAGATTGCTTGCCAGACCGGACTGCTGAACCTATATGTGGGGCACCCAATTATGGGTGGTGGCGCACATGAGCTTTTTGACAGAACATTTCATCACAAATGCAAAAGATATACTTTTTGCCGGGAACACACCTCTAGACTATAAATTTCTACAGTCCGAATTTTTGTTCGACCACCGATTGAAGAGCAGACAATTCCTCTGTGATTTGCTTCCTAAGGGTGGTGTCGGCGCTGAGCTTGGCGTGTTCACCGGATTGTTCTCGACCATTCTGCTCGACCGGGCCAGACCGAAGTCCGCCTATTTCGTCGACCCTTGGTGGTTGATTTTCGGAAATCGCTATCCGGACTGGGGCATTTATACCGCCAATGGCCGGTTATCGACTAGGCGTGCCCACGATGTGGCTTCGCGACGTATCAAAAAGAATGCGCATGGCGCAAGCGTATCGGTGCATGTGGCCTATTCAGTACCCTTCCTTGAGCAGCTTCCCGACGACCATCTTGACTGGGTCTATCTGGATTCTTCGCATTCCTATGCTGGCACGGCCGAGGAGCTCAAAGTGCTGAGGCGTAAGGTAAAACCGGGCGGTATTGTCGCCGGTGACGATTGGCACGACACTCTCGGGCATACCCACAGCGGCGTAGCTGTCGCCGTTCGCGAGGCAGTCGGGGTTGGCGCGTTCCAGATGATCGGCAGCTACCCCGCGCTGCAATGGGCGATACGCCGACCCTGAGGCCGGCTCTTACTCGGCGGCGATCAGCAGCTTCTTTTCGCGCGCCGCTCTCAGCCGGGCGAAATCGTCGCCGGCATGGTGGGAGGAGCGGGTCAGCGGGCTGGAGGCGACCATCAGGAAGCCCTTGCTGTAGGCGACGGTCTCATAAGACTTGAACTCGTCTGGAGTGACGAAGCTTTCGACCCTGTGATGTTTGCGGGTCGGCTGCAGGTACTGGCCGATCGTCAGGAAATCGACGTCGGCGGTGCGCAGATCGTCCATCAGCTGCAGCACCTCGTTGCGCTCCTCGCCGAGGCCGACCATGATGCCCGATTTGGTGAACATGGTGGGATCGAGTTCCTTCACCCGCTGCAGCAGGCGGACCGAATGGAAATAGCGCGCGCCGGGGCGAACCGTCAGATAGTTGCCGGGCACCGTTTCCATATTGTGGTTGAAAACGTCAGGCTTGGCGGCGACAACGCGTTCCAGCGCACCAGGCTTCTTCAGGAAATCCGGCGTCAGGATCTCGATCGTCGTCATCGGCGAGGCTGCGCGGATCGCCCAGATCACCTTTTCGAAGTGTTCGGCGCCGCCGTCCTCCAGGTCGTCACGGTCGACCGAGGTGATGACGACGTGGGATAGGCCCATCTCCTTGACCGCCTTGGCGACATTCTCCGGCTCGGCCATATCGAGCGCGTTCGGCTTGCCGGTGGCGACGTTGCAGAAGGCGCAGGCGCGAGTACAGATCTCGCCCATGATCATGAAAGTGGCGTGCTTCTTGTCCCAGCACTCGCCGATATTCGGGCAGCCGGCCTCTTCGCAGACGGTGACGAGCTTGTGCTCCTTCACGATCGCGCGCGTCTCGGCATACCCCTTGGAGGTCGGCGCCTTGACGCGGATCCAGTCCGGCTTGCGCATGACTTCCGTATCGGGCCGATGCGCCTTTTCGGGATGGCGCACGCGCTTGGCGTCAGGATTGATCGTGTCGAGAATGGTCACCATTGCAGTATCAGCTTTCTACCGCTCCTTGCGGCAAATCATCCGGATCTAGCGCCGCACGAGCCGCGCCAGGAATATCAGCAGGCAGGCGCCGAGGAAACCCGTCACGAAGTAACCGAGCCGCCCACCGACCACTTCGACATGAAACTGCGCGAGCACGGCGCTGGCGACGACCGAACCGACGATGCCGAGCACGATGTTCAGGAAAATCCCGTATCGCGCTTCCATCAGCTTACCGGCGAGCCAGCCCGCAAGTCCGCCGATGATGATTGCCGAAATCCAGCCGACACTTTCCATTCTGCCCTGCCCTTCAGTTGCGCCTCAAGCGACCGCTCTGGCGATCAGCACCACGATGATGGCGCCGACGGTGGCGTGGATGATCTGTACCACCAGCGCATTTTCAATGCCCAGCGAAATACCGAGCGCGCTGAACAGATAACCGCCGACGAAGGCGCCGATGATGCCGCTCAGCAGGCACCTTATCAAGCCGCCGCCACCGACGACCAGACTTGCGAGAAAGCCTGCGACCAGGCCGATCAGCAAAAACACCAGCAACGCCTGTGTCTCCATAGACATGATGATTTCCTTTCGTTTTTTCCACCCCGGAGGAATAAGCCACGACGGGAATGGTTTTGGCCAACCCGGGGGATGGCTTACGCCACCCGGGCGGGACGGCTTTGCCGCCCTGAGATAAAGTGCGGCCTTGGAAATTATCAAGCGTTCAGCACACGGCCGTAAGCATCGAGAACCGCTTCCTTCATCGTTTCGGAAACGGTGGGATGCGGGAAGATGGTGTGCATCAGTTCTTCCTCGGTCGTTTCGAGGTTCATCGCGACGACGAAGCCCTGGATGAGCTCGGTGACTTCAGCGCCGACCATGTGGGCGCCGAGCAGCTCACCGGTCTTGTTGTCGAAGATCACCTTCACCATGCCCTGGTCTTCGCCGAGCGCGATCGCCTTGCCGTTCGCCGCGAAGGAGAAGCGGCCGACGCGGATGTCGCGGCCCTGTTCCTTGGCCTTGGCTTCGGTGATGCCGACGGAGGCGACCTGCGGATTGCAATAGGTGCAGCCCGGGACCTTGCCCTTATCAGTGGGATGAACGTTCGGCAGGCCGGCGATCTTTTCGACGCAGACCACGCCCTCATGCTCGGCCTTGTGCGCCAGCATCGGCGGGCCGGCGACATCGCCGATCGCATAGATGCCGGCGACACTGGTCTTGCCGTAACCGTCGATGACGACGCAGCCGCGGTCGGTCTTGACGCCGAGCGCCTCGAGGCCGAGGTTTTCGATGTTGCCCTGAACGCCGACGGCCGAAATCAGCCGGTCGGCAGTGATTTGCTGGACCTTGCCGTCTGCGGTCTCGACATGCGCGGTGATGCTGCCCGCACCTTTCTCGACCTTGGTGACCTTGGCGCTGGTGAAGATCTTGAGGCCGCGCTTTTCAAGCTGTTTGCGGGCGATGGCGGTAATCTCGGCATCCTCGACCGGCATGATGGTCGGCATGACTTCGACAACGGTCACGTCGACGCCCATCGAGCGATAGAAGCTTGCGAATTCGATACCGATCGCGCCCGAACCCATGACGATCAGCGACTTCGGCAGTGCATCCGGCTTCAGCGCCTCGAAATAGGTCCAGATCAGTTTACCATCAGGCTCGATGCCGGGCAGCGCGCGCGGGCGGGCGCCGGTGGCGATGATGATATGCTTGGCGGTATAGGTGCCCTCGCCCTTGACGTTCTTCGGCAGCGGGTGCTGCGGCTCGACGGCGGGCTTCGACGACTTGCCGACGACGATCTCGCCAGGCTTGGTGATCTTGCCCTCGCCCCAGATGATGTCGATCTTGTTCTTTTTCATCAGGAAGCCGACGCCGGCATTGAGACGGGCGGAGACGGCGCGCGAGCGGCCGACGACGGCCTTGGCATCCGGCTTGACCGTGCCTTCGAGAACGAGACCGTAATCCTTGAAGTGATTAGCATGGTCGAGCACCTCGGCCGAGCGCAGCAGCGCCTTTGTGGGTATGCAGCCCCAGTTCAGGCAGATGCCGCCCATATGCTCGCGCTCGACAATCGCGGTCTTGAGGCCGAGCTGGCTGGCGCGAATGGCGGCGACATAGCCGCCGGGGCCGGAGCCGATGATGATGACGTCGTAGGATTCAGCCATGTGTTTCCTGCCTTTGTTACGCTGCGCTGCGGGTCATGAGCACCCACGCGTGTCTTTTGCTGTTTTCGAAGAGCGGCACGGCATCGGCGCGCGCAGCCTCCAGGAATCCGTTTCTTCCATAAAGCGACAGAGCCGCTTCGTTATCACTTGCGGTAATGAGACTGACGGGGCGGCGATCGGCCCTGTCGATCTGATCCTCCAGCAGCCTGCGTCCGATGCCGATGCCGCGCAGATGGCGATAGACGCCGAGACTGCCGACGAACCAGCTTCCGACTACCGTTTTCTGCAAGGCGAGCATCGGCTCGGTCGCTGGAATCGTCGCCTCGATATCGCCTATGCCTTCCTGCAGCGCATGGCCGATCGCCACACCCGCGACCTCGCCATAGGCCTCGGCGATGACGGCATCCTGCCAGCCGCCGACAACTTCCTCTTCGCTCATCTTCAGCCGGCCCCGCTCTAAGGGCGTGTCGCTGATGCCGTTCGCCACATCGGCGAACCAGAGCCGGGAAGCAAAACCGTGCGAGGCAATATCCGCCAAGATCGCCAGCTCCGAGGCATCCCGCCGTGAGGCCTGCCGCAGGGCGATGAAGGCGGTCATGGTCAGATCCCCAGCATCATCCGTACGATCGATTCCAGCCCACGCCCGAGCGCACGCGTATTTTCCGAATCGAGGTGAATGCCGTCGATCGGTGTGGTCCTGGCGACGGAATTGCCGTCGAAAAAGCCGCAGCCGAGTTCGTCGGCAAGATCACGATAAAGGGTTGCAAGCTTTGCCGATTCGTCGATGCCGCCGGGAAAGGATGCGGCGAAAGGCACATTGCCGGTCGCGCAGATCGCCGGCGGCGCCACGATCAGGATCTCCGGCCCGTCGAATTCGAAGGGCCAGGCATGATTGCGGATCAGCCGTACGAGCCGGCTGATGCCCTGGCAGGCGGCAAAAGCCGAGCCGGCCACGACCGGCTTCATGTCGTTGGTGCCGAGCAGAAGGATGACGAGGTCGAGCGGCGCGTGCGTCTGCAGGATCGTCGGCAGAATGCGCGCACCGTTGCGGTCGCAGTCGGCCAGGTGATCGTCGAAAGCGGTCGTGCGACCATTCAGGCCTTCGGCAATGACACGCGCCTCACTGCCGAGCGCTGCCTGAAGCACGCTCGTCCAGCGATTCTTGTAGTCATGACGGCCGATCGTCTCGGCGTCATAACCCCAGGTCAGCGAGTCGCCATAACAAAGAACGGCCTTGGTCATTTCCGCCTCCGCCCAGTTGTCAGACCAGCATGCCCATCGGGTTTTCGATATAGCCCTTGAAGGCCTGGAGCAGCTCGGCGCCGAGCGCGCCATCGACGCAGCGATGGTCGGTCGACAGCGTGACCGACATCACGGTGGCGATAGCCATTTCGCCCTTCTTGACGACGACCCGCTGTTCGCCGGCGCCGACCGCAAGGATGGTCGCATGCGGCGGGTTGACGACGGCGGCGAAGTTCTTCACGCCCATCATCCCCATGTTCGAGACCGAGCTGGTGCCGCCCTGATATTCCTCGGGCTTCAGCTTGCGGTCCTTGGCCCGCTTGCCGAGATCGCGCATCTCGTTGGAGATCGCCGACAGCGTCTTCTGCTCGGCCTTGCGGATGATCGGGGTGATCAGGCCGCCGGGGATCGAGACGGCGACGCCGACATCGGCGTACTTGTGCTTGACCATGTTGTTGTCGGTCCAGGAGACGTTGGCATCCGGAACGTCGCGCAGCGACAGCGCCATGGCCTTGATGACCATGTCGTTGACCGAGAGCTTGTAGGCGGGAGCGCCATCCTTGCGCGGGGCTGCATCGTTCAGCTGGGCGCGCAACGCCATCAGAGCATCGAGCTCGCAATCGACGCTGACGTAGAAATGCGGGATCGTCTGCTTGGATTCGACCAGGCGTCTGGCGATCGTCTTGCGCATGCCGTCATGCGGCACGAGCTCGTAGGAACCCGGTTCGAACAGCTTGAGCACGGCCTCCTCGGAAGCGCCCTTCGGCGCTGCAGCGGCCGGAGCCGGAGCCGCAGCAGCTTGCGGAGCGGTAGCTGCGGGTGTGGCGGCCTTGGCGCCACCACCGGCAACGGCGGCTTCGACGTCGTTCTTGACGACGCGGCCATGCGGGCCGGAGCCCGCGACAGCCGAAAGGTCGATACCGGCCTCCTTGGCGAGCCTGCGGGCAAGCGGCGAAGAGAAGGTGCGACTGCCGTCTGGTGAAACCGATGCAGGTGCAGCGGCAGGTGCCGGTGCTGCAGCCGGAGCGGACTGGGCCGGTGCAGCCTCCGCTTTTGCGGCCGGTGCGGCTTCGGCCTTCTGCGCCGGAGCGGGCGAGCCCGCGCCGCTTGCGGCAGCGGCGACATCCTCGCCATCGGCGGCGAGAACGGCGATCAGCGCATTGACCTTGACGCCTTCGGTGCCGGCGGCAACGACGAGCTTGGCGACCGTGCCTTCATCGACGGCTTCGACTTCCATCGTCGCCTTGTCGGTCTCGATCTCGGCGATCACATCGCCAGACTTGACCGTGTCGCCTTCCTTGACCAGCCATTTGGAAAGATTGCCTTCTTCCATGGTCGGAGAGAGGGCGGGCATCGTGATATTGATCGGCATCGAGATACCCTCCCCTTATTTGTAACAAACAGCCTTCACCGCATCGACGACTTCGCCGACGTTCGGAAGCGCCAGCTTTTCGAGATTGGCGGCGTAGGGCATCGGCACATCCTTGCCGGCAATCGTCAGAATCGGCGCATCGAGATAATCGAAGGCCTGCTGCATGACGCGGGTGGCGATTTCGGTGCCGACGGATGATTGCGGATAGCCTTCCTCGACGGTGACCAGGCGACCGGTCTTCTTCACCGATTCGATCACGGTCGGCAGATCCATCGGGCGGATGGTGCGAAGGTCGATCAGTTCGACGTCGATGCCGATCTTTTCGAGTTCGGCGACAGCCTTCGTCGCATAGGTCATGCCGATGCCGAAGGAGACCACGGTTACGTCCTTGCCCGGACGATGGATGCGAGCCTTGCCGATCGGCAGGACGAAATTGTCGAGCTTCGGCACATCGAAGTGCTGGCCGTAGAGAATTTCGTTCTCGAGGAAGATGACCGGATTCGGATCGCGGATCGCAGCCTTGAGCAGGCCCTTGGCGTCGGATGCCGTGTAGGGCATGACGACCTTCAGGCCGGGGATTGCGCTGTACCAGGCAGCATAGTCCTGGCTGTGCTGGGCGCCGACACGGGCGGCGGCGCCATTCGGGCCGCGAAACACGATCGGCGCGCCCATCTGGCCGCCGGACATATAGAGCGTCTTGGCTGCGGAGTTGATGATATGGTCGATCGCCTGCATGGCGAAGTTGAAGGTCATGAATTCGACGATCGGGCGAAGGCCGGCCATTGCGGCGCCGACACCGACGCCGGCAAAACCGTGCTCGGTGATAGGCGTATCGATGACACGGCGAGGGCCGAATTCCTGCAGCAGGCCCTGTGTGACCTTGTAGGCGCCCTGATATTCGGCGACTTCCTCGCCCATGACGAAGACGTCTTCGCTGGCGCGCATTTCCTCGGCCATGGCGTCGCGGAGCGCTTCGCGCACGGTGGTCGACACCATTTCGGTGCCGGCCGGAATTTCCGGGTCATTCGGCACGACGGCCTTCGGCTCGGCCGGAAGCGGCGCTGCAGCAGAACCGGTGTTGGTCGGCTTTTCTTCCTGGGCAACCGCTGGGGCGGCAGCGGCGGCCGGTTTGGCGGCGGAGATATCCGCGGCGGATTCGCCGTCCTGCAACAGCACGGCGATCTTGGTGTTGACCTTGACGCCTTCGGTGCCGGCGTCGACGAGCAGCTTGCCGATGACGCCTTCGTCGATGGCTTCGACTTCCATCGTCGCCTTGTCGGTTTCGATTTCGGCAATCACGTCGCCGGAGGTGACCTTGTCACCTTCCTGTTTCAGCCATTTGGACAGCGTGCCTTCTTCCATCGTCGGAGAGAGGGCGGGCATGAGGATATCGATAGGCATGGGTTCCCTCCCCGATTAGAGCAGAATGTCGGTGTAGAGCTCGGATGCATCCGGCTCCGGATCGGCCTGGGCGAAGTCGGCGCTGTCGGCGACGATGTCGCGGACATCCTTGTCGATCGCCTTCAGATCGTCTTCGGAAGCCCAGCCCTTTTCGACGAGGCGTGCTTTCACCTGTTCGATCGGGTCATGTTCGGAGCGCATCTTCTGCACTTCGTCCTTGGAGCGATACTTCGCCGGGTCGGACATGGAGTGACCGCGATAACGATAGGTCAGCATTTCGAGAATGATCGGACCCTTGCCGGAGCGGCAATGTTCGAGCGCCTCGTCGGCCGCCGCCTTGACGGCGCGAACGTCCATGCCATCGACCTGAATGCCGGGGATGCCGAAGCCGGAACCGCGCAGCGAGTAGTTCGACTGGGCGGTGGCGCGCGCCGTCGACGTGCCCATGGCGTAGCGGTTGTTCTCGACGATATAGACGATCGGCAGCTTCCAGAGGGCCGCCATGTTGAAGCTCTCGTAGACCTGGCCCTGGTTGGCGGCGCCGTCGCCGAAATAGGCGATCGAGACATTGCCGTTGCCGCGGTAATGGTTGGCAAAGGCAAGACCGGTTCCGAGTGAAACCTGGGCACCGACGATGCCGTGACCGCCGTAGAAATGCTTTTCTTTCGAGAACATGTGCATCGAGCCGCCCTTCCCGTGGGAATAGCCGCTGCGGCGCCCGGTCAGTTCCGCCATGACGCCGCGCGCTTCCATGCCGGTTGCCAGCATGTGGCCGTGGTCGCGATAGGCGGTGATGACCTGGTCGCCTTCCTTCTGCGCCATCTGCATGCCGACGACGACAGCTTCCTGACCGATGTAGAGGTGGCAAAAGCCGCCGATGAAGCCCATGCCGTAAAGTTGGCCGGCCTTCTCCTCGAAGCGGCGGATCATCAGCATCTCGCGATAGGCCTTGAGCTCTTCATCGCGATCGAAGTCGGCTACCGGGCCTCCATTCGATGCTTTGGCTGCCGGTTTTGCTGCAGTTTTGCGGCTGGAAACGGTCGCGGTCTTTCGCGGCGCCATTCAACCCTCCCTATGGGTTTGTCGGTTCTTGGTGGCGCGTACCATAGGGAAGAAAGATGACCACAGCAATGCCATAATTGCATGGCTCATATTCAGCACTAAACAGTTGATTACATTTCGGAAATACCAATTAACCTGATTTCAGTTAATTGGAATAATGGTTGAATATGACGATCTCGTCCGCGCGCGACATGTTGAGCTGATAGCGCGCTTTTTCGTCCAGCATATCCTTGTCGAGCGAGCCGTCACTCAGCAGCGCGACCTGATTTTCCAGATGTTCGCGCTTCGCCTTCAAGATCGCAAGCTCTTTTTCACGCGCGACACGCTGATGCTCGAACGTCTCTGTTGCGCGCAGGCCGTAATCGCCATGAATGCAATGATAACCGAAATAGGAAAGGAAGGCGACCGTCATGGCCGGAATGACGAAGCGGCCGAACTTTCTCTTCTTATGATGCTTTGTCCACATACACGCATGCTCTTGAACGCATTACCAATTCGTTCAGCATAACGCGCAGAGATTAACCGTTCATTGACCGTAAAGACGGGCAACAAAAAACCCGCGCCGGAGAGGCGCGGGCTCAAGCCGTTTGAAAATCAGATTCGATCAGGCGCGGATGATCGAGCGGCCGGCATACTGAGCCTGCGGGCCCAGGCCCTCCTCGATGCGGATCAGCTGGTTGTACTTGGCGAGGCGGTCGGAACGCGACAGTGAGCCGGTCTTGATCTGGCCGCAGTTGGTGGCGACCGCGAGGTCGGCGATGGTCGAATCTTCGGTTTCGCCGGAGCGGTGGGACATGACGGCGGTATAGGCTGCCTTGTGCGCCGTGTTGACGGCGTCGAGCGTTTCCGTCAGCGAGCCGATCTGGTTGACCTTGACGAGGATCGAATTGGCGACGCCCATGCGAATGCCGTCGCGAAGACGAGCGGAGTTGGTGACGAAGAGATCGTCGCCGACGAGCTGGGTCTTCTTGCCGGCCAAGTCGGTCAGCGTCTTCCAGCCGTCCCAGTCGTCTTCGGCCATGCCGTCCTCGATCGAGATGATCGGGTACTTAGCAGCGAGTTCGGCCAGATATTCGGCCATGGCGCCCGATTCGAGCGTGCGGCCCTCGCCTTCAAGAACGTACTTGCCGTCCTTGAAGAATTCCGTCGAGGCGCAGTCAAGGCCGAGGCACATGTCGTCGCCCGGTGTATAGCCGGCTTTCTCGATCGACTTCATGATGAAGTCGAGAGCCTCGGGCGCGCTCTTCAGGCCGGGTGCAAAACCGCCTTCGTCGCCGACATTGGTGTTGTGGCCCTGCGCGGCCAGTTCCTTGCGGAGCGTATGGAAGACTTCCGAACCCATGCGTACGGCTTCAGCGATCGTATCGGCGCCGACCGGCAGGATCATGAATTCCTGGAAATCGATAGGATTGTCGGCATGGGCGCCGCCGTTGATGATGTTCATCATCGGAACCGGAAGCAGGCACGCGGACGCGCCGCCGACATAACGGTAGAGCGGCAGGCCGGAGGCCTGGGCGGCAGCCTTGGCGACGGCCAGCGATACGCCGAGAATGGCGTTGGCGCCGAGGCGCGACTTGTTCGGCGTGCCGTCGAGCTCGATCATGATGTTGTCGATCTGGATCTGGTTTTCGGCATCGATGCCGCCGATCGCGTCGAAGATCTCGGTGTTGGCGGCATCGACCGCCTTTTGCACACCCTTGCCGAGGTAGCGCTTGCCGCCGTCGCGCAGCTCGACCGCCTCATGCGCGCCGGTCGAAGCGCCCGAGGGAACGGCCGCGCGGCCCATGCTGCCGTCTTCGAGATAGACATCAACTTCGACGGTGGGGTTGCCACGGCTATCGAGAATCTCGCGGGCGATGATATCGGTGATTGCAGTCATGGGTTCTTCCTGCTCGGTGGGTGATCAATCGTTCGAAGCCTGTCATAATCGAAGGCGTGCAAATTACAATGGCGCATTGCGACACCCTCGACCTGCATGTCTGAACGTCGCTATAGCACGAACATGTCAGGCTTTTGACTGTCAGCCCTTGGCGACAGCATCGAAGGCGAGCAGCTTTTCCAAAAGCCGCGGCATGTCTTTGAGATAGACCATGTTCGGGCCGTCGGACGGTGCGTTGTCGGGGTCCTGATGGGTTTCGACGAACACGCCGGCGATACCGGTCGCCACCGCTGCGCGCGCCAGCGTTTCCACAAATTCCCGCTGACCACCGGAGGAATCGCCCTGCCCGCCCGGCTGCGCCACGGAATGCGTTGCATCGAAAACAACCGGCGCGCCCATCGACGCCATGATCGGCAGCGAGCGCATGTCGGAGACCAAAGTGTTATAACCGAAGGAGGCGCCGCGTTCGCACAGCAGCACGTTCGGATTGCCGCTGGCATTGAGCTTCTTCAGGACGTTTTTCATATCCCAGGGAGCGAGGAACTGGCCCTTCTTGACATTGACGGCGCGGCCGGTCTCGGCGGCGGCGATCAGAAGGTCGGTCTGGCGGCAGAGGAAAGCCGGGATCTGCAGGACATCGACCACTTTTGCCACCGCGGCGCATTGCTCGGCGGTGTGGACGTCGGTCAGGACGGGAAAACCGAACTCCTTCTTCAGGTCGGCGAAGATCTGCATGCCCTTTTCAAGCCCGATGCCGCGTTCGGCAGAGAGCGAGGTGCGGTTTGCCTTGTCGAAGGAGCTCTTGTAGACGAGACCGATGCCGAGTTTGGCGCAAAGCTCCTTCAGTGTGCCGGCAACCATGAAGGCGTGGTCGCGGCTCTCCATCTGGCAAGGGCCGGCAATCAGCGACAGGCGGCCGGTATTGGAAAATGTGACCTGGCCTGCGCCCTCGCCGATCCTGACTTCGGAATTCGTATCAGTGCTCATCGTGTTTCCTCGAAGGCGAAGAGCGTGCCCTGCCCGGGCGCGGGCTTCACCAGAATGCGATTGTTCTTGCGCGTGTAGGTCACTCCGTTAGCAGCCAAATGCGCTTCTGTCACGGCAAGATCGGTGACGGCAAAGAGGATAGCCCGGCCGCGCAGGCCGCGGTCGGCGGATGCGACGGCGATCTCGAAATAGGCCTCCAGCCCTTCCGGCGTCATCAGGCTGATTTTCGCATTCGGCGCCGCGATATTAACGCCGAAACCGGTTTTCTCGACGGCCGATTGCGCCGTTGCAAGGCTGACGAAGGCGGCGAATGCAGAGGGGTCCGGCGCGCAAAGCGCGATCTCGGCAATGCCGGTGACGCCATTGGCATGCGTCTCTAGCGCACCGCGATCGGCCGGCAGAGGATTGATGCGCTCAACACAGAAGAGGAAGAAATCCGGCGCGCGCAACTCAGCGGCAAAGGCCAGCTTGAAGCCGGCCATGGTCTCGGAACCGTCCGGCATTTTCATCGGCCGGCTGAACTGCAGCATGTCGCCGGCGCTCGATCCGCTGCCGACGAAGCTCCGATGAGCGCGGCCGGCATCCCCGGTGCCGAACGCCACCGCCGAAAGCCCCTCCTCGCCACAGCGGAAGCGGAAGGCCCGATTGCGGGCGGTGAAGACATTGCCTTGCCGCGCCGATGCCTCGCTCTCCTCGCGGCTGGCGATACCGAGCGGCTCCAGATAGGTCTTGTCGGCAAAGAAGACGCAGGCATTCTCCGTTCCGAAGGGATGGCGGGCATCGGCGGCAACGGTGAAGCCAAGCTTGCCGAGCCTTTCGCGCGCCAGGTCGATATTGACAACGGGCAGCACGACATGATCCAGCGGGTGCGGTTTGGCCGAGTGCTCGTTCATGATATCCCTCCCTGAAACGCCAAGAGGGTGCGACAGCGCCACCTTCAATGCAAGACATGTGCGCCAATCCGGCGAATGAAAATAAAAAACTCAACGAGTTGGCGGCAAGTTTTACGGAAATTTAGCTACTTGCGGAACACATATGGAACATATAGTGTTCTGTTCTGGATTTGTTTCAATCAAGGGGTCACACGTCGATGCTCACGCGCAAACAACAGGAGCTCCTGCTTTTCATTCATGAGCGCATGAAGGAATCCGGCATTCCGCCCTCTTTCGACGAAATGAAGGATGCCCTGGATCTGGCCTCGAAATCCGGCATTCATCGTTTGATCACAGCGCTTGAAGAGCGTGGCTTCATTCGCCGCCTACCGAACCGCGCCCGGGCGCTCGAGGTCATCAAGCTTCCGGAGGCCTACAGCCCGAGCATCCAGCCCCGGCGCGGCTTTTCGCCAAGCGTCATCGAGGGCAGCCTCGGCAAGCCGCAGCCGGTCGCCGCCCCCGCTCCTGCAAAACCGGTCGCCGATAACGGCAACTCCGTCTCCGTGCCGGTCATGGGCCGGATCGCTGCCGGCGTTCCGATCTCGGCGATCCAGAATAACACCCACGACATCGTCGTTCCCGCAGACATGCTCGGCTCCGGCGAACATTATGCGCTGGAGGTCAAGGGCGATTCGATGATCGACGCCGGCATCTTCGACGGCGACACGGTAATCATCCGCAACGGCAGCACCGCAAGTCCCGGCGACATTGTCGTTGCCCTGGTCGATGACGAAGAAGCGACGCTCAAACGTTTCCGCCGCAAGGGCGCCTCGATCGCGCTGGAGGCTGCCAATCCGGCTTATGAGACCCGGATTTTCGGGCCGGACCGCGTCAAGGTGCAGGGCAAGCTCGTCGGCCTCATTCGCCGCTATCACTGACATTGGAGAGGCCGGATTCGGCAAAACTGTTGCTGCGCCAGTCATAGGCGCGATGGCGCTTCCATGGGCGCGACAGGGTTTCGAATGCGGTCACGACCTCCAGGCCGGCATCGGCGAAGCGCAGCTCGACGGAGCCAGTCCTGCGCAGCGTCTCACCGGTAAAGAGCGTCGCTCCTGATCGGCAGCTGTTGAACCGCAGGCGGACCGACGTCACGACGATATCCGCCGCGTCGCAAGCCGGACCGAGATAGGCAGCGTTGTCGATGACGGCAACCACATGACCATTGCCGAGCCTTGATGTGCACCAGGCCTTTTTGACGCAGGAAAAGCGGTTTGCTTCACCACCGGCGACAGCCGCCCGCATCGCCGCCCTCGCTTCATTCTGCTGATCGCGGGAAAGCCTGACGCGGCGGTCGTCTCCCTCCGGCGGGACAGCGGGACCATCCAGCATTTTCGGCGGGAAATGCGTCGGCAGGACAAGTGCTCTCTGCCACTGATCGAAGATGAAATCCGGCGGGTTTTCGCGGTTGGAAGCGATTGCCGCAGCCGCGACCACTGCGACGAGACTGCCATCCTCCGAAATCACCAGATCCGGCGCCCGGGGAAGCGGCAGAAGCAGCACGCCGAGCGTAGAGACGGCGATAATCGATGTGCCGATATGGCGCAGCCGGGTGCGCAGCAGCGTCAGCAGCAGAAAGCCGGCCACGGCGACAGCGAAATACCAAGCCGGCAAGCGGCCGATGCCGATATCACCGCCCCAACCGGACACCGTTTTGGCGACCGCAATCACCAGGTCGAGGCCGAGGCCGACCACCTTCCAGAGCGGAACGTCCAGACCGAACGGCATGAGCAACATCGCCAGCAGCCCGGCCGGCATGACGATGAAGGAGATGATCGGCATCGTCGCGAGATTTGCCGGCAGCCCGTAAGCGGTCAGGCGATGAAAATGTTCGATCGAAAACAGCGCCGTGGAAAAACCGCCGATCAGCGAGGTCAGGAAGACGCCGCCGAAGAAGCCGGCGACGGCAACGACCGGTCGGAAGACCGGCAGTTTCAGCAAGGCGTTTTCGCGGACGCGCCGGTCCTTCCACAGTTGATAACCCGATACGAGTGCCAATGTCGCGGCAAAGGACATCTGGAAGCTCGGGCCCAAGACTTCGGACGGCGAAATGGCGATGATGACGAGCGCCGAGAGAACGACATTGCGCAGGCTGATCGACGGCCGGTCGAAGAAGACGGCGACCAGCATGATCGCCATCATGATGAAGGCACGTTCGGCCGAGACCCCGAAGCCGGAAATCAGGTAGTAGGCGGTGACGGCGCTGAGCGCGCCGGCGGCGGCGATCTTCTTTGTCGGATAGGCCTGAGCGACGCCCGGAAAAAGGCTGAGCAGCATCCGGAAGCCGACGAAGAAGATGCCGGCCGACAGCGCCATGTTGAGGCCGGAGATCGCGACAATATGAGCAAGGCCGGACTGGCGCAGCGCCTCCGTCGTCGCATTCGAGATGGCGCGTCGCTCGTCGGTCACCAAAGCAGCGGCAAAAGCGCCGGTGTCGCCGGGCAGGATCGATCGTATGCGGTCGCCAATGCTACTGCGCAGGCGGTAAAGCCATTCCAGCAGAGCTGCCGATGTCGATCTGGCAGCCTGCGGACCCGCCTCCAGATCCTTCTCTGGCGCACCGTAGAAGAAGCCGTTGGCGCCGATGCCATCGAAATAGGCACCGAAGGAGAAGTCGTTGAGCTCGGGAAGTGCGGGGCCTGCCGGCGGCGTCAGTCGTGCCCTGCCGGTGATGAGGTCGCCGATGTCGAAAGGCATGTCGGCGCCGCGGACGATCGCGGTTATGCGTCCCGGCGGCCGCTTCAACTCCGGCGCCTCCGTGCCGGTGACGGCAAGAATGTAGCGCCAGCGCCCACGGCCGTCGCCTTCTCGCCGCTCGACTCGGCCGGTCACTGTCGTCGTCACCGAGGAATCGAGGATCACCGTCGAAGCCCGCCAGCTCTCGAATTGTGCGCAGAGCATGCCGCCGGCCACGAGTGCAGGCGCCAGCAGCGTCGCCCGCAATGCCGCCCGGCTGCGGCCGACGATGAGAACCGCGATCGTCAGCACCAACAGAGAGAGCAGCGATGCAACAAGCGGAAATTCGGATGCCGCAACAAACCAGAAGGCCGCCCCGGCGCCGAGAAACACCGGCGAAAAAAGCAGCAAGCGGCCATGATCCGCCTCCTCGCCCAGCATGCGCATGCCGGCGCCAATCGATTGCCGGGCTGCGGCGAGCAGCCGGTGGCGCAAAGATGTCGTCGACTGCGTCCTGGTCGGCCGTATCACCACGATAGGCGGCGAAAAACCGGAGGGACCGGCTGAGCCGGCGCCTGCTTCCGGCCGCAATTCGACTGTCGTCACTTCCTGCATGTGCCGCCCAAGGTCACCCGCGAAGACGGCCAGAATGCATTCTCTAATCAAATCCGGCAAGGATAATCGATTGAAATATGAGGGAAAATCGCCAGCGCCAAAAGACTAAGCGAATCATTGGCTTCCGATATGCACGGGGCTCATCGCTGCAGTGCCTAAAAGGTGATACCGCAATGCACAAAATGCCGGCACGGTAACTTGGCATTAGCTTCACGATCATATAGCTATCGGTAAGGACGCTTAACCCCTATGGCGCTTTTATGGCGCCACCGCCATTTCGGAGGATCAGCATGACGGATCAAAGCGCTACAATAAAAATCGGTGACAAATCTGTCGACCTAGCCGTCAAAAGCGGCACGATCGGCCCGAGCGTCATCGATATCGGTGCCCTTTACAAGAACACGGCTTCCTTCACGTACGATCCGGGTTTCACCTCGACCGCATCCTGTGAATCGAAAATCACCTACATCGACGGCGACGAAGGTGTGCTGCTGCATCGCGGCTATCCGATCGAGCAACTGGCCGAGCATGGCGACTTCCTCGAGGTCTGCTATCTGCTTCTCTACGGCGAACTGCCGACCACCGTACAGAAGAAAGATTTCGATTATCGCGTCACGCACCACACCATGGTGCACGAGCAGATGAGCCGGTTCTTCACCGGCTTCCGCCGTGACGCCCATCCGATGGCCGTCATGTGCGGCTGCGTCGGCGCACTGTCGGCTTTCTATCATGACTCAACCGACATCACCGATCCGCACCAGCGCATGGTCGCCAGCCTGCGCATGATCGCCAAGATGCCGACGCTTGCGGCCATGGCTTACAAATACCATATCGGCCAGCCCTTCGTTTATCCGAAGAACGATCTCGACTACGCCTCGAACTTCCTGCGCATGTGTTTTGCCGTGCCTTGCGAAGAATATGTGGTCAATCCGGTGCTTGCCCGCGCCATGGATCGGATCTTCATCCTGCATGCCGATCACGAGCAGAACGCCTCGACTTCGACCGTGCGTCTCGCCGGTTCGTCGGGCGCCAATCCGTTCGCCTGCATCGCAGCCGGCATCGCCTGCCTCTGGGGGCCTGCGCATGGCGGCGCCAACGAAGCAGCGCTCAACATGCTGCATGAGATCGGCTCAGTCGACCACATTCCAGAATATATCGCCCGCGCCAAGGACAAGAACGATCCGTTCCGCCTGATGGGCTTCGGTCACCGCGTCTACAAGAACTATGATCCGCGCGCCAAGATCATGCAGAAGACGACGCATGAGGTGCTCGGCGAACTCGGCATCAAGGACGATCCGTTGCTCGAAGTGGCGATGGAGCTTGAGCGCATCGCGCTCACCGACGAATATTTCATCGAAAAGAAGCTCTATCCGAACATCGACTTCTATTCCGGCATCACGCTGAAGGCGCTGGGCTTCCCCACGACGATGTTCACCGTGCTCTTCGCGCTTGCCCGCACCGTCGGCTGGATCGCGCAGTGGAACGAGATGATCGAGGATCCGGAGCAGCGCATCGGCCGTCCGCGCCAGCTCTATGTCGGCGAACCGAAGCGTGACTACATTCCGGTTTCGAAGCGCTAATCGCTTCCCCAACCAACGAAAAACCCGGTCACCTCAGAAGCGACCGGGTTTTTTCTTTTTCAGCACGTCGAGAAGGATTTCGGCGGCATGTTCGCCGGGCGGTTTTTCGGTCTGCATGCGCTGCCAGATAAGATCATAGCCTTCCTTCATCGCCTTGAGCTGGTAGGTATCGGCTGACAGTCTTTCTATCCAGCGTGCGAAACTTGCGCCGCGAACGATATCGTTCAGGTATTCCGGCACGACCGCGTAATCGGCAATCAGGTTTGGCAGCGCGCCTGTCCAGGTCTTGATGCCCGATGTCAGCAGACGCATGATCCAGTCGACCTTGTAGGCGGAGACGACGGGAACATCGGCAAGCGCCAGTTCAAGAATGACAGTTCCGGATGCCGCCATGGCTGCATCGGCTTCAGCGAAGGCCTGCCATTTTGCTTCCGCGCCGACCACGATCTCCGGCTTTACTTCCCATGCTGCCGTCAATTGGCGAACCAGCGCTTGCCTGTGCGTCACCGTCGGCAGAATAAAGCGCATCGGCCCATTGCGGGCGGCAAGTTCGCTTGCGGCGACTTCGAAATGCGGCAGGAGCTTCTGAATTTCGGAGGAGCGTGAGCCGGGCAGAAGAAGGATCGGGCCGTTGCCGGGCTGCCTGCCGGCGCGCAGGCGCCGGGTTTCCAACAGCGCAGGGTCGGCGGTCAGGCGATGACCGACATAGGTGGTTGCCGGGCCGTTGAGGCGCTGCATCGTTGCCGGCTCGAAGGGCAGGACGGCGAGCACATGATCGACATAGGCAAGCATGCGCGTGGCGCGATATTCCTTCCAGGCCCAGACGCTCGGACAGACATAATTGACGACAGGCAGGTCCGGCAGCGCGGTGCGGACCCGCTTGGCGACGCGATGGGTGAAATCCGGGCTGTCGATAATGAGGAGAATGTCAGGCTTTGCAGCGATGATGGCGGCGGTCGTCTGGCGGATCAGGGTATAGAGCTTTAGCAGCCGGCTCAGCACCTGGGTGATGCCCATGATCGACAGCTCGGAGAAATCGAACAGGGATCTCAGGCCCTCGGCCTGCAACCCCTCGCCGCCGACGCCGACAAGCTCCACCGGGCCGGCATGAATCCGCTTCAGGGCAGCGATGAGATCAGCACCGAGCAGATCACCCGAGACCTCACCGGCAATGACGGCGATCTTCAGCGGCGCCCCGTTCATTCGAGCCCCCATGCCGGCAGCCCACGATCGATGCCGCAGACAAAGAGTCCGGCCTCATCGGCAGCCTTGATGACGGCGGCACGGTCGAGCACCAGTGAGCGGCCGGCCTCCACCGCGATTCCGGCAAGACCGGCTTTCGCCGCGTTCAGCACAGTGGAAACGCCCATCGCCGGCAGGTCGGCGCGGATATCCTGCTGTGGCTTGCAGAGCTTGACGAGCGCGCCGCGCCGCCGCGGCGAAATCCGCCCGGCGGCTCTGAGACTTGCGACACGGTCCAGCATCTCATCGGTGCCCTCTAGACCTTCCAGCGCAACGACACGCCCGCCGATGCTGATGGCGCCCTGCCCGACATCGAGCCGGCCGAGCATGTCTGCGGCTTCGGCTGCGCGGCTGATATCGCGCCTGTCTTGCTCGCCGGGCACGACGGCACCAAGCGGGCCGACAGAGGCAAGGAGGTCGGGGGCAATTTCATGGGCGCCGACGACGCGGCGGCCGTTTCCTTCAATCAGCCGGATGACCATCTGCAGAACCGTGTCGTCGCCGCCGGACAGCAGGGTCCGGATGGCGGCTGGCACTTTCATCAGGATGCGCAGCGTCGGGCGCACCTCGCGCCATTCCGGCCGGCGGGCGACGCTGCCCGACATCACGACCCGGCCGACGCCATAACGGTTGAGCAAGCCATCAAGAGCTTTGAAATCGCCGATGCCGATAACGGCATGGTCATAACCTTCCCAGCGCCGGTCGCTTTCGTCTTTTAGCGCAACGATGACGGGATTTTCACCTGCCGCACGCGCAGCTGCGGCGACATAGGAAGGCAGAAGACCGCCGCCGGCGATGATCGCCAGCCGGCCCGCAGCGGTTTCGCCTGATAAAGCCACGGACTAGCCCTTCTGCCCCCGGGTCGGCGAGGAGAGAGCGCGGTCACTGTCGGCGGCGATGAAATCGAGGATGTGGACCGCCTGCTCGCAATCGGCATAATCGTCGCGAATGGCGGCGGCGTTTTCGCGGACCGAACCCGTTCCTTCGAAGATCGACTTATAAGCGCGACGCACCCTATGGATGACGGCACGGTCGACGCCGGCGCGCGTCATGCCGACGACATTGAGGCCGCTCAGCAGCCCGGGATTACCGTTCAGCATGCCGTAGGGAATGACGTCGTAGCTCACCGCCGAAAGCCCGCCGACGAAGGCGTGGCGGCCGACGCGCGTGAACTGGTGAACGGCCGAGCCCCCACCCAGGATGACGCGATCCTCGATGACGACATGGCCGGCGAGCATGACATTGTTCGACATGATCACGTGATTGCCGACCCTGCAGTCATGCGCGACATGGGAATTAGCAAGGAAGAGGTTGTTATCGCCGACGATCGTCTGGCCGCCAAAATCGGCCGTGCCGGTGTTCATCGTCACGCCTTCGCGGATCGTGCAGTTGACGCCGACCGAAAGCGTCGTCTCCTCGCCGCCGTGATGCACGCTCTGCGGATCGCCGCCGATGACGGCCATAGGAAAGATGCGCGTGCCGTTGCCGATCACGGTGCGGCCGGTGACGACCGCATGCGACAAGAGCTCGACATTTTCATGCAGGACGACGTGCGGCCCAACATGGCAGAACGGACCGATCTTGACGCCCTCACCGATAACAGCCCCGTCTTCGACGACAGCCATCGGATGAATATGGGCGCTTTCGGCGATAGTGCTCATGCCTGTTCCTTACGAACGATCATCGCGCCGATATCGGCTTCGGCGACAAGCGCGCCGTCAACCTTGGCGTCGCAATGGAATTTCCAGATATTGCCGCGTTGCTTGTGCTTCCTGACATGGAATTCGACGCGATCGCCGGGAACGACAGGCTTGCGAAAGCGCGCATTCTCGATGGTCATGAAGTAGACGAGGTTACCCGGCTGGCCTTCCTTCTTTGCACAGATCGCGCCCGCAGTCTGCGCCATGCCCTCGATCAGGAGAACGCCCGGCATGATCGGAGCCTCCGGAAAATGGCCGGTGAAATGCGGTTCGTTCACCGTGACATTCTTGATGCCGATCGCGCTGTTGTCGCCGTCGATCTCGATGATCTTGTCGACCATGAGGAAGGGGTAACGATGCGGCAGCAGCTTCATAATCTCGATGATGTCCGCCGAAGAAAGCGTTGTCGTGGCTTCTTCAGTCATTTTCCTTGCCTCCAGGGTTCCGGCCGCGCAACTTGGACTTCGACACTTGTTGTGCGGCCTCTCTCAGATAGTCTTTTAGCGGACGAGCCGGTATACCGCCATATTGCCCGCCGGCGGCAAGGTCGGTCATGATACCGCTTTTGGCAGCGATCTGCACGCCGTCACCGATCGTGACATGCCCCTTGATGCCGACCTGGCCGCCGATCTGAACGCCGTTGCCGATCTTCGCGCTGCCGGCGATGCCGACCTGCGCGACGATGGCGCAGTGGCGACCGATTTGAACGTTGTGGCCGATCTGCACCTGGTTGTCGATCTTGGTGCCTTCACCGATGACCGTATCGTCCATGGCGCCGCGGTCGATCGTGGTGTTGGCGCCGATCTCGACATTGTCCTGGATGATCACTCGGCCGATCTGGACGATCTTGATCATGCCGCGCGGTCCAGGGGCGTAACCGAAACCATCCTGGCCGATGCGGGCGCCGTTATGGATGATGACGCCATTGCCGACCAATGCGCAGAGCACGCTCGCGCCGGCCGCAATCGAACAATCGCGGCCGATTTTGACATTCGGACCAATGATACTGTGTGCGCCGATACGCGTCCCCTCGCCGATCTCGGCATGCGCACCGATGACGGCCATCGGCTCGACGATCACGCCCTTTTCAAGCTTGGCACTCGGGCCGATCACCGCGCTTGGCGCGATCTCGCTTTCAACTGATGAAAAGACCACCGGACGCAACGCAGCGGGATAAAACAGGCCGCCCGCCATCGCGAAGGCGGCATGCGGATTGGACGACAGGATAACCGGGATATGCGGAGGTACGAGATCGACGAGCGCCTTGTCGCAGATCACCGCCGAGGCTTCGCATGTCGCCAGTTCGTCGCGGTTGCGGCGCGACAGGATATAACAGACATCACCCGCCCGCGCCCTGTGGATCGGGGCAACGGACCTGACAATAACATCGGCGTGGTCGGAATTGGCAAGTTCCGCCCCAAGAAACTCTGCCAGCTCAGCGAGCTTCAGACCTTCATGGGGCAGAAAAAAAACGTTTTGCTCCATCGGCAATGCTCCAGAACGGAATTGAGTCTTACAGTTCCGGACTGCCGATATCAGAATTGGTTGTTGATGCCAAACTTGAAGTTCTGCGTTTTGTCGAAGTCTTCCTTGAGAACCGGGATCGCGTAATCCAGGCGCAATGAACCGAAGGGAGACTGCCAGACCACACCGACACCGACGGAAGCGCGCAGAGAGGCGTCTTCGCCGTCGATGCCGTCGCCCCTCAGGTCAACGTCGTTGCCGAACAACGTACCGGCGTCGGCAAAAACCGCGCCGCGCAGGTTGAAGTCACGCGGGAAGCCCGGCATCGGGAAGGTCGCTTCGGCCGATGCCGTGAAATAAGTCGTACCGCCCAGCGGATCGTCGTTGGTGCCGGAAACGCGCGGGCCGATACCCTTGTTTTCAAAGCCACGAATATCGCCGTTGGTCAGGGTGAACTGATCGAAGACGTTCAGGTGCTCCCCGAAGCCGACGACATAACCCGCCGAAGCAGAAACCGAGCCGATGATATCGGCATCGTCAGCGAGCAGACGGTAATAACGGGCCTTGCCGTAGATCTTGTAGAATTGCGAGTCGCCGCCGAGGCCGGCAAGTTCCTGCGTCGCCGTCGCATAGATGCCTTCGCGTGGCAGGACCGTATCGTCAAGCGTGTTGTAGGTCAGCGTCTGGGAGACGGAAGAACGTGTCCACGGGCTGTCCTCAACGAGATGCTGATACGGAGCGGACAGGTCGGCAAGATCGTTGTTATTCGCGTCATACTTCATCTGCTTGTAATTATAGCGGAACGTCGTCGCCAGGTCCTCGGTGATCGGCGCGGTGACGCGCAGGACGACGCTGGTTTCCTGGTAGTCGTAGTTGTCGTTGCTCGACGTTTCGCTGTGGTTGACGTCGAAACCGGCCGCCAGACGATAACCGAGGAAATAGGGTTCGGTGAAGCTAAGGCCGTAGGCGCGCGACCCTTCCTGACCGCCGCCGGCCGAGATGCGGATGTACTGACCGCGGCCAAGGAAGTTCTTTTCCTCGATGGATGCTTCCAGCAGCAGACCATCGCCGCCTGCGGCATAACCCGCGCCGACACCAAAGGAACCGGTGGACTGATCCTGCACGTCGACGACCACCACAACGCGATCCGGCGAGCTGCCCGGCTGGGTGGAGATATTGACGGAGGAGAAGTAACCAAGCGCTTCGAGGCGGCGCTTGGCCTTGGTGATCATCTGCTGGTTGAAGGCGTCGCCTTCGCTCATGTCGAATTCGCGGCGGATCACGTAATCGCGCGTGCGACTGTTGCCACGGATCTCGATGCGCTCGACATAGGCGCGCTCGCCCTGGTCGACCAGATATTCGACACCGATCGTGTTGTTGTTGAGGTCGCGGTTGCCGCGTGGCGTGACGCGCGCAAAGGGATAACCGGCAGACGCGACCTGATCGGAGATCGCTTCGATCGACTTCTGCACTTCCTTGGCGTTGTAGACTTGACCTTCGTGGGTGCGCACGAGCGGCTGCAATTGCTCGGAACCGACGCCTTCGACGGTCGACTGGACGGTCACCGGTCCGAAGTCGTAACGCTGGCCTTCCTCGATATTGAAGGTGAGCGTGTATTTGTTGGTCGCGTCGTCAAAGGTCGCATCGGAAGAGACGATGCGCATGTCGGCGTAGCCGCGATTGTAATAGAACTGGCGCAGCGCTTCCTCGTCGGCATGAAGCTTATCTTCGTTATAGACATCCTTGCGGGTCAGGAACGACAGGAAGTTCGAACGCTTGGTAGCAATGACGGCAGCCAGACGGCCGGCGCTGTAGGCATTGTTACCGACGAAGTTGATCGAATCGATCTTGGTGCGGTCGCCCTCGTTGATGACGAAGGCAAGGTTGACGCGGCCTTCGCCGAGCGGCACCACCTGCGTGGTCACCTCGACCTCGCTGCGGCCGGTGGCGGCGTAGGCATCCTTGATCGACTGGATGTCGGACTGGATCTGGGTGTCGCTGTAGGGGCCGGCGGCATGGGTCTGGACAATGGTGGCGAGCTTGTCGTCCTTGATCTTGCGATTGCCGTTGAAGACGACCTGATTGACGAGCTGGGCCTCCTGGACGTTGACGACCAGCGTGCTTCCGGAGACCGAAATCTTGACGTCGGAGAAGTAGCCCGTCCCGTAGAGCTGCTTGACCGATTCATCGATATCGGTGTTCGAAAAACTCTTTCCGGGAGCGATGGTGAGGTTCGACCGGACGGCTTCCGCGCCAACGCGGCTTGCGCCGCGCACATCGATGCGCTGGATGACCGCGGCCTCAGCGGCCGTAGCAGAAACGAACGTCAAAGCACCTGCGCCCGAAGCAACAACACTAGCAGACAGCGCAACCGCCGATACTGCGTTCAAAAACTTTGAACCAGCCTTCATTTCACCTATTACCTTTTTTTCCCTCGTCCCCGGCCTCGAGAGAACCCGATTCCGGTCACGTGTGTCGTTTTACCCGCTTTTGACATACAAGCAAGGGAGGTCGTTAATTTCTGTTTACTTCATTTCGAAGCGTGACCCATTCGCCACTACAGCCTTGAAACATCGTAAATAAATAGTAATTCCTCTGCCTTGCGCGTTTACCCTTAGCTCAGGCCAATGTCGTTCCAGGTCGTGAAAACCATCAATGTTAATATCATCGCCAAGCCAATGCGAAATGCGATTTCCTGAGCCTTGGCGCCCAGCGGTTTTCCTCTCACCGCTTCCACCGCATAGAACATCAGGTGGCCGCCATCAAGTACCGGAACCGGCATCAGGTTAAGCAATCCTATCGAAACCGAAAGCATGGCGGCGAGCTGCAACACTGCCCCTATACCAAGCTTTGCCATCTGGCCCGAAGCTTGCGCCACACGGATCGGCCCGCCCAGTTGATCGGCCCGCATCGTTCCGCGAAAAATATTGCCGATATATTTGAAGGTGCCGGTGACGATGTCCCGGGTCTCGATCACACTCTCACGCAGCGCCTGGAGCGGCGTATAGGTCTGCAGGCGGAAATTGCCGACCTCCTTGTTGGTGACGATGCCGATCTGGCCGAGCTCGATTTTGTTGCCGAACTGGTCGGTCGTGTCGACGCGTTGCGGCACCATCGGCAAGTCGAGCTTCTGACCGCCGCGCTCGATGGTGACGACGATCGTCTGGCTCGGGCGGATAGCGACATAGCGGCGCACGTCATCGAAAGTCTCGACCTTGCCGCCGTCGATGGCGACCAAGAGATCGCCGGGAAGGATGCCGGCGGCAGCCGCCACGCCATCCGGTTTGACCTCGGCAACGACGGGATCGGCGACCGAGCGGCCGTAGACCGAGAAAAGAACGGTGAAGATGGCGATCGCCAGCAAGAAATTGGCGATCGGGCCGGCGGCAACCGTCGCTGCACGTTTCCACAACTTTGCTCCGGCAAAGGAGCGCGCCCTATCCTCCTCGGACATGGCGGCGATCTTGTCGGTGTCGGGCTTGCTCGAGGCGTCCTCGTCGCCGAAAAAACGGACGTAACCGCCAAGCGGGATCACCGAGATCTTCCAGCGCGTTCCATGACGGTCGGTGAAGCCGAATATTTCCGGACCGAAACCGACTGAGAAGGCAAGGATGCGGATACCGCTCCAGCGCCCGACGAGGTAATGGCCCATCTCGTGCACGAAGACAAGCAACGAAAGCACGAGGATGAAGGTGACGATATTCCCCATTAGGAATGCGTATATATCGGCCATCACTTCTATCAGTTCCTTCCGTCAGGCTGCGGCGTTATCAAAGGCCGAACAATGCCGCGCCGAGCGACGTCATCGCAGTCCCCTTTATCAGGGAAAATAATCCAGCAAGCAAGAACGCCGAAAAACAGGCAAAAATCAGTCCGTCTACCCGATCCATGACGCCGCCATGACCCGGAATGAGACGGCTTGAATCCTTGACGCCGAATTTTCGCTTGATGAAAGATTCGAACAGATCTCCCGACTGGCTGCAAACCGAAAGAACGAGTGCTGCGACCGCGGCGATGATTTCAGCGCCCGGAAGAAGAAAATGGACGAGAACCACACCGGCTGCGACCGCCGAAACGGCGCCGCCGATTGCGCCCGACCATGTTTTTCCCGGCGAGATCGAAGGGGCAAGCTTCGGTCCGCCAAGCGCCCTGCCGACGAAATAAGCAAGGATGTCGGTTGCCCAGACGACGGCAAAGACGAAGAGCATCGCGTAAAAGCCAGGCCGGTCGTCGCTTCTGATCGCAGCGAGCGCCAGGCCGGTGGCACCGGCATAAAACAGGCCCACCGGCAGCCAGCGGCTGGTGCCATGCAGGATGATCAGCGCTATGCCGACAGCAGTGACGCCGGCCAGCATGCCGGCGGCGAATTCGAAATTGCCGATAAGCACGAGGAAGGCGATCGCCGCCTGGCCGATCCAGCCGACTGTATTGGCGACCCAATCACGCGCGATGCCGGTGATTGTCGACCATTCATAATAGATCAGTAGGCCGATCACCGCCGCCAAAATGCGGAAGGCAAACCCGCCATACCAGGTGGCTGCAAGAACGATGGCCGCAAGAATCAGTCCTGAAACGATGCGGAGCTTCAATTCCTGCTGCATCAGGTGCCAACCGCGGCTGCCTGCGACGACAGACCGCCGAAGCGCCGGTCGCGAGAGGCGAACTTCTCGAGCGCCGAGCGGAAGATCTCAGGGCTGAAATCCGGCCAGTATTCCGGAACGAAGATGAATTCTGAGTAGGCGGCCTGCCAAAGCAGGAAGTTGGAAAGCCGCTCCTCGCCGCTGGTGCGGATGATGAGATCCGGATCGGGGATGCCCGCCGTATCGAGACGGGCGTTGATCAGCGCGGGGGTGATATCCTGCGCCCTCAGGCGGCCGGCCTCGACATCCCTCGCCAGGCTCACCACAGCCCGGGAGATCTCGTCGCGCGAACCGTAATTGAAGGCAATGACCAGTGTCAGCGCCGTATTGTCCTTAGTGGTTTCCTCCGCCTCCAGCAGCAGGCCGAGAATGTCGCTACGCAGGCTGTGGCGGTCGCCGATCACCTTGATGCGGACGTTCTGGCGATGGAGTTCGGCGAGGTCGCGCCGGATGAAGGCCTTCAACAGACCGAGCAGATCGGAGACTTCGGCCTCCGGCCGGCGCCAGTTCTCCGAGGAGAAGGCAAAGAGGGTCAGATATTTTATGCCGGCCGCGCCGGCGGCGCGTACTGTCTCGCGCACCGCCTCGACGCCCTTGCGGTGGCCCATTGTCCGCGGCAGGCCGCGCTGCTTGGCCCAACGTCCATTGCCGTCCATGATGATGGCAACATGCTCTGGCACAGTCACAAATACAGATTCCGACATTTCCCGTCCGGTCTTTCCAGGCAAAGGCACAGATCCACTAGACCTGCATGATTTCCTTTTCCTTCTCGCCAAGCAAGCGGTCGATTTCGGAAATCGTCTCGTCCGTCATCTTCTGTACACGTTCCGACTGCGCCCTGCCCTCGTCCTGGCCGATTACGCTATCCTTTTCGGCCTTCTTAAGGCCGTCCATGCCATCGCGGCGAACATGTCGAATCGCGACCTTGCTCTTTTCGGCATAGTCGTGAGCCACCTTGACGAGCGACTTGCGGCGCTCCTCGTTCAGCTCAGGCAACGGAATACGCAGGCTCTGGCCGTCGACGATCGGGTTGAGGCCGAGATTGGATTCGCGGATGCCGCGCTCGACGGCGCTGACCATCGACTTGTCCCAGACGGAAACCGACAGCATGCGCGACTCGGGCACAGTGATGTTGGCGACCTGGTTCAGCGGCATACGCGAACCATAGGCCTCGATCGTCACCGGATCGAGGATGTTGGCCGAAGCACGGCCGGTGCGCAGCGATGCGATATCGCTCTTGAATGCCGAAACCGCGCCGTCCATGCGGCGCTTCAGTTCCTTGATGTCGATACCTTCACTCATGTCGATGCTCCCGTATAAAGCGCGTCGCTATCTTTCAGATTCGCTTGCCGCAACGTGATTCAGATTTCAGACCAACCGGGCCTAAATCACCATGTTCCAGCGAGGGGCTGCGCCTGATCAAGCGGCGCAGCTTATATCAGTTGTCGGAGACGATGGTCTTGAGGCCACCCCCCGTCAAGATTTCAGCAAAACCGCCTTTCTCATGGATCGAGAAGACGATGATCGGAATGGAATTCTCTCTGGCGAGCGCGACGGCGGCAACGTCCATCACCGCAAGCCCCCTGTCCAGCACTTCCTGGTGCGTCAGGCGGTCGAGGCGAGTCGCATCGGGATATTTCTTCGGGTCGGCGGTATAGATCCCATCCACCTGCGTGCCCTTGAAGATCGCTTCCGCGCCCATTTCAGCAGCCCGCAGTGCTGCGGCCGAATCGGTGGTGAAGAAGGGGTTTCCGGTGCCGCCGGCAAAGATCACCACGCGTCCCATCGACAGATGATAGAGGGTTGCGCGCTGCGAAAAGCTCTCGCAGATCTCGGGCATGGAGATGGCCGAGAGCACCACCGTATCGATGTTCAGCTTGCGCAGCGAGGTCGCCAGCGCCAGCGCGTTGATGATGGTGCCGAGCATCCCCATGTGGTCGCCGGTGACCCGGTCGCCGCCCTTGGACGCTACCGCGACACCGCGGAAGATATTGCCGCCACCGACGACGACGCCGACTTCCACGCCCATATGCCTTGCCTCGGCGATGTCGGATGCAACGCGGTCTGCCACCGCAACATCGATCCCGAAGCCCTGGCTACCCATGAGCGCTTCGCCGGAAGCCTTGAGTAGAACGCGTTTATAGACAGGCTCTATAGACATCTTGGCTCCTCGTAAATTGCCGTGAATGCCCGATACACGAAGGGCACCGCGTTGTCACGCGATGCCCTGGTGTTTTCCCAATTATGGCTGGAAGATCAACCCTTGACGGCAGCCGCGACTTCGGCTGCGAAATCGGTCTCTTCCTTCTCGACGCCTTCGCCGAGCAGAAGGCGGGCCATGCCGGCGACTTCGATCGGCGCGCCGACGGCCTTTTCGGCTTCCTTGACGGCGGCTGCGACCGTGAGATCGGGATTGATGACGAAAGCCTGCGAGAGAAGGGCGACTTCCTCGAAGAACTTGCGCATGCGGCCGTCGACCATCTTCTCGATGATGTTGTCAGGCTTGCCGGAAGCGCGCGACTGCTCGATGAAGACGTTGCGCTCGCGCTCGGCGACGGCGGCATCGACTTCCTCAGGGCGGATCGCCAGCGGCGCAGTCGCGGCAATGTGCATGGCGACCTGACGGCCGATTGCGTTCAGAGCTTCCTTGTCGCCGGTCGACTTCAGGGCAACGAGAACGCCGAGCTTGCCGAGGCCGTCGGAAACAGCATTGTGGATATAGGTGGCGACGACGCCGTCCTCGACGGAGAGCGCGACCGAGCGGCGCAGGTTCATGTTCTCGCCGATCGTTGCGATCGCATCCTTGATAGTGTCCGAAACGGACTTGCCGGATGCCGGGTAGGTCGCAGCCGCAACGGCGTCGACGGTGCCGTCGGTGGAGACGGCGACCTTGGCAATGCCGCGGACGAGATCCTGGAAGGCATCGTTACGGGCGACGAAGTCGGTTTCGGAGTTGACTTCGACGACGACTGCCTTGGTGCCCTGGCTGGAAACGGCGATGAGGCCTTCAGCGGCAGTGCGGCCCGACTTTTTGTCAGCCTTGGCGATGCCCTTGGCGCGCAGCCAGTCGATCGCCGCTTCCATGTCGCCGCCGGTCTCAGCAAGGGCCTTCTTGCAGTCCATCATGCCTGCGCCGGTCTTTTCGCGCAGTTCCTTCACCATTGCAGCCGTAATCTCGCTCATTAGCTTCCTCTTGTCGGTTCATACGGTGGGCCGCAAAGCGCGGCGCGGCACCGGATTGAGGCACGAAATGTACCTGTATGTATGACAGCGTGATGAAGACGCGTCATACCGAAACTTATCTGGCAAAGAGCCTGATGCCCTCGCCCTGAAACAGGCAAGGCCGCCGAACTTCGATGAGTCGCGAGCGGCCTTTCCAGTCATGCAAGCTTTGGCGGACCTTCCGATCCGCCCGCTTTCATCAGCCTTCGGCTGCTTCCTCGAGAGCCGGCTCGACCGGAACTTCTGAGGACGCGCCGAGATCACGGCCGGAAGAGCCCTGCTGACGGGCAATGCCGTCGATGGCAGCGCGGGAGATCAGCTCGCAATAGAGAGCGATAGCGCGCGATGCGTCGTCGTTACCCGGAATCGGATAGTCGATCAGGTCCGGGTCGCAGTTCGAATCGATGATGGCAACGACCGGGATGCCGAGGCGCTTGGCTTCGTCGATCGCGATCTTTTCCTTGTTGGTGTCGATGATGAACATCAGGTCGGGCGTGCCGCCCATATCGCGGATGCCGCCGAGGGCCTTGTCGAGCTTTTCACGCTCGCGCTCGAGGTTCAGACGTTCCTTCTTGGTGAAGCCCTGGGCTTCGCCGTTCAGGATCTCATCGAGCTTGCGCAGGCGCTGAATCGAATTGGAGATCGTCTTCCAGTTCGTCATCATGCCGCCGAGCCAACGCGAGTTGACGTAGTACTGGGCCGAACGCTTGGCGCTGTCGGCGATGATCTCAGACGCCTGGCGCTTGGTGCCGACGAAGAGAACGCGACCGCCGCGGGCAACGGTGTCGCTGACGACCTGCAGGGCGCGCGACAGCATCGGAACGGTCTGAGCCAGGTCGATGATGTGGATGTTATTACGATCGCCGAAGATATACGGCTTCATCTTCGGGTTCCAGCGGTGCGTCTGGTGGCCGAAGTGGACGCCTGCTTCGAGAAGCTGGCGCATAGAAAAATCGGGCAATGCCATGCCTTTGTTATCCTTTTCCGGTTGAACCTCCGCAAGGCGAACAGCATCCTCTTCGAAGATGCCACCGGGCGGAACGATCCGGATTTCTCCCGGACAATCCCATGCCTTACGTGTGGAATGCGGTGCCCATACATTCGTTTTGTCGCAAAAGCAAGGCTTACGCCGAAAAATCCCGGTTTGTGCGCCCGGTCCCGGGACCTCTGCTCCTGCGAAAGCCGCCGGTCAGCTTGCCAGCGTCGGCAGTAACGACAGCATGACGCCGGCGTCGGGCATCGGCAGGATGGCATCGATCTCGGCCGGCAGCAGGCTGCCGATTGCGCTGTCGGCGTTACCGGTGGCGGTCCCAAGGGGGCCGCGGAAGCCGTGTCCCGTCCAGGCAAGTTCCTGCAGCTTCGGGCTCACCAGCGCTTCGATCAGCCGGTTGGCGTTCTCATCGACGACAATCAGCGGATGCGCCGAATAGACGGTCGGACGCGGATAGAGCACCACCGGCTTTGCGCCCGCGCTTGCCTTGATGCGCTCCCAGCGCGCGGGATCGGCAAGAATCCATTCTACCAGCTGGTTCTCATAACCGACGATCATCGGCTCGCCGCCGAGGCCGCCTGCGAGATACTGATCGAAAAGTTTGCCTGACGACGGTGACTTGAAGCCCATGTTGCGGAAGATCGCCTGCACCTTGCCGCCGAAAGCGGCAAGATCGCCAGATGTCGCGACATTGCCGCTGAAAAGGCTGAGCACGAGGCCTGCGAACATGAAGCCGGAATTGGAGCGGTTGGGATCGGTCGAGACGATGCGGGCGCGGCCGTAAAGAGAATTGACGCCGAGTTTCGACCAGTCGACGCCGGCGAGGATTGCGTCGAGCAGCGCCTTGAGATCGAGCTGATGATGGCCTTCGTTCGTCACCGTGACCAATCCCGCTTTGATCAACCCATCGACCACGGGCTGCCAGGAATAGACGACGATCGGTGTGTTCAGCACAACGCGGTCGTTGCGGATACCGATGCCGTTCTGCCTGGCGATATCGACCATGATCGAAGAGGACGGCCAGAGGAATTGCGGATGCTGCGACAGCAACGCCTGTTCACGAACCATCTCGACCGAGCCGGCGACGCGGCTGTCCACCGTCAAGCCGTATCCGCCGAGCGCCCTGATGACGTCGGGGTCGGAGAGGAATGCCTCCTTCTCGCCGCCGACGAAGCCGAACAGCGTCGTGCGGGTGCCGAGCAGGCCCTGCAGTTCGGGCCGGTCCTTGACGGCGAAATAACCGCCGGTGCCGACGATGCCGGCTCCGAGCAATCCCACTCCAAAAGCGCGGCGAGAAAGAGCCATCAACGTCCGATATCCTCTTTGAGCGAAGCCTGAATGAGGCGCAGATCGGTGTCGAGTGTATGCAGCGCCTCATCGATCAGGCTGTCGGCATAATGGACGAAGGCCTCTTCGAGCTTGACCAACACGGCACGGACCTCCTCCAGCTGCTTGGGGTCGGGAACACGTTTAGCCTCGATGACTGCAGAACCTTCCGCCACCTCGGCAGCGCGCGGCAGATAATAGGAGAGGAATCGCCGCACGGCATTGGCGCTTTCGGGCTTGGCCTCGACCTTGCGAAAGACATCGGCGGCGATTTCGGCAAGATGCCGGACGGCGGTTGCCGTCTTTCGATCGCCTATCGCGTCGGCGGCGGTCTCCAGCCTCTGGGCAAAGGGAATCGCGGCCTCCAGCAGGTCGCGGGCAAAGGCGACGCGGCCGCTGCCGATGCTCTTGATATCGAGGCCTTCGAACAGCCGGCGCGGCGCCAGAAGAATGACGAGGCCGGCAAACAGCAGAAGGGCGATGATGGCGGCGATCCAGAATGGCATGCCGGCGATGAAACTGAGCAGTGGCACGGTGATTGCCGCCGCCAATCCCGCCACGATCCAGTTGCCATCATTGCCGAGCCAGTTGCGCATGCCGGTCCTAATTATAGCCGCGTGCGGTGCGGAAGGCGGTGGCGAGGTCCGAACCACCGTCGAACACGCGCGCCGACGTCTGCCTGGCAAGGCTGTCGAGCTGGGTTTTATCGGCGTCGCCGAAGGTGATGCCGAAGATCGGCACGTGCGGCTCCATCGCGATCCATTCGCTCATGAAGGCCCGGCTTTGATCGTCGGACCTGCCGTCGGTCATGATGACGATCGCCGGCAGATACGTCGAGAGCTTGTCGGTTCTGGCGATCTGCTGCAGGGCCCGTTCGGCGCAGGCATACATGTTCGTGCCGCCATCCGCCTTCTGCCGGGAAATCTCGTTCAGCAGCCCTTGCTGCTCCAGCGGGTTTCCGCTTGCCATGAAGGTGTTGCGCACGCTGCCGTCGAAGGGAATGACGATGATCTGGTCGGCGGGCGACCATTGCACCAGCACCTTGCTCGCTTCGTCGGGCGTCAGCAGGAAACGCATCGCCTTCTGCAACTGGTCCTCGCCGTCGCCCTGCATCGAGCCGGAAAAATCGATGCAGAGCGCGGTCAGGGACGGCTTGCGCAGTGCTGCCTGATAAAGGGTGAGCGCCTGGCGGATGACACCAGGCTCCGGCATGCGGATCGCGGTCACCAGCCGGGTCGGATCGAAATTCCAGCCTGGTTCCGGCTTTGCGGCAACGCCGGTCAGCGGAATGCGCCGGCCAGTATCGGCGATGCGCTGCTGTACGGGAGCAGAGCCGAGATAGGCGAGCAGATCGTTGAAGAAGGTCTGGACTTCCGGCCCGCGGCCATGATCGACGAAACCGATCGGCGAATCCGCCATGGCAACGCCGTCGGCCGGATAGATCGCGTAAAGCGGTTCCTGCGACAAGGCGGCAAGCTTGTCGTTGGTTTCCTTCAGCACCGCTTCGTAGTTCCACATAGCGTCGTAGACCGTGCCCTTGCCGGCGGATGCGACGTAGAGATCGGCAAGCCAGCCGGACGAGCCGGACGAGCGCACGACACCTGAAAGCAGCGAGCGGACGCTCTCCTGGACTGCTCTGTCGTCGAGATCGCCGGGTTCGATCACCGGCTTGTTGCCGAGTGCGCTCGACAGCATGGCAAGATAGGCGCTGGCGCCGGAGTTGGATTGCGTCGCCGATGTCATCAGGAATTTCAGCGATCCGTTTTCGACGGCGGCGAGAATGTCCTTCATGAACACATCCCTGCCGATCCAGCCGAGCTGCTCGGCCTTCGACCTGCGCACGCCCAATACCACCGGCGTCTGGGCGATCGAGGTGAGGCTCTTGACGCGGCGCCTGGTGTCGAACATGTCGACCCAGACACTGGAGGCCGGCCACACCGCATCTTGCTCGACGCCCTGGTCGCTCTGCAGCGCCAGGCCGATATCGAGCGTGCCTTCATATTTGAAGGTGCAGGTCGCATTCTTCTGCTTGCAGAATTCCTCGACGATCGGCTGCAGAACGGTATTCTCCGATCCCGAGACGATCGAGAAATTCGGTCCCTGAGCGAAGGGATTGCAGCCGGCAAGAGCCAGAGCGGCAAGAAGCGCCAGGCCTGAAAGCAGTGCTCGCATCGTCGTCCTGTCGATCACGCCTTGGTCATCGCCGTCTTGAGTTCGATCGTCATCTGCTCCATCTGCTGCTCGGCCTGCGCCCGTTTCCGGCGCCCCTCCTCCTGAACCTGCAGCACGCCCGATATCGTGTCGATCAAATCCCTGTTCGCCTTGGCGAGCGTATCGATATCGACGATACCGCGTTGCGATTGCTGCTCTATCGCGATTGCCTGGTCCTTCATCATCTCGGATGCCTGGCGGATCATGTCGTTGGTGGCGTCGGTCACCGCCTTCTGCAGCTCAAGCGCCGATTTCTGCCGCGTCAGCCCGAGCAGGATCACCATCTTCTGTTTCCAGGCCGGCACCGTCAGCGCCGAGGTCGCCTGCAGGTTCTCGATCAGCGTCTCGTCGCCCGCCTGGACGATGCGGATCTGCGGCAGTTGCTGAATGCCGAGCTGACGCGCCTGCTGGAGGTAGAAAACCCGCTTCTCCAGCCGGTCGAGCGCCTGCAAGCTGTCCTGATAGGTTTGCGCTTCCAGCATGCCACCGCCGGGGCCAGTCGCGGCCGCCTCGGCTTCAGCCTTCAGCCTCGGCAGCTCGACGCTGCGAAAGCGCTCTGCAAAAGCTTTGCCGGCCTGGACATAAGCCTCGAGCCGCATGATCGACTGCCTGGTTTCTTCGTGCAGGTCGTCGAGCAGCGCGATGTCGCGCCGCAGCGTATCCTTGTGACGGTCGAGTTCGAGGCCGATCCGGTCGATCTGACCGGCCACGTCCTCGAATTCCGCCTTGAACCGCTCGAGCCGGGCCTGTGCGGAGAGGAATATGCGGCTGAGGAACCCCTTATCCTTCAACGATGCCGGGTCGAGGCCCTTGGACTTGAGGATGATGTCACTTAGCAGGCGACCGATCTCACCGAGATCCTTGTTGCGGACCTCGCGCAGGATCCGGTCGGCATAATCGCTGACCGTCTGCTGGGCGCGTTCGCCATAGACGGAGATGCCGGCGCGATCGGTCATATTGATGCTGTCGGAAATGCGGGCAATTTCCGCCGGATCGGCGGCAGCAACCGGCAGGGCGGCGTTGTGAATAGTCGCTAGATCGGTATCGGCCATCGGTCGGGCTTTCCAGGCTTGCGGCAGGTAATCGTCTGGAGGCCCATTTTCGCAATGAACAGGCCTCATCACGAGAAATTGGCCGCTAGGATCGCACCGACCGGAAGAGCAGGACGACAGATGGCGACTCAATCATCGCTGGTCGCCGCACCATAATGAACTTTATGATACAGTTTTATGACAGTCGAAAAACCTGCAGGCTTACTTGCACGCCTCGGCCTTGCGGTCGAGCAGCTCCAGCTTGGCGAGCTTGCCGGTCAGGACGAAATCGCCGTAATCCATTGTCAGGTCGCGGGTGATGCCGTTCTCATAGAGCTTGAAGGACATGCGGTAGACCGGCAAAGCATCGGATTTCGCATTCTCGTTGAAATAGGCAATCGTCACCGGCCAGAAGGCGGTCTTGGAGAAGGCGCCGGCATTGCCGGCGTCGGCCTCCTCGGCAACAGGGGTCTCCTGCTTGCCGACGATCGTCGTCGTCACCAGCGACTTGTCGCCGTCATCTGAGCCGTCGAAAACGCGGGCCTCGAAGAAGCGCTTGCCGTCCTTGGCGTTCTGGATCACGTCGAGCATATGTTCGGTGGGAAAGCGGCTTTCAGCAAGCTGGAGCTCGCGGCTCGACGGCTGCTTGAGATCGACCTTGACGCCATCCGGCTGATCCTGAGCCGCACCGTTGACCTCCTTGTCGAGCTGTTCGTCGGTGAAGGATTTGGTGTCGAAGGTAAACTGGCCGTCCTTGAGGTTTTCAAAGGTCTTGGTCTGCTGGTCGCTGACGCGGACGCTGTCGCCGGTGTCGATCTGCGTCACGAAGCGGAAATTGGTGGTGAAGCCCTGGCAATAGCTGCCGTCGAACTCATAAACCATGCGACCGTACATGCCGGCGATGCCAGAGCGGTCCGAGGCGTCCTTCAATTCCAGATCGTAGACGGCGCGATGTGCGACGAGGCCGGTCGCGATCGCAGCGCTTACCGCGGGCGCAGCCGCCCATGCATTGGCGGAAACACTGGCGAGAAGCAGAGCGACAAGACTCGATCGGAACATTCATTAACTCCTGTTGGACTCGGTCGCGATGTTATAAGAACGCTTTCGGCCAAATCGAGGCTCGAACCTGTCATATTAAAGATTCTAGTCTTGATGCATAATTTTTGAAGAATTGACAACAAAAGCGGAGCCGAAAATGTCCGATGAAATTGCAAAGCGCCTGACTGAGATGGGGATAACCCTGCCCGAAGCCGCAGCACCTGCTGCAAATTACGTTCCCTATGTCATCAGCGGCAATCTTCTCTACATCTCCGGTCAGCTGCCTCTCGAAGGCGGCAAGATCGCCGTTTCGGGCCATCTCGGCAAGACCGTTGACGTTGCCGCGGGGCAGCGCGGCGCCGAACTCTGCGCCATCAACATCCTTGCGCAGGCGAAGGCGGCACTTGGCGGTGATCTCGGCCGTATCCTGCGGGTCATCAAGCTGAACGGCTTCGTCGCTTCGGCGCCCGATTTCGTCGAGCAGCATCTCGTCATCAACGGTGCTTCTAACCTGATTGCCGGCGTGCTCGGCGAGGCCGGCAAACATGCGCGTGCCGCCGTCGGCATGGCCGCCCTGCCGCTCAATGCCGCTGTCGAGATTGATGCTATCATGGAAATCGCAGAATGACCAATGCTGCCTGGATCAGGGACCTGCCGGTCGCTCATCGCGGCTATCACGATCTCAACAAACTCGTTTGGGAAAATACGCTTTCGGCCTTCTCGCGCGCCGTCGAAGCGGGCTTTGCGATCGAATGCGACCTGCATTACGCCTCCGACGGCGTGCCGGTCGTCTTTCACGACGAGGACCTGCAGCGGCTCTGCAATCTCACCGGCGACATCCGCGAGCGCACCTCCAGGGAACTCGGGCTGATCGCCGTCGGCGGCACGGCCGACAAGGTGCCGACGCTGCGCCAGCTCCTCGATCTCGTCCAAAGCAAAGTGCCGCTAGTGCTGGAGCTCAAGGGCCGCGAGGCGGACGATGAGGGTTTCGCCGAAGCCGTCCTCGAAGTGCTTCAGGACTATGAAGGCAAGGTGGCGCTGATGAGCTTCGACCACTGGCTGCTGCGCGATCTGAAGACGCTTGACGCAGCCTACCCGCTTGGGCTGACGGCCAATGGCAACACGCCGGAGGAATTCGAGGCGCATGCGAAGGCGATGGAGATCGGTCTCGATTTCATCTCCTACTATTATGACGATCTGCCGAATGCGTTCATCACCGGTGAACGCGAAAAGGGTATGCCTGTCATCACCTGGACGGTGCGTGACGAAGAGGCGCGCCGGCGTACATTCGCAAACGCTGATCAGATGACCTTCGAAGGCTTCGACCCGCGTGTGGCGGTTTGACGCTCGCTTTTTGGCCAAGATCATGCGCAGACTGCTGCATAATTCCTTAGTTCGGAATCGATTTAAGGATAAAATTGTGCAGCAACTCAAAGTGTTACAGCGTCCTTTGCGCGTCTGAAAAAACGCGTGGCGCTGTAAGGCAGAGCCGAGACCACCCTCCCACAGGCTTCGCATCCGCCCCATGACCGATGACCTCACCATTCGCGTAGAACGCTCCTTCACCGCGATTTCCCCGCAGAGCTGGGGCAGGCTTTCGGGGGCGTCGAAGGGCGGCACGACGCTTGCCTACAACCCCTTCGTTTCGCATGCCTTTTTATCGGCGCTGGAGGAATCGGGTTCCGCCGACGCCGAGACTGGCTGGCTCGGCCACCACCTGCTGCTCGAGACTGATCGCGGCGAACTGATCGGCGCCCTGCCCGGCTACCTCAAGAACCACAGCCAGGGCGAATATGTCTTCGATCATGGCTGGGCCGACGCTTTCGAACGGGCCGGCGGTCGGTATTACCCCAAACTTCAGTGCTCCATTCCGTTCACTCCGGCGACAGGCCCGCGTCTGCTTGTCGCCGAGGGGCTCCAGCGGCTGCCGGTCCAGAGCGCGATCGCCGAAAGCCTGAAGGAGGTCGTGCGCCGTCTTGGCGTCTCCTCGGCCCATATCACCTTCGTGCCGGATGACGAGATTGGCGTCTTCGAGATGGACGGCTATCTGCACCGCACCGACCAGCAGTTCCATTTCATCAATGAGGGCTACGCCAATCACGAGGAGTTTCTCGAAACGCTGGCTTCGCGCAAACGCAAGGCGTTGCGCAAGGAGCGCCGCGCCGCCCTCGAAAACGGCATCAGCATCGACTGGCTGACCGGCCGCGATCTGACGGAACGCATCTGGGACCAGTTCTTCAAATTCTATATGGATACCGGTGGCCGCAAATGGGGCCGGCCCTACCTCACCCGCAAATTCTATTCGCTGATCGGCGAGCGCATGGCCGACGACATCCTGCTGGTGATGGCCAAACGCAACGGGCGCTATATCGCCGGCGCGATCAACTTCATCGGCGGCGATACGCTCTATGGCCGTCACTGGGGCTGCATCGAGGAGCATCCCTTCCTGCATTTCGAAGTCTGCTATCATCAGGCGATCGACTTCGCGCTTTCGAAAGGGCTGAAACGGGTCGAAGCCGGAGCCCAGGGCGAACACAAGCTCGCCCGCGGTTACCTGCCGGTGACGACACATTCCGCTCATTATGTCGCTCATGCCGGGCTTCGCCGGGCGATCGGCGACTATCTCGCCCGCGAGCGCGCCGATGTCGAACAGATGAGCGAGGTGCTGAGTGAGCACAGCCCATTCCGCAAGGGCGAGCGGCAGCAGGAGGATTGACGCTGCCTCGCCGGCCGCGTTACCCGATCACGGCATGTCGCCCGGAAGTGTGCAGCGGTTACGGGATAACGACATGCAAAACAAAAAGCTTGAGGACATGAGGAGATTTCCCGATGACCAATCCGGCCGCTTATGACGACAACAATATCTTCGCCAAGATCCTGCGCGGCGAAATCCCCTCGCACCGTATCTATGAGGACCAGCATACGATCGCCTTCATGGATGTGATGCCGCAGGCGCCGGGCCATGTGCTCGTCGTGCCGAAGGCGGCGTCGCGCAATATTCTCGATGCCGATCCAGTCACCCTCAGCCATGCGATTACCGTCGTTCAGAAGATCGCCAATGCGGTCAAGGAGGTCTTCGACGCCGACGGCGTGTTCATCGCCCAGTTCAATGAACCGGCGGCCGGGCAAACGGTGTTTCATCTGCATTTCCACATCATCCCGCGCAACGAGGGCGCAGCACTCAAGCCGCATTCCGGTAAGATGGAGGATGGCGCCGTGCTTGCCGCCAATGCCGAAAAGATCAGGGCGGCGCTGGCCTGACATCGACCCCTGCCGACGCGAGGCGGAGGCAACGGAAAAAGCTTAATGCGAAAAGGCCGCGGATGACGCGGCCTTTTCCGATTCAATGACGAAAGCTCACTTCTTGCGCGGGACCTTCGGAACCGCGCTGCCCTTTTTGGGCGCGTCGCGGACCTCAGGCTCGGCCTGCGGGACCGCCTTGGCGCGGGTCTTAGGGGCCGCCTTCGTCTTCAGCTCGCCATCACCGTGGTCGTCGGCTTCGGGATGGGTGACTTCAGCTTCCGGCTTCGGCTTGATCGGCGCCGTCTCCGGTATGGCTTCCAGCACGATGCCCGGCTTGCCGTCTTCCTTCGGGCCGACGGTGACGTTGACGACGCCACCCTTCTTCAGCTTGCCGAAGAGGATCTCGTTGGCCAGCGGCTTCTTGATGGTGTCCTGGATGACGCGGGCAAGCGGGCGGGCGCCCATCTTCTCGTCGTAACCCTTTTCCGAAAGCCAGGCGATCGCATCCTCATGCAGGTCGAAGGTGACGTTCCTTTCGGAAAGCTGGGCCTCCAGCTGCATGATGAACTTCTGTACGACCTTGTGGATCACAGCCGTCGGCAGCGCCGCGAAAGGAATGATCGCGTCGAGACGGTTGCGGAACTCCGGCGTGAACAGGCGGGTCAGCGCCTCCTCGTCCTCGCCGGTGCGCTTGGACGAGCCAAATCCGATCGCCGCCTTGGCCATTTCCGAGGCGCCCGCATTCGTCGTCATGATCAGGATGACGTTACGGAAGTCGATCTTCTTGCCGTTATGGTCGGTCAGCGTGCCGTGGTCCATGACCTGCAGCAGGATATTGTAGATGTCGGGATGCGCCTTCTCGATTTCGTCGAGCAACACCACACAATGCGGGTGCTGGTCGACGCCGTCGGTCAGAAGGCCGCCCTGGTCGAAGCCGACATAGCCGGGAGGCGCTCCGAGCAGACGCGACACCGTGTGCCGCTCCATATATTCCGACATGTCGAAGCGCAGAAGCTCGACACCGAGCGACGATGCCAGCTGCTTTGCCACCTCGGTCTTGCCGACGCCGGTCGGACCGGAGAAGACATAAGCACCTATCGGCTTGTTCGGCTCACGCAGGCCGGCACGGGCGAGCTTGATCGAGGTCGAAAGGGCTTCGATCGCGATATCCTGACCATAGACGACCGAACGCAGTTCCTTCTCGAGATTGGCGAGCACCGCTTCGTCGTCTTTGGAGACGGTCTTCGGCGGAATGCGCGCCATCGTGGCGACCGTCGCCTCGATCTCCTTTTCGGTGATCAGCTTGCGGCGCTTTGACGGCGGCAGCAGCATCTGGGCCGCACCGGTTTCGTCGATGACGTCGATTGCCTTATCCGGCAACTTGCGGTCGGAGATATAGCGGGCCGAAAGTTCGACGGCCGACTTGATGGCATCGTTCGAATAGCGCAGGTGGTGATACTCTTCGAAATAGGGCTTGAGGCCCTTCATGATCTCGATCGCATCTTCGATCGACGGCTCGCTGACGTCGATTTTCTGGAATCTGCGAACCAGCGCCCGGTCCTTCTCGAAGAACTGGCGATATTCCTTGTAGGTGGTCGAGCCGATGCAACGGATCGCGCCCGACGACAGAGCCGGCTTCAGAAGGTTCGATGCATCCATCGCGCCCCCCGAGGTGGCGCCGGCGCCGATCACCGTGTGAATCTCATCGATGAAGAGCACGGCACCCGGATATTCTTCCAGTTCCTTGACGACCTGCTTCAGGCGCTCCTCGAAATCGCCGCGGTAGCGCGTGCCGGCGAGCAGCGTGCCCATGTCGAGCGAGAAAATCGTCGCGTCGGCCAGCGCTTCCGGAACCTTGCCTTCGACGATGCGCTTGGCAAGCCCTTCGGCGATCGCCGTCTTGCCGACGCCGGGATCACCGACGTAGAGCGGATTATTCTTCGAACGGCGGCACAGGATCTGGATGGTGCGGCTCACCTCGGCGTGACGGCCGATCAGCGGGTCGATCTTGCCGCCCTTGGCTTTCTCGTTGAGATTGACGCAATAGGCCTTGAGCGCATCCTGCTGCTTCTTGGGGCCGCCCTCTTCCTCGCCGCCGCGGGCCGTCGGCTTGCTGCTTTCGGCTTCGTCCTCGGCGCCGCGCGGGGGGCGAGCGTCCGAAGCACCCGGGCGCTTTCCGATACCGTGCGAGATATAGTTGACGGCATCGTAGCGGGTCATCTCCTGCTCCTGCAGGAAATAGGCGGCATGGCTTTCGCGCTCGGCGAAGATCGCAACGAGCACATTGGCGCCGGTCACTTCTTCGCGGCCGGACGATTGCACGTGGATGACGGCACGCTGGATGACACGCTGGAAGCCGGAGGTCGGCTTCGAATCCTCGTCATAACCGGTGATCAGATTGGAAAGTTCATTATCGACATATTCGACGAGCGTTTTGCGCAGCGCGTCGAGATCGACATTGCAGGCTCCCATGACCGCGGCCGCATCGGCATCGTCGATCAGGGCGAGCAGCAGATGCTCAAGCGTCGCATATTCGTGGTGCCGCTCATTGGCAAAGGTCAGTGCCTGATGGAGCGCCTTCTCTAAGCTAGGCGAAAATGTTGGCACGTTCAGATCCTCACTTCTTTTCCATGACGCATTGCAGCGGATGCTGGTGCTGCCGGGCGAAGTCCATCACCTGGCTGACCTTCGTTTCCGCTACCTCGTATGTGAATATTCCGCATTCGCCGACGCCGTGGTTGTGGACATGGAGCATAATGCGGGTGGCACTTTCACGATCCTTTTGAAAAAAACGCTCCAAAATGTGGATGACGAATTCCATGGGAGTGTAGTCATCATTCAAAAGCAGCACGCGGTAGAGATTGGGCTTCTTGGTCTTCGGCTTGGTGCGTGTGATGACCGAGGTTCGATTTCCGTTCTCCCCGTTCCTTTCGCCGTCATTCTGCATCCGGATCGGCTTTGCGATCATTGTCATTCATTCCTCAAGCAATCCGGCCTCAAGCAATCCGGCGGAGCATGGGAGGGTGCTTTTCCCGCCGAATATCTGAAACACTAACTTAGTTCATAATAGGCCGATTTTAAGCCCCCTGTCAGTCACTGCAATCAAGAAATGGCCGGCATGCACGGGAAAGACCAAAAAAGTCCCCGGCCGATCCCATGGAGGCGTTGCGGCGAAAGTGGAAACAAAAAGACCGGCTACAGATGCGTAGCCGGTCCTCATTTTTCAATATGTAGCGCAGGTTGCGCCTGCAGAATCAGTTCAGGCGGCAGCAGGCGTCGAAATCGGCGCCGGCTTGGTGGTCTTGGCGACGGCAGCGGCTACAGGCGCTTCATAGGGCTTGTAAGCGGATTTGGCCAGATCGGCATACATCTCGCTGAGCTTCGTTGTCTCGGAGACGAAGCCTTCGAAATATGCCTTGACGTAGTTGCTCTGCAGTTCGAAAGCGGCTTCGAAGCTCTTGACGCCAGCCAGGGTTTCGAAATGCGTCACCGCGTCCTGAAAGGATTTCTTCGAATAGTCCGTGGCCTCGGCGGCAATCGCCTGGAAGCCCCTGGTGGTGTCGGAATAGGTTTTCAGCGCCGTATCGACGGCTTCCTTGCTCTTCCTGTTTGCATCGTCAAAGTTGAACATGACCGTCCTCCATTAGGCTGTGGGATGGCGGCAGGGTAGCTGCAACGCACAAATAGTCAAGTAGTCTTGTGCGCTGCAGCACTCCCATTAGTTGTGTGGCAATAATAAAACAAAGGATGCGCGCCGGGGCACGTACATCTTTAACTGATTTTGCTAATATATATCAGATCACTGCAACCGGAAGCTTTAAAATTAATTTTGGCTCGGCAGCCAAAAAACAAAAAGGACCGAACGGATCGCGCCGTTCGGTCCTTTGAACGCATTCGAACACGATCAGAGATCGACGTCGAGGATCGCCATCGAAAAGTTGTAGGAGCGATCGCCGTCCTCGTCATCGATATAGACGAGGCCTAGAAATTCTTCGCCGAGATAGACCTCCGCAGAATCATCCTTGCGCGGACGCGCCTTGACGGCGACCTGCGGGTTGAGCGTGCGTTTGAAATAGGCGTCGAGCTTCTTGATTTCTTCAGGCTTCACTCTGTCATCTCCGTAAACGGTCTTGATTGGCCGCTTCTTGCACAGGAAAAGCAGCGGTGTAAAGGCAAGGTTGCCACATGGCAATTTCTGTCCCCGCACGGTTTCCGCCGATTTTACCCGATCCTTTTCTCCGGCGGCCGCTCAGATATCGGCGCCTATCACCTGGTCCATGTTGCGCGACGGCTCGGAACAACCGGCTTCGCCGACGACCTTGGCCGGCACGCCGGCGACTGTCTTTTTGGGCGGAACGGCCTTCAATACGACGGAGCCGGCGGCAACGCGTGAGCAGAAGCCGATCTCGATATTGCCGAGGATCTTTGCGCCAGCACCGATCATGACGCCGCTGCCGATCTTCGGATGGCGGTCGGCGCCCTCTTTGCCGGTGCCGCCGAGCGTGACGCCATGCAAGATCGAGACGTTGTCGCCGATAACCGCCGTCTCGCCGACGACGAGGCCGGTGGCGTGATCGAGGAAAATGCCCTTGCCGATACGAGCGGCCGGATTGATGTCGGTCTGGAAGACGCTGGAGGAGCGGCTCTGCAGATAGAGCGCGAAATCACGACGGCCGCGGTTCAGCAGCCAATGCGCGAGACGGTGTGTCTGCAGCGCATGGAAGCCCTTGAAATAGAGCACTGCTTCCATGAAGCGGAGGCACGCGGGATCGCGGTCGTAGATGGCCTGGATATCGACACGCAGAATGGTGCTCCACTCCGGCCAGTCGAGGAGCATTTCCTCGAAGGTCTGGCGAAGCAGGGTCGCCTGTATGTCGGGATGATCGAGACGTTCGCAGATGCGATGGATGGCGCATTCCTCGAGCGAACGATGGTTGATCACCGTCGCGTAGAGGAAGGCGGCAAGAACCGGGTCTCGTTCGGCGGCGAGCCGGGCTTCCTCGCGCAGGTTATCCCAGATGGGGTCCATCACCTTCAACGGTTGGCCTGTCTCAAAAGCTCGAATGTCAGTCTTTGCGACCATCGCCGCTCTCCTCGTTGCCAGCCGGAATGCCGTTTTCGGAATGCCAATATATAGGGGAAAACGCCAATAACATAAATGGGTGCCGTCGCCATGGTTTTTTAGCATGGTTTTTCGGCATCACGATGATGTCAGCGCCGATGTCACCGGCAATATCACCCTCTGGCAACGCTCGCGTAGAAGGCCAATACCGCCTGCTTGAAAACCCTGTCGCCGACGGCGAGCATATGATCGCGGCCCGGAATATCGAGCGCTTCGGCATTCGGCATCAGCGCCGCCAATTCCTGCGGCGAGCCGGCGATATCATCCCTGGTGCCGACGCCGATCAGCGTCGGCACGTCGAGCCCGGCGATATCCGAGCGGGCAACGAGATCGCGCGAACCGCGGATGCAGTCGGCGAGAGCGACGCGGTCACTTTTCGTCTGGTCGGCGAAGGCGCGGAACATGCGGCCGCGGTCATGCGTCACGTCTTCCAGCGAGGGAGCCAGCAGCGCGTCGGCGATGGGGTCCCAGTCGCCGACGCCGTCGGTCATGCCGATGCCGAGGCCGCCGAGCACCAGTGAACGGACGCGATGCGGATTGGCAAGGGCGGCAAAGACGGAAATGCGCGCGCCCATCGAATAGCCCATGACATTGGCTTGCGGAATGCCGAGATGGTCCAGCAGCGCGATCGCATCGCCGGCCATCACCCAGGGGCGATAGGCTTCGGAATCGTGCGGTTTGTCGCTTGCGCCGTGGCCGCGATTGTCGATGGCGATCACCCGATAGCCGGCATCGCCAAGCGTCTTCAGCCAGCCCGGATGCACCCAGTTGACGTTTGCCGTCGAAGCAAAACCGTGGATCAACAGAACAGGCTCGCCGGCCGGATCGCCCTCATCAAAGAAGGCGAGCTGCAATCCGTCATGGGTGAAGCTTGAAAATACAGGCGTATTCAGGTTCATCAGGTCTTCCTTTTTGGCGCGACCATAGTCGAGCGATCTTTCATCGTGAAGCCAAAAACTGTGGCCAAAAACTGTGCCTGGCGCGGCGCTTTGGCTCTACACATTTGCGGCGAAGGCTTATAAGGTCCGCGCACATTTCAAAGCATTCGGAGAGCGATATGGCCGGTCACAACATTCCCCACTTCCAGAACGACGGCGGTCACCGGGTTATCGAAGTCGGCGTCAAGGAATTCATGTGCACCGGCGCTTCGGCCCCGTTCGACCATCCGCATATCTTCATCGACATGGGTGACGATAACGAGAAGGTCTGTTCCTACTGCTCGACTCTCTATCGCTTCAATTCCGCGCTCAAGTCCAGCCAGACCAATCCGGCCGGCTGCGTTTTCCACGTGAAGGCGGCCTAACCGCCGGACGGATCGGACGGATAATGCCGGTCGAACATGCTGCCATCATCGGCGCCGGGATATCAGGGCTGACCGCTGCGCTTTCGCTTTCGCGCCGGGACATCAGCTCTGACATCTTCGAGCAGGCAGGCGAACTTGCCGACATCGGCGCCGGATTGCAGGTTTCGCCGAACGCCTCCCGCATCCTTGCCGAACTCGGTATCCTTGAAGGGCTGTCAAAGGCCTGGCTCGAGCCTGAGGCAATCCGGCTAATATCCGGCAGTTCGCTGCGCCAGCTCGCAGCTGTGCCAGCAGGCAAATTCGTGCGGCAACGCTGGGGCGCTCCCTATGGTGTCCTGCATCGCAGCACATTGCAGAAAGCGCTTCTCGCTGCGGTCGAGGCCGATCCGCTCTGCCGGCTTCACCTCGGCGTCCGGATGGACGCGACGCTGCCGCCTTTCGAGCGCGACGCCGATGTCGTCATCGGCGCCGACGGCGTCTGGTCGAAGCTCCGGCAATCCGTTCAGGGCAGCCCCTCACCGCACTTTTCCGGCAATATCGCCTACCGCTTTACCATTGCCGAGGATGCGGCGCCCGGTTTCCTCGACCGGACAAGCGTTTCGGCGTTTCTCGGCGGTTCGGCGCATCTCGTCTGTTACCCCTTAAGGGAGACCGGCAGCTTCAACATGGTGGCGATCACCGCCGGCAATAGCGCACCGCAGGCCTGGCAAAGCGAACCGACGGCCGAGCAGCGTGCCCAGCTCAGGAGCCGCTTTTCCGGCTGGAACGCCGCGATCGTCTCGCTGCTCGAACAACACCGGACGCTGACCTTCTGGCCGCTGTTCGAGACCAGCGCTGGTGCGTGGCAGGATGGCCGCAAGACTGTGCTGATCGGCGACGCCGCGCATGCGATGATGCCGTTTGCCGCACAGGGAGCGGCCATGGCGATCGAAGACGCCTACGAACTTGCCGCATTTCTTTCCAACCGTCCGGTGGCGGAGGCCCTATTGCTCTTCGAAAGACATCGAGCGCCACGCATTGCCAAGCTTCGCCAGCGCGGCGCCTTCAACCGGTTTGCCTATCATGCGAAAGGGCCGATCCGGATCGGCCGCGATCTCGTGCTCGGCCTCAAGCCGCCGCAAAGCCTGGCGGCGGATCTCGACTGGATCTACGGCTATCGCGCTCTGGGCCTACCATAAAACGCCGCAAGCCGGGCCAGCGCCCGGTATCGCTCAAACCGCGCTTGCCGCCGCAAAGCCCCGTTCGATATCAGCCTTGAGGTCAACCACATCCTCGATGCCGATCTGCAGGCGGATGACCGCACCGTCGGTCGGAGCCTTGGCGACCGTGCGGTCGTTGAGATAGGCGTGCAAAGCGAGGCTCTCATAGCCGCCCCAGGAATAGCCGAGGCCGAAAATCCTCAGCGCATCGAGGAAGGCATGCGCTTTTGCTCTAGATTTCTCGGGACCATCCGCGGCAAGCACGAAGGAAAAGATGCCGCTGGCGCCCTTGAAATCGCGCTTCCAGAGATGGTGAGAGGGAAAGCTCGGCAGGGCCGGATGCAGCACGCGGGCGACGTCCTCCCTGCCCTCCAGCCATTCTGCAATATCAAGCGCGCTTTCATAGTGCCGCTCGAGGCGCAGGCCCATGGTACGCAATCCGCGCAGAATCTGGTAGGCGTCATCGGGTGCGCCGCAGATGCCGAGCACACCGTTTGCTTCCTTCAGCCGCTCCCAGTGTTCGGCATTGGCCGACACCGTTCCGAGCAGGATATCGGAATGGCCGGACGGATATTTCGTCGATGCGTGGATTGAGATGTCGACGCCATGATCGAGCGGTCGGAAATAGAGCGGCGTCGCCCAGGTATTGTCCATCATGACGACGGCGCCGTGGCGGTGCGCAACCGCCGAGATTGCCGGAATATCCTGCATCTCAAAGGTGTTGGAGCCGGGAGCTTCGGTGTGAACGAGCTTGGTGTTCGGCCGGAACAGGCCCTCGATGCCGGCGCCGATCGCCGGATCGTAATATTCCACCTCGACGCCAAGACGCTTCAACATCGTGTCGCAGAAATGGCGCGTCGGTCCGTAGACCGAATCGACGACGAGCGCATGGTCGCCGGCAGCGACGAAACCCAGGAACGGAATGGTGACGGCCGCAAGACCCGAGGGAACGAGGATCGTGCCGGCCGAGCCTTCGAGTGCGTCGATCGCTTCGCAGAGCGCGTCCGTCGTCGGGGTGCCGCGCGTTCCGTAGGTATATTTCTGCGCGCGCGTCTCCATCGTCCGCGCATTCGGGAACAACACTGTCGAGGCGTGCACGACCGGCGGATTGACGAAACCGTGATAGTCGAAGGGGTCGTTGCCGATATGGGTCAGTCGGGTGTTGATGCCGGCATTCTGCAGCAAGCTGTCTTTGTCTTTCATCTCGTAAATAGCCTTTGGCGAGGGGCACGAAACCAGACTTTTGGACGCCCCGCCGTGTCCGGTCAACCCCTAGACGACCGGTTGCGGGCGCCCTCGGGAATGATGGATTTTCCGAATTTCGCGTTATTTTTCCGCAACCGGACGCCTATTTCATAGTCAATCGCCCGCGAATGCGGCGCAATCTGCCAAAATTCCGAATTTTGCCGCAATTATTGATGGCGACACTTGACCATGGTGACATTTGCGACTGTGATAGGGCACTCGCGCCGGGAGGGTGTCGAGACAATGGGGGCGGCAGGTTTTTCCGCCGGAACTCCCCCACAAGAAAATATAAGACAACGGAAAAGGTTGGGAAAAATGAAGAACAAGCTTCTGTCCGCCGCTCTCGGCGCAGCAGTTTTCGCTCTTGGCGCCTCGGCTGCCTCGGCCACGACACTCACCGATGTAAAGGCTAAGGGTTTCGTTCAGTGCGGTGTCAATACCGGCCTTACCGGCTTTGCCGCACCTGACGCTTCCGGCAATTGGGCTGGCTTCGACGTCGACTTCTGCAAGGCCGTCGCTTCGGCCGTCTTCGGCGACCCCACCAAGGTCAAGTACACGCCGACAAATGCGAAGGAGCGCTTCACGGCTCTGCAGTCCGGCGAAATCGACGTTCTCTCGCGCAATACGACCTGGACGATCAATCGCGACACAGCGCTCGGCTTCAATTTCCGTCCTGTCACCTATTATGACGGTCAGGGCTTCATGGTGCGCAAGAGCCTGAACGTGAAGTCGGCGCTGGAACTTTCCGGCGCCGCAATCTGCGTGCAGTCGGGCACGACCACGGAACTGAACCTCGCCGATTACTTCAAGACGAACAATCTGCAGTACAATCCGGTCGTCTTCGAAAATCTTCCTGAGGTCAACGCGGCTTACGACTCCGGTCGTTGCGACGTTTACACGACCGACCAATCCGGTCTCTATTCATTGCGTCTGACGCTGAAGAATCCCGACGAACATGTCATTCTTCCTGAGATCATCTCGAAGGAGCCGCTTGGCCCGGCCGTCCGTCAGGGCGACGATCAGTGGTTCGATATCGTTTCCTGGACGGCTTATGCGCTGATCAATGCCGAAGAGTTCGGCATCACCCAGGCAAATGTCGACGAGATGAAGAATTCGCCGAACCCTGACATCAAGCGCTTTCTCGGCAGCGAGGCCGATACCAAGATCGGCACCGATCTCGGCCTGACCAATGAGTGGGCCTACAACGTCATCAAGGGCGTCGGCAACTATGGCGAAATCTTCGAGCGCAACATCGGCCAGGGTAGCCCGCTCAAGATCGCACGCGGTTTGAATGCTCTCTGGAACAAGGGCGGCATCCAGTACGCGCCGCCGGTTCGTTAATCGAACTCTGGCATAAAATCCGGGATGGCGGCCAAGCCGCCCTCCCATCTTCCAAAAAGCAAAAAGAAAGCCCGAAAACGGGCACAAGGGGATTGGCGCGGCATGACGCATGGGGCTGTGGATACGACACCTTTGCATGGCACCGGCTGGACTTTCCGGTCGGCAATGTACGACCCGAAATACCGGAGCATATTTTTCCAGGTTCTGACAATCGTTGTCCTCGTGGCGTTTGTGTGGTGGGTGGCCCACAACACGGCCGTAAACCTTGCCCGCAGCAATACAGCATCGGGCTTCGGCTTTCTTCGCGGTCGCGCCGGTTTCGAAATCGGCCAGTCGCTGATCAGCTTTTCGAGCGACTCGACCTATGCGCGCGCACTTGTCGTCGGCATTCTGAATACCTTGCTGGTGGCGGTGACCGGCATATTCACGGCGACCATCATTGGCTTCCTGATCGGGATCGGCCGGCTGTCGCACAACTGGCTGATTGCCAAGCTCTGCACGGTCTATGTCGAAATCTTCCGCAACATTCCGCCGCTGCTCGTCATCTTTTTCTGGTATCTTGGCGTACTCTCCGTCTTGCCACAGCCGCGCGAGTCGGTGGGTCTGCCATTCAGCATGTTCCTCAACAACAGAGGACTAGCCTTCCCGAAGCCGATCTTCGAGACAGGCATGATTGCGGTCGGGATCGCCCTGGTGATCGGGATTGTTGTCGCCATCGTCATGGCGCGCTGGGCTCATAAGCGCCAGGCGGCAACCGGCCAGCCGTTCCACACGGTATGGGTGTCGATCGCGCTGATCGTCGGCTTGCCATTGCTGGTCTTCGTTGTCTCAGGTTTTCCGCTAAGCTTCGACTTTCCCGTCGCTGGAAAGTTCAACCTGACGGGCGGCTCCGTCGTCGGCCCCGAATTCATGTCGCTGTTTCTCGCTCTGTCCTTTTATACCGCCTCGTTCATTGCCGAGATCGTCCGCGGCGGCATTCGCGGCGTTCCAAAGGGGCAATCCGAGGCAGCCGGCGCGCTGGGGCTGCATCCATCGAGCGTGACGAGACTTGTCGTGGTACCGCAGGCACTGCGTATCATCATCCCGCCGCTGACCAGCCAGTATTTGAACCTGACCAAGAACTCCTCACTCGCCATCGCGATCGGCTTTTCGGATCTTGTTGCCGTCGGCGGCACGATCCTCAACCAGAGCGGTCAAGCGATCGAGATCGTTTGCATCTGGGCTATCGTCTATCTCAGCTTGAGCATTCTCACGTCGCTGTTCATGAATTGGTTCAATGCCAAGATGGCACTGGTGGAGAGATAAAATGTCGATCACCGATAAACCCTTCGTCAGAACGTCAATCCTGGCCGCCGAGCCGCCTCCGCGCGGAGAAAGGGGCGCCGGCGCCTGGATACGCCGTAATCTCCTTGCTACCCCGAAGGACGTGGTCCTGACGATCCTGGCTCTTGCGCTGATCGCATGGGCCGTACCGCATCTCGTCAACTGGCTGTTCATCCAGGCCGTATGGTCCGGGCCGGACCGCACATTCTGCGCGACGACGGTCCAGGGCGGCATCCAACCTGACGGCTGGAGTGGCGCATGCTGGGCCTTCGTCAGCGCCAAGTACGACCAGTTTATCTTCGGCCGCTATCCGCTCAGTGAGCGTTGGAGACCGGCGATCGTCGGGATCCTCTTCATTCTGCTTCTTGTTCCGATGCTTATCCCTTCGGCACCGCGCAAGGGCCTGAACGCCATTCTTCTGTTCGCCGCCCTGCCGATCATCGCCTTCTGGCTTCTTCACGGGGGGTACGGCCTCGAAGTGGTGGAGACTCCGCTCTGGGGCGGGTTGATGGTCACGCTCGTCCTGTCCTTTGTCGGTATTGCCGTTTCCTTACCCTGCGGCATTCTGCTTGCGCTGGGACGCCGCTCGAAGATGCCCGTCATCCGCATGCTCTGCGTTACTTTCATCGAGGTCATTCGAGGCGTTCCGCTGATCACCGTTCTGTTCATGGCAAGCGTGATGTTGCCGCTTTTCCTTCCAACCGGCTGGAACGTGGACAAACTCCTGCGGGCGGTGATCGGCGTTTCAATTTTCACGTCTGCCTATATGGCGGAAGTGATCCGCGGCGGCCTTCAGGCGATCCCCAAGGGACAGTTCGAAGGCGCAGATTCGCTTGGCCTCGGCTATTGGCAAAAGACCCGGCTGATCATCATGCCGCAGGCCATCAAGCTGGTGATCCCGAGCATCGTGAACACCTTCATCGGAACGTTCAAAGACACTTCGCTGGTCACCATTATCGGCATGTTCGATCTGCTCGGTATCGTCAAGCAGAACTTCTCCGATGCCAACTGGGCGAGCGCCGTCACGCCGATCACGGGTCTGATCTTCGCGGGCTTCGTCTTCTGGCTGTTCTGCTTCGGCATGTCGCGCTATTCAGGCTTCATGGAACGCCATCTCGATACCGGCCACAAACGATAAGAATGAGGGAAAATAGTCATGGCTGAAGCTCCAGCGAAAAAGCTCACCGTTTCCGCAACGGAAGTGGCGGTCGATATCGTCAATATGAACAAGTGGTACGGCGATTTCCACGTGCTGCGCGACATCAACCTCAAGGTCATGCGCGGCGAGCGCATCGTCATCGCCGGCCCGTCGGGTTCCGGCAAGTCGACGATGATCCGCTGCATCAACCGCCTGGAAGAGCATCAGAAGGGCCGCATTATCGTCGACGGCACAGAACTCACCAACGACCTGAAAAAGATCGACGAGGTCCGGCGCGAAGTCGGCATGGTGTTCCAGCACTTCAACCTCTTCCCGCACCTGACGATCCTCGAAAACTGCACTTTGGCGCCGATCTGGGTGCGCAAAATGCCGAAGAAGCAGGCGGAAGAGGTCGCCATGCACTTTCTGAAGCGCGTCAAGATCCCCGAGCAGGCCAACAAGTATCCGGGACAGCTTTCCGGCGGCCAGCAACAGCGCGTGGCGATCGCCAGGTCGCTGTGCATGAACCCGAAGATCATGCTGTTCGACGAGCCGACCTCGGCGCTCGATCCTGAAATGATCAAGGAAGTGCTCGACACCATGGTGGGTCTTGCCGAGGAAGGCATGACCATGCTCTGCGTGACCCATGAAATGGGCTTTGCCCGCCAGGTCGCCAACCGCGTCATCTTCATGGACCAGGGCCAGATCGTCGAGCAGAATTCGCCGGCCGAGTTCTTCGACAATCCGCAGCACGAACGCACCAAACTGTTCCTCAGCCAGATCCTGCATTAAGCTTAGGCGCTGAGACTTTTCAAAGACCCGCCTCGCCTTTCGGTTTGGCGGGTCTTTCACGTTCAGCGCGAGGCTGACGCCTGCAGCAGGCTACAGAGGCCGGCAAGACCGGAATCAGAGCCGCCTGAAGCAACGCCGCCCGGGGAGGAAATATCAGCGCAACGGACCAGCATCTTGCGCTGTTCATTGACCGGTCTTGCCAGGAAGGCCTCCAGAGTGCGGGCCTGCGATGCACTGAGGGTCTCCCCAGCTGCGGACCTGTTGCTGCCGCCTGCCCTGCCGACGGCAAGATCGGCATCAACGCCGCGGCCGCGCCTGACCGAGGCGGTGGTCTCGGTATCAAGCCCATCGGAACCGCCGATGCGTGCATTGAGATCGGCATTGACGCCGCGCCCGCCGCCGAGCCTGGCATTGGCGGTCGCATCGAGACCATTACGGCCGCCGACATTGGCGGTCGCATCGGCATTGACGCCCCTCGAACCGCCGACGGAAGCATTGGCATCGGCACTGACGCCGCTGCCGCCGCCAAGCGATGCCCCGACGTCGGCGCTGACGGCATTGCCTGCATTCACCGATACGCCGACGTCGATAGCGTGTGCATCGCTTGCCGGCATGGCAAGCAGGGCGCAGGTGGATGCAAGCACCGCCAGGGATAGTCTATTGTGGTTATGGGTCATGTTTTCCTCCGTTTCCATTCGCCGAGCGATCTGCCCGGCAACCGAAAATCGAGGAACGCGCGTACCTTCGATCGTCTGGACGCCTGCAACCTGCAGGACATCCATGGCAAGGCAACGTGAAGGGATGACGAATGTTTCACGACAGGGCGCGGCAAGTCGGCTCGGCGGCGTGCAATGATCTTTCACGGTTATTGAAATACGAATTACCAACCCCGACTGTGCCGAAAGCGAACATGTCTTGCCGTGACTAGAGCGACGGCCGAGTATTTCCTTCCCGGCTGCGTAAGGAACCTTCAGAGCCGGCAAGCAAAGCTCGGCTCTCGATGCGATTGGCGGCGATTGATTCATCCGCAGCCTTTTGCAGATCGGCTGCACTTTAAAGCATGTCGCGCAAAAGTGTGCAGCGGTTTTGCGGCAACGATATACGTAAAAACAAAGAGCTAGAGCGCAAGCAGCGAATCCGAAAGATCGCGACGCGCTTTAGAACTGGACTCTCCACCATTGATTGAGGCGACGAAAAATAACTCGCTTCCGTCTGGATATATCAGGCAGGAAGTCCATGTTTCAGCATGTTCTCATCTAATGGAACTGGAGGTTCAAGAATGGGCATTTTCGACAAGATCAAACATGCAATCTTCGGAGAATCGAAAGCAGCCGAACCCGTTGCATCAAGCGCGCCAAAGACGCAGCCCGCGCAGGCTCCTGTCTCGCCGTCGGCAGCGCCCAGTCCGGCACCTGCCGCCTCTCCCGCTCAGAGCAAGCCGGCTTCAACCACAGCCCCCGCCACAGCCACAGTCGATATCGTCCCTATCCTCGATGCGGCCGTGAAAAAGAGCGGCCAGAAACTCGATTGGCGCCACTCGATCGTGGATTTGATGAAAGCCGTCGGGATGGATGCAAGCCTAGCCGAGCGCAAGGAACTTGCCACCGAACTTGGCTATACCGGCGACAGCGGTGATTCCGCAAAAATGAATATGTGGCTGCACAAGGCGCTGATGAAGCGGCTCTCGGAAAATGGCGGCAAAGTACCGGCCGATCTCCTGGATTGATCCCTCGATTGATCAGTGACCGATAGCTGCCGCCACGTTGCGGCGGCGGCTATCCGACCGCCGGCGCTTGGCGATGGATGCTCACCTGTTCTTGGAGCGTCGGCAAGCCGGGGCCAACCGCCGATGAGTCCCCTTGCCGGAAGGCATTGGAACCAATAACGTTCTTCTCGATTACTTCGATTATCGATCAGGGGAGAATGAAATCCAATGAGATTGATGGCGGTCGTTGGCGTTGCGCTTAGCTTGAGTTTTATTTCTGCCGCGGAATCTCCTTCAAACTATCAATCCTACAGCGGCATTCGCGTCGATACCGACCCGGTCCTGCTGGCTCGCTACGACAAGGTGCTTCGGTGGTGCGTGCCGGAGGCAGGCTCATGGCGGCGCGGCTCGCCGGATCCACAAAGCCTGCCTTACAACGCAGCGCTCAGAAACTGCCTCTACAGGCACGGCTTCGTCGATAGAGGCGTCTACGCTTACCCCATTCCCCATGTTTACTTCGAGCATTTCTTGGATCGCTGAGAAGATCCGAGCAGCGCAGATCCGCGATAGAAATTCAAAGGTATAAACCCCACCGTATTGCGGGGGTCTTATCGACTACGCCTGCCCACAAATCCGATGAGTTTCCAGATCGAGCCGCTGCCGCGAGGGGCAACTCATAGGTTTGCTGCGACCGTCGATATGCTTCTTTACAACGCGGCGAGCAAACCAGGGACCCTGCGGGGCGGCCCTTATATAAAATGAATATGCTGCATGGATCTTGCACACCGGATTGATCCAAGCCGGGTCGGCCGACGGAGCAAGCTCGATTATATAGAGAGGGACTTCCCCGCCACCGGTCTAAGCGCCACCGTTCGAGGTCTCGCACCCGGATCCCTCTCGTGCCAGCCGCTTCGGCAATGAGTTGAGTGGCGAGCAATTGACCGGGTGATGCAAGCGCTGCGATTCGTGCTGCAATGTTGACGGTCGCTCCAAAGAGATCGGCTGCTCTGCGGATGACTGGGCCGTGGTTTAGCCCCGCTCGAGTGAGTAGTAGGCGGTTCTTTGCGGCATGCCTGCAGCGGCGTCCGAGTACCTGGGGATCGCTGTATCGGGCTCAGAAAACGACGGCATTGTCTTATCGCCGATCCGTTTGATGGGGGGCTGATTGTGAAGTTCGAGGTGCAGCCGATTCGACGGTCACGCCCACAATTACCATCTCGATCAGTACCAATTAGCAGGGTGACACTGCAAAAAATTGCTAAATTCAGAAAAAATGTCGATTCCGCCTTTGGCGAGAGGAATCCAGTCACGCCATCAGGTTTTCTTAAAGTTTTCAATGGACGCATGTCGCTGTAGTTGCAGAAAGAATAATTCTCGGAAAGCGAGACATTTATATTGCCCCAATTTGGGCGACTCGAAATTCTGCAAATATTTCAAAACGTAACATCGGAGTGATTAAGATAATGTGGCAGCAATAAGGCTATTCTTCTCAAGCACTTACTGTCGCATTGCTGTTGCACCCTCAAAATTGTCACACTATAACCTGCCGCCGTAACGCTGGATTAACCCAAAATATTAACGGGCAGGGGTTGAGGAACAAGACCATGACAACATACTACGTAGCGACGACTGGCAGCAACAGCGGTAACGGCAGTACCTCCTCTCCTTTCCGTACGATCAGCGACGCGATGGCGTCGAACCTTAAGCCTGGCGACGAGGTCGTGGTGAAGCCCGGGACCTACAACGAGAGCATTAACATCGACAAGGACGGCTCGGCGGCAGGCAACATCACGCTTCGCTCGGAAGTGCCCGGCGCAGCACTAATCCGGCCACCAGCGGGCTCCTACACCGGGATCAGTGTCAACGGCAATTACGTGGTCATCAACGGCTTCGACATCAAGGGCGGCACCGGCGACGGCATCGAAGCGAACAACGTCCACCACATCCAAATCCTCAACAATACTGTCCATGACAGCGGGGAGTCGGGCATTCAGTTCAACCAATCGGACTTCATCCGCGTCGAAGGGAACGAGACCTACAATAACGCGTCGTCGGGCTGGTACTCGGGCATCTCGATCTACGAGAACCGGAACATTACGGGCGATACCTCGACGGACGGCTACCGGACGATCGTGCGGAACAATATCTCGCACGACAACGTCACGAAGGCGGGTGCGCACACCGATGGCAACGGCATCATCATCGACGATTTCCAGAGCACGCAGTCGAGCGGTCATCCGAACTACACATTCAAGACCCTGGTCGACAACAACCTCGTCTACAATAACGGCGGCAAAGGCGTCCAGGTTACCTGGAGCGACTCCGTCACGGTGCAGAACAACACCGCATACCACAACAATCAGGACTCGGCGAACACCGGCACCTGGCGCGGCGAGCTCAGCAACTCGGCGTCGAACAACAACACCTGGGTCAACAACATCGCCGTTGCGGACCCATCGGTGAACAAGAACAACACTGCGATCGATAACACGTCTACCAGCGGCGCCAACAACAACGTCGTCTGGGCCAACAACATCACCTACAACGGCACGGCCGGCCAGGCATCGGTCAAGACCGACGGCGGCAACGCGATGCCGAGCACGGCGAACGGCAACAAGCTCGGCGTCGACCCGAAATTCGCGGGAGCAGCGAGCGACAACTTCCACCTCGGCTCCGGCTCGTCGGCGATCGACGGCGGAACCATCAAGTACGGCGTCGGCTCGGTCGATCTGGACGGCCACGCTCGTGTCGTTGGAACTGTCGATATAGGGGCCTACGAATCGGGCTCCAGCGCGGCACCGGGAACGCCAACCCCCACGCCGACGCCAACCCCCACGCCGACGCCGACGCCAACCCCCACGCCGACGCCAACACCCACGCCGACGCAACCGACAACTCCGACCACGTCGACGAAGGAATACCTCGGCACCGACGGCAACGACATCATGCCACACAACGGTCAGTCCAACGGCGGCAACGAAACCTTCAAGGCTCTCGCCGGTAATGACGTGGTGAAGGGCGGCGCCGGCGCGGACGTGCTCGACGGCGGTAGTGGCAACGACACGGCCAGCTATGCGGGCTCCGACGCGGTCCACGTCAACTTGACGACCTGGGCCGCATCGGGCGGGCAGGCAACCGGTGACAAGCTCGTCAGCATCGAAAACGTGACTGGCTCGAGCTACGACGACGTGCTGACCGGCGGCAATGGCGGCGGCAACGTTCTCAATGGTGGGGCCGGCGCGGACAAGCTGGACGGCGGCGCCGGCAATGATTTCATCATTGGCGGTGCCGGGAAGGACATCATGACCGGTGGCACCGGCGCGGATACGTTTATCTTGAAGGCACCGACGGAAACCGGGTCCGGCTTGAACCGCGACGTCATCACCGACTTCCAGCACGGCGTCGATAAGATCGACATCTCGGCGATCGATGCGAATGGCTCTGCGCAAGGCGATGGCACCTTCCATTTCCAGGCACAGGAGAATGCCTTGTTCGATCACAAGGCCGGCGCGCTCGCTTGGCACTATGACGACCAGGCCGGATCCGCGAACGATCATACCGTTATCCAGGCCGACCTGAACGGCGACGGCGTTCATGACTTCGAGATTCAGCTGCAGGGCCTCGTCCACCTGGGGGCAGGCGATCTAATCCTGTAACTATACCCATTGCGGCGGCCATCCGGTCGCCGCAACGATCGTGCTAACAATGGCGCGCGGATGAGACCGTCGGGAGGGCGTAGCCCGAGCGACGGTCTCATCCGCGCGCTGCGATTTTTCGACGGGTGTCAGCCGGCCTTTCGGGCCTGGCTTTGCGTGAGGCGATAGCTGTCGCCGTCCATCTCGAGGATGTTGACGTGGCGGGTGATGCGGTCCAGCAGAGCGCTGGTCAGGTGCTCGGATCCAAACGCCATCGGCCCACTCCGAAGCTGATCAAAATTCTTCAGGGTGCTAAACAGATTGCGCCGGCTTGCGGCGTCAGGCTTGCAAGCCGGCGACTGCCGAGGAAAAGGCAATAGAGCGAATAACAGCATCCGCTACGTCGGCCGGACGCTCCATGGATGCCACCAGCGCGTTCCCTTCCTTGAGATATATGGGAAAGCGCTCCCTAAACTTACGATCTTCTGTCGCATGTTGAAAGCCAAACCCTCGTTTCAGTTGGCGTTCAACAACAACCGCGGTCGCGACCTCAATGTCCAAAGACGGCAGCAAGACGATGCCATAGCCGGTGGAAACCAATCTTCGGGCTTCGCCGTAATCATAGGTGCCTGCTTGTGCGGCCAGGAATCCCGACGGCGTGACAAAGATATGCGGCGCCGGATTTGTCATCGCCGGAAGCTTCGCGAGCGCCAGGTTTTCCGCGCGGTAACGCTCATAGCCGTGGGAAGCAATGAACGTCCCGATTGTCTCCAGACGCTCGCAGAATTCCAGATCGAGGTCGATAAGCCCGCAGCCGAGCTTCTCTGCGAGTTGCCGGCCAAGGGTGGATTTTCCGACGCCGCCAGGTCCTAGAAGGAAAATGGCCTCACATGGCCGCCACGGCCTGCGAACCTCGATGTGAATTTGCGCCATCGGCCTCAGCCTCCAATTGCCGCCATTCCAGCCAACAGTAATAGCGTTTCAGCACGACTCACCTCCCCGTCTTCAACGTCTCGACGAGCGTAGCGCCAAAAAAATCACTCCAAGGAATTTTCAGGCTGACAGTCGCCGAGAACCTTCAAAATATGATCGTGGATTACGGTGGCGGTTTTTTCCGGTGATGCGGAAGTGACGTCGAGGGTCAATGTGTTTGGATGGAGCGGCTCGAAAACCCGAGCCCTCCGGCTGCGATGCCTTGAGGCTGCCACGTCGGTGGACTTCAACTTGTCGCGTCGCTCTGGTTTCGAAACGCGGCGAGCCAATTCCTCTTCATCACAAAGCAATCGCACCGGCACCAGAACCGTCTCACACGCTTCAGCGGCATTGGCGATCTGTCGAAAGGTACGAAGGCTTCTCTCGTCACCCGCAAGGCCGGCATGGGTGAAAATGAAATTGGCGGACGGCGTATAAGCGGTGATTGCGTCAAGGACGGCTTGCCGAACTCGACCTGTGAACTCCCATACTCCGTTTGGAAGCGCCGCCGTTCCATCCTCATCCAGCAGGCGCAGTATCGGATTATTGATCCAGTGGTTGTCGACAATCTTTGCCGAAACGATTGCGCTCAACTCTTTTGCAATGGTCAGCTTCCCAACTCCCGGGAAGCCTATCAGCACTATGCGAATACCCATGTTTCGCGACACCGTCGTTTTCAGAAGCCATTCAGTCTATTGGCGAACGGCATTCCGACTGAATGTGAATTCGGTATGGACAGTCAAATGGTGGCGACCCCTGCAGGAATCGAACCTGCGACAACCTGCTTAGAAGGCAGGTGCTCTATCCAGCTGAGCTAAGGGGCCGTCCGGCGGTCGCGTTCAAGGAGCGCGACTGAATGCGGCAGTTCTGGACGAGAAATCTCAATGCGTCCAGGGCTGTGTACGGGTATAGCGGAAATTATCCGGATAGGCGACGACCTGGCGGACCGGGTCCTTCGGTGCGATCACGCGGTATTCGATGCCGTTGCGCTGGGCGTAGGCTTCGGCCAGTTCCTGTGTTTCGAAGGTGAGTTTCACCTGCTGGCGCATATCGCCGGAAGAGGTGTAGCCCATGATCGGATCGATCTTGCGCGGCGACTCCTGATCGAATTCAAGCACCCAGAGATTGGTCTTGGCCTTGCCGGACTGCATGGCGGTCTTGGCTGGACGATAGATCTTGGCAGACATGACTGCGGCGTCTCCGACTATGCGGGCTGCGCCCGCCTTTCATGGTCTCAATCCCGTTGCCGTCTCAATCCCGTTGCCGGGCCTTTTGCTTCGTCGCTAGAGATAGCGCAAAGAGATGAATTTTGCTTATCCGCGAATCCCTGGCTTTTCAAGAAAAAAGGCGGTGTGCGACGACGCTGTCGGTCGCATCCCGATGATGAGGCGATGCTGCGGAAACATGGAGATCGGCGAGGCCAGCAGCGGATATTCTCCCGGTGTCGGCCGCCGCTTGAAGCCCGAGGAGCCTGCCGGTTGCGCGATATTACCGCCTGTCTCATCTTGTGATTACAACATGATTGCCGCGGCCATGCCTCGGCACTAGTTTGCGGCGCAATTGATGTCAGTGGATTTGCACTCATGATCAGACGTTCGGCGGAGTTCAATGCCATTGTGATAGGGGCTGTCATTACGGCTTTCTTTTACGTTGCCATCAGCTACGCCCAGTATATCGGCCTGCTCGAACACGGTTGAGGCGGCCTTCTCCTGACACCCAACGCAGCCGGCAAGGCAGACGGGCGGCCCATCCCGATTTTTCTGTATGCATCCAATATCAGGCGGGAATCTTCGGCCAGAACTGGATTTATGGGTTGCGACGGCGAAGTGAACCGTGTATCTCCCCGCCCACGGCACGGAGTGTAGCGCAGTCTGGTAGCGCATCTGGTTTGGGACCAGAGGGTCGGGAGTTCGAATCTCTCCACTCCGACCATTCAATATCCTGATATTCTTGATTTTTTGACGGCCGCATTATGGCCCGTATTGTCGGGGCGTGCGCGCCGTCACTTCGCCTTCTTCGTCGTCGTGGCGCTGACGATCCTGTCGCCCGGCTTGATTCCGAATTTGCTGGCGATGCCGGCATTGAGTTCGACGACGTATTTCACCTCGCCCATCGAATCGATGATGTCGCGCGAATAAGGCACTGCCTTTTCCTTGATGTGGCGGATCGTGCCGGTGTCGTCGGCAAAAAGCATGTCGAGCGGCAGGATGGTGTTTTCCATCCACATGGTGACGCGCCGCGGTTCGTCGAAATCGAAGATCATGCCGGCATCATCGGCCATCACTTTCCGAAACATCAATCCGTAGGCGCGCTGATCGGGGGTCGAGGCGATCTCGACGGTGAAATGCAGCACCTTGCCCGCAGCGGTCTGGATGAGCAGCGGCTCCTTGTCGAAGCCTACCTGCTCCTCGGCCAGAGCCGGCAGGGCAAGCATGAAAAAAAGCGCCAGGATGGCGCTTCTGATGGCATGAAGAACGACAAGACCGCGCATATCAGTGCGACCGGCTGGCCGGGCTCGGAACGTCAGGATGGATCTCTGCAGCCATCAGGCCCTTCTCGCCGTCACCGAAGCGGACGAGCACCACCTGGCCGGGGCGCAGCTCCGTCAGGCCGAAGCGGCGAAGCGTTTCCATGTGCACGAAGATATCTTCCGTGCCCTCGCCACGCGTCAGGAAGCCGAAGCCCTTGGTGCGGTTGAACCATTTGACCAGCGCCCGCTCGAGCCCGCTCGTCGCGGTGACCTGCACATGTGTGCGCACCGGCGGCAGTTGCGAGGGGTGAACCGCGGTCGACTGGTCCATCGAAAGGATCTTGAACGCTTGGTAGCCGCGCTCGCGGCGCTGGATGAGGGCGACGATGCGCGTTCCCTCGAGGATCGTCTGGTAACCGTCGCGCCGCAGGCAGGTCACGTGCAGGAGGACATCCTGTATGCCGTTGTCGGGCACGATGAAGCCGAAACCCTTGGCGACGTCAAACCACTTGACGACGCCGGTGATTTCAACAAGATCGACCGCCTCTCCCGATAGCTCGTCGAGGTCGGAGTATTCGTTCGATGAAATCCTATCAGCCATTGTCGCCAGCCCCTCGAATACGCGTCACACTGTTACGGTTAACTGATTCTTGAAATCAAGATTAACATCTTGGTAACGGATAAGCGCAAGTCCTAGTTTTCGGTTATTCCCAACTGCACATTTTCCAAAGATGACTTGCCCGAAGCTGACCTCAGCTCGCCGAAAAAGACCAGCCCCAATAAAGGAGTAGATAGAATGCGTTATCTTCACACAATGGTACGCGTCAAAGACCTGGACGCCTCGCTCGCTTTTTACACCACGCTGTTCGGGCTGGAGGAGATTCGCCGCCACGAAAACGAGAAGGGTCGCTTCACCCTGGTTTTCCTGGCGGCTCGCGACGATCTCGACCGTGCACGCAGCGAAAAGGCTCCCTGCCTCGAGCTTACCTACAACTGGGACACGGAAGATTATAGCGGAGGACGCAATTTCGGCCACCTCGCCTATGAGGTCGACGATATTTACGCAACCTGCCAGAATCTGATGGACAACGGCATCACCATCAACCGGCCGCCGCGCGACGGGAACATGGCCTTCGTCCGCTCGCCCGACGGCATCTCGATCGAAATCCTGCAGAAGGGCAGCCCGCTTGCCGCCGCCGAACCCTGGGCCTCGATGGGCAATACCGGCGCCTGGTAAGGCTTTTCGCCGCAAGGCTTTTGCGAAGCTTGCGGCTTTTGCGATTTCGGATCCGGCCGGCGCCTTGACGCTTGCCGCGATCCGGCCCCGCAGGCAATCTCCTGATGACTCGAAGCGGAAGATGGCGGTTTTCGCCCGTTTTCCGCATCAACTGGAGACTGTCGCTTGCGTAACATTGAGATGCGGATGCCCCTGACGGGCGCTTTGCTGATCGCCACTTCGGTGCTGGCGCTGTCCGGCTGTGCGTCAGACAAGAAGGCGCTCGACTCTGCGGCAGCGGTTCCAGCGGAGCAAGCCGCGGTACCGCAGCTTGCTCAGGCAGCGCCTGCAAAAAATGCCCCACGCTCAATGTACTCGGACCCCCGGCTCGTCAACGTCTCCGGCGCCCAAGCCGCGCCGCAGGTCGTCGCTGAGGGTCCGAATGCCGCCGTCCCGCCGGCCGATCCGGCGACGGCAGCACCTGCCAATATCGGCGGGCTCGTGCTGCAATCGACCAGGATCAACGCGCAGGCGATGAGCATCTTTTCGGATCATCAGCCGGCGCCGCAGAACAACGGCACGTCCACCGTCATTCAGCCGGAGGCCTATGCGCCGGTTCAAGGTGCAGTACCCGCAAGAAGCAGCGTCTACAGCCAGCCGCCTGCATCGGCACAACCGGCGGAGCCGGTGCTGCCCCAGCAATCCTCGCAGAATGGCAGCACCCAGCCTGCACCCGGTCAAACGGCGTCGTTGGCGACAGACGGCAGTCCGGCCACGACGATGAACGCGCTCTACAGCGCGCCGAAGCAGAACCTGCTCGGCAGCCTTTCCGGCCTTTTGCACAAGGCTGCCCTGCCCGGCATGACGCGCATCGCGCCGAACGGGCTGCATCTCCAGAACGACAAGGTCGAGGTCAGCTGCTTCAAGCCCGAGCTGCTGAGTGTGATCAAGACGGTCGAAAGCCATTTCGGCCGCCCTGTTATCGTCACTTCAGGTTATCGCGACGAAGAGCATAACCGCCTGGTCGGCGGCGCCGACGAATCGATGCACAAGAGCTGCGAGGCGGCCGACATCCAGATCGACGGCGTGACGAAATCGGATATCGCCGCCTATATTCGCTCGCTGCCGAACCGCGGCGGTGTCGGCACCTATTGCCACACGGATTCGGTCCATCTCGATACCGGCAAAACCCGCGACTGGAACTGGGGCTGCGGCGGCAAACGCGCGCCGACGGCGACCGCAAGAGCGATCTGACGACCGCGCATTTTTCGCATGACGGTACGAAAGCGCCGCCTCGTCTTGTTAAAGAAACAACTGGCAGCCTATTGATTCAGCTTTAATAATCAGCTCTTCGAACGCACTCGGATTTCCTGTCATTTTTTTGAAAGAAAACCGAATTGCCGCTTGCGGGATTCAAAACGCCTGACTATAAGGGCGCCACCACGAAGGAAGCGCCCTTCGTCTATCGGTTAGGACACCAGATTTTCATTCTGGGAAGAGGGGTTCGACTCCCCTAGGGCGTACCACTTTCTCTCCATATTGAAGCCGTCGCATCCGCTTGCAGAAGTCTGCGCGCGGTCCTATTTTAACGGAGCCGGCCTGCGCCCTTCGTCTATCGGTTAGGACGACAGATTCTCATTCTGTAAAGAGGGGTTCGACTCCCCTAGGGCGTACCAACATCGGACAAAAATGCCTGCGTTTGACCAAGCACTTGTTTGTCTACCCCTGCGACTCACCGGAGAAGTTGCGGAGACGATATCTCAGGGATTGCATTTAACGGTTATCCTTGGAGCTTGATCGCGCTGTTTTGGCTGCATCGCCTCCCCCCGCCACGTTTTTCCACAGGAGCAAAAAAATCGGCGAAAACGATGATTTTTTCGCGTCTTGGCGCTTGCGGCTTTTGAAGGTGCTGACTATAAGGGCGCCACCACGAAGGAAGCGCCCTTCGTCTATCGGTTAGGACACCAGATTTTCATTCTGGGAAGAGGGGTTCGACTCCCCTAGGGCGTACCAATTTCTTCCCTCCGAATTCCTCATCATCAGCTTTTTTGCGCGGCTGTTTTATTTTGCCGGCGCAGCATCGCAGACGCGCAGCTGGATGCGGCGGGCGCCTTGATAATGCTCGGCGCCCAGCGAACCCACCACGTGCAGGCTGGCGCCGCGTGAGTTGAGGAGAAGATTACCAAGTGGCGTATCGGCGGCGCGGAAGGCGATGCCGTCGAGCCGCGATCCGTCCATTGCCTCCATCGTCACCTTTACATGTTTCTCGCCGACCAAGCGCGCGTCGCGCACACGATGTGCCGGCACGGCAAAGAGCGGTTGTGCATGGCCGGAGCCATATGGGCCGGCGGCCTCCAGGCGGTCGATGAGTTCGAGCGTGGCGCCGCTGGCGCCGATCGCACCGTCGATCTTCAGCGTCTCGTTGGCGACGAGGTTCGCCACAGTCCTTGCCGACTTCTCGGTGAAGAAGGTCCTCAGCCTGCCGAGATCGGCGCGCTCGACCGTCAACCCGGCGGCCATGGCGTGGCCTCCGCCCTTGACGAGGATCCCCTCGTCGACGGCAGCCCGCACCATCCTGCCCATGTCGAAGCCGTTGATGGAGCGGCCCGAGCCGGTGCCGCGGCCGGAAGGATCGAATGCGATTGCAAAGGCGGGGCGTTTGAACTTTTCCTTCAGCCGCGCCGCGATCAGCCCGACGATGCCGGGATGCCATTTCTCATGGGCGGTGACGATGACGGAGGCGCCCTCGCCGTCGCCATATTCGGCGAGCGCCTCGGCTTCCGCCTCCTGCAGCATGATGGTCTCCATCGCCTGGCGCTCGCCGTTGAGCTCGTCGAGGCGCTGGGCGATCACGTCAGCCTCCCCGGCGTCGTCGAGCGTCAGCAGCCGGCTTCCGAGTGCCGCATCGCCGATCCGCCCGCCGGCATTGATGCGCGGGCCGATCAGGAAGCCGAAATGATAGGGTGTCACCGGGCCTGCGAGCCCGGCCTTGCGGAAGAGGGCTGCAAGCCCGGCATTGCTCTGGTGGCGGGCAGCGACCAGCCCCTTCACCACATAGGCGCGGTTGAGGCCCTTCAGCGGTACGACATCGCAGACCGTCGCCAGTGCGACGATATCCAGCCATTGCAAGAGGTCGAGCGCGAGGATGCGCTTGTTGCCGGCGGCGCGTAGCAGCCTCAGCGTCGCGACCAGCACCATGAAGACCACACCGGCGGCGCAAAGATGCCCCTGCCCCGAGAGATCGTCCTCGCGGTTCGGATTGACGAGCGCATGGCAGGGCGGCAGCTCATGTGTCACCTGGTGGTGATCGATGACGACGACATCGATGTTGCGGGCGGCGGCGGCGGCCAGCGCCTCGTGGCTGGTCGAGCCGCAATCGACAGTGACGATCAACCGGGCGCCGTTGTCGATCAACTGGTTGATCGCCGCCGGATTGGGGCCGTAACCTTCAAAGACGCGGTCGGGAATATAGATGTTCGCCTTGACGCCGAAATGGCTGAGGAAGCGAAACATTAGCGCCGAGGAGGCCGCGCCGTCGACGTCGTAGTCGCCGAAGATCGCAACGCTCTCGCCGCGCTCGATGGCGCTCAGGAGGCGGGTTGCCGCCTTTTCGCAATCGGTCAGCCTATGGGGATCGGGCATCAGGCTGCGGATCGTCGGATCGAGGAATTCGATCGCCTCGTCCACCGTCACGCCGCGCCCGGCCAGCACGCGAGCGATCAGATCCGGCAGGCCGTGGATCTGCGACATGGCGAGCGCCCGGTTCTGCCCGGCCTGGTCGAGCCGCGCGACCCAGCGATTGTCGAGCGCGGATTTCTCCACGCCGAGAAACGCGCGCTGTACCGGATCAACGAGATCTGCCATGCCACACTCCGCTGACTTCATCTGCTCTTTCTACAGAAGCAGCGGAGATAACATAGCGATGGATTTGCAGACACGGATTTTTACCAGAACACCGCCCAGACGATCACGGCGATGCCGCCCAGCTGCACCAGCATGACCGAAAACAGCGTTAGCAGAATGGCCCAGTTGCGGCCTTCTGTCTGCTCATCGTCGCCGTCAGGCTCATCAGGAGCCTCTTGACGAATTTCACGGTAGGTCGGCTTGAGCATTTCCTCAAGCATATCAGGACGGTCCGGCGGCACCTCGCCCGGGCAGCCATACCCTTTCCCGGCGTGGCTGTCCTTGCTCATGAAATTCTCCACGCAGACGACTCACCAATCTCCGGTTTAATTATATCAATATTTCGGTATTTGTTAATATAGACTTCCGTAAGGGGAGGTTGAAAAAATTACAGAAAAACCGCCCTGTCGAGACGGGGCGGTTCAACGGGTGTCCACACGATCGGGAGGGCTCAGCCGTCCTCTTTCGGCCGCTCGATTCGAATCACCTGCGGCTCGCCGAAGAGATAACCTTCCGACTTGATCGAGGCGACGGCCTTGCGCACCGACTCTTCCATCGTCGCATGGGTGACAAGAATGATCGTCTGGTGGTGCGACGGCGCCAGATGCTGCTTCGAGCGTTGGACGATCGATTCCAGCGAGATGTTGTTTTCGGCCATTCGGGTTGCGACGCTGGCAAAGACGCCGGTGCGGTCGAGCACGGTCAGGCGGATGAAATACCCGCCCTCGTGGCTCTGCATCCGCGCCTTGCGGTAGGGTTCCAGCGCCTTTGCGGGATGGCCGAGCACCGGCACGCGCTGGGCGCCCGGCTGGCTTTTGGCGATATCGGCAATGTCACCGAGCACAGACGAGGCTGTGGCATTGCCGCCGGCGCCGGGGCCGACCATCAGCAGTTCGCCGAGCACGTCGGATTCGATCGCCACCGCATTGGTGACGCCGTCGACCTGGGCAATGACCGAATCGACCGGCACCATGGTCGGGTGAACGCGTTGCTCGATGCCGGTATCGGTGCGCTGGGCAACGCCCAGCAGCTTGATGCGATAACCGAGCTCGGCGGCAGCGTGGATATCCTCGATCGAGATGTTGGTGATGCCTTCGAGATAGATGTCATCGGCGGCGATGCGATTGCCGAAGGCAAGCGTCGTCAGGATGGACAGCTTGTGGGCGGTGTCGTTGCCCTCGATGTCGAAGGCCGGATCGGCCTCGGCATAACCGAGGCGCTGCGCTTCCTTCAGGCACTCGGCGAAGGAAAGCCCCTCCTTCTCCATCTTGGTCAGGATGTAATTGCAGGTGCCGTTCATGATGCCATAGATGCGCGAGACGGAATTCCCGGTCAGCGATTCACGCAGCGCCTTGATGACGGGGATGCCGCCGGCGACTGCCGCCTCGAAATTCAGCAACGCGCCCTTCTCCTCGGCGATCGTTGCGAGCTCGACGCCGTGATAGGCAAGCAGCGCCTTATTGGCTGTCACCACATGGAGACCACGCTGGAGTGCGGCGCGCACGGAAACGTTGGCAGCCCCTTCGGCGCCGCCCATCAGCTCGACGAAGACGTCGATATCGCCCTTTTCAGCAAGCTCTTCCGGCCGGTCGAACCAGGTGACAGTGGCAAGATCGATGCCGCGGTCCCTCGCCCTGTCACGCGCGGAAACCGCGGTAATGGTGATCGGACGCCCGCAGGTGACGGCAAGCTCGTTGCTCTTCTGCTGGATGATGCGGACTAGCGCGGCGCCGACGGTGCCCAAGCCCGCAATGCCGATTTTGAGGGCATCTGCCATAGATTTATCCTGAAATATCTGTGTGGCGGCAGCCGCGGGACGCGGCTGCCTTAGAGTTGGATTAGCGGTGCGCGTTCAGCGAAATGACGTTGTGCATCGTTTCGTCTGCCGTCGACATGAACTTCTTGATGTTGCGCGCAGCCTGGCGGATGCGGTGTTCATTCTCGACAAGCGCCAGACGAACGTAGTCGTCGCCCTGTTCGCCGAAGCCGATGCCCGGGGCAACGGCGACGTCAGCCTTCTCGACCAGCAGTTTGGAAAACTCGAGCGAACCGAGATGACGGAACTTTTCCGGGATCTTCGCCCAGGCGAACATGGTGGCAGCCGGCGGCGGTACGTCGAAGCCGGCCTTGCCGAAGCTTTCGACCATGACGTCGCGGCGACGTTTATAGACATTGCGAACCTCAGCAATGTCGGAGCCGTCGCCGTTCAGCGCATGCGTCGCCGCCACCTGGATCGGCGTGAAGGCGCCGTAATCGAGATAGGACTTGACGCGGGTGAGCGCCGCGATCAGCCGCTCGTTGCCGACGGCAAAGCCCATGCGCCAGCCGGGCATGGAGAATGTCTTCGACATCGAGGTGAACTCGACCGTCATATCCATTGCACCCGGCACTTCGAGAACCGACGGCGGTGGGGCGCCGTCGAAATAGATTTCCGAATAGGCAAGGTCGGAGAGCACGATGATGTCGTGCTTCTTGGCGAAGGCAATGACGTCTTTGTAGAAATCGAGCGTCGCGACAAGGGCCGTCGGGTTCGAGGGGTAGTTGAGGATCAGCGCCAAGGGCTTCGGGATCGAATGCCGGACCGCGCGCTCAAGCGGCGGGAAAAAGCTTTCGTCCGGCTCCACCGACATGGAGCGGATGACGCCGCCCGCCATCAGGAAGCCGAAGGCATGGATCGGATAGGTCGGGTTCGGGCAGAGGATGACGTCGCCCGGCGCGGTGATCGCCTGCGCCATGTTTGCAAAGCCTTCCTTGGAGCCCAAGGTAGCGACCACTTGCGTATCCGGGTTGAGCTTGACGCCGAAACGGCGGGCATAATAAGCGGCCTGAGCGCGGCGCAGCCCGGGAATGCCCTTGGAAGACGAATAACGGTGCGTGCGCGGATCCTGCACGACTTCGCACAGCTTGTCGACGATCGACTGAGGAGTGGGAAGGTCGGGGTTTCCCATGCCGAGATCGATGATATCGGCACCGCCCGCTCGCGCGCTTGCCTTCAAACGGTTGACCTGTTCGAAAACATAAGGCGGCAAACGCCGGACTTTGTGAAACTCTTCCATTTCATTCCCCATGGAAAGGCGGTTTTCGGGCCGCAGTCGAAGTTCGTTCCGTCTCCCGGCGGCTGCGACACGAACTTCAGAATCGCAGCGCCGCATTCATCAGACCCAAAACACGCGGCAAATCTTTGACGGAAAGGCCGCGTAACGCGCATTATCGGGAAAATCTTGTCTTCCGATCCATCCGGAAGGCTTTGCGTCCAAATTGCCTGAAAGGCAAGGTCTATTTGGAGATTTCGGAGAGCGTCTCCGGGCCGTGTTCGGCGGCGAGACGGCGCATTTCCGCGGCCTTGGCCTGATATTCGGCCTCCGAAATCGTGCCGGCCTTGCGCCGGGCGGCGAGTGCGGTCAACTGATGCTGCAGTTCGGCCGCCTGCTCGTCACTCATCTGGACGTTGGCGGCCGTCAGCGGCGCGCCGAAATTCGGATAGCCGTCCGGCGACTTTGCCAGGCCGCCTTCGACCGCATCGCCCTTGGTGGCCGGCATGACGACGGCGGTTGGCGCCGCTCGCTTGGCGGCGGCTGCGGCCTTCTGCTCAGCCGTCAGATTGCATCCGGCAAGAGCCATCGCCGCCGCGGCGCAGATCAATGCGGTGCGGTTGAAGGTTGCGATGCGCCGAATGCCGTTCTTCGTCATGCCTCAAAATCCAGTTCTGACTGCGTCGACTGTTAAATTTGTCGCAGCCACAAAGCAATAGCATGAGCCGGCGCGGGTGGAACTTGTTTTCTCGTTCAATCACGATGTACAACGATTGGATAAAAACAGTGCTGCCGCCGGAGGAAATGGTGACCGACAGCAAGCGGGAGAATGGCGGCAAAGCCGGTTTCGATGCGACCGATCTCGATCCCTATCTGTTGAAGGATCCCGAGACCATGGCGATGAATTTCGCCCGGGCGCTCGAAAATCTCGGACAGGCCGCCTCGGCCTGGCTTGCGCCGCGCGAACGCGGCGAGATCAGCCAAACCGCCGTCGATCCGATGACCGACATGGTCAAGACGCTTTCCAAGGTCACCGAATACTGGATTGCCGATCCCCGCCGCACCTTCGAGGCGCAGACGCAGCTGATGTCCTCGTTCTTCGGCATCTGGATGCGCTCGATGCAGCGGATGCAAGCTACGCACATGCAGGGCGAGCCTCTGCATGCCGAGCCGGACACCCGCAAGGACAAGCGCTTCTCCGACGAAGACTGGCAGAAGAACCCGTTTTTCGATTTTCTGCGCCAGGTCTATTTCGTTACGACCGACTGGGCGGAAAAGCTGGTGTCGGAGACCGACGGACTCGACGAGCACACCAAGCACAAGGCCGGCTTCTACGTGAAGCAGATCACGGCAGCACTTTCGCCCAGCAACTTCATCGCCACCAATCCCCAGCTCTACCGCGAGACGATCGCAACCAGCGGCGAAAACCTGGTGCGGGGGATGAAGATGCTTGCCGAGGACATCGCTGCCGGAAACGGCGATCTTCGCCTTCGCCAGACCGACATGACGAAATTCGTCGTCGGCCGCGACATGGCGCTGACACCGGGCAAGGTGATCGCCCAAAACGACATCTGCCAGATCATCCAGTACGAGGCTTCGACCGAAACGGTGCTGAAGCGGCCGCTGCTGATCTGCCCGCCCTGGATCAACAAGTTTTATATTCTCGATCTCAATCCGCAGAAATCCTTCATCAAATGGTGTGTCGACCAGGGTCAGACCGCCTTCGTCATTTCCTGGGTCAACCCGGATGCGCGCCACGCCGATAAGGACTGGACGTCCTATGCCCGCGAGGGCATCGATTTCGCGCTCGAGACGATCGAGAAGGCGACCGGCGAAAAGGACGTCAACGCCGTCGGCTACTGCGTCGGCGGCACGCTGCTAGCGGCAACGCTGGCGCTGCATGCCAAGGAGAAGAACAAGCGCATCAAGACTGCGACGCTCTTTACCACCCAGGTCGATTTCACCCATGCCGGCGATCTCAAGGTCTTCGTCGACGAGGAGCAGCTGACAGCGCTTGAGGAGCATATGCAGGCGGCCGGCTATCTCGACGGCTCGAAGATGTCGATGGCCTTCAACATGCTGCGGGCTTCCGAGCTGATCTGGCCTTATTTCGTCAACAACTACCTCAAGGGCCAGGATCCCCTGCCCTTCGACCTGTTGTTCTGGAACGCCGATTCGACCCGCATGGCGGCGGCAAACCATGCCTTCTACCTGCGCAATTGCTATTTGAGGAATGCGCTGACGCAGAACGAGATGGTCCTCGACGGCAAGCCGGTGTCGCTGAAGGACGTCAAGATCCCGATCTATAATCTCGCCACCCGCGAGGATCACATAGCGCCTGCGAAGTCCGTCTTTCTCGGCAGCCAGTTTTTCGGCGGCAAGGTGGAATTCGTCGTCACCGGCTCGGGACATATCTCCGGCGTCGTCAACCCGCCCGACAAGAAGAAATATCAATTCTGGACGGGCGGCCCCGCCAAGGGCGAGTACGAGACCTGGCTCGAGCGGGCAACCGAGACACCTGGATCGTGGTGGCCGCACTGGCAGACCTGGATCGAGACCCATGACAGCAGGCGCGTGCCAGCGCGCAAACCGGGCGGCGATGCGCTGAATGCGATCGAAGAAGCCCCGGGAAGTTATGTGATGGAACGCGCCTGAGAAGGCCCAGCGCATCTCTTTTTGAGACGTCGCGAGAAACAGCGGCGCGGCGTAAATAAATTAGAAACCATAATTCGTCATCCTTGCGAGACAGTCGGAAGTCGCGAGTGGTCTAAATTCGGCCCACTTGCGCCTATACCGGCCCCGGCGAAGTGTAGTCAGTCAGTGCCGCCGGCCTGCGTAGCGAGTTTGAAAGACGAGTGTAGTATGGCGTTTGCGGTCGGGACGTTCGATGACGTCACCCCTCTTGGCGGATCTGCCTTTCGTTTGCGCGGATCTCGCGGCTTTCTTTACGGCGTCGTCGGCGCCGGATTTCTGACCTCCACATGGTTGATCGCGACCTTGGCGACAATGCACTCGGTGGCCGTGCCCGTTTCTCCGCCCGACAGATTCACGCAGGTGGCATCGGCGCCGAAGGCCAAACCGGCGACGCCCCACGAGCGGCTGATCCATGTCGGCAAGGCTGACCGGCTGGCCGCCTTCGATGCGAAGCCGAAGATCCCGCTGACGGCGAGCCTCATTCAATCCCACGCCGAAAAGACTGCCGCCGCCGTAACGGCACTGGCGGCACTTACAAAACACAATCGGCTTGTCATGGCTGCCGAGCAGCCAGTCGTGGCGGCAATTTCGGACAGCGCCAAGTTCCGCAAGGATGATGTGATCTCGCAGGCGCCGGTCGATGTCGCCTCGGCAGCGACGGAAGAACACGACGGCGACCGGGTCATCATTCCCTCGAAGGAGGCCGTTGCTGCTGCCGAACTCCCGGCCCTTCTGGCACTTGCCGATGCCGGATCCCGGCAGATCGCACCGGCTCCGGTCGAACCATCAGCATCTCCGGTCCGCACCGCCGCAATTCCCGCCTCGGAACCCGCACCGGTGGCCGTTGCCGCCGCCGACGACGCGCCGCCTTTCGATCTGGTGCTGACGCCCGACGAAGACTCCGTGCCGCTGCCGATGGCGCGTCCCGACGGCCTTATCGGCAAGCCGGCGCCGGTCGCCAAGGGTTCGCAGCGCGCCGGCGAACCTGCACTTGCCTACGCCCAGCCAAACTCGCCGATCGAGGACGACAAGGACGATGCAGTGCCACGCTACGACAAGCCGGTCTTCTCGCCGAAGCTGCGCGCCGGTGTGGCGATCTACGACATCGAGAACAGCACCGTCTATCTGCCGAACGGCGAGAGGCTGGAAGCCCATTCCGGTCTCGGCAAGATGCGCGACAACCCGCGTTTCGTGAATAAGAAGATGCACGGGCCGACGCCGCCGCACACCTATGCCCTCACCATGCGCGAGAGCCTTTTCCATGGTGTCGAGGCGCTGCGGCTGACCCCGCTCGAAGGCGCGGACGCCATCTATGACCGTGTCGGCCTGTTGGCCCACACCTACATGCTCGGCAAAAACGGTGATTCCAACGGCTGCGTCTCCTTCAAGGACTACCGCCGTTTCCTCGCCGCCTACAAGCGCGGTGACATCAAGCAGCTCGTGGTGGTGCCACGGCTGAACAACAAGCCCGCTTCGACGCTCGCCTCGCTGTTTTCATCGCGCAGCTAAGCAATAGGAGAGCGCGCAGCCGCTGGCGTGCCCGCGGGCGCTATTTCAACCAGGTTGCGATTCGCTCCACCGCCTCGGCGATCTCGGCTTCCGAGCCCGCATAAGACAGACGCAGGGTTCGATGTCCTTCCAGCGGATCGAAGTCGAGGCCGGGTGTTGCGGCGACGTCGATTTCCGCGAGCATGCGCTTGGCAAAACCCATGCTGTCATTGGTGAAGCGGGTGACGTCGAGATAGGCGTAGAAGGCGCCGTCCATCGGTGACGCGATCGCAAGGCCGATCTCCGGCAGGCGGCGCATCAGCAAGTCGCGGTTGGCGGCATAGCTCGCCTTATAAAGATCGAGTTCGTCGCCGGCACCGAGCGCGGCCGTGGCGGCGATCTGGGAAAGTTCGGGCGGAGAGATATAAAGGCTTTGCGCCACCCGCTCGATCGGCCGCACCAGGCGCTCCGGCAGCACCATCCAGCCGATTCGCCAGCCGGTCATGCAGTAATATTTGGAGAAGGAGTTGATGACGATCGCCTCGTCGGTCAGCTCCAGCGCGCTGGCCTCCTCGCCGGCGAAGGTCAGCCCGTGATAGATTTCATCGGAGATGAAGGCGATGGAATGGGCCGCGCAGTAGTCCGCGAGCGCTTTCAGCCCATCGCGAGCGGTCACCGTGCCGGTCGGGTTGGCGGGGCTTGCGAGCAGCACGCCTTTCAGCGTCACGCCGCTTTCCTTCTGCGCCGCCTCGAGGCTCTCAGGCGTCAGGGTGAAGTGGGTCTCGGCCGTTACCGGCACTTCGACAACCTTCAAGCCAAGCGCGCCGAGGATATTGCGATATGCGGGATAACCAGGCCTTGCGATCGCCACAGCATCGCCGGCATCGAAGAGCGACAGGAAGGCGAGGTTGAAGCCGGCCGAGGAACCGGTGGTGATGGCGATCCGCTTGGGATCGATCTCCAGGCCGTGGCGATCCTTATAGTGCCGGGCAAGTGCCGATTTCAGCAGCGCCGTTCCCAGCGCATCGGTATAACCGATCCGGCCTTCGGCAAGAGCTGCGCGCGCTGCTTCAAGGGCAGCCTGAGGGGCGGGATGCGAGGGCTGACCGACCGCCATCGAGATAACGGGCTGGCCGGCCGCCCGCCTTTTCGTCGCCTCCGCCAGGACGTCCATGGCATGAAATGGCTCGACTTCGCTGCGTTTCGATATGGAAAACAAGATCGCTTCTCGCTCGGCTACTTCACTGACGGCCTGACAATTGCCGCATTAATCGGCTCATCACAATCCCGCGAGGGTCACGCTGGGATGAAAATTCCTGTTTGAGCAGAACACAACGCACCGTACCTTGACGCGACGCACTCAAGTCCATAACCCGGCGACGGTCTTTTCGACAGAGAGACGACCACATCGCCGTTGACGAGGATATCATGGCCTTTCTTCCGAAAACCTTCACCGCACTGGCACTTGCCGCATCGATCGCCCTTCCGTTTCCGGCGGCAGCGCTCGACGACCAGCAGAAGAAGGAGTTCGGCGAATTCATCAAGCAATACCTGATCGAGAATCCCGAGATCATGCTCGATGTTCAGGATGCGCTGCAGAAGAAGCAGGAAGCCCAGCGGCTGGTGAAGGCCAATATGGCGATCGACGAGAACACGGCCGCGATCTTCGATTCGAAGAACGACGTCACCCTCGGCAATCCCAAGGGCGATGTCACCGTCGTCGAATTCTTCGATTACAATTGCAGCTACTGCCGTCACGCGCTTCCCGACATGCAGGCGATGCTCAAGAAGGACAAGAACGTTCGTTTCGTGCTCAAGGAGTTTCCGATCCTCGGGCCGGATTCGGTCGCAGCCCACAAGGTGGCCGACGCCTTCCGCAAGCTGGCGCCGGAGAAATATGCCGATTTCCATGTCGCGCTTCTCGGCGCCGAAGGCCGCGCCTCCGACGAAACGGCGATCGCGGTTGCAGCTTCGCTCGGCGTCAGCGAGAACAAGATTCGCGCCGAGATGGCAAAGAGCCCGAATGATGGTGTCGTCCAGGCGACCTACCAGCTCGCCTCCAGTCTCGGCATCAGCGGCACGCCGTCCTATGTGATCGGCAACGAACTGGTGCCGGGCGCCGTCGGGCTCGACGATCTCGAAGCCAAGGTCAAGAATATGCGCAGCTGCGGCAAGACCGCCTGCTGAGCAAGTGAGCCGCCAGCCGGCCGCCCATCAAATCGCCAAAATCGAAGCGTTTCAACCATGTGGACAAATGTGGCGTGATTCCGCTGGCCAATCCGTAAGGGCTTTCATTCAGCCTTCACGGAGTCTATAGGTTGCCGTCGTACATTTTACGGAACATTCGATGACGCAAACGATTTTCGTCCTGAACGGCCCCAACCTGAACATGCTGGGCAAACGAGAGCCCGGCATTTATGGTGGCAAGACGCTGAAGGACATCGAAGCGGACTGCAAGGCCGCCGGCCGCGAACTCGGCTTCGACATCGATTTCCGTCAGAGCAATCACGAAGGTACGCTTGTGGACTGGTTCCATGAGGCCGACGAAAAGGCCGTCGGCGTTGCCATCAACGCAGGCGCCTATACGCATACTTCGGTCGCGCTGCATGATGCGATCCGCGCTATTTCCATTCCCGTCATTGAACTCCACATATCCAACGTTCATGCGCGGGAAGAATTCCGCCATAAGTCGATGATTGCGCCGGCATGCAAGGGCGTGATTTGCGGCTTCGGGCCTCATAGCTACATCCTGGCGCTTCATGCGCTGAAGAACATCACGGCATAAGAATAAGACAGGGCAACACCATGGCTGAAAAGAAATCGGGTATCGATCAGGCACTGATCCGCGATCTCGCCAATATCCTCAACGAGACGGATCTGACGGAGATCGAGGTCGAGCAGGACGACCTGCGCATTCGCGTTTCGCGTGCGGGCACGCCGCAATATGTCCAGGCGCCGATCGCAGCGCCCGCCTATGCCGCAGGCGCCGCTCCGGCAGCAGCAACTGCGCCGGCCGCCGCTCCCGCCCGCAATCCCGCCAATGTCGTCAGCGCGCCGATGGTCGGCACCGTCTACATGGCGCCGGCTCCCGGTGCGCGTGCCTTCATCGAAGTCGGCGCGACAGTCAAGGAAGGCCAGACGCTGATCATCATCGAAGCGATGAAAACGATGAACCAGATCCCCTCGCCGAAGTCGGGCAAGGTGACCGAGATCCTCGTCGATGACGGACATCCCGTCGAATACGGCCAAGCCCTCGTCGTCATCGAATAGGCCCATGCCCATGATTTCGAAAATCCTCATCGCCAATCGCGGGGAAATCGCCCTTCGCGTGCTTCGGGCCTGCAAGGAGCTCGGCATCGCCTGCGTCGTGGTTCATTCCACCGCCGACGCCGATGCCATGCATGTGCGGCTTGCCGACGAAAGTGTCTGCATCGGCCCGCCCTCCTCGCGCGAGAGCTATCTCAATATCCACCAGATCGTCGCCGCCTGCGAGATCACCGGCGCCGACGCCGTGCATCCGGGCTACGGCTTTCTGTCGGAGAATGCCAAGTTCGCCGATATTCTCGAAGCCCACGGCATCACCTTCATCGGGCCGACGGCGGATCATATCCGCATCATGGGCGACAAGATCACCGCCAAGACGACGGCGCTGGAACTCGGCATTCCCGTCGTTCCGGGCTCGGACGGCGAAGTGAAGACCGAAGAGGATGCGCTGAAGACGGCTGCTGAAATCGGCTATCCCGTGCTGATCAAGGCAACGGCCGGCGGCGGCGGACGCGGCATGAAGGTCGCCAAGAGCGAGGCCGACGTGATCGAGGCCTGGTCGACGGCGCGCACCGAAGCGGCGGCCGCCTTCGGCAACGATGCCGTCTATATGGAAAAATATCTCGGCAAGCCGCGGCACATCGAAATCCAGGTGTTCGGCGACGGCGAAGGCAATGCCATTCATCTTGGCGAGCGCGACTGCTCGCTGCAGCGGCGCCACCAGAAGGTCTGGGAAGAGGCGAATTCGCCGGCGCTCAACGTCGAGCAGCGGATGAAGATCGGCCAGGTCTGCGCCGACGCCATGAAGAAGCTGAAATATCGCGGCGCCGGCACGATCGAATTCCTCTACGAGAATGGCGAGTTCTATTTCATCGAAATGAACACCCGCCTGCAGGTGGAGCATCCGATCACGGAAGCGATCACTGGCATCGACCTCGTGCACGAGCAGATCCGCGTCGCCTCCGGCGGCGGTCTTTCGGTGACCCAGGATGAAGTGCATTTTTCCGGTCATGCCATCGAATGCCGCATCAATGCCGAGCACCCGCGCACCTTCGTGCCCTCGCCCGGCACGATCACGCATTTTCACGCCCCGGGTGGTCTCGGCGTACGCATCGATTCCGGTGCCTATCAGGGCTACAAAATCCCGCCTTATTACGACAGCCTCATCGGCAAGTTGATCGTGCACGGTCGCACGCGCGTCGAATGCATGATGCGGCTGCGCCGGGCACTCGACGAATTCGTCGTCGACGGCATCAATACGACGCTGCCGCTGTTCCAGGATCTCGTCTCCAACCAGGATATCGCCAACGGCGACTACGACATCCACTGGCTGGAAGACTACCTCGCCAACACACCGGCGGCATAGGGCGGGAATGGCAGGATCGCGCAGGAAGTCACCAGGCATCACCCCTGAAATCCTCCTGCGCGCCTATTCCATCGGCCTCTTCCCGATGGCCGAATCCGCCGACGACCCGGAAATTTTCTGGGTCGAGCCGGAATTGCGCGGCGTGCTGCCGTTCGACGATTTCCACGTGTCGAAGAGCCTTGCCAAGACGGTGCGCCGAAAACCCTTCGAGATCCGTTTCGATTACGCTTTCGATCAGGTGATAGCGGCTTGCGCGGAAGAGACCTCCGGGCGCCCAAGCACCTGGATCAACAGAACGATCAGATCCCTTTACTCGACGCTGTTCGACATGGGCCATGCCCATACCGTCGAAGCCTGGGACGGCGATGATCTGGTCGGCGGTCTCTACGGCGTCTCGCTGGGCTCGGCCTTCTTCGGCGAAAGCATGTTTTCGCGGCGAACGGATGCCTCGAAAATCTGCCTCGTGCATCTGGTCGAGCGGCTGCGGGAAAAAGGTTTCACCCTGCTCGATACACAATTCACCACCGAACACCTGAAGACGTTCGGAGCGATAGACGTTCCGAAGGCCGATTATGCCAATATGCTTGCCACGGCGATGGAGTCGCCACACCTTAAGTTTTAAGCTCCGAAAGATCAGGCGCCGGCGGTTAGCCGGATGCCGCGGCACCCGGCAGTCGAGTTTATTTGCTCGGAGCCCCGGCGCTCAACAGCGCCCGGACCAATGCCGCCTGGCTGCGGACGCCTGTTTTGTCGAAGATGCGCTGCAACTGGGTGCGTAACGTGTTGACACTGACCCCAAGCTGATCGGAGGCGGCGGCGAGGTCGTGGCCATCGACGATCAGGCGAGCAAGCCGGGTCTGCGCCGGCGAGAGGCCGAAGACCTCCCGCGCGCTCGCAATCCGACGCACCACCGTCTCGGCGTCGTCGAAGGAAACCAGCGCCTTGCCGTCCTCGAGCAGGACCCAGCAGTAGAGCGGAATCCCCGCCGCGTCCTCGCCGAGCGCCACCGACCAGGCCTGCTTCGGCGCGATGTTCAAAGGTCTCTGGCTCTGCAACTCATGGAATGCCAGGCGCACCGCCTCGCGCAGCGCGACGTCGCGATCACGCCGCCGGGCGCGCAAGCGGCCGGCAGCGCCGACGAGCCCCGGATGGCCGCGAATCCGTTCCCGCGCCAGCCGGTTCGTCCAGAGGATTTTTGCATCCGCGTCGACCTCGATCAGCGAGCATCTCGCCTCCTCGACGCTGCTCTCCATCATTACCATGCAGCCGATCTTCCAGGCGCCGCCGATCCGGTGAAGTATCCGCAGTTGGCGCTTGCGATCCTCGCCGGTGTCGCTGCCGATCTGATCGAAGGTCACCCATGCCATGTTGGCGTCAACGACGATGTTGACTTTTTCCCAGCGGACGCGCCCCTCGAAGGCGTGTTTCTCTGGGAATCGCTCCACGATCTTCTTGATCCGCGCCGCGATCGGGTCCCAACCTTCGTCCACCCGGACGCCCAGCGAGGCGAAGGCTTCCATCCGCCGGGTCTGCGGCGACTGCATCCAATGGCTCGCCAGCGCCTCGAAGTCCCGCTGCAGCCAGGCCTCGGTTTCGGCGCGGATCACCGCCATGATCGACGCCCGGTCAGCCTCGCTGTCGTCCATCTCCCGTTCCCCAGTGACAAGGGATCGCAGCATAGCATGATCGGTCTGTCTGACCATGACGACGCCTCATGCATTGATGACGCCAGCCAGAAACAGCGTCACGCCGGCGGTCGTTGCGATCAGGCCGAGTAACCGAAGCCCCAAAGGCGGCGGCAGGGTGATCTGATTTCGGTAGTATCGGTCCTCGGCCGCGGCGTCCATCTGTGAGGGGCGGCGGTGGTTCGGCATGTGAGCAGCGACAAGACTCTGAAGATCCATTTGATGCCTCCTGGTTCGGGGCTTCATCTGAAACATTCTCGCACGCATCCGAGCCGTACCCTGTCATGCGGGCGGACGACATCGGGCTCAGAAGATCACGCTTGCTGCTGGGCCCCCACTCCGCAAGAAGGTAAGGAAATCGAAGACGCCATTGCGATCGTCACGAAGCACCTGCAGTTCGACGAAGGGAAGGTCTGGCGCGTTGGCGAGACGCGTTTTAGCGGGCTGTCGCCTTGGTGCCGTCAGGAGCCGGGACGTCCGAGTTTGCCTTGCAGTCCTTCAGCCAGACGTCGTAGATCGGGTGTTCGACGGCGTTAAGGCCCGGGCTGGCGGCGAACATCCAGCCGGTGAAGATGCGGCGGATCTTGCGGTCGAGGGTGATCTCGTCGACCTCGACGAAACCGTCGATCTTCTGTGCTTCGGCCTGGTCGCGCGAATAACAGGCCTTCGGCGTCACCTGCAGCGCGCCGAACTGAACCGTCTCGTTGACATAGACGTCGAAGGTGGTGATACGGCCGGTGATCTTGTCGAGGCCGGAGAAGACGGCTACCGGATTTTCGATGCGTGCGGCATTCGCCGCAACTGGCGGAAGCAAGGCCGAGAGCGCCAGCAGCGATCCGGCGGCACGCAGCACCCTGTTCCGCGTGAAGAGCTTCATGTGTACCCGTCTCCAGACATTCTTCGTTCGCAGCCGCGGTCAAGCGCGGCCAACCTGCGGGTAAAGGTCAATTGTGGCCAAAAGCCGGGTTTGGGATTGCCCCGGTCGAGCTGTCTCAGTTGCCCGGCGTCCAGGCGTCGTAATCGCCGGTGACGCGCGGACGCTCGCCCGGAGCGGCAATGGAGCCAGGCGGACGGTAAGCCTGCGGAGAACCGGTGAAATTGGGGCGATGCGCTTTCTGCCATTCCTTGGCGACGTAGTTTTCCTTGGACGGGGGAACGTCGGTACGGTGATGCATCCAGCCATGCCAGCCCGGTGGAATGGCAGAGGCATCGGCATAACCTTTGTAGATCACCCAGCGCTTCGGCAGACCGTAGGAAGACATGCCGCCTTCGTAATAGACGTTGCCGAATTCATCCTCGCCGACGCGCTTGCCGAAACGCCAGGTCGCAAAACGCGTGCCCATCGTCTGACCGTTCCACCAGGTAAAGGTCTGAACCAGAAGATTCCACATGTCTTTTCCTTGTGCCCGCCAGATGCGAGCCAAACCAGAATTCGTTTTCTCGCTTATGCCGTTGCCAAGCCGAATTGTCCAGCGATTCCACGATAAGCACCGGTCATTTCAAAGCCATCTTGAAGCCGAGATGCGAGGGCTTGAAACCCAGTCTTTCATAGAAACGATGGGCATCCTTGCGGATCGCATTCGAGGTCAACTGCACCAATCGCACGCCGCGGCCTTTTGCCTCGGCAATGGCGAATTCGATCATCCGTGCGCCGATCCCCTGCCCGCGCATATCGGCCCGGGCCTGCACCGCCTCGATGATCATCGCCGAGGAACCGCGGCCGGTCAGCGAGGTCGTCACCATCATCTGGAAGGTGCCCACGACCTCACCGCCGCACTCCGCGACATAAAGCGCCTGGTCGGGCGAAGCCTCGATGGCTGCGAAGGCCCTGAGATAATCGGCAAAGGCGTCGGGATCGATCGTATCGCCATGACCACCGAGCGCATCGGCTGCGAATAGAGCCACCAGAGCCGGCAGATCCTGCGGCCGCGCTTGGCGAACGACAATGTCGGACAACGCGGACGCCATGGACTCAATTCCCTTCGAGCGGTTTTTCAAAAATCAGCGTGGGAATGCCGGATTGCCCGGCCCCGCCATTCTCGTTGCGTCCAACCTCGGTGAAGCCGTGCGCGTGATAGAAGGCGATCGCTGCCACGTTCTGCGGCTCGACTTCGAGACGCATGATTTCCGCATCCGGGAAGCAGCTTTCGAGTTCGGCGAAGAGATCGCGGCCGATGCCCTGGCGTTGCAGCGCCGGCCTGACATAGAGAAGATGCAGCATGACTGTCTTCGCCAGCTCAGGCGACATCGCCGCATACCCCATGCCGCCGATAGTGCGGCCATCGTCGGCAACGAGGAATTCAGCGTCCTTTCGCACCAGGCGCGTCTTCAGTGCGGCGAGAGAAAAGAGCTGGGTGGTGAGCTCATCCACCCTGGCCCTGCCATGCAGACCGTCATAGGTGGCGTGAAAGCTCTCTACCAGCAGGACGCGGACCTTTTCCAAGTCACGCTCGCCGGCCGTGCGGACGAAATACACCGCTTATTCCTCGATGCCGAGCTTCGCCTTGACGAGCGCCTGGACGGCCTGCGGATTGGCCTTGCCACCGGTCGCCTTCATCACCTGGCCGACGAACCATGCGGCCAGGGTCGGCTTCGCCTTGACCTTTTCCACCTGATCGGGATTGGCGGCAATGATCTCGTCCACGGCCTTTTCGATCGCGCCTGTATCCGTCACCTGCTTCATGCCGCGCGCTTCGACGATCTCGGCGGGATCGCCGCCCTCGCTCAGCACGATTTCGAAGAGGTCCTTGGCGATCTTGCCGGAAATGGTTCCAGCCTTGATGAGATCGATGATGGCGCCGAGCTGGACCGGCGAAACCGGTGTCTGCTCGATATCCTTGCCGGTGCGGTTCAGCGCGCCGAGCAGGTCGTTGATCACCCAGTTTGCCGCCATCTTGCCGTCACGGCCTGCAGCCACCGCCTCGAAATAATCGGCGATCGCCTTTTCGGAGACGAGCACCGAGGCGTCGTAGATCGACAGACCGAGTTCGCGCACGAAGCGCTCCTTCTTGTCGTCAGGCAATTCCGGCAGATCGGCTGCGAGCGCGGTGACGAAGGCATCGTCGAATTCGAGCGGTAGCAGGTCCGGATCGGGGAAATAGCGATAGTCGTGCGCATCCTCCTTGGAGCGCATGGAGCGCGTCTCGCCCTTGTTTGGGTCGAAGAGCCGCGTCTCCTGATCGATCTTGCCGCCATCCTCCAGAATACCGATCTGACGGCGGGCTTCGTATTCGATCGCCTGGCCAATGAAACGGATGGAGTTGACGTTCTTGATTTCGCAGCGCGTGCCGAAATCTTCGCCCGGACGGCGGACGGAGACGTTGACGTCGGCACGCATCGAACCTTCGTCCATGTTGCCGTCGCAAGTGCCGAGATAACGCACGATCGAGCGCAGCTTGGTCATATAGGCCTTGGCCTCGTCGGACGAGCGCATGTCGGGCTTGGAGACGATCTCCATCAGCGCGACGCCGGAGCGGTTCAGATCGACATAGGACATGGTCGCGTGCTGGTCGTGCATCGACTTGCCGGCATCCTGCTCCAGATGCAGGCGCTCGATGCCGATCTCGATATCCTCGAACTGGCCCTGGCGGTCCGGCCCGAGCGAAATGACGATCTTGCCCTCGCCGACGATCGGATCCTTGAACTGCGAGATCTGATAGCCCTGCGGCAGGTCGGGATAGAAATAGTTCTTGCGGTCGAAGAGCGAGCGCTTGTTGATCTGGGCTTTGAGGCCGAGACCGGTGCGCACGGCCTGCCTGACGCATTCCTCGTTGATGACCGGCAGCATGCCGGGCATGGCGGCATCGACCAGCGAGACATTCGAATTCTGCGGCTTGCCGAATTCCGTCGAGGCGCCGGAGAAGAGCTTCGAATTGGAGAGCACCTGGGCATGGACTTCCAAGCCGACGATGACTTCCCAGTCGCCGGTGGCGCCGGGGATGAAGCGTTTCGGATCAGGCGTGCGGACGTCGACAAGGGTCATCTGATACTCTTTGCAGGCTGTTCTTTTCCATTCGTGAGGTAAAGGAAATGGCGTGCCGGTGCAAGGCTTTCGCGGAATCGCATGGCAGTTGCCGCCGGCCGCTTCTGCCCGCAGAGAAAGGCCGCTTTGCACCAGGAGCGGCCATGCATTTCATGGACACGAACCGATGGACAAGAGTTTCGACCGCCCCGATTGTCGATACCATAGTGATCTCTATCTTCAGTAAAAATACCTTGGACCGAAAGCTCCCATGGGAAGACTGAAGGAAATCGTGGTTGATTGCGACGTCCCCTCACGGGTTGCTCGTTTCTGGGCGGCTGCGCTCGATGGTTATGAAGTGATGCCTTATGACGATGATGAGTTGGCCCGCCTCGCCGCGATAGGACTGACGCCCGACACGGACCCGACCGTGATGGTCGATGGTCCCGGAACACGCCTTTGCTTCCACCTTCGCCAAGGAGAACGTCCAGCCCGCAACCGTGTTCATCTCGATATCGCCGCTGACGATCGGGAGAAAGAAGTGAAACGGCTCTTATCCCTCGGCGCGACATTGGTGCGCGAGACGGATGCTTACTGCGTATTGAATGATCCCGAAGGCAATAATTTTTGCGTCACGTCCGATTATCTGCCATGGGCTTAACCGCATCCGGCGGCATTTGTCAGAATTCCTGCCCGTATCCGCCCTTACCGTCCGAAACCAGCGTTTTCGTCAGCCCGACCGAGGGCACGTCGCGGTCGAGCTTCGGATTATAGGCGACCGAGAGCCAGTGGATGCTGTAGCCGTGTTTCCGGAAGAAGCCGATCGCCTCGTTGTTGCCGGAATGGGTCTGCATCGCCGCCTTCTCGAAACCTCGATCAGCGATCTCCTTTTCGATCCGCTCAAGGAGGGCGGAGCCCAGCCCCTGGCGGGCGAAGACGGGATCGATCCAGAAATCCGAGATGGTTTCGTCCAAACCCTCGCGCGCCGCCCAGCCTGCGACCTGGCCATTCTGCTCGACGACGGTGATGGTCAGCCAGTCGTTTTCCACGAAGTTGCGAAAGGCGTTGCGGGCTGCATCGATCATCGCGTGCGATTCGCCGATCGCCGCCATCGCCTTTTGCCAGGCCCTCAGCCCGATCTCGCTCAATAGCACCGCTTCGCCGTCGCGGGCATTGCGAATGTGGATCAACGACACCTCCGCGTTATCCCGCAACTAGACCATTGAGTCGCCGAATTTACCAGTACCCCCCTGGGGGATGATGGCTGGAAACTGCGGTACTCGACCGGTTTGATCGGCAAGCACGGTCTTGACCGCCATTTCCGCGCTGAATAAAAAACCTTATCGAGGTGTTTTATGTTGAGCCTGTCACAGACCCGGTAAAGGCCCTGCCCGCAAGTCCGCTTGCGCGCAAGGGCCCGAAAAAAACGAAGCCCTGACGTTCGAAAGAGCGCCAGATCGTTTTTGTGCGCCCTGCAGGGCGCGATACCGGATCTCAACACATGGACATTTCCCGCACGGAGCAGCGCATCCTGCATCTCATGGCCCAAGGCGGCCGCATCGAAATTTCTCGCGACGACGACAGGAAGATCGAGGCAGTCAGCTGCTTCACCCGCGACGGCTGGCTCTATCCCGGCGTCGATCTCGATCTCTTTCGCAGGCTGAAGCGGCTGAGAGCGATCAAGTCCTCCAGCGGCCAGCCCTACCGGATCACCGAAAGAGGACTGAGCTTGGTCAGGGCGCAATTGAACAACAGGTAATGCACTCAGCCACCCTGACTACGCTCGAACCGGCGCGGTCAGGGTGTCGTCTCAAGCCTTTGCGGAAAGTTCCGACCGCATCGCCGACCATTCGTCGGCCATCGTGCCCGTGCCGCGCGTCTTGCCGGCTCGGCGATACCAGTAATCGGCATTCCAGTCGTCGCCCTCGATGCGATGGCAAAGCGCATGGCCCCAGTCGAACGGCTGTTGACCTTCGTGGCGCTGGCAGATTTCGTGTACCGCCTGCCAATCCGCGCCCATGGTGAAACCGGCGGCAGCAAGACTGTCGATTGCCTCGATCAATCGCGCAAGATCAATGCTCGCCATAAGCTCCTCCTGGTTCCCGTTATCGATCAGCCAGCCGCTTCTTAAGATGCACCTTTTCGAGGTCGACGCCGCTCGTGGAAGAGCCGGATCGTTGGATTCGTTACCACCACTTCGCCGGCGTAAACCGGCCGGCTGCCTGCTCGATGACGTGGGCGGTCTTGAAAAGGGTTTCCTCGTCGAACGGCTTGCCGATCAGTTGCAGCCCGAGCGGCAGGCCCTTCTGGTCGACGCCAGCGGGCACGGCGATGCCCGGCAGGCCCGCCATGTTGACCGTCACCGTGAAGATGTCGTTCAGATACATCTTCACCGGATCGGAAGCGAGGTTCTCATCGGCGACGCCGAAGGCAGACGACGGTGTTGCCGGTGTCAGGATGGCATCGACGCCGGCGTCGAAGGCGAGTTCGAAATCGCGCTTGATCAGCGTCCGGACCTTCTGGGCGCGGATGTAATAGGCATCGTAATAACCGGCCGACAACACATAGGTGCCGATCATGATGCGGCGCTTGACTTCCTTGCCGAAGCCGGCAGCCCGCGTCTTCTCGTACATGTCGACGATATCCTTGCCGTCGACGCGCAAGCCGTACCGGACGCCGTCGTAGCGCGCCAGGTTCGAGGATGCCTCGGCGGGAGCGACGATGTAATAGGCCGGAAGGGCGTATTTGGTGTGCGGCAGCGAGATGTCGACGATTTCGGCGCCGGCATCCTTCAGCCAGGCGATGCCCTGGCGCCAGAGGGTCTCGATTTCCTCAGGCATGCCATCGACACGGTATTCGTTCGGAATGCCGATCCTCATGCCCTTCAGCGACTGGCCGAGAGCTGCCTCGTAATCCGGCACCGGCAGATCGACCGAGGTCGTGTCCTTGGCGTCGACGCTTGCCATCGACTTCAAAAGGATTGCGGCGTCGCGCACGTCGCGGGCGATCGGGCCCGCCTGGTCGAGCGAGGAGGCGAAGGCGACCGTACCCCAGCGCGAGCAGCGGCCATAGGTCGGCTTGATGCCGACGGTGCCGGTGAAAGCGGCCGGCTGGCGGATCGAGCCGCCGGTATCGGTCGCGGTGGCGCCGGCGCAAAGATGCGCGGCGACGGCTGCTGCCGAGCCGCCGGAGGAGCCGCCCGGAACGAGCTGCTGGTTGGAGCCCGCAGCACGCCAGGGATTGATCACCGGGCCGTAGTGCGAGGTTTCGTTGGACGAACCCATGGCGAATTCGTCCATATTAAGCTTGCCCAGCATGACGGCGCCGTCATCCCAGAGGTTCTGCGTGACGGTCGATTCATAACGCGGCTCGAAACCGTCGAGAATGTGGCTGCAAGCTTGGGTGTGTACACCGACGGTGGCGAAAAGATCCTTGATGCCGAGCGGAATGCCCTCGAGATCGCCTGCCTTGCCGGCAGCGATACGCTCGTCGGAGTTCTTCGCCATGACCCGGGCGAGATCGGGCGTGACCTTTATATAGGCATTCAGATGAGCATTGGCCGCATCGATCGCCGAGATATAGGCCTCGGTCAATTCGAGTGCGGTGATTTCCTTTCCGCGCAGCTTCTGGCGGGCTTCGGCAATGGTCAGGTTGGTGAGTTCGCTCATGATGTTTTCGCTTCAGATCTGGAAATAGCAACAAGGTCGGAAAGAGGCGTTGAGCCTTATTCGACGACTTTCGGCACCAGGAAAAAATTGTGATCGGTGACGGGCGCATTGGCGACGATATCGGCTGCCTTGCTGCCGTCTGTCACCGCATCCGTCCGCTTCTTCATCGCCATCGGGGTCACCGACGTCATCGCCTCGACGCCGTCGACATTGACTTCGGAGAGTTGCTCGACGAAGCCGAGGATGCCGTTCAGCTCGCCGACCATGCGATTTGCCTCGTCTTCGGAGACGGCAATGCGGGCAAGGTGGGCAACGCGCTTCACGGTGGCAAGGTCGACGGACATGGCATTCTCCGGATAGGATTTTTCCTACCCGCTATAAAGGCCATGTCCGCCCGGTGCAACGGGATTTCGTCAGATCGACAGGCTCTCGGCGGGCTTCAGCGCCTTCACATCAGTCTCCGATCCTTCCATGCCGGCAACGAATTTATCGGCCGTCTGCTCGATGATCGGGAAGGTACCGTAGTGGCAAGGGATCGCGGTCTTGAAGCTGAAATAGCGCCGGCAGGCAAGGGCTGCCACGGCGCCGCCCATGGTGAAGCGGTCGCCAATCGGCACGAGGCCGATATCGGGCTGGTGCAATTCATTGATCAGCGCCATGTCGGAGAAGATGTCGGTGTCGCCCATGGCAAGGATCGAGGCTTCGTCGTCGAAATGCAGCATCAGGCCGTTGGCGTTGCCGAGCGCATGCGAGACGCCGTCCTCGGTGATATGCGCGGAGGAGTGCAGCGCATTGGTGAAGGTCGCCGAGAAGCCGCCGAGCGCGATCGTGCCGCCGGTATTGCCCATCTCGATCTTGTCGACGCCCTTGGAGCCGAGCCAGGCGGCGAGATCGGCATTGGCGAGAACGACGGCGCCGGTTTCCTTGGCAAGCGCCACGGTATCGCCGACATGGTCGCCATGGCCATGCGTCAGCAGGATATGGGTGACGCCTGCCGAAACATCCTTGATATCCTGGCCGGAAAAGGAGGCGTTATAGCTGAGGAATGGGTCGAGCAGGATTTTCGCCTTTCCAGTCTCGATGCGGAAGGCGGAATGGCCGAGCCAGGTGATCTTCATGAAATGTCTCCTTTATTACGCAATGCAAAAGCGGGTTTCGATGGGAAATCCGGATGATCTTGGCCGGATCAGCCTCAATCTCAATCCGCATCTCAATCAGGGAATTGGAGCATGACGTCGTCCGAAAACCGTTCACACTTTTCGGCATCATGCTCTAAGGACATATCTTATGCGGCCGCAAAGAAAAGCAGCGGCGACTTCAATTTCTTTTGACGGGATGAAATGGCGATGACGGTGCTGACGATCGAGGAAATGGCCGAGATGCTTGCCCCGCGGCAGGCGATTGCCGGCCTCGATCTCGGCACCAAGACGATCGGGCTTTCGATGTCCGATCTCGGGCGGCGTTTCGCCACGCCCCGCACGCTGATCCGGCGCGTTAAGTTCACCATCGATGCCCAGGCGCTGCTGGATTTCGCGGCAGCGGAAAAGGTCGCAGGCTTCGTCATCGGCCTGCCGATGAATATGGACGGATCGGTGGGTCCGCGGGTGCAGGCAACGCGCGCCTTCGTGCGTAACATGGAGCAGAAGACAGCCCTGCCCTTCGTCTATTGGGACGAACGGTTATCGACGGTGGCGGCCGAGAGGACGCTGCTTGAAATGGACGTGTCGCGCGCCAAGCGGGCCGAACGGATCGATTCGGCCGCGGCAAGCTTTATCCTTCAGGGCGCGCTCGACAGGCTTTCCTTGCTGGCAAGGTCGGAAGACGAATTCAGCTGACGCGCCTTCCACCAGGCAATGATCGATTGGCGTTTCCGGAAGCCCATGATGGCGAAGACGACAAGGCTGTCGACTGCGATCGCGCGGGCAACGAGCGGCGGGATGCTCTCCGGCGGAATTCCCAATACCTCGCCATACAGCTGGAACGTCAGGTCATGCACCTGCCGCGTCAACATGAAAATGCCGAAGCTCATGTCGTAATAAGAGAGCCAGTACCATCCGCCCAGAAAGACGATAGGGCCGGCCCAGAAGACCAGAAACCACCTCATGCGGCCTCTCCTCCATGCTTGCGCGAGACGGGCAGATCGAGGGAGACCATCCAGGTCGACAATGCCATGGCGCAAAGCACCAGCGTCGGAATTGCGATATCCAGCGCCAGCACTGCGAAAAACATCATCGCCGTTACGAAAAACAAGGCTTTGGCGATTTTGGTTCCCATGGCGTCAACTCGGGGCTCTACTCATTCCATCTCTGCTCGCCACCACACTGTCGGGTTAACTGCGGCCAGGCAACGTAAACCATTTGTTAAGGTTAACGCGGCAGCCGCCCCTGTGGATAAGACAGGTATTAGCCGTAGACGCCGCGCACGACGCGCTTCAGCGCCATCGCCGCCTTCTCCCAATCCTTTGATGTCTTCAGCGACAGACCGGCGCACTGCCCGCCGGCCGAGGCGGCAAGCACGAGGTGCTGGATCGCAGCGATGACGACGGCGTTGACGGCTGTTGCATCGACGCCCTTCGGCGGCGTCAGCGAGCCGCGCATGCGCTCCAGCCAGAGAGCCAGCGCCTTCGAACGCGCTTCCGACAGCCGCCTCACCTGCTCGGTGTTTTCCGATATTTCCCAGGCGAGGATGCGGCGCATCAGCGGATCGTTTCTCAAGGCGTCGAGAAGGAGAAGCGACAGCCGCTCCATCAGGTCGCCATAGGTGAGCAGGAACATGCCGCCGGCGTCTTCCGGAATGCGATCCTTCACCCATGTGCCAAGATCGGCGCCGATCGCCTCGACCAGTCCGTCGAGACCACCGTAATAGCGATAGATCAACTGCTTGTCGCAACCGGCGCGGCGCGCGACCGCATTGATGCCGAAATTCTGGAAGCCTTCCTCGGCCAGCAGGCCTTTGGCGCCGGCAAGGATTGCCCGCTCGGTGGCGCCGCGATCACGCACGCGTCGTTCCGGCTCGCCGCCGGGCTCGGACGAAATTTCAAATTTTGCCGCTTCATCAAGCACGACCGACCCTTCCCCGCTGTCACCAATCGGTGAGTAGCGGGGCGGCATCATCCGATCAATCCTATCCCCTTGGGAAGACTGTGGATATTCCATCCCGGCCAATGATTTGGGGAGAAAAGGATGCAGAAGACTGCATACCGGAGCGATCGGATCTGCTCAGAAATCTCGTCCGGGCGGTTGATCGCGATGGACGAACCCGGCATAGCTGCATTATGAACAATTCTAATATTCTCCGCTAAGGCCCTGCAATGGTGAACTATATCGAAGCCTCTTCCGCGCCCTCGAAGAATACGGGCGCTATTCGGCTTTACGACGCGCAAGCATTCGAGGGTATGCGTAAGGCGTGCCAGCTGACGGCGCGCTGCCTCGATGCGCTGGCCGACATCGTCAAGCCGGGGCTGGTGACCGATGACATCGACCGCTTCGTCTTCGATTTCGGGATGGATCACGGCGCCCAGCCGGCGACACTGAACTATCGCGGCTACACCAAATCGACCTGCACCTCGATCAACCATGTCGTCTGCCACGGCATTCCGAACGACAAGCCGCTGCGCGAAGGCGATATCGTCAATATCGACGTCACCTTCGTGCTCGACGGCTGGCACGGCGATTCGAGCCGGATGTACCCCGTCGGCACGATCAAGCGCGCATCCGAGCGATTGCTCGAGGTTACTTATGAAGCGCTGATGCGCGGTATTGGTGCCGTCAGACCCGGGGCCCGCACCGGCGCAATCGGCGAGGCGATCCAGACCTATGCCGAGGCCGAGCGCTGTTCGGTGGTGCGCGATTTCTGCGGCCACGGCGTCGGCCGGCTGTTCCACGATTCGCCGAATATCCTGCATTACGGCCGCGCCAACGAGGGGCCCGAGCTGCGCGAAGGCATGATCTTCACCATCGAGCCGATGATCAATCTCGGCCGGCCGCATGTGAAGGTTCTTGCCGACGGCTGGACGGCGGTAACCCGCGACCGGTCGCTTTCGGCGCAGTACGAACATACCGTCGGCGTTACCTCGGGCGGCTGCGAGATCTTCACCCTGTCGCCGGGTGGGCTCGATCGCCCCGGCCTGCCGTCGTTTGCCGGGTGACGATCCGATGGCAAAGCGGCCTGTTGCGACATCTTCCGACGACGAGCTGCCTTTCGAGACGCAGGAGCCCATTGCCGCCGACGAACGCTCGTTCTTCGGCGGACGCTCGCAACAACCGTCCGTGCCGAATGCCAAGGCCGCCCTGCCCGCCTCGCTCGCCGGCCAAGAACATTATCACGGCCATCGCGAGCGGTTGCGTGACCGCTTCCGCGAGCTGGGCGACACCGCGCTTGCCGACTACGAAATCCTCGAACTGCTGCTTTTCCGCCTGATCCCGCGGCGCGACACCAAGCCGATCGCCAAGGCGCTGATCGAACGGTTCGGCTCGCTCTCCGGCGTCTTCGGCGCGCCGGCGGCTTTGCTGACGGAGATAAAGGGCGTCGGCGAAGCAGTGGCGCTCGACCTGAAGCTGATCTCGACGATTGCCCACCGAACCCTGAAGAGCGAGCTCAGGAGCAAGCAGATTCTCTCCTCGTGGTCCTCAGTTATAGAGTACTGCCACGCCGCCATGGCGCACGAGACCCGCGAACAGTTCCGCATCCTCTTCCTCGACAAGCGCAACGTGCTGATTGCCGATGAGGTCCAGGGCCGCGGCACGGTCGACCACACGCCGGTCTATCCGCGCGAGGTGGTGAAACGCGCGCTCGAGCTTTCGGCAACGGCGATGATCCTCGTCCACAACCACCCCTCCGGCGACCCGACGCCGTCACGCGCCGACATCGACATGACGAAGGTGATCATCGAGGCGGCCAAGGCGCTCGATATCACCGTCCACGACCACATCATCATCGGCAAGGACGGCCATGTCAGCCTGAAGGGGCTGAAGCTGATCTGAAAAGCGCAGGGGCGGCTGAATCGGCGGTCGTAAAACAATCTGTAACATTGACCGGCTACCGATAGACGGGCGACATCTTTGCGTCGCAAATGATTCTTTTCCAATCCGGGGCCAGATGATGCTTCAGTACGATCTCGTTGTGGTGGGTAGCGGTCCTGCAGGGCGCCGCGGCGCGATCCAGGCTGCAAAACTCGGCAAGAAAGTGCTTGTCATTGAGCAGGGCAAACGCGTCGGCGGCGTGTCCGTGCATACCGGCACCATCCCCTCCAAAACGCTGCGCGAGACCGCGCTCAATCTTTCCGGCTGGCGCGAACGCGGCTTCTACGGCCGGTCTTACCGCGTCAAGGAAGAGATCAGTGCAGATGATCTGCGCCGACGCCTGCTGATTACGCTCAACCACGAGGTCGAGGTGCTGGAACACCAGTTCGCCCGCAACCGCGTGCAGCATATTCGCGGCAAGGCGAGCTTCATCAATCCATCGACGCTGCAGGTGATCAAGGATGACGGTGAGATTACCCAGGTCACCGGCGCCAGCGTGCTGCTTGCAGTCGGCACGAAGCCGTTCCGCCCCGATTACATACCCTTCGACGGCAAGACCGTTCTCGACAGCGACGAACTGCTCGATATCCAGGAGCTGCCGCGCTCAATGGTCGTCATCGGCGCCGGCGTCATCGGCATCGAATATGCGACGATCTTCAGTGCGCTCGACACGGCCGTCACCGTGATAGACCCGAAGGCGACGATGCTCGACTTCATCGACAAGGAAATCGTCGAGGATTTCACCTACCAGCTGCGCGACCGCAACATGAAGCTGCTGCTCGGCCAGAAGGCCGACAAGGTGGAGACGCTGGAAGGCGGCAAGGTCGAGCTGACGCTCGACAGCGGACGGCGCCTGACGACCGACATGGTGCTGTTCGCCGCTGGCCGCTTGGGGGCGACCGATGCGCTGAACCTACCAGCCATCGGCCTCGAAGCCGACAGCCGCGGCCGTCTCAAGGTCAATCCGGAAACCTTCCAGACATCGGTTGCCAACGTCTACGCCGCCGGCGACGTCGTCGGCTTTCCGAGCCTTGCCTCGACCTCGATGGAACAGGGCCGCATCGCTGCCCGCGTCGCAATCGGCGCGGTCGCCAAGGAACCGCCGAAATATTTCCCCTACGGTATCTATGCCGTGCCGGAGATTTCCACCTGCGGCCTGACCGAAGAAGAGATGAAGGAGCGCGGCATTCCCTATGAATGCGGCATCGCCCGCTTCCGCGAGACCTCGCGCGGTCATATCATGGGCCTCGACACCGGGCTTTTGAAGCTGATCTTCTCGCTGAAGACGCGGCGCCTGCTCGGCGTGCATATCGTCGGCGAAGGCGCCACCGAGCTGGTGCATATCGGCCAGGCGGTGCTCAATCTCAAAGGCACGGTCGAATATTTCGTCGAAAACACCTTCAACTATCCGACACTCGCCGAAGCCTACAAGATCGCCGGCCTCGACGCCTGGAACCGGATGGGCGACATCAAGTCGGAACTCTGAGGGTCTCTCATAGACGGCGGGCTTTCGTGTAAATCCGGCCGTCAAAACGGAGCCGAACGGCATTGCGCATCATTTCGCTGAATGCATGGGGCGGCAGGCTGCATGAGGCCCTGATCGACTATGTCGCGCAGGCCGATCCGGATGTGCTCTGCCTGCAGGAGGTGCTGCGGGCGCCGGGTGCGGATGACCGATGGTCGATCTATCGGGATGCGGGACTGGAGCTGCCCCAGCGCGCCAATCTGTTTGCAGAGATCAGCGCCGCCCTGCCCGGCCACGACGGCTTCTTCTGCCCGACATCGAGAGGCGAGCTGTTTAACGGCGATACTGCCATTACCGCCGAATTCGGGCTGGCGACCTTCGTGCGCAAATCGTATTCGGTCATTACCCAAGGGCTGGACTTCGTGCATGGCAGTTTTTCCGCCAATGGCTGGGGCGAACATCCGCGGCCACGGAACGCCCATTGCATCCGTCTCTTCAGCCATGAGCGCGCCTCTACCGTGACCATCGCCCACATGCATGGCCTGCGCGATCCCGCAGGCAAGGGCGATACGGCGGCGCGCCAGGAACAGGCCGCAGCGCTGGCGGCGCTCATCGAGCGGATCTGGCCGGGCGACGAAGGGCTCGTCGTCTGCGGTGATTTCAACGTATTGCCTGACAGCGCGACCTTTACGATTCTCGCCAGATTAGGGCTTTCGGATCTCGTCACCGGAAACGGCCTTGCAGACACGCGGACCTCCTACTATCTGAAGCAGGGCCGCTTTGCCGATTACATGCTGGTTACACCGGGGGTGAACATTGTCAAGTTCGAGGTGGTCGAGGCGCCCGAGGTCTCCGACCACCGCGCATTGCTGCTCGATGTCGGGTAGTATATTGAAGAAGTTGCCGTGCGAAACGTTTTGCATGCAACGCGCGTTTTTACGCCTTAGTTTGACCTCTTGAATCGCATTGATACGTCATGCCTGATATATGGCTTCAACACTATTTTGCTCCGGCAAAAGCTTCTGAAGAAAGATAGATACTCTTGTCCCATGTCTTGGAAGCTGCGCGTCGACGTTTTCAGCTGATCCTGATCAAGCCGTCGCATTATGACGATGACGGCTACGTCATCCGCTGGTGGCGGGCGATGATTCCCTCCAATTCGCTCGCGGCGCTCTACGGCATCGCCGCCGAATGTGCCGAGCGTCAGGTGCTCGGGCCCGACACCGCGATCGATATCACCGTGATCGACGAGACCAATACGCGGATCGATGTCGCCGGGCTGCTCGCACAGTTCAAGCGCCACGACAATTTCGGCATGATCTCGCTGGTCGGCGTTCAGACCAATCAGTATCCGCGCGCGCTTGATATCGCCCGGCCGTTCCGCGAGGCCGGCCTGCCGGTTTCCATCGGTGGTTTCCATGTTTCCGGCTGCCTGTCGATGCTGGATGGCCAGGCGGTGGGGCTCGACGCCTGCCGTGACATGGGCATCTCGATGTTCGCCGGTGAAGCCGAAGGGCGGCTGGAGATGGTGCTGCGTGATGCGGCCGCCGGCGAGCTGAAGCCGCTTTACAATTTCATGAACGACCTTCCCGGCATCGGCGGCACGCCGGTTCCGTTCCTGCCGAAGGACAATATCCAGCGCACGCTCGGGCTCAGCACCAGCTTCGATGCCGGACGCGGCTGTCCCTACCAGTGCTCGTTCTGCACCATCATCAACGTGCAGGGACGCAAGTCGCGCTTCCGCTCGGCTGACGACGTCGAAAAGCTGGTGCGGATGAACTGGGCGCAGGGCATCCACAAATTCTTCATCACCGACGACAATTTCGCCCGCAACAAGGATTGGGAGGCGATTTTCGACAGGCTGATCGAACTCAAGGAGCGGGACGGCATTCCGCTCGGCCTGATGATCCAGGTCGACACGCTCTGCCACAAGATTCCCAATTTCATCGAGAAATCCCGGCGCGCTGGCGTTACCCGCGTCTTCATCGGCCTCGAAAACGTCAATCCGGACAATCTGACAGCGGCCAAGAAGAACCAGAACAAGATTACCGAATACCGCAAAATGCTGCTCGCCTGGAAGGCGCAGGGCATCATGACGCTGGCCGGTTATATCCTGGGCTTCCCCGCCGACACGCCGGAATCGATCCGCCGCGACATCGCGATCATCCAGGACGAACTGCCGCTCGACGTCATCGAATTCTTCATCCTGACGCCGCTGCCCGGTTCCGAGGACCATCAGGTGTTGTGGAAGAAGGGCATCGAGATGGATGCGGATCTCAACATCTACGATGTCGAGCACGTCTGCACGGCACATCCGAAGATGAGCAAGCAGGAGTGGGAAGACATCTATCACGAGGCCTGGGCGCTCTATTATTCGCCGAAGCACATGAAGACCCTGCTGCGCCGTGCTGTGGCGACCGGGGTACCGCTCGCAAGGCTCGTCAAGGTTCTCGTCTCCTTCGCAACCACCGTGCCGCTGGAAAATGTGCATCCGTTGCAAAGCGGCTTGCTGCGCCTGAAGACGCCGGCGGAGCGGCGCCCGGACCTGCCGCGCGAAAATCCGCTGGTGTTCTGGCCGCGCTTTGCCTGGGAAACCTTCCGAAAACATGCTTCGCTTGCCGGTACGATCATCGGCCTGACGATTTCGGCATTCCTGATCTCACGGGATGCCAAGTCGAAGACCTATATGGATCAGGCCTTGACGCCGGTCGCCGACGATGAGGAAGAGACACTCAGCCTCTTCACCAAGACCGCTGGCGGCACCGCGGCGGTCAACCATATTCGCAAGGTGGCGGAACTGACCCACGGCCGATCTGCCGCGCATTGACCGGCATCTCTTGCAGCGGCGGCTCATACGCTGTCAGCCGGAATCATTGACGACAACGGAGTCGAAGCCTGGAGCTCCGACTTCCGTTACGCTAAGCGACCTGGATTATCTGACTTGTCTCGGCCACTTGCAGTGTGTCGACGAATTCGACGATCTTGACCGGTTTCCCGTCCCTGAAATGGATCTTGTCGACGAATTCCGTATAGAAGCTCGCACCCGATGGGATGTGCCTGACCTCACCCTCGCGATGGGCGAAGACCATATGCTCGTCCTCGTCCACATAGATGCCGACTGTCTTGATATTGGATAGATCCCACACAGTGATGAGTTGCTCTATCACTTGGCGAAAGGCATGCCCGCCGGATTCAGTTGAAAAAGGCGCCAACCGTGTATTGCCGGCCATCCGGAAGGTGCAATCCTCGCCGATCAGCGCCAGCGTGCCCTCGATATCGCCGCGGTCGCGCACAGCGTAGATTTCTTCCACGCATTTCTTCATGTCATGTTTTGCGGTCATTTTCCGGTCCTCCCACCGTCAGCGAAATCTGCATCGAATTATACTTTAACGCAACTATCTGTTGCCGGGAATACAACTCGATAGTGGGAGACCCTCGAGACTGAACGGCCCCGGATAATAGAAAAAGGCCCCGCACGATGGCGAGGCCTTGCAGACTTCAGAACTGAAAAGCGATTATTCGGCGCTTTCGTCAGCCGCCTTCTTCTTCGGAGCAGCCTTCTTCTTCGGAGCGGCTTCCTCGCCTTCGCCGGCGTCGGCAGCTTCGGCCTTGGCGGCAGCCTTCTTCTTCGGGGCGGCCTTTTTGGTCTCAGTCTTAGCCTCGCCTTCTTCCTCGGCGAGCAGCTCTTCCTTGGTCACCTTCTTGTCGGTGACGTCGATTTCGGTCAGCAGGTGATCGATGACCTTCTCTTCGAAGATCGGCGCGCGGATCGACGCGGCGGCACCCGGCTGGCTGCGGAAGAATTCGAGGATCTGCTTTTCCTGGCCCGGATACTGGCGCAGCTGTTCGTAGATCGCACGCTGCATTTCGTCTTCGCTGACTTCGACGCCGGCCTTTTCGCCGATTTCGGAGAGAACGAGGCCGAGGCGGACACGACGCTCGGCGAGCGTCTTGTATTCCTCACGTGCCTTCTCTTCGGTCGTGTCTTCGTCCTCGAAGGTCTTGCCGGACTGGGCGAGGTCGTTGTTCACCTGGCTCCAGATGCCGTTGTATTCGGCATCGACGAGCGAGTTCGGGGTCTCGAACTTGTACATCTCGTCGAGCTGGTCGAGGATCTGGCGCTTCAGCTTCTGGCGGGTCAGCGAGCCGTACTGCGATTCGATCTGGCCGCGAACGATTTCCTTCAGGCGGTCGGCGGATTCGATGCCGAGCTTCGAGGCGAGTTCGTCGTTGATCTCGACAGCGGCAGGTGCTGCAACATCCTTGACCGATACGTCGAAGGTCGCTTCCTTGCCGGCGAGGTTCTTGGCCGGATAGTCAGCCGGGAAGGTCACGGTGATGGTCTTCTCGTCGCCAGCCTTGGCGCCGACGAGCTGGTCTTCGAAGCCAGGAATGAAGCGGCCGGAGCCGAGCACCAGTTCGGCGCCCTGGTCGGTGCCGCCTTCGAAGGCTTCGCCGTCGACCTTGCCGACGTAGTCCATGGTGATGCGGTCGCCGTTCGCGGCCTTGCCGGTCTTGGTCTCGTAGGCGCGAGCGCTTTCGGCGACCTTCAGGACCTGCTCGTTGACTTCGTCGTCCGAGATGTCGATGACTTCGCGTGTGACCTTGATGCCCTTGACCGACTTCAGTTCGATCGGCGGCAGCACTTCATAGGAGAGCGTGAATTCGAAATCCTGCTCGGCGGCGAGGATCTTGTCAGCTTCATCCTTGTCTTCGGTCATGGCGATTTCCGGCTGCGTGGCCGATTTTTCGCCGCGGCTGGACAGGATGGCGGACGGCTGCTCGCGGACGATCTCGTTGACGAGGTCGGCCATGATCGACTTGCCGTAGACCTTCTTCAGGTGAGCAGCGGGTACCTTGCCCGGACGGAAGCCGTTGATGCGAACCTTGTCCTTCACATCGGCAAGACGCTCATTCATCTTGTCTTGCATGTCCTTGGCCGGGATAACGACCTTGATTTCGCGCTTCAGCCCTTCAGCGAGCGTTTCGATAACCTGCATGTCTTCCTACCTTCATTTCGTGGCGGCCGTGCCCAGACGCCGTTCGTTTCAATGAGCACGACGCCGGCCGAGTGCCGCGCGTGGCTTTTCCCAATTCCTGTATCATTCCGCCCAAGGGGGAACGGCACTCGCGGGCTATTCGGGATAACTCTCGGCTGCCCTGCGGCAACCGATTTTAGTCTCCCGCCTGCAAACAGCTTGGTGCGGGTAGAGAGACTTGAACTCCCACGCCTTGCGGCACCAGAACCTAAATCTGGCGTGTCTACCAATTTCACCATACCCGCGTTCACAAAACCGCATGCTTATGCCTGCACATGAGGCCTTCCGGAGCGCGGCGTCTCTATATCACCCGATTTGGTCGAGGCAAAGGAAAAATGAACGGCAAATGACAGGGATTTCCCGCCCGGAAGCCGTCTTCTTCCGAACTGCCGCCGGATCAGTAAAGCGGCTCGTCGTAAACCGGCTTGCCGTCAACGAGAAGACTGCGGATTTGTGCGCCTCCCGCTGGCGAAACGCGCACCGCGATTGCGACATTGCCGTCAGTGCGAACCTCCTCGATCGGCTTGCCCTCGCCTTCGGGAACGTAGTAGCGCTCGATACCGTATTCGACGCGGATGCTGTCGGCCGCGGCCAGTCCGCCACTGTAGAATGGCTGGCTGCGCAGAATCACCGTCTCCGGTAGCGGTGGCAGTCCGTGAAAGGACGATTCGGTCACCGTCCAGAAACCATCCTCCTGCTTCTTCAACCGGACCCATAAAGTCCGCTCGCCGGGCTCGACCGGAATACCGCCGGAAACCGTCTGCACCGGCACCGAGGAAATGTCGTAGTTCAAGACGACATAGTCGCCGCGCAGGAAATCGCGCGGATCGACCGGCGCCGTTTTCAGCAGCACCTCGGCGCCATCGGCGAGGATTGACGCCCGGCTCTGGATGATCGTGCCGAGGATAAGGGTCTGCAGGCCGGCGACGACGATCGCCGAAAGCAGATAGCCCTTTCCGGATTGCAGCCTTGCCATGAACGAGCTCATACGCGCTCCCCCTGTGCATTCGCCGAAAAACGCCGCTCGAGACGGATGACGATCCAGGCAACCAGTGCGACCACGAGACCGGAGAACAGGAAGAGGCTCGACGTGCCGAGGATCGAGCCGACCGTGACGGAAGCGAGATAAAGCATTTCGGCGGCAAACGTGGTGTAGGCGAGATAACGCACCGCACCGTTGTCCCTGCCATGCAGGGCAATCGCCAGCACTGAAGCGGCAAGCGTCGCCAGGCCGAGCACCACCAGCCGCCAGCCGTCCTCGATTTCGAAATGCAGCAGCAGCAAGCCGATCGCAGCGACAAGGAAGCTGTAGAAGGCCGGGGCCGCACCGGCGCTCCTGAGCAGGGAGGTAATCCGCGGGAGCGGCAATGCCGTCAGGACGAAGGCCGCCATGCCGCCGATCGCGAAGGCGAGCGCCACGGCGATTTCCTCATAAAGCGTATAGAGCCAGGCAAGCCAACCGATCAAAAGCAGATAGGCCAGATGGCGGGCCCGCTCGGCGCCGGTATACCGCACCAGCCCGATAATGATCACCGCCATAACCGGCGCCATCCAGGGATCGAGTCCTATCCAATGTGTGTCGTGATTCTCGAGATAGACGGCGAAAGACGCCCAGGAGAGGAAGCCGGCGACGACGGCCACTGCGCCCGAACGGAACAGGATCGCGGAAATCGTCGCAATCGCGAACCAGAGATACATCACCGTCTGCTCATCGCCGGAGAGATGATACATCTGCCCGACCAGCGAGATGGCGCCGCCGAAACTCATCGCGCCGATGATCAGCAAGCCGCTTGCCGCCGCTGTCGCACCGCGGGCGAGCATCCGAGCGGCGGCAATATGCACCACCCAGATCAGGGCAAGGATGACGCCGACGCGGACGAGGCGCGGAATAGCCTCCCAGTTGGAGGCGACGACCAGCAGGATGGCGGCTGCAAGCAGTACCGCCGCCAGCGCCATCAGCACCCGCCCGAGGCTGAAGCTTGCCGGGCGGCTGTCATATTCGGCGAGAAGCGCGCCTGCCGTTTCCTGCCCCAGCAGGCCCTTGCCTACCCAGAGTGAGAGATCCCGCTCCAATCTGCCGCGATACATGCTCCACCCCTCATTTCCGCAACGCCGCTGCGGCGCTACGGCGCTACGGCTCACGCCGTTATAGACGCAGCACGGGTGTTCGCAAACGCTCTTGCGCAAATATACAACTTCCTCATTGGTCTAACTTGTACCGAGCATTAACCGGCCGCTAACCTCAGAAGCGCTAATATCAGCATATGGACGGAGAGGTATGCGCCGATCGCATATCACTCATGAGTTTATTGCACTGCAAAATAATCATTAGTCATACTATTTATGGAACCATAGAAGCACGGGGATGGCGCCCCGGCCCGGCTTCAGCCGGACGCCCGCGGATCGCTTGGTCCGTGACGATATTCGCAGCCGCGCACTCCTCCTCCCAGCGCGCTGCGATAGGCTGGCAACACTCCTCCTCCCAGTTGCCGGTCACCATAACGCGCCCGCCGGATCCTCCCCCGGCGGGCGTTTTTGTTCGGCAAAAACTGAATTAAAGCATTGGCGGTCCGAGGATTTCCGCCGTTTGGCGCCGGCCTGCCGCATTGCCGTCACACCGCACCGGCAACGCTGCGGACAGATGGGCAACTTCGATCCGGCGGCGGAATGCGTTCTTATAGCGGATATATGGGCGGAACCGCCGGAAGCAGCGGCGTTTTTGAGCAATGGCACCGGTTCGGTCCTCCAAACGGGATTGCTTTCCTGAAAACCATTCTGCCTATTCGTTGACCAAAAAACGGAAAATCTGCGTCAAACACCCCTAGAGCATTGCATGCATCGCATAGGTGATCTGAAAACTTGGCTGTTTTAGTCTTTCGCGCCGCAACATATATTCTGGTCATCAAATAGAGGTCAGCGCCGATCGGCGGCTGCTGGCAGATGAAACCCTCAGAAAGGGGCTTAACATGAACTTCTCTCGCTCTTTCAATAACTGGCGCAAGTATCGTCAGACGATCACGGAACTTGGCCGCATGACCAACCGCGAATTGCACGATCTCGGCATCGACCGTTCGGACATTAATCGCGTTGCCCGTGAGGCTTCTTCCCGCTAATCCAGGCGATCCGCTGCTCCTCCCAAGCAGGATCGTTCTGATTGAAACGCCCGCTGTACCCACAGCGGGCGTTTTCGTTTGTCTGCATGCGGCTGCTGCGGCGGTTGCATTGTTTTGCCGCTTTCGTTAGCCCGCACAAAAAATATCCACCGCCTAATTGACGAGCATCACACTGCACAATTGCATGGCAGACGCCTTTTATTTGCACTGCACAATAGGACGGTTCTCGCCTATATAAACATCAACCGCAGAGAGATAGGCGATCCCGCCATCCAGCGGACATATGTTAGAGGAAAAAGACAATGAACCCGATCCGCATTGCAAGAAGCTGGCTCAGCTACCGCCGTACGCTCAATGAACTCGGCGGCCTTTCGAACCAGACCCTGTCCGATATCGGCGTCAGCCGCTACGACATCCGCAATATCGCATCCCGCTCGTTCCGCTAATAGCCGGCCGTTAATAACGGCCGCTAATAGCGAGCGTGATGCTCCCAAGACGGCGCCCCAGGGCGCCGTTTTTGATTCCGGGGTGTTGGATCGCACCTGCCGACATGATATCAGCCCGGAATGAACACGATCTCCTCCTATTCCCCCATCCATGTCGTCGGCGGCGGGCTTGCCGGTTCGGAAGCCGCCTGGCAGATCGCCAGCTCCGGCATCCCCGTCATCCTGCATGAAATGCGCGGGGTGCGCGGCACGGATGCGCATAAAACCGACGGCCTTGCCGAACTCGTCTGCTCCAATTCCTTCCGCTCCGACGATGCGACCAGCAATGCCGTCGGCGTCATCCATGCCGAGATGCGCATGGCGGGCTCACTGATCATGGCCACTGCCGATCGGCACCAGGTTCCGGCAGGTGGCGCGCTCGCCGTCGATCGCGATGGCTTCTCCGAGGCGGTGACGAGGGCGATCCATGACCACCCGCTGATCACGGTCGTGCGGGAAGAGGTCACCGGCCTGCCGCCAAGGGACTGGGATCTTGCCATCGTCGCCACCGGGCCGCTGACGGCGCCGTCACTCGCAAGCGCCATCCAGGCAGAAACCGGCAAGGATTCGCTCGCCTTCTTCGACGCCATCGCGCCGATCATGTACCGCGAGAGCATCGACATGGATATCTGCTGGTATCAGTCGCGCTACGACAAGGTCGGCCCCGGCGGCACCGGCAAGGATTACATCAATTGCCCGATGGACGAGGCGCAGTACAATGCCTTCGTCGACGCGCTGATATCAGGCGACACGGTCGGTTTCAAAGAATGGGAAGGCACGCCTTATTTCGACGGTTGCCTGCCGATCGAGGTGATGGCCGAACGCGGCCGCGAGACCCTGCGCCACGGGCCAATGAAGCCGATGGGGCTGACGAACGCGCATAACCCGACGGTCAAGGCCTATGCCGTCGTGCAGCTGCGGCAGGACAATGCGCTCGGCACGCTTTACAACATGGTCGGCTTCCAGACGAAGCTGAAATATGGCGCGCAAGCGGAAATTTTTCGGATGATCCCCGGCCTGGAAAATGCGGAATTTGCCCGTCTCGGCGGTCTTCACCGGAACACCTATATCAATTCCCCCACCCTGCTCGACCCGTCGCTGACGCTGAAATCGCGGCCCGGCCTGCGTTTCGCCGGCCAGATCACCGGCTGCGAAGGTTATGTGGAAAGCGCCAGCGTCGGGCTGATGGCCGGCCGTTTCGCCGCCGCCGAACGCAAAGGCGAGGCGATCTCGCTGCCGCCGGCGACGACGGCGCTGGGCTCGCTGCTCGGTCATATCACCGGTGGGCATATCGTCACCGACGAGGAGCCGGGTAAACGATCATTCCAGCCGATGAACATCAATTTCGGGCTGTTTCCGGAGCTCCAGCCGGGTTCGATCGTCAAGCCCGAGGGCGTCAAACGTTTCCGCGGCAAGGACAAGACGATCATGAAACGGCAGTTGATCGCACGCCGCGCGCTTGCAGACTGCGCCGCCTGGCTCGGCTAAAGCACTTCTACTGCTTGTTCGCCGCCGAGATATGGCTCGGCGGCAGGTCCTTATCCGGCTCGGCGATATAGTTGCCGAGCAGCCAGAGCGCCACTTCCGAGGATTCTTTAGCGGAAGCAAATTCGAAATCGCCGTTGTGATGGGGTGCATCGAGGAAGTCGATCACCAGGCCCCTGCCCGTTTGCGAGCTGACGACGCGCACGCGGCCTGGCTCGATCAGATGGCAGGCGAAGTGGCGTGACATATTGCGCATGAAGCCCGCTTTGTTGTCGTGCAGACGCACGAAGATGGCCTGGCCGTTTTCCGTTGCCTGCAACTGGCGGATCGCCTCGGTCGGAAAAGCGCGGCCGAACTCGATGATGGCGAGGCCTGTATCGTGCAGGCCGTCTTCCTTGTTTTGCGCAGCCATGCGCGTTGCCACAAAAGCAAAGAAGATAACGATGGTGAAAAGAACGCACCAGACGATAATGCCCACGCCGAGTCTCCGTTCAATGGGGTAGCGGTTCAAGCTTTCTAACGCGCGAGACTTGCGCGAATTTGACCCGATGTCAGATTTTGCGGCGCGCCGCGGCCAGCCCCATCTGCAACTGGCGGCGCCATTGCGGCGACTGCAGCGGCCGGTCAAATATCAAAGCGCCGCGTTTCTGCGCGTTGACGAGTACCGGTTCGGCAAGGGTCGCCGGCAGAAAGGCCGGAAAGACCGCCGGCGCAATCGGCCCCGCCGCCCGCGCCTTTACCAGATGCTCGCGACCGAGGCCGGCGAAGGCCTCGATGGCGGCTGCGATGCGTGGCCTGTCTTCGCCGGCAAGGAAGGAATCGCGGTCGAGCCCGGTGGCGAAAAGGATCTGCAGCGGAATATAGACCTGACCACGGCGGCGATGCAGCGGCATCAGCAGCAACAGGCCAGCGACAGCCTGGGCGACGCCGGCGTGGCCGGCAGCATTCGCCGATCGTGCGGCCTCCTCAGGCGACAGCACGAGGCTTGCAAGCTGAATGAGGGCTGATGCCGTCTCGCCGGCATAACCTTCGAGTGAAAGACGCGTTTCCATCGGATCATCATAGAGATCGAAGGTGCGGGCCTCGATCATGTCGATCAGCGTCTTGCGCGGAAGGCGATGGGTTTCGATCGCCGCCAGAAGTGCGGCGGCGACGGGATTGGCTGCCGTCGACCCGTGTGCGCTGCCTTCCAGCAGATCCCGCCAATATTGCAGCCGCACCTCGCCGGGCAAAGTCTCGTGCACGAGATCACGGATGCGGGCAAGCTCGGCATTGAAGGCATAGAGAGCTGCAAGCGCGCCGCGCTTTTCCTCCGGCGACAAAAGACAGGCAAGATAACGGTCGCGGTCGCTGTCACGGAGCATCGCCAGGCAGATCTCCTGGTTCGTCGCACTATTGGCTTCAGCCATCGTCAGACCGCGATCAATGCCGCAGCGACGGCGCGCTGCTCGGCGAGCATGATATTGAAGGTGCGTACCGCCGCGCCGGTGCTCATCGGATCGGAGGAGATGCCACGCGATTTCAGCGCCAGTTTCAATTCCTCGGGCAGACGGCGAAGCTCGGTTCCGGTGCCGACAAGCAGAACCTCGATCTCGTCAGCCTCATCGAGCACACGCCGAAAATTTTCAGGCGACAGCGGTTTCGACATATCCATGTCCCAACCGTGAATGCCGGAGGGAAGACAAAGGATCGAGCCGCGATGAGACATATCGGCAAAGCGGAACCCGCCATTGCCGTAGCTATCGATCGGCGCGCGCCCGGGGAAATGCGCGGCGCGGATTTCTATGCCTTTTGCCATGTTTTCAAACCACCGTGCCGGATTTTACACCAACATCCGTCTTGTTGCTCTCTTCCCCGTCGGGAGCCTCCGGGCGTAGCCGAAAGACGATCAACACGGGAGCGGCGATATAGATTGAAGAGAAGGTGCCGAGAGCGACGCCGAAGAGCATCATAAAGGTGAAGGAGCGGATGACATCGCCCCCGAAAAGATAGAGCGCGAGCAAGGCGAGCAGCGTCGTCGCGGCGGTCAGAATGGTGCGCGACAGCGTCTGATTGATCGAAGCATCGATCAGGATCGGCAGCGGCATCTTCCTGTATCGCTTCAGATTCTCGCGCATTCGGTCATAGACCACGACCGTGTCGTTCAGGGAGTAACCGACGATGGTCAGCACCGCGGCAATGCTCGTCAGGTTGAATTCTATGCCGGTAAGGACGAAGAGACCGAGCATGATGATGACATCGTGCAGCGTTGCGACTATGGCGCCGACCGCAAACTGCCATTCGAAGCGGATCCAGATGTAGATGAGGATCGCCGCAAGCGCTGCAAGCACGCCGAGCGTCGCCATCATCGTCAATTCGCCGGAGATGGCGGGGCCGACGACCTCGACGCGGCGAAAGTCATAATCCTCCTGGAGCTCGCCGCGCACCAGCGTCGCCGCGGATTGTTCGGCATTTTCGCCGCCGCCTTGGGACGCGATGCTGATCCGCGCATTCGACGGCCCGCCCGTGCGCTCCACACGCACCTCGCCTAGATTGAGATCGTTGAGGCGTGATTGAAGATCGGCGAGGTCGGCATTGCCCTGCTTCGCCGTCGCCTCGATGAGCGAGCCACCGGTGAAATCGATGCCGAGACGCAGGCCGGCGGTAGCAAAGGCGGCCATGGCAATCAGCGAGATGACCGCTGACGCCGTAAAGACATAACGGCGGATTCCCATGAAACGGATATTGGCGTGTTCGAAGAGATCGGTCAGAACGCTCTTCGGCAGATGCCGGGGATGGCGGCCTTTCAGCCAGCCGGCGACGATCGAGCGCGTCAGCGTGAAGGCCGTGAAGACTGTCGTCAGGATGCCGACCGCCAGCGTCACCGCGAAACCGCGGATGGATTCGCTGCCGAGGTAAAAAAGGATGATCGCGGCGATAAAGATCGTGACATTTGCGTCGACGATCGTTGCGAATGCGCGCGTGAAACCGCGGCCGACGGCCTCTGCGAAGGAATGGGTGGTTTTCTCCTCTTCACGGATGCGCTCGTAGATCAGAACGTTCGAGTCGACCGCCATGCCGACGATGAGCACGATGCCGGCAATCCCGGGCAAGGTGAGCGTCGCGCCGGCAAGGCTCAGCACCGCAACGATGAGAATCAGGTTGAAAAACAGCGAGACGACGGCGATGACGCCGAGAATGCGGTAGAGCGCGATCATCAGTGCTGCGACCAGCACGACGGCGACGAGGCCGGCAACAAGGCCACTGAAGATCGAATCAGCGCCAAATCTTGGGCTGACGCTGCGTTCCTCGACGCTCGTCAGCGTCGCCGGCAGGGCGCCGGCGCGCAGCATGATCGCAAGATCGCGGACGCCATCCTCGGAGAAGTTCGCCGAAATCGCGCCCTCGCCGCCAGTGATCGCCGCATCGATAACCGGTGACGACATCACCTGGTCGTCGAAGACGATGGCAAGGTGCTTGCCGATATTCTGCCCCGTCACCTCCGCCAGCCGCTGCGTGCCTTCGGCATCGAGGCGGTAAGTAATCGAGGTATCCTGCGTCTGTGGATCGACGACAGGCTCGATATCGACCATATTGCTGCCGGAGACGAAAGCCGTGCGGTCGACGAGATATGGGATCGGCGGATCATCAAGCGAATAGAGCACTTGCGATGTCGCGGGCCAACGGCCGTTCAGCGCCTCCTGCCCCGACATGCTTGCATCGATCAGATGAAAGGAAAGCTTGGCCGGCTGGTTGAGCAGGTTTTTCAGCCGTTCCGCATCGACCGATCCCAGCACCTGCACGACGATCCGGTCGGCGCCATCGGGGTGAACAAGGAAATTCGCATGGCCGAATCCAGCGATACGGCGGGCAACGATATCGAGCGATCGAGTCCGGGCGGAAGCGACGTCAGCTGTGATGCCGGCGTCGGAAATCTGCAGCGAGAGCTGTCCCTCCTCGCCCCGCTGCAGCGCCACCTCCGGCCCTAAACTGCCGGCAGTCGCCGTCAAAGGTGTCAGGAGATCAACCGCCTTCTGCGTCTCGGCCGGATCGGTGATGCGGACAGTAACGGTCTGGTCATTGCCGGTCAGCCCGGTATAGCGGATGCCGGCGCCACGCAGCGCATTGCGCACATTGGCGACCGCCTCTTCCAGGCGGTCCTTGACGACATCGGAACGCTCGACCTTCAGAACGATATGCGAGCCGCCCTGCAGATCGAGACCGAGCGTCACGCGGTCGTGACGCAACCAGCCCGGCAGAGCGGAACGGTGCTCCTCGCTCAGCAGATTGGGCGCAGCGATGACGATGGCCGCAAACGCGGCCAGCCAAATCAGAAGTGTTTTCCAGCGGGAAAAATGCAACATTCTCTCGACGATCTTCCGATCCGGCGGTCCTGCCGTTATCGCTCGTTACGCTGCGTCGGCCTTGACGGGTTCACCCTTGACCCGCACTTCAGAGATGCCGCTGCGGACGATGCGTACGCGAACGCCGTCGGCAATCTCGACTTCGACTTCCTTGTCGTCGACGACCTTGGTAACCTTGCCGACAAGACCGCCACCGGTGACGACCTGGTCGCCGCGACGGATCGCCTTCAGGGTCTCGTCACGCTTTTTTGCCTGCGCGCGCTGCGGCCTGATCAGCAGGAAGTACCAGACGACCATCAGCGGCACGAACAGGATGATCATTTCGAAACCGGAGCCACCGAAACCGGTTGCGGTGTCGGTCGCACTCTGGGCGAATGCCGGGGTGATGAACATGCTAAACTCCTCAGGCTTCACGGCGGAACACCGCCTCTTTTTTCAGGTTGCCGGACTATAGTTACGGCTTCGGTGAATGCAACAGAAACAGCCGGAAACAGTACCGATTCCGCTGCCTCATAACCTTTCCGGCGTCAAAACGCCATGCTACCCCGCAGCGAAAGATCAAAGCGGATTGCCGCAGCGAAAAACAGGAGGCCTGCGATGACCGAGGAAATCAACAATGCCCTGCTTGCCGAACTGAAACGGCTCGCCGATGCCCTCCAGCGTCTTGCCGGGCCGGCGCCTGCCCTCAACGACTGGGATGCTGCCGACTGTTTCGTCTGGGCGCCTCTGCGCCAGCATCTGCAGCCTGTGAAGAAGCCGAACCGGGTGGCGTTGAAGCTCATCCGCGGCGTCGATCATGTGCGCGACATTCTGCATGAGAATACGGTGCGTTTCGCCGAGGGTTATGCCGCCAACAATGTGCTGCTGTGGGGCGCACGCGGCATGGGAAAATCCTCGCTGGTCAAAGCCGTGCACGAGGATGTCAGCCGCGAAAGTGGTGTCTCGCTGAAACTGGTCGAAGTCCATCGCGAGGATATCTCCAGCCTTCCCAATCTGCTCGACCTCTTGAAGGACACGTCGTACCGCGTGATCGTCTTCTGCGACGATCTGTCCTTCGATCATGACGACACCGCCTACAAATCGCTGAAGGCAGCACTCGACGGCGGCGTCGAGGGGCGGCCGGACAATGTACTCTTCTATGCCACATCGAACCGGCGCCATCTCCTGCCGCGCCACATGATGGAAAACGAGCAGTCGACGGCGATCAATCCGTCGGAGACGGTGGAAGAGAAGGTTTCGCTGTCCGACCGCTTCGGCCTCTGGCTCGGCTTCCACAAATGCAGCCAGGAAGACTATCTCGGCATGATCGACGGCTATGCCGATCACTTCAAGCTCGGGCTCGAACGCGGCAAGATGCATGCCGAAGCGCTGGAATGGGCAACGACGCGCGGGGCGCGCTCCGGCCGTGTCGCCTGGCAGTATATTCAGGACTTGGCCGGACGCATGCGCGTTCACATCGACCGGGTCTAATTTAGAATGATATGCATTGAATGACAAAAGCCCGGCTGTTGCCGGGCTTTTCTCGTTTCCTGGTACGCTATACCTATTCCAGGAAAGTCATCGGGTTGACCGGGGATGCGTCCTTGCGCACCTCGAAATGGACCTGCGGCTGCTTGACGTCGCCGCTCATGCCGGAGACGGCGACGGTTTGGCCACGCTGGATCTTCTGGCCGCGAGCGACGCTCAAAGTATCGGCATTACCGTAGACGGTGACGGTGCCGTCGTCGTGACGGACGAGAACCGTGTTGCCGAGTTCCTTCAGGCCGTTGCCGGCATAAATGACGACGCCATTTTCGGCGGCCTTGATCGGCGTTCCCTGCGGAACCGAGATGTCGATGCCGTCATTGCGGTTGCCGTTGACGTTAGCGCCGTATGAAGCAATGACCTGACCGCGGACCGGCCAACGGTACTTGCCGATGCCGGTCGATTCCGGTGCGGCGGAGCTGACGTCAGATTTCTTTTCGACATCGTCGACCGTCTGGGTGGCGGCCGGCGCCTTGTAGGGCGCTGGCTGAACGGAGGCCGTCTGCTGGGCCGGCGCTGTCTGAGCCGGCTTCGGATCGACCTTCTCGGGCTGGATCGACGCCGTCTTGATATTGTCGGCAGTGCCGTTCGGGATCTTCAGGGCCTGGCCGATCCGGAGCGAGTTGGCCGAAAGTTTGTTGGCGGCCTTCAGATCGTCGATATTGCTACCGGTCGCCTTGGCGATCTTTGCCAGCGAATCGCCTTGCTTGACGACGTAGCTGCCGGCAGGCGCTTTCGGATCCTTGCCGGCGCCGGCCGGAAGCTTGCCGGTAGAATCGGCGCTCGCCATGGTCTTGTCGCGGGCGGAATTGGCGCCGGGAATGACGGCGACGTTCTGCTCAGGAGCCTTCACCGGTTCCGGCATCTTGCCGGGCCTGGAAAGATCGGCCGCCTGCGACGCCGCCTTGGCGGCATTGCCGCCATTGAAGGTCGGGATCAGGATCGCCTGGCCGGGCGCAGCGGCGGAAGCCGTCTTCAGGTTGTTGACCCGCAGGATTTCCTTTTCCGGAACACCGAAGCGCCTGGACAGCGTGGCAACACTTTCGCCCGGACGTAGCGTTACGGAAGGGGCATTGGTCCCGGACCAGCCTGAAACCTTCGGCGTCGTGCCCGTCGTCAGAGTATCGGGCGTCAGCTTCGGCGCAGCCGGGGCCACCAATCGGTTTTTTTCGGCCTGGGGCGCTGAAGGGAAAGGCTGGGCGAGCGCGACTTCCTTTTCCCGCTGGCGGGAAGGCGCAACAGCCGTCGGCGCAGCAAGCTCGGAACGCTGCACCGAGACCGGTGCGGAAGCCATGCGGGCGCTCGACGTGCGGACCGGATCATAACTGGGGCTCGACGGATAAGGCTGGCTCAGCGCACCATTGCCGCCGCCGTAGCCCGACTGGCTGGCAACGGCGGAGCCGCCGAGATCGGCGCGCGGCACCGGATCGCCCTGAGCACCACCCCTGCGCGGAATGGAACTGGTGGTGATCTGATCCTGCCCTGAGGAGGAAAACAAGCCGCCAAACCGTGTCACATCGGAACTGCAGCCTGTTGCGGCACTCGCCAACAGACCCACAACCAGAAGATTACCGGCCGACTTCCCGAACTTCGGCGAAAGACTGAAACGCATTGACTCGACCCACTGAGAACGCAACCATTTGTGAGTCTATTAAAACGCGTTAGTATTACCACGCGGTTAAGATGCTGGAATCAGTGCGGTATTTTTGAGAAGTTGATAACCATAGCTTACGGGTGAAAAATCGTAGAGCTTACAGCAGCGAGGCAAGGCGCGGAACGATCGGCAGATACGGGGCTTCGAACAGTTCTTCGCGTTCGAACCGGCTGCCGGTTTTCGTCAACCGCACCATGCGGCATTCGGTTTCGGAGATCATCAACGGCGCGATCATCGAGCCGCCGGAAACAAGCTGGTCGGTATAAAAGCGCGGCATCGCATTGAAGGCCGCCGTCACCAGGATGCGGTCGAAGGTGCCCTCTCCCTGCATGCCGGCACTACCGTCGGCGTGGCGGATGATAACGTTGCGCAGGCCAAGCGATTCCATGCGCCGCTGTGCCGCCGATGTCAGCGTCTTGTAGCGGTCGATGGACAGAACACGCTCAGCCATTCTGCCGATGACGGCGGCGGTAAAGCCGCTGCCGGTGCCGATTTCGAGGACGCGCTGTCCTGGTTTGACTTTGAGGTGATGCAGGATGCGGACGACAAAATCGATGCCTTCAAGGAAGGAGCCGCATTCGATCGGTATCGTCCGGCTCGAATAGGCATCATCGGAAAATTGCGGCGGCACGAAGAGCGAGCGCTGCGTCTGCTCGACCGCCGTCAGCAGATCGAGGTCGGAGATGCCTTCGGCACGCAATCTAAGGACGAGCGCCGCAAAGCCCTCTTTCTCGGCCAGTCTTGCCGTCAAACCTGTGCTCCGTATCCCAAGGCCCGCGCCACGCGGTCCGTCACGGAATAATCGGTCAGATCCAGTTTCAAAGGCGTTACCGAAATCTTGTTATGCTTCAGGGCATGAATATCCGTGCCTTCGATGAAGGCGCCGGCGCGTTCGCCGAACTTCAGCCAGTAATAGGGAAAGCCCCGGCCATCGGAGCGGGCGTCGACCTGCAGGTTGAAGGCGAGCTTGCCCTGCATGGTCACCTCGGCGCCATCGACCTCGTCGGGACCGCAGTTCGGGAAGTTGAGATTGAGAAACGTGCCCTGCGGCAGGTCCAGAACCATCAGCTTTTCCAGAAGGGCCGGCGCATGTGTCTCGCAGACCTCCCAAGGAACGATGCGCGCGCCGTCCTCATAGAGGTAGGCCTGGCTCAGCGCGAAGGAACGCACACCCTGCATCGTGCCTTCGATGGCGCCGGCGATAGTGCCGGAATAGGTTACGTCGTCTGCGACGTTCGAGCCCGAATTGACGCCGGAGAGAACGAGATCGGGCTTGATGTCCATCACCTGCCGGATGCCCATGATGACGCAATCGGTCGGCGTGCCGCGCAAGGCGAAATGCTTGTCGGAAATCTTGCGTAGCCGCAAAGGTTCCGACAGGCTCAACGAATGGGCAAGGCCGCTCTGATCAGTCTCGGGCGCCACGATCCAGACGTCGTCGGACAGCGTGCGGGCGATCCGCTCCAGCGCGGCCAAGCCTTCCGCGTGAATTCCGTCGTCATTCGTCAGCAGGATGCGCATCGCCTTCAGGCCGCCCGTTCGATTTTGGTCAATCCGCCCATATAGGGAAGCAAAACGTCCGGAATCGTGACGGACCCATCTTCGTTCAAATAATTTTCGAGAACGGCGATCAGGCAGCGGCCGACAGCGGTGCCGGAGCCGTTCAGCGTGTGGACGAACCTGTTGCTCTTGTCGTCCTTGTCGCGGTAGCGCGCGTTCATCCGGCGGGCCTGAAAATCGCCACAGACAGAGCAGGAGGAGATTTCGCGGAAGGCGTTCTGTCCCGGCAGCCAAACTTCGAGATCGTAGGTCTTGCGCGAGCCGAAGCCCATGTCGCCGGTGCAAAGCGTCATCGTGCGGAAATGCAGACCTAGGCGCTTCAGAACTTCTTCGGCGCAGGCCGTCATGCGCTCATGCTCGGCGATGGCGTTTTCGGCGTCGGTGATCGAGACGAGTTCGCATTTCCAGAACTGGTGCTGACGCAGCATGCCGCGCGTATCGCGGCCGGCCGAGCCCGCTTCCGAACGGAAGGACGGCGTCAAGGCGGTGAAGCGGAGCGGCAGCTTTTCCTGATCGAGGATTTCCTCGCGCACCAGATTGGTCAGCGTCACTTCGGCTGTCGGAATGAGATAACGACCGTCCGTCGTCTTGAAGAGATCCTCTTCGAACTTCGGCAGGTTGCCGGTGCCGAACAGGGCTTCAGCGCGCACCATTAGCGGCGAGCTGACTTCGGTATAACCGTGCTCACGGGTGTGGAGATCGATCATGAACTGGCCGAGCGCACGCTCGAGCCTGGCGAGCGACCCGGTCAGAACCGTGAAGCGCGAGCCGGAGAGCTTGGCGGCGCGCTCGAAATCCATATAGCCGAGCCCCTCGCCGATTTCGAAGTGCTCCTTCGGCGTATGGTTCCAGCGCGGCTTTTCGCCGACGACGCGGGTGACGACATTGTCGTGCTCGTCCTTGCCGACCGGAACATCGTCGAAAGGTATGTTGGGGATGCGAGAGAGCGCGTCGGCGAGTTCGGCCGTCAGTAGCCGGTCCTCCTCCTCGATCGCCGGCAGCAGGGTCTTCAATTCGGCGACCTCGGCCTTCAGCTTCTCGGCAAGCTCGCCATTCTTCTGGGACAGCGCCGCGCCGATCTCCTTGGAGGCGAGATTGCGGCGAGACAGCAAGTCCTGCGCTTTCTGCACGGCAGAGCGGCGCTTTTCATCGAGGGCGACGAGGCTTTGGGCCAGAGGCTCCGCGCCGCGCTTGGCAAGAGCGGCATTGAGCGCTTCGGGATTCTCACGGATCCATTTGATATCGAGCATCGTCGTTCCAGATCGTTTGCAACAGAAGTGACCCGGCCAAAGCCTGAGCGGGCTTCGACCGGATGAGACGGCGTTCATGAAAGGATTTCCGGATTGCCGCTCAGACGCTGTCCGTCTTGGCAACGTCCGCGGATTCGGTGTCCTTTTCGACCGCCTGCCGGGCACGCTGGCGCTCTACGAGTCGCGCCGCATGGATGGAAATCTCGTAGAGAAGGATCGTCGGTATCGCAAGGCCGATCTGGGACATCGGATCCGGTGGCGTCAACACGGCGGCGACGATGAAGGCAAGCACGATGGCGAACTTGCGCTTTTCGGCGAGCCATTGCGACGTCAGAAGTCCGACGCGGGCGAGCAGCGTGGTGACGACGGGAAGCTGGAAGACGAGGCCAAAGGAGAAGACAAGCGTCATGATCAGGCTCAGATATTCCGAGACCTTCGGCATCAGCGAGATCGCCACCTCGTCATGACCCGGCGCCTGCTGCATAGACAGGAAGAACCACATGACCATCGGCGTGAAGAAGAAATAGACGAGCGCGCCGCCCATCAGGAACAGGACCGGCGAGGCGATCAGGAACGGCAGGAAGGCCTGACGTTCGTTCTTGTAGAGGCCGGGCGCTACGAACTTGTAGACCTGGGCGGCAATGATCGGGAAAGCGACCACCAGTCCGCCGAACATCGCCACTTTGACCTGCGTGAAGAAGAATTCCTGTGGCGCGGTGTAGATCAGCTGGGCCTTCTCGACGTCGAGATGCGCCCATATTACGGCTGTCTTGTAGGGAATGACTAAGTAGTTGAAGAGATGCTTGGCAAAAAAGAAGCAGGCGATGAAGGCGATAAAAAACGCGCCGATCGACCAGATCAGCCGCGTGCGCAACTCCATCAGGTGCTCGATCAACGGCTGCGGCTTATCTTCGGACTCACCGCTCATGCCTCGTCCTTTTTCTTCATCTGTACCGGCGTCTTCGGCGTTGCAGGCTTCCTGACTGCCGTCGTGCGCTTCGGCTTTTCCACAGGCGCGGCAATGGCAAAGGCGGCCTTATCTGCGGCCTTGGCGCGTGGCTTGCGTACGGCCTTCGGCTTGGCGGCAACCGTTTCGGCCTGGACGATCGCTGCTGCGACGGGTTCAGGCTGCGCAGGCGCCGGCACCAACGGCGGCGTTTCCGGCAGGCTCATCGACGGCGTCGGGGCTGAGACCGCAGCAGGCGGCACCTCGGTCTTGTTTTCCGGGGCCACGGTCGCCTTCTGCAGGTCGGCCTTGATCTCGTTGCCCATCTGGCGAAGCGGATTCATCGCCTCGCGCAGGCTATTCACCGGGTTGAGCTTCTGAGCGTCGCTGAGCGTCTGGCGGACATCGTCAAGCTCTGCCTCGCGCAACGCTTCATCGAACTGCGCGCGGAAGTCACCCGCCACCTTGCGGGCGCGCTGCGTCATCTTGCCGAAAGCGCGCAGCATCGGCGGCAAATCCTTGGGACCGACGACCACGATCAGGACCACCGCGATGACCAAAAGCTCGGTCCAGCCAATATCGAACATGCAAGGCTCCTGGACGGGAAGCGCGGGGGCAGCGCCTTTTCCCGGACTTGGTTATTTCGTTTCGTCGGCCTTGTGATCGACGGTCTTTGCCGTTTCCGGCGCGTCCTCGTCCGTCATGCCCTTCTTGAAGCTCTTGATGCCCTTGGCAACGTCGCCCATCAGTTCCGGGATCTTGCCGCGACCGAACAACAACAGCACTATGACCAGAACGATCAACCAGTGCCACATGCTAAAAGAACCCATTACCCTAACTCCCTGTTTCGTTGTTCCCACGATGTAAGGATTTCAAACACCGTTTCCAACATCACGCCTTTTGAACTGCGCTTAATGTCACGGTATCGCCCTTTGTGACAAGCCATTGACCCGTCGAAAAGTGGCGGCCCCCATTGTTTTCGCCATGCATGGCAAAAGCAAGACGCAAGCCCCTCAATCTTCGGAGGCGCCGCGCGGCGCCAGCAACCCCAGTTCCTCGAGGTCCATCTGGGTTATCGGGTCCTCGTCCTCGGTCAGTTCGTCGTTCATCAACGGCGAGGGAATATTGAAATTCGCCGGAATCCGGCCTGACAGCAAGCCCGCTCCCTTCAATTCTTCGAGACCGGGCAGGTCACGCAGTTCCTCGAGACCGAAATGGTCGAGGAAATCGCGTGTCGTGCCCAGTGTCACTGGCCGGCCCGGCGTGCGCCGGCGGCCGCGAAACCGCACCCAGCCGGCTTCCATCAGCACGTCGAGCGTGCCGCGCGAGGTCTGAACGCCGCGGATATCCTCGATTTCGGCCCGGGTCACCGGCTGGTGATAGGCAATGATCGCCAGCACTTCCAGTGCGGCGCGCGACAGCTTCTTCACCTCGTTTTCATCGCGGCGGATGACAAAGGACAGATCGGCCGCGGTGCGGAAGGCCCAGGCGCCCTCGATCTGCACGAGGTTGACGCCGCGCGGCGCATATTGCGCTTTCAGACGCAGCATGATTGCGCGCACGTCAGCATTCTCAGCCAGACGCTCAGCCAGGAAGCTCTCGGAAACCGGCTGCGAGGAAGCGAAGACCAGCGCCTCGGCGATGCGCTCTGCCTCGATCTCCGCCTGCAAGTCGCGGCCCCTGCCTTCGAAATCGTCCTCGAAATCCTCATCACTCTTCGGATCGATCAAGCCGGCTGCTCCTGCTCCACCACCTGCAGCGTGGCGTGTTTGGGACCGCGGCGCATGTATAACGGCTGAAAGGCGCCGTCCTGGCGGATTTCCAACTTGCCCTCGCGCACCAGCTCTAGCGAGGCGGCAAAAGCGCTAGCGATCGCCGTGACGCGTTCCTCGGGCGCTGCGAGATAGCGCAGCAGATAATGCTCCATCGCTGTCCAGTCGCCGACCTCGCCGATCATCTGGGTCAGCAATTCGCGGGCATCTGTCAGCGACCAGACGCTGCGTCTCTCGATCGTCACATGGGTGACCGCATTGCGCTGGCGCAGCGCCGCATAGGCGGTCAACAGATCGTAGAGGCTGGCCGCATAAGCGGATTGCTGCCGGTCGGGAATATGCTCGGGCGCGCCGCGCATGAAGATGTCGCGGCCGAGACGGTTGCGGTTGACGAGGCCTTCCGCAGCCTGGCGCATGGCTTCGAGGCGTTTCAGCCGGAAGGCGAGCGTTGCCGCCAGTTCCTCGCCGGAAGGACCGTCATCCTTGGCCTGCTGGGGAATGAGCAGCCTCGACTTCAGAAAGGCGAGCCAGGCTGCCATGACGAGATAGTCGGCGGCAAGCTCGATGCGGATGCGCCGGGCGCTTTCGACGAACTGCAGATATTGCTCGGCAAGCGCCAGCACCGAAATGCGCGACAGATCAACCTTCTGGTTGCGGGCAAGATAGAGCAACAGGTCGAGCGGGCCTTCAAAGCCGGCGACATCGATCACCAACGCCGGCTCGTGGCTGGCGCGCTCGGCACCATTTTCCTGCCACAGCTTGTCCATCGGCGTTGCCGCCTGCGAACGCTCCGTGCCCTTGACCGTGTTCACCACCCTGCTCCTCTACAATCAGACCGTCGCAAACATCGCCTCGAATTCTGCCCTCAATTCCGCTTCGTCGGCGGCATCTGCTGCCGTGAAGCCCGCCTCCACCGCTTTTGCGCGGACAAGCGATTGACCGGCGATCTGCGGAACATTTGCCACGACCTCGCGCATCTCGTCCATATGGCCGTTGCAATGCAGCACGATATCGCATCCGCCTGCAATGATATTCGCCGCGCGTTGACCGATCGTGCCGGAAAGAGCATTCATCGAGCTGTCGTCGGAGAGCAGCAGACCGGTAAAGCCGATATGCTCGCGGATGATACCGTCGGTCACTTTGCGCGACGTTGTCGCCGGATTATCGGGATCGATGGCGGTGAAGACGACGTGGCAGGTCATCGCCATCAACTCGTCTTTCATCGCGACGAAGGGTGGGAAGTCATGGGCTTCCAACTCATCGCGCGAGACGGTGACGACAGGAAGTTCCAGATGTGAGTCCGCAAAGCCGCGGCCGTGGCCGGGAACATGCTTCATCACCGGCAACAGGCCGCCGGCCTTCAGCCCCTCGGCAGCCGCCCGGCCCATCGCGATGACGGTCTCGAGATCGCCGCCATAGGCGCGGTCGCCGATGACATTGCTGCTGCCCTCGACCGGCACATCGAGCACCGGCAGACAATCGACATCGATGCCGAGGCTCGAAAGGTCGAAGGCGTGCAGCCGCGACATCGCCCATGCGGCGCGCAGGCCGAGCCCTGGGTCGCGGCGATAGAGATCGCCGAGTTCCCGGCCTGAGGGATAACGCTTGAGAATGGGTGGCCGGATGCGCTGGACACGGCCGCCCTCCTGGTCGATCAGCACCGGTGCATGCCAGCCGACGCTGTCGCGCAGTTCGGCGACAAGATCGGTAATCTGACCTGCCTCCGAGATGTTGCGCCCGAAGAGGATGAAGCCCCAGGGCCGTTCGCCCCGATAGAAGGCTTTCTCTTCGGATGTGAGGGAAAGGCCACTGCAGCCAAGGATCATCGCTTTTGATTCGGTCATTTGAGAATCATAGACGGCGCCCGGCCAAATGCGAGCAAGGTCGAAAGCGATGCACAAAAAAGAGCGGCGGACCGATCCGGCCCGCCGCTCTTGTTATTCCATTCAAACCCGAGACTACTTGGAGATCAGGCAGCTGCCGCCCGCTGCGCGATACTGTTCGCAGAGCGCTGCGGCCTCGTCCTTGGAACCGGCAGGAATACGGACACGGTAGAAAGTGCCCTTGCCGGCGATATCGGCCTTGCGGATCTCATGTGCGCGGCCACCAAGCACACCGGCGAATTTCTTCGACAGGTTGGCATAGGATTTGGTCGCCTCGTCTTGCGACGGCAATGAGGCGATCTGGATGCCGTAGCCGCCGGCGGACGCGGCCTGCTGCGGCTGAGCGGCGACCGGTGCTGCGGCCGCGACCTCAGTCGTCTTCGGCTGCTGTGCCGGCGGTCGGACATTGCCCTTCTCGGTCACGGTGCCGACAACGTTGACGGGCTGCTCGGCCGGACGGGCGATCGGAACCGGAGCGGTATCGGTCGCCGCCCCGGTCTTGACCGGGCGCACCGGCGGTTGGACCGGGGCGGGATTTGCAGCCTGCGTGTCGGCGCCACCTGTCAGCGGCGGCTGTGCCGGCGTCGTTTCGGCAGGTGCTGCAGAACGAGCATCGGCGGAAGCAACCTCGGCGCTTGACGGGAAGCTTGCGGCCGTTCCGCCTACCGGCGGCACCGGCGAAGCCGATTGCGCCGACGGGGCCGTCAACGCCGGCATCGGCTGAGCAGACGATGTCACCGGGGCAGCCGGCTGGTCGACGGCTGCTGGTTCCTCGCGGGCGACCAGCGTGCCATCGGGCTTGACGATCATCGTGCGGACCTTGCGCGGCGAAACGGACGGCGCCTTGTCGGCATCGCTAGCGGGCGCGTTTTCGGCATTGTCCTGGTTCGGCAGCAGCCGAGGATCCTCCGTCTCACCGACTGCGGTCGGTGTGACCTGATCACTCGGGTTGGCGTTCTCGTCGTCCTCAGGCAGCGCTTCCGGTGTCAGCGTGCGCTGGACGACATCGACCGGCGCCTCGTCGGAAGAAACCAACGCCTTCTGCTTCGGCTCCTCGGCAGAACCGGCAACACGGTCGTAGACCGCCTTGTCCTGGTTCGGCACGGTCTTGCCGCCGGGATTTTCCGGAACGACCTTGACCGGCTCCTTGTCCGCAGCGATCACGCGCGGCTCGCCCGATGCGACGATGCCGAGCCCCTCGCCGTTCCAGACGGAGGAATAGACACCGTAACCGACGCCGGCGAAGACCACGAGCACGACGGCTCCGGCAAGCAGCCGGCGCATCGACCGGGCCCGGCTGAAATCAGCCGCCTGGCTTGCCGACTCAATCCGAACTTCGGAGGTTTCGCGGCGCTCGACCGGCTCGCGCACGCTGCGGCGGAAATCCTCCTCCAGCGCCCGTTCGAAATCATCGAGGCCATCGGCGATGGTGGGCTTGACCACCTTTGCCGCTGCGGCAGCCGTATCCGTGGCCGGCGCCGGGTTTTCCCGCGGCTTGGCCGGTTCGAAGAAGCTCGCGATCTCCGCGTCGAGATCGAAATCGAAATCCTGAGTTTTCGCGACCGGAGCTGGCTGCTCGACCGGCGGTAGCGCCGGCACGTGCATGTCCTCGACAGCCTCAGGACGATCCTCCGGATCGGAGATCATCGCCGGATCAAACGGCAAGTCTTCGGTCGAGTCAGCGACAGGCGTCCAGTTGAAGGCCGGAGCCGGAGTTGGAACCTGAGCCTGAGCCCGAACGTGGGACTCAGCAACGACAGCCGGAGCGGGCCGTGCAGGGGCGGAAGCCGCCTGCTGGAAAGCAGGAATTTGTGGCTCAGGCGCAAAAACGGCCGCTGACCTAGGCGAGATGGCAGCGGCCTGCTCGGGAGCACGGACTGCCGGCTCCAGCTGCGGCACGGGCTCAGCCGGAGCCAGCTCTGGCGGTTCGGAGAAATCGAGATCGGCGAGTTCCAGCTCGATGCCGGCAAGATCCAGCTCGAAATCATGGCCGGCGAAGGGATCGTCGGCTTCCGGTACAGGTTGCTGTGCCCGCGAATATGCCGTCGCGGCAGGCTGAGGTGCAGCGACCTCGGCAAGCTGCGGCGCGACCGTTACGGCTTCAGCAGCATAGACCGGAGCAGGCCGAGCGGCAGCCGCGACGACCGGTGCCGGCGCGATCACTTGCGGCTGGACAAATGCAGCGGCAACGGGAGCTGCCTCGATCGATTCGGCCTGCGGCGAAACCGTCGCCGGATTGGGGCGTTGCGGTACCGGATAACGCGAGACGTCGGCGAGCAGATCGTCAAGATCGAAAGTGCCGGCAGTGTGCGGAACGTCGGGCACGACCTCGGTCAGCGCGGCATCGGCCTGGATCTCGCCTTCGACGGCGGCGGCAATGAGATCGAAACCGGCGTCGGACCCGAAATCTTCCAGATCGTCTTCGATTTCGACGAAGTCCTCGACCTCGGCAACCTCTTCCGACGCGATCACCTCGTCGTGGCGATCGAGCTCGGCGGGGAAGCCGAGCGACGGAGACGCGGATTCGAATTCCTCGGACGGCTCGGCAGCGACGATGGGGGCCAACTGCTCGACGGCGGGGGCGGACTGCTCGATTGCGGGCTGCGGCTCTGCAGCGGGCAGATCGGCGGAATGCGCTTCAGCCACCGGCGCTGCGGCTGCTTCGACCACAGGTTCGGGCTTCGGCGGAACAACCGATTCCTCGCGTTTCGCGGCGTGGAAATTGGCAAGCGGCAACCTGATGCTGGCGGCCGACCACTGCGGCGCCTTGGCGGGCTGCGGCAGCGAAGAGACCGGAGCAGCACCGATCGACAGCTCAAGCTCCTCGATCAGGTCGCGGGCACCGCCGATAGCCGATTGCACCGGCGTCTCGAAAGCGGGCTCGACGGAAAGCTGCTGCGGCCAAGCCGCCGGGTCGGCGGCGGGCGCATCCCAGTTGCTTGCTGCAGGCACAGTTGCTTCCTCAGCCTCAACGGAGGCGACGGAAACCGGCTCTGCAACCTCCGGCCTCTCGGCAGCCGGAGAAACATCGAGAACGGGCTCAATGTAATCTTCGGGGATGACGTCGTCAGAGATCGGCTCGGCTGGCCGGTCGAGCTCTGCGAGCGGACGTGGCGAATCGTAACGGTCGAACTCGCGGCCAAGCTCGTCCTCGAGATCGAGGGCGGGCTCCTGCCGCGCGGGCTCGGTTATCGTGTTTGCTGCAACACGGGGTTCGAAGCCGACGATACGGGCAAGTTCGGCCAACGGATCATCGTCGGCAAACAGGTCATCTTTTCCGCGCGTATCATACGCAAGTTGTTTATCAGCCATGCCTATCCCACTCGCAAACGCCAACTCTGAATTGCCAGCGCATTGTGGGGAAATGGTGACGTTATCGCATTTCGTCCGGTGCGGCAGTGCCTGTAATGGCAAGTCCCGACTTCAAAACCGACGCGACGGCGTACACCAGCCCAAGTCTGGCAATAGTTGATTCTCGGTTTTTATCATTAACAAATCGTAATTCCGGCTGATCTTTACCTTTGTTCCAGTGCGCATGGAAAGAACTAGCGAGGTCGTAGAGGTAAAAAGCGACCCGATGCGGCTCCTGTGACTGGGCTGCAGCCTCGACGATCCGCGGGAATTCGGCGAGCTTGGCGACGAGCTGCAATTCGGCCGGATCGCCAATGCCTGCAACGGTTTGCGCCAGTTCGGCGGCCGAAACATCGAGGTCGCCAAAAGCCTCCCTCGCCTGCCGGAAGACCGACATGCAGCGGGCATGCGCATATTGCACGTAAAAAACCGGATTATCTTTCGACTGTTCCGTCACTTTGGCGAAATCGAAGTCGAGCGGCTCGGAATTCTTGCGATAAAGCATCATGAAACGCACCGAATCACGACCGACCTCCTCGACCACTTCCCGAAGCGTAACGAAATCGCCCGAGCGCTTCGACATCTTCACCGGCTCGCCGTTGCGATAGAGCTTGACGAGCTGGCAGAGCAGCACCGTCAGTTTCGCCTTACCGTCCGAAACGCCACGTGCAACCGCTTCCAGGCGCTTGACGTAGCCGCCATGGTCGGCGCCAAGCACATAGATCATCTCGTCGAAACCGCGGTCGAACTTGTTCTTGAAGTAGGCGACGTCGGCGGCGAAATAGGTGTAGGAGCCATCCGACTTGATCAGTGGCCGGTCGATATCGTCACCGACTTCGGTCGAGCGGAACAGCGTCTGTTCGCGATCCTCCCAATCCTCAGGCAGTTGTCCCTTCGGTGGCGGCAGCGTGCCTTTGTAGACATAGCCCTTGAAGGTCAGGTCGTTAATCGCCGTGCGGATCGCGGCTGCACCATGGGCATGCAGCGTGCGCTCGGAGAAGAAGACGTCATGATGGACGTTCAGCGCCGCCAGGTCTTCGCGGATCATCACCATCATCGCATCGATGGTGCGATCCTTGACGATCGGCATCCATTGGTCTTCCGGCATGTTGTGCAGCCGTACGCCGTAATCGGCGGCAAGCGACTGGCCGACGGGCACGAGATAGTCGCCTGGATAGAGACCCGAGGGAATTTCGCCGATCTTTTCGCCGAGCGCTTCGCGATAGCGCAGGAAAACCGAACGGGCGAGCACGTCGATCTGCGAGCCGGCATCGTTGATATAGTATTCCTTCTCGACGTCGTAACCAGCAAAGGCGAGCAGGTTGGCGAGCGCATCACCGACGACGGCACCGCGGCAATGGCCGACATGCATCGGGCCGGTCGGATTGGCCGAGACATATTCGACGTTGACCTTCCGGCCCTCACCAAGCGTCGAGCGGCCGTAATCGATGCTGGCGCCGATCATCGCAGCGAGCAGCCGCTGCCAGTAGCCGACGGCCAGACGGATGTTGATGAAACCCGGGCCGGCGACCGAAACCTCGGCGATGTCGGCATCCTCCCTGAGCTTGGCGATGATGATGTCGGCCAGCGCGCGCGGGTTGGTTCCGAGCGGTTTTGCCAGCACCATGGCGGCATTGGTCGCGACATCGCCATGGCTCGCGTCACGTGGCGGCTCGACGGCGATGCGGCCGAAATCGAGCTCGGATCGCTTTTCCCTGACCAGATCGATCTGTTCAAGGGCGGTTTTGATCCTGGCTTCGAAGTCGGTAAAAAGGTTCATCACACTCTTCCATGCATAGGCTGTGCCAAAGGCTTAAATCGGCCTTCGGCGGGGCGACCGCTGCCTATCGCAAATCCGGAGTCTGGTCAAACAATCGCCTGTGGGCGCTGATCGCATAGGTGTCGGTCATGCCGGCGAGATAATCGCCGACATGGCGGGCCTTCGGCGCATCCGACAGGCCGGCGATATGATCGACCCAGTAGTGGCTCTGCATCTCCTTGGGATTGGCCATGTAGGCGGCAAAGAGATCGGTGACGATCTGCGCCGCACCCGCACGGATGCGCATGATATCGGGATTGCGGTAGATACGTTTGAAGAGCATCGCCTTGATCAGCCTGTCGGTCTCGGCCATGTGATCGGAAAACGTGGCGATAACCCGGTCGGCACCGCGAATGTCGGCTGCGCTCTCGGGGCGCAGCAGGGAAAGGCGTGCCTGCGCGACGCCGATCACGTCTTCGACCATGCGGGTGATCTGCCGGCGCATGATCTCATGGGTGAAGCGGCTCGGCTCCAGATGCGGGTATCGCGCCCTGACCTCGGCCATCAGCCCGGCGAGAAACGGGATTTCCTCCAGCATATCGAAAGTCAGGTAGCCGGAGCGCAGGCCGTCGTCGATATCGTGGGTGTTATAGGCGATGTCGTCGGCGATCGCCGCGACTTGGGCCTCGAGACTGGCATAGGTTGCAAGCTCGAGATCGTGCAGCTCGCAATAATCGAGGATCGGCTGTGGAACGGGACCGCGCGTGCCGACACCTTCGGGCGTCAGCAGCGGACCATTGTGCTTGACCAGACCTTCGAGGCTTTCCCATGTCAGGTTGATGCCGTCGAATTCGGCATAACGCCGCTCCAGCTTGGTCACGATGCGCAGCGATTGTGCATTGTGGTCGAAGCCGCCATAGGGCAGCAGCACCTCGTGCAGCGCGTCCTCGCCGGTATGACCGAACGGCGTGTGGCCGAAATCGTGCACGAGCGCCACGCCCTCGGCCAGATCCTCGTCGAGCTTCAGGGCGCGGGCGAGCGCGCGGGCAATCTGCGCCACCTCGATCGTATGCGTGAGCCGGGTACGGTAATGATCGCCGTCCTGAGCGATGAAGACCTGGGTCTTGTGCTTCAGCCGTCGGAAGGCGGTGGTATGGACGATGCGGTCACGGTCGCGCTGGAAGTCGGAGCGCGTCGGGCTTTCATCCTCCTGATAAAGCCGTCCGCGCGTCGTCCAGGGGTCGGCCGCATAGACCGCCCTTTCACCGCTGCCGAAACCCAAAGCACGCCTATCGATCGTCATTGTTCACCGTCATCCTGCATGTTGCCGCATCTGCCCATTGACGCCGCTTTGCGCTCTTCATACCTATAGCCCGAAGAAACGGCAAAGAGGTGCTTTCTCAACCACCTCGGCGCATCATGGCCTTTTTACGAAGATCATGATAAGTTTGTTTGATATCAGGCATTTGAATATTCGAGTGCCAAAACCCATTCTCTCCGGATCTTGACCCCGGCAGGAGGAAACATGACGGATACGAGTGTAACCCTTTCAGATGCCGCAGCAAAGCGTATCGCTGCGATCGTCGGCGCCGAGGCCGGCAAGAGCGCGCTGCGCGTCTCCGTCGAAGGCGGCGGCTGCTCGGGCTTTTCCTACAAGTTCGACCTTGCCGACAGCGCTGATGACGACGACGTCGTCGTCGAAAAGAACAATGCCAAGGTGCTGATCGACAGCCTTTCGCTCGTCTACATGGCGGGTTCCGAGATCGACTTCGTCGACAATCTGCTCGGTCAATCCTTCCAGATCAAGAACCCGAACGCAGTGGCAAGCTGCGGTTGTGGCACCAGCTTCTCGATCTGAAGATCCGAACGCACTGCGTTCTCCCCATCGAACCGGCCGAAGATAATGCTTTCGGCCGGTTTACCGTCTTGTCCGACGACGAAAGACCACGATAAAAGAAGCGCACTAAAGCGCACCGCCTCGAAGCTGATTCATGCGGCGCGCTTTAGTTCTTTTGTTTTTATGCATGCCGTTATCCAGAACCGCTGCACATTTCTGGGCGACATGCATTATGCGCAACGGGACAGAGCCATGAAGATCGCGACCTGGAACATCAATGGCGTCAAGGCGCGCATCGACAATCTTACGCAATGGCTCAAGGATTCCGATCCGGATATCGTTTGCCTGCAGGAGATCAAAACGGTCGACGAAGGTTTTCCAAGGCTCGAGATCGAGGCGCTCGGTTATCACGTCGAGACGCACGGTCAGAAGGGCTTCAACGGTGTGGCCATTCTCTCGAAGAGTTCACCTTCCGAAGTGAACCGCGGCCTGCCCGGCGATCCGCTGGACGAACAATCCCGCTTCATCGAAGCGGTGTTCACCCTGCCCGACACACGTATCCTGCGCGTCTGCTGCCTCTACCTGCCGAACGGCAATCCTGTCGACACGGAAAAATATCCCTACAAGCTCGCCTGGATGGAGCGCCTGCGGACGTTTGCAGCCGAGCGGCTGGCCTATGAGGAGATGCTGGTCCTTGCCGGCGATTACAATGTCATCCCGGAACCGCACGACTGCTTCGATCCCAAGGTCTGGGAAAGCGATGCGCTGTTTCTGCCGCAGACGCGGGAGGCGTTCCGCCGGCTCGAAAATCTCGGGCTGACGGATGCCGTGCGCGTGACGACGGATGCGACGCAGCTCTATTCCTTCTGGGATTATCAAGCCGGCGCATGGCCGAAGAACAACGGCATCCGCATCGATCATCTGCTGCTGTCGCCTGAGGCCGCCGACCGGATGACGTCGGCTGCAATCGAAAAACACGTGCGGGCCTGGGAAAAGCCGTCCGACCACGTACCGGTCATCGCTTATTTCGATTTCACGGCCTGAGGCTTTTCGCCTTGATACTAGTCGTCGGAGCTAGTTGCGATGCTGTGCGAGAGGGATACCGCCGTGCGGCGGTCGGCCTCATTGGCAACGGAGAAGGCCTGTTCCTGCAGCGCTTCCATCCAGCTGCAATCCTTGGGCTTGCAGCGGTCGAGCGCGGCCGTCATCAGCGCCAGGCCGCGGGCCGTCTGGCCCTCGTCGAAAAGAATATTGCCGAAGACCGCCATGGCGCCTGGGTGACCGCTCTTGCGGGCCTGGTTCAGCCATTTCTTCGCCTGCTGCGGGCTGGAATTGCCGCCCTCGCCGGCCAGCATCATCTGCGCCAGCTGGAACTGCGCCTCGGGGACGCCAAAGGTGGAGGCCACCTGAAAATAAAGCTGGCGCGCCTGGCTGAGGTCGATCCGGACCGGACTGCCTGATATGCCGTGTTTGTAATAATTGGCGAGCGACAGCAGCGCGTTGACAAAGAAGCCGGTATCTTCCGAGCCCGGTTCGACGCCCTGCTGGGCGATTTCGCTGTAAATCTTGAAGGCTTCGAAATCATCCTGCGTGACACCGTCGCCATCGGCATACATATTGGCGAGCGCCCAGCGTGAGCCGGTGTGCCCCTTTTCAGCAGCGTATTTATAGGCTTCGACCGCCTCTTCCTTCTGTCCGTTCTTATAGGCCTTGAAGCCGAACTTGAAGAGGTCGAAGGGTCCGGATTCCTTGCTGACGCCCGCCTTGATGTCAAATGCGCGGACCGGGCCGGACAGCGCCAGCGCTACGGCCATCGACATGCCCATCAGCATGAATTTGAACAGTCTGAACTCGGACGTCACCATTTCAACCGATTTCTTTCGCTCATCGCAGGCAGGAAGCAGCGGCGCTCGCGCTGTGCATTCCGCGGATGTATTTCTTCGAGGCGAGCGATCCCGCGGCGAGCTCCATGGCTCCTTTGCCCGCGTCGCATCCAGCCCACTGGCCCTCTCTCGAAGGCCGAATTTTCAGCGCATCATTCAGAACCACCCGGCTCACGGCATGGCCCGACAGCAATCTCCGTGGCAGGCTTTCGACAGTTGCGGCATCCGCCTTCCCGCCTTCACCATAATCGTAAACAACAAATGTGACGAAACCGGTATCGACATCTCCAGGAAAGCCGTGCCGCTCATCCGAGCGGGCCGAAAACGACAACAAAGAACGGCTCGACGGCGCCGCCGTGAGACCGGATTGGCGGTCGCAACAGCCTTGTGCAGAAAGCGAAACGGCCGCAATCAAACGATTGTTGCCAATCGTATCGCGCGATCTGTTGTTGCCGGAAAAAAATCGACCCATGCTACTATTTACACGCACCGTAAGCCTGCCCATCACCTTGCCCGCAAATAGCGCTGCGCCCTCTTTGTGGCGGGAAATGGACAATTTCACCCCGCTGCCACCTTACGGCAATCGTCGTAAAAAAGTGTTGCTGAATCGTCACAAATCAGAACGTCCATTTGTCTTACGGAGTGCTCAAAAAAAGCCCGGCAGACTGCCGGGCTCTCAAACCTCTACTTGGGACGCAGGGTCAGAACTTGATCTTTACGCTGGTGGAAAGCGCCGCCACCAGATCGTCGCCGAAGGAATAAGAGACGTCGTCGCCGTAAGTCTTGCCGTTATAGACGAAGGTGCCGGATTCACCGGCGGTCATGATGCCGAGCGCACCGGCCAGACGCCATTCGACGTTTTCGACCGGCGTATAGGAAACACCTGCGCCAAGCGTCCACGTGTCGGTTTGGGCGCCGTAGCCCTGGCTTGTGCCGCGATCCCAGGTCAGGCTGAGGGCGCCTGCCCATTGGTCGTTGAACTTGTGGCCGACGCCGCCGCTGATCGTCCAGCCGTCGCGATACAAGAGGTCGAGCGAGGTGAGTTGGCTGCCGGCGTTGCAGGCGACGACGCCCTTGGTGGCCTTCGGGCAGAAGGCGATCGACTGAAGCACGCTCCAGTTCGTCCACTTGACCGAACCGAAGGCAAGCCAGTCGGGGGCAATGCCGCTCTGCAGCTTCAACTCGACGGAATCGGGCGCTTCGGCCGAACCGTAGACGGGCGTGACGATACCGAGGTAGGGATTGGTGGGACTGACGGCCTTCGGCACCTCGGTCAAGTCGACCGTGCCCGTGAGATCGTCATACTTGACCTTGCTGTTATAGACCAGGCTGGCGCGAAAGGCATATTCCGGGATTTCGTAGGCGACGCCCGCCCGCCATCCCCAAGCCTGGTCGGCAAGGTCCAGACGGCCAGTGCCGTCATAGATTAGTGCGGCCGGCAGAGTGGTGATCGGGGCGACGAGGCGCGTCTTGAACCCCTCGACCGTCTGGTAGAATCCGCCACCGATCAGGCGAAGCTGTCCGGGACCCATGTCGAAACGATAGGAGCAAGTGGCACCGTAGTTGCGGGTGCTGATCTTGGTTTCGATGTTGTTGTTGACGCCCAGCCAATCAGTGCCGGGATTGGTGTGTGCGCCGAAGGGCGTTGAATAATCGCCCAAGCAGTCGATGGCGTCTCCGAAACCAACCTTTACCCCGAGATAGGGGACCCAGTAATCCTCCGTCTCATCCGCTGTGGTCGAACCACCGCCGATGCCGTTGGTGCCGAGGCCGTCCGAGGCTTTGGTGTCCTTGACGTTCTTCAGCCTGCGCTGCGGCATGACATAGGTCGCACCGGATTGCACCGAGAACCGCGAATTGTCGAAGAGAAGGTCGATATTGTATCCGCCGCGCTCCAGACCGCCGGCGAAGGACGGCGATGCAAGCGACGAAAAAAGAACGAGCGACGTTACGCCCTTGGAAAACCTACGCGATGCCATTGTGTCTCCCCCACTCCAGCAATTGATGTCACGTCACTCTAGTAAGTGTTCGCTCGACATGGCAACGCGCGCCACGGCAGCGCTTCCAGGCATTGCAGCGACTAGCTTACGTAAAGAAATTGACGGACACGTCAAAAAATCTGGTTAATAAAATTTTATTCCCAGGTTATCGGTTTTAAGATGGGCTTTTGGGTTTTCATTCCAAACATTGCAGAAGCTGTATCAATCCGACAACAGTGGCAGTTTTCACCCCCAGGAGGTCCGTCCAGCCGTAATCCCCAGGCTCAGCGCCTGAAATCAGCCGCTTTCAGGCCGAATCACGCGCGCCGAAACCAATGAAAAAGACGCGCCCGAGGAGGGACGCGCCTTTGAAATAAAATACCAAAACGGGCGATGAACCTTACCCGGCTTCGCTTACCCTGGAGAGGGCAGTGTTCAAGCTGGCGATCTGGCCCTTCAGCTCGTCGAGGCGCTCGCGTTCGGCCTCGACCACTTCGGGATTGGCGTTGGCGACGAACTTCTCGTTGGAGAGTTTGCCGTTGATGCGCGAAATCTCACCTTCCATTTTGGCGATCGCCTTTTCGAGACGGGCCTTTTCGGCGGAAAGGTCGATCAGATTGCCGAGCGGCAGGCAGATGGTAGCCTCCGCGACGACGATCTGAGCAGCCCCCTTCGGCGCATCGTCGGCCAGCGATATTGCCTCGACACGGGCAAGCCGCTTGATGGCGGCGTCATGGCGGAACAGACGTTCGCGCGTCAGGTTGTTGGCCTTGACGACGACGAGCGGGGCTGTCGCCGACGGCGGTACGTTCATTTCGGCGCGTACTGAGCGGATGCCGGAGACGAGGTCGATCAGCCAGTTGATCTCGTCGGCGGCCGCGTCGTCGGCATAGGAGGGCGACGGCCATTCGGCATGGCAGACCAAGGTGTCGCGCTCTTTGCCCTCGCCTGCCGTATGGGCCCAAAGCTCTTCGGTCATGAAGGGCATGAAGGGATGCAGCAGCTTGTAGATCTCTTCGAGAATATAGGCGCTGCAGGCCTGGGCCTCGGCTTTGGCACCCTCGTCCTCACCATTGAAGACCGGCTTCAGGAGCTCGAGATACCAGTCGCAGACCTCGTTCCAGACGAAGCGATAGAGCGCGCCGGCGGCATCGTTGAAGCGGAAGGCTTCAAGCGCTTCCGTAACGTCACGTTCCGTACGGGCAAGCTCCGTCAGGATCCAGCGGTTGATGGTGAGTTCGGCCGCCTCGGGCACAAAATGCGGGTCGCTCTTGACACCGTTCATCTCGGCGAAGCGCGTGGCGTTCCAGAGTTTTGTGCCGAAGTTGCGATAGCCGGCGATGCGGGCCGGATCGAGCTTCACGTCGCGGCCCTGCGCCGCCATGATCGCCAGCGTGAAACGCAGCGCGTCGGCGCCATATTCATCGATCAGTTCCAGGGGATCAATGACGTTGCCCTTGGACTTCGACATCTTCTGCCCATTCTTGTCGCGCACCAGCGCGTGAATGTAGATCGTATGGAAGGGTTCGACAGGATCGCCATTCTCGTCCTTCATGAAATGCAGGCCCATCTGCATCATGCGAACGACCCAGAACGGGATGATATCGAAACCGGTGACCAGAACACTCGTCGGATAATAGCGTGCGAGTTCCGGCGTTTCGTCCGGCCAACCGAGTGTCGAGAATGGCCAGAGCGCGGAGGAGAACCATGTGTCGAGCACGTCCTCATCCCGCGTCAGGATCTCGCCCGGCTTGAAGTTTTCGAGCAGGTCCTCGACATAAGCCTTCATTGGTCCTTCATGCGAGAGGTAATGCTGGATCGCCGCCTGCAGCGCCTCTTCCTCTGTCTGTTCGACAAAGACCTGGCCGTCCGGGCCATACCAGGCGGGAATCTGATGCCCCCACCAGAGCTGGCGAGAAATACACCACGGCTCGATGTTCTCCAGCCAGTTGAAATAGGTGTTTTCCCAGTTCCTGGGAATGAACCTGGTTCTTCCCTCGCGAACGGATTCCAGCGCGGGTTGTCCCAACGTCTTGTTGTCGACAAACCATTGTTCAGTCAGCCGCGGCTCGATAGGCACGCCGCCGCGGTCGCCGTGCGGCACCATGTGCTTGTGCGGCTCGATCTTGTCGACGAGGCCGGCCTCTTCGAAAATCTCGACGATGATCTTGCGCGCGAAGAAACGGTCCTGTCCTTCCAGACGGTCCCAGGCGCCATGCAGCGCTGCCGGATTGTCGAGACCTTCGAGGAAGTCCTCGTTCTCCTTGATGGTAATCGTGGCATCGACATTCATGACATTGATGGTACGCAGCTTCGCGCGTTTGCCGACCTCGAAGTCGTTGAAATCATGCGCAGGCGTGATCTTCACCGCGCCCGTGCCGGCCGTCGGATCGGCATAGGAATCAGCGACGATCGGTACCTTGCGGCCGACGATCGGCAGGATGACATGCTTGCCGACGATCGATTCATACCGCTCGTCTTCGGGGTTGACGGCAATGCCGGTATCACCCAGCATCGTCTCCGGCCTCGTTGTCGCGACGACAATATAGTCACGCGTCTCGAATTCGGTCGGCTTGCCTTCCTCGTCGAATGCAATCGGATATTGGTAGGTGACACCCGGCTCTAGCGGATAGCGCAGATGCCAGAGATGGCCCTTTACCTCGTGCTGCTCGACCTCCATGTCGGAAATGGCAGTCAGGAGTTTGGGGTCCCAATTGACGAGGCGCTTGTCCTTGTAAATCAGGCCTTCCTTGTAGAGTGTGACGAAAACTTCGAGGACGGCCTTCGACAGGCCCTCGTCCATGGTGAAGCGTTCGCGCGACCAGTCGCATGAGGCACCAAGGCGCTTCAGCTGGTTGAAGATCAGGCCACCCGATTCAGCCTTCCACTCCCAGACCTTGTCGATGAAGGCGTCGCGGCCCATTTCGCGGCGGCCGGGCAGCTGCTGTTCCATCAGCTTGCGCTCGACGACCATCTGCGTGGCGATGCCGGCATGGTCCATGCCCGGCTGCCAGAGCACGTCCTTGCCGCGCATGCGCTCGAAGCGAACCATGATGTCCTGCAACGTGTTGTTGAGCGCATGGCCCATGTGCAGCGAACCGGTAACGTTCGGCGGCGGGATGACGATGGTGAAGGTCTCGGCCCCGGGCTTGGCGTTCGCGCCGGCGCGGAAGGCGTCGTCCTCATCCCATTTTGCAGCGATTTTGGGTTCGACGGCAGCTGAATCATAGGTCTTGTCGAGCATTTTCTGACCAATTTCGAGGTTCGAGGATGGCGTTTGTAAATAGGATGGCTACCGGCAAGTCAATAAAAAAGCCGCCCCGGAGACCGGAGCGGCTTTTCAGGAAAAAGCAATCCGATCAGCGGCGCGGGCCGCGCGCCACGCGCTCGATCTCTTCACGCACCAACCGCTCGACCAGCGTCGGCAGATTGTCGTCCAACCATTCGCGCAGCATCGGGCGCAGCATATCCTCTGCAATCTCGTCCAGCGAGCGGCGCTCCGCACCGTCGATCGCGGCGGCGAGCTCCTCGAAAGAGCGGCTGATCTGCAGACCGGCATCCTGTGAAAGCAGCGTCGGCTGGACCTCGTCCATGACGCTCGGCAGAAAACGTTCGGCCGACGACTGTGCGGGTTCCAAAACCGGCGGCATTGTTTCGACGGCGGGCGCCGGCTCGTCGATTGCGACCCGCGGTGCTTCCGCATAGACCGGCTCGGCCGGCTGCTCGATCACCGCCTGCGGAACGGGTGCAACGCTAGCCGGAGGAAAAACAGGCTGCGCCGGCTGCGGCTGCGGTGCTGCTGCACGCGGCGGCTCCGGCATCACTGCCGGCTGCGGTTCGGGCTGGCGGAAGCCGCTCGGAATCTCACGCAGTGCCTGACCGGCCTGCACGGCGCTGCGCTCGGAGGCGGCGCGCACGCGGGCGGCGACATCGGCAAGCGACAGGGCGCGGGCCGGCACTTCTGCTTCAGGGGCGGTGCCGGCCGAATTGGCGGCGACGAAACGCGGATCGGAGGAGCGCATGGCCGGTTCGGGGAACTCCACGCCGGCATAGGTGTCATCCACCGTCAGATGGATTTCGGAGCCGTTCTCGTCCTCATCGGCGCCGTAGACCGGCGGCAGGGATGCGGAGATCGCCTTGCCGGCGCCGGGCTCATTGCTTTCGATGATCTGGCGAATGGAGGCCAGAATTTCTTCCATGGACGGTTCACGCGCTACACCTGGCTGAGCCATTTCAATCCCCGTTATCCAAAAACAACGACCGGATGATGTGGAGCGTTCACCCGAATCACCACGACCTTAGAATACCCCAGGCAGGAAAAAAATCATCGCGAATCAAATGAATGCGGCCATGCACAGTTTTGTTACCCGATGTTTGCGACCTGGCGGCATCAGGGTAATTCATGTTTGTGAAGGCTTTCCAGCGGCACGAACAAAAACCGAGCATTAATGACAAGCCTTGCTCTTTACTCGGCGTCATCCTCGGCCTTGTGCCGAGGATCTGCGACAGAGAAATAGGCAGGCCTATTAGCCGGTCTGACAGGCCCCATTGACGCCCGTTGCTGAATTCATCGACAAAACCGCCTCAGAAAACGAATTCGCGCGCCTTGGCGAAACCGGGCAGCGGCTTCACGGAGGCATTGAAGAAGACGTTTTCCGAAACGGCGCCGCGCTCGGCGACGAATACCTTGGCGCGGGCAGCATTGCCGTAACCTTCGACGGTGATCAAACGGCCGCCATCACGCAATTGACCGAGAAGAGCCGCCGGAACCTCCTCGACTGCGCCATTGACGAAGATCAGATCATAGGGAGCGCCGGCAGCGTAGCCCTTTTCGAGTGGTCCGGTCACGACTTCGACTTTGGCATAGCCGGAAAGCTGCGCCTTCGCCTCGGCGGCCAGCGTCTCATCGCATTCGAGCGAGATGACGGAGCCGGCAATGATCGACAGCAGCGCCGATGCGTAACCCGTACCGCAACCGACTTCGAGGACGAAATCATTCTTGGTGATCGCGGCCAGTTGCAGCAGCTTGGCGAGCGGCGATGCCTCCATCAGGAATCGGGCCGGCTTTCCCGGTGCTGCGGCCGATATCTCGACATCGTTGTCGATGTAAGCCAGCAGCTTCGCCTTCTCCGGCACGAATGCCTCACGCGGCACGGAGAGAAACGCCGTCAGCACGGAATGCGAGGTAACGTCCGTCGTGCGAACCTGGGTGTCGACCATCTTTGCGCGCGCTGCTTCGAAATCCATCATGTCCTCTGGCTCTTGAAAGCGGTTCCTATCCTTCGTCTCTTAATCCCCGCCACGGTTGCTTTCAAGGCTTGGCAGCCTCCGGCGTAAAGAATCCGGCAGGCGCATCTTCCGCGCCACAGGGGGATTGAAGCGCTGCAACGCAAACGTGGAATCCCCTGCCCCGTCATGTTATGATCCTCAACGGAGGAAATAAGGAGGAGCAGGCAATGTCTGCGATTTTCGAGCATTTCTCGCTGTTCGATTTTTTCATCGTCGCAGCGCTCATCGGCATATTCTGCTGCGGGCTGCTTGACGGCGAAACGACCCTGAAGTGATTGGGCGCCGAAGGGCGCTCAGAGATATTCCCGGCATATCGTCTGCGGCAATCTCATGCAGGCAGACGCGGGTTTGATTTGCGCTCGGTTCGTTTGAAATCACGGCGCGACCCCGCTGCCCGCTACGCATGTTGCCAACAGTAGCCAGCACTTCCAGCCTCGACCGCCTCACGCACATTAACGTTACGTCAACCATTTTGTTGCGGCGCCCTCACCTTTCGCTATGGGTGTGCGCATGCAAACCTTTCTGATAAAATCGCGTGATATAGAAGCGCTTCACTACAATGCCGATGCCCGCCTGCTGCTGATCAAATACAGCAGCGGCGACATTCGCAGCTTCACCGGCGTTTCGCCGCGGGCCATGCGACGGCTGCTCGGCGCTGGTCCCGAAATCGGTAGCGGGTCTGGATCAAGCGATCTGGAATATCAGGCGCAAATCCGCAAGGGCGGCCTGAAGGCGCTTCACCGCCTCAGGGGAATCAGTCCGTCGCAGTTCGATTTTTCGGCCCGCCCGCGGATCTGGTAGCCGTGCGTTTCAGACGCGACGCCTCGTCGCTTAACCGGCCGCAGCCAGGCGGTATACGTCGTGTGGAAAATTTTGGAGGCCTCGCCCGGAATTGAACCGGGGTACAAGGATTTGCAGTCCTCTGCGTCACCACTCCGCCACGAGGCCTCACGCGCTCGTTATCTGAGCCGTGGCGAGCGTTTAGAATGATCGTAAGGAAATCGCAAGAGGGCATTTCGGAAAAACGCCATTCCGCTGCTGCCGAAAAGGCCATTTTCCCATCCCGGAACGGCGCGGGCGCAGGCTGGGATTTCCATGGCCGTGACGATGCCCTATTTCCTGCCAATGTTTGCATTTGAAACGAATTGTCAGCTTGACGATCGTGCTGTTGGCCTCATATTGCCCCCGGGAGGGTGATAGGAGCTGCAATGGATTGGGCTGCCCTCAAATCGAAGCACGTGCATGCGGCATACGACGCCGACAGCCGGGATCTCCACGTAAAATTCCCGGGTTCTCCACCAGTGAAACATGCGGATATTCCGCCGCACGTCTACCAGAACCTGCTGGAAACGAGTGATCCGCACTTCTATTACAGTTATTATGTTGCGCCTTCCCGCGTATCACGGGGTGGGCGACATCCGGTCTCGGTCTCCCACGCGCTGAAGCTCGTCCTCCTGCTTGCCGTCTGCAGCCTCCTCATGGTGACCAGCCTCGATCCGGGTCCCAGTGGAGTGTTCGAGGAAAGCGAACTCAGGTCGAATTAGGCCCAAATTCGCATAGGCGGCGTGCCCGGCTCAATCGCTGGGCCTGCGGCAAGGCGACTGGCTGCTGGGTCGACATTGTCGGTTCTGTTCTGATTGCGATAACGGCGATCGTCGCGGTGGCGATCGTTGCTGCCATCACGCTCGTTCCGGCCGTTGAAATTGCGATAGTTACGAGGTCCGTTATAGCCGCCGCCTTGACCTTGGTCGATCACGCATCCCTCGGGACGGCGGCAGACGCCGCGAGCGTCAAAACCCCGGCTGTCGAGGGCCTCGGCAGGAACGCTTGAAAAAATCGCCGCCGCTGACACAACGACGATAAATAATGCCTTCATTTCCTCACCTGGACCAATTGGCGCGTTTTCATTTTACAATCCATAAACCATGAAGGCAAAAGCCATTCAGGGTTTCGCCAAATCTTTCTGGAGATGACTGTCAGCCAGCCGGGTCCCGCCGCCTGTGCCACCAGACCACCAGCCGCCGCCGAAGCCTGCGCGCGACAGGCAGATCGTGCGAAAGCACCAGGAGGCCGAGCGGCAGCATCCAGAATCCCAAGATTGGCAGGAAGCCTAAGAACCCGCAAAGAATGAGGGCCACGCCGATCGCCATCCGCGCGATGCGCGAACGGGGCATTCCGATGCTGAAGGAGCCGAGCATAAGCCTGCCGCTTGCATGATCGATGCCGAAGCGCCCCGCCCGCTTTTTGGGCCTTTCGCCGGCCCTCGTCTGTTCGCGATCATTCCGATTCGTCATTCCCCAGAGATGGGCACAGGCATCCCAAATACAAGTTCATTTCATTTTTTTGAAAAAACCGCTTGGCAAATCGGGCAAGCATTTGTATTAGCCCACTCACACCGCGCCAAGCAGTGATCCCTGGTAGCTCAGCGGTAGAGCATTCGACTGTTAATCGACAGGTCGCCGGTTCGAATCCGGCCCGGGGAGCCATTTTCAAGTTAATCGCCTGTTTCGTTGAGAAATCCGAAGACAGGCGTTTTCTTCTCACTTTTAGCCCTAAATCAGCATCCCCCTAATCCTTGCGAAAATCCACAAGACGCATAAATTCAATCCATCGGATAGCTTTTGCTGGTGACCACGGATGAACTGGCACTGTGCTGATGCAATCAAAGAAAGGTCGGGTCGAACGCTCCCCCCGACCTTTTTTTGTTCAGACGCCGGAAACAAAACGCCCGCCGAGTTGCTGCTCGACGGGCTGCTGTGGTGGTGTGGTGAGGTCAGGCCGACGCGACTGTGACCGGGTTACTGCCGACTAAAAATCGAAATACACGGTCACACCTGACCGACGACGATAGCCGTAATCGTTGCGATAGCCGTAATCGTCGCGATAGCCGTAATAGTCGCGATGCCCGTAATACCGCGGACGGTAGCACGAACCGTAGTACCGGCAGTCGCGGTAAGCGTACCGGCGGTTCTTCCAGTGGCCATACGCATATCCATTGCCGTGTCGACGGTGTTTGACCTGCTCGACGTCGGCGGTGTGCATTGCAACTGGTTTCGGCACGACGATCGGCGTGGCGTTTAGCGGCAGGGCAAAACATGCAGCCAAGACTGTGGCTGCGACTGCGGGAAAAAGCTTTTTCATCGGCGCATCCTTTCAGGCTCCGAGTCTGGGTTAATAGGCATTAACCTGGCATGAACGGCTCTCCGCTGTGGAATTTCCAGAAAGACACCAGCCGCCGCGCCCTAGTGTCGGAAGGGGTGGTGATCGCGCCGGCCATCGGTGTTGGAGGAGCGGAGGTCACGTCAATGTGGCGTGAAGTGCCCCCCGCTGTTGGCCTGGGCAGCGGCCGAAAGGAACCGAGCGCACCCATAAAGCTGAGAGCCGCCCGGCCGCGGCGCCGTATGAAGCGGCGTCGCTCGCCTGCCATCGTGATGGTCACGATCCGGTTCAAGCAAAGCAAGACAGGGGTCAAGCTAGTCATACCCCGTGTTCCTGTGGACCACTCGCTCCTGGCCCGTGGCCGCATCAAGAGACCGCGATCGGCAACGTTCTGAGAGGCCTGAAAAGTTCTCATGCTGCGAACTTGGCAGACGCTACTTCGCCCTAGCACAGAGCACCACTATAACATTGCAGACGTCTTCACCGGATTGCGCGACTCGAAAACAGCAGCGGCGCTTCACCTGCGGTAGCCAAAGAACCGCCAAGGGTGTAGAGCCCATCGCATGGCCCTAGACCCACTCAAAGCACTCTCCGACTATTCCGAAGCCGATTGCACCGTGCAGTTCTGGATTGCCGACGCGCCCGCGGTTGAATTCAAATCTCTACAGGCCGCCGTGAGTTACGCGAAAAACAATGGCGGTCGATGGCAGCAGATCGAAATCACGGTGCACTTGCCCCGCGAGGATATCGTTTACGCAACCGATAAGGTGCACCAGTTGATCGATGCATTGCGCCTTCACGGCCAGTGACATTGTTGGCATAGTCCCAAAGATCCAGGTCGCGAGAGAACAGCGTGGCCGCGGTCGTGTAAGCCCTCGTGGCGCCGGCCTTCATCGACGGCGATACCTCCGGGGCTGGTCGTCCTGGCGTTCGTCTTTAATGAAAGCGAAACGACGAACCGGCCGGCCTTTGCGTTGACGGTCGAATGATGTAGAGGCTGAGGCAGGACGCGACCGCCATTAACTTTAGAATGGGGTCGGGCGGCAGATTGACGTCACGTCGCTGCCACGAGATCACGTGGCCGTTCTCTCTTGATCATTGGAGCGTGGGAACCGCGCTCGCAGCTCCTTTTCAAACACATACTACCGCCACAGCAACCGGATAGGCTCAGTCATGGCTCTCCGTATGGCAATAGGAATTGGAATAGGCGCCGCGGTCGGCCCGATTCTGTTCGACGACGTCGCGATTGGCATCACGTTCGGGGTTGCGCTCGGCGCTGCCGTTGGGGCTACAATCAAACGGAAATGACGTCCGGGCGCGATCGCGATCCTATTGGCCAACGCTCCCGACTACGGAGCGCCTGCCTGACTTCTCCCCCATACTCCCGTTCTGTGCAGACGCGAGCCGCCTGCCTTTAATAGCTGCACGAACGACCGTCGCCGGGTCGGAAGCCATCGGCGCAGGCCGGATTCATGGAATCTCCCGGCTGATATCCCGATGCTGTGCCATATGAATTCGGCGGTGTCGAGCAGGCCGAGATCATGGCGGCAAGACTGATTGCTCCGGCTGCTACAAATGCCCGAAATCTGTTCATTGATGCTTCTCCAGTTTACGCCGTGACGCCATCATGAGTGCCTGTCCCTTGGGAGCAGCGGGAGGAATTTATCTTGCCCCCAAAGATATAGGCGCGTTGCTCGACTGGCGTTAGCGGGAGCGTCCAAGATTTCGTCGATCTTTATCATCCGCGCCTGAAGATCGTCGACGATCAAGCCGGCCGGGAACAAAGGCCGTGGTTCAAAGTTGAGTGGCATTAACAACGTAACGTCAGTTTCTGACAGGAGGTCTCTCATGGGTCGCGGTATTCTACTTTGGCTGCTCGGTGTTCCACTGCCTATCATCATTCTTCTGGCTCTGTTTATGCGATAGGAACAGATATGTCGGTTTCAATGACAGGTTCCGGAGAGATTGCCACTCCGGTCGAATCCTCCAAATCGGCTATGACATGGGGGCCCATCTTTGGGGGAGCCGCGGCAGCCATTGGCGTGACGCTCATCCTTTTGCTGCTCGGATCCGGGCTCGGGCTGACCATGGTGTCGCCCTGGTCGGGACAAAGCAGTTCGCTCGGGACACTCGGTGTGACGGCGGCAATCTGGCTCGTTCTCGTGCAATGGCTCTCTTCGGCGCTCGGAGGCTATATTACCGGACGGCTGCGGACGAAATGGGCGGCTGTCCACACTGATGAAGTTTTCTTCCGTGACACCGCGCATGGTTTCTTGAGCTGGGCTTTGGCGACAGTCTTCGTCGCCTGCTTTCTTGCATCGTCGCTGACCTCGCTGGCCGGCGCAGGTGCACAAGCCGTGGGTTCAGCGGCACATGCCGTGGGATCGACTGCCACTGCCGCCGGTACAGCAGCAGCATCGTCGGCAACTTCGCCGGTGGATCTCTCCACTTCCTATTTTACCGACGCACTGCTGCGCCCCGATCAGGCGCGAGCAGCGGCCACATCCAATGATTCCGCGGCAACATCGGAGGTGTCTCGCATCCTGCTCAACGGCGCCGCCGAGGGCAAGATTCCCGATGACGACAAGGCCTATCTTGCCACCATCGTCTCTTCTCGGACCGGTCTTTCCGAAGCCGATGCACGCACCCGCGTCGATGCGGTGTTGAAGCGTATCGACGACACCAAGGTTGCCGCCCAGAAAGCTGCCGATGAGGCACGCAAGGCGGCCTCCACCACGGCCCTGCTCGGCTCGCTGTCACTTCTGATCGGGGCTTTCATCGCCTCTGCCGCCGCAGCGTTTGGCGGATCGCAACGCGACGAAGAGGAAGATCTCATCGTCACTTCCCGGCGCTAAAGGCCCGGGTGAACTCGGGGCGCGGGGTCGAAAGGCCGCGCGCCCTATTTATGTTGTCTTGTTTGAAACGCAGCCCTTCGCCAGGTTGCAGTTTATTTTGCGGCGAGCGGAACATGTGGCCATTTTTGAGCTTCGGTTAAGTCAAACCTTTTCCGGAGAAGATAGATGGCCAAGAAGACGTCCAAGATCTCGCCCTCGGACAGTGCAACGATCCATGATCAGAAACTGCATCGCGGTGCAGGCGGTGAGCTTCATCAGTTTGCCGAAGACGGCATGCCGGTGTTGACCACGGCTCAAGGCGGCCCCGTCTCCGACGATCAGAATACGCTTCGCGTCGGCGCCCGTGGCCCCGCCCTCATCGAGGACTTCCATTTTCGCGAGAAGATTTTTCATTTCGACCACGAGCGCATCCCCGAGCGGGTCGTCCATGCGCGCGGTTACGGCGCCCATGGCTACTTCGAAACATACGAATCGCTGGCCGCCTATACCCGGGCCGATCTTTTCCAGCGGCCTGGCGAAAAGACGCCAGCCTTCGTACGGTTTTCCACAGTTGCCGGCAGCAAGGGTTCCGTTGATCTGGCGCGCGACGTTCGTGGTTTCGCGGTGAAGCTCTATACGCAGCAGGGTAATTGGGATCTGGTCGGCAATAACATTCCCGTCTTCTTCATTCAGGACGCAATCAAATTTCCCGACGTCATCCATTCCGTGAAGCCGGAGCCCGACAGGGAATTTCCGCAGGCGCAGTCGGCGCATGACAATTTCTGGGACTTCATCACCCTCACCCCCGAAAGCATGCACATGATCATGTGGGTCATGTCGGACCGCGCCATCCCGCGCTCCTTTCGTTTCATGGAGGGTTTCGGTGTTCACACCTTCCGCTTCATCAACGCCGCCGATGAATCGACCTTCGTCAAATTCCATTGGAAACCGAAACTTGGCCTGCAATCCGTCGCATGGAACGAGGCGGTCAAAATCAATGGTGCGGATCCGGACTTCCATCGCCGCGACCTCTGGCAGTCGGTCCAGTCAGGAAACTTCCCGGAATGGGAGCTCTGTGTCCAGCTCTTTGATCAGGACTTCGCCGATACGTTCGACTTCGACATCCTCGATCCGACGAAGATCATTCCCGAGGAGGTCTTGCCGGTCAAACCGGTCGGCCGTCTCGTGCTCGACCGAATGCCCGAAAACTTTTTCGCCGAGACCGAGCAGGTCGCCTTCATGACGCAGAACGTTCCGCCCGGCATCGATTTCAGCAACGACCCGCTTCTGCAGGGACGGAACTTCTCCTATCTCGACACGCAGCTGAAACGTCTGGGTGGTCCGAATTTCACCCATCTGCCGATCAATGCTCCGAAATGTCCCTTCCACAATTTCCAGCAGGATGGCCATATGGCGATGCGCAATCCTGTCGGGCGGGTCAATTACCAACCGAACTCCTGGAATCAAGGGCCACGAGAATCGCCGGTTCAGGGCTATCGTCACTTCCCCGCCGAGGAGCAGGGTCCCAAAGTCCGGTTGCGGCCGGAAAGCTTTGCCGATCATTACAGCCAGGCCAGGCAGTTCTTCATCAGCCAGACACCGCCGGAGCAACGCCATATCGCGGCAGCGCTGATCTTCGAACTGAGCAAGGTCGAGACACCTGTCATTCGCGAACGCATGGTCTCGCATCTGATGAACATCGATGAGACCCTGGCCAGCAAGGTCGGCCACGCGCTCGGCTTCAAATCGATGCCGAAACCTGCCGATGCCGCCATGCCGACGCGGCAGGATCTCGAGCCGTCGCCGGCGCTCAGCATTATCGAGCGCGGTCCGAAGCGGTTCGAAGGACGCAAGCTCGGCATTCTTGTCAGCGATGGTACCGATGCCGCTATCTTCAAGGCGCTGCTTGCTGAAATCACCGAACAGAGGGCAAGTTTCGAAGTGATCGCGCCAAAGATCGGCGGCGTGACGCTCTCGGACGGCAATTGGATCGAGGCGCATCAGATGATCGACGGAGGACCCTCGGTGCTCTACGACGCCGTCGCGCTCCTCCCCTCGTCGGCGGGAACGAGTGACCTGCTGAAGGAGGCCACGGCCCATGATTTCGTGTCGGATGCCTTCGTGCACTGCAAGTTCATCGGCTATGTGGAAACAGCGCTGCCACTCATGCAGAAGGCCGGAATTGCCGATTCACGGGATGAGGGCGTGATTGCGCTCGGAGCGGCTGGGGATGTATCGGCCTTCGTCAAGGTGCTTGGCAAACTGCGTGTCTGGGGCCGCGAACCCTCGGTCAAACGGAATTGACCGCCGCCATGGGAATGATTTGTCGCAATCTAAAACCCGCGTAAACGCGGGTTTTATACCGTATGAGGCACGCAATTTATTGAAACTAAAGCGCGTCGCATCAAACTTGATTCATGCGACGCGCTTTAGTCCTTTGTTTTTATGCATGTCGTTATCCCGGAACCGCTGCACACTTCCGAGCGACATGCATTAAGTAATGGAAACTGCTTCGATCTGTTCCATCTTCCGTCCAATGCGCTGTGGAGAGCCGTATGCGCTGGTGCTTTCGACAGATCTCCGACTTAGCCGTCTTATGGGCAGGGCATCGTGTGGTCCCTGTCACGCTGGTCGCTTTCGTAGCCACATGGGCGGCAGTCGGCCTGAGTTTTTCCTTCCCGCGGCAGTGGCTTCTGCTGACCAACATGGTCGGTACAGCTATTATATTTTTCATTTTGCTGCTGGTGCAGCACTCGCAAAATCGGGACATGGCGCTCCATGCAAAGCTCGACGAACTCATCCGATCAAGCAAGGCAAGAAATCACTGGATTGCGGCTGAGAAGAAAGATGCCGACGCCATCGAGGAAATGCGCCAACAACACCACGACCAGATCTCAAAGACAATGAACTGAAGCGCGTCGCACGGAGGCGGTATGCATCAGGCGGATGCCGCCTCTGCGGCAGACTTTTCATCCGCTTTTTCCTCGACGCAGTCGGCTTGCGCGGCAAGCGTCTTGCTCATTTCCCTGAGTTCCTCCTCCTCCAGCTTTTCGATACCGACAAACTTGTTGGCGGCCTGGCTCGTCAGGATGAGTTCGTCAAGCTTGGCCTGGACCGCCTTTCCGTCGCGGTTCTGGCTGTTCTGCAAGACAAATACCATCAGGAAGGTGATGATGGTCGTGGTTGTATTGATCACAAGCTGCCAGGTTTCAGAATAGCCGAAAAACGGGCCGGAGATCGCCCATGCAAGTACGAGCGCCAGCGCCGCTACGAAGGTGAACGGCTTTCCCGAGAAATCGGCGACGAGGGTTGCAAAGGAAGAGAAGAAGTTGGGTTTGTTCGACATCTGAAAAGCCTCGCTGGATCGCAGCATCAATGCCGTCAATCGACAACATCAACGTCAAATCCGGGCCGAAGTTCCTCGCCGGTGAGCCGTCAGCGCACCCGGAAACACGGCCAACTCAGAAAATATTGTGCAGCGCAGCAACTTTTTGCTAGTGTAGGCGTTTGGTTAAGCATCACCGCCATCCCGGCTGCTGATTGGCGGAGACTTTTCATGAGATCTATGTCAGACACTCTCGCACGCCTTGCTGCGCTGCGTGGAACGCTTCGCCCCCAACCCACGCAGGACAATTCCGATCTTGTCGCCTTGGAGGCGTTTGGCGCAAACCCGGGTGCTTTGGGAGGCCATACCTATCTGCCGACGAAGCGCGGGAAAAACATGGCGCTGGTCGTCGTCCTGCACGGCTGCATCCAGACTGCCGCCGGCTATGATATCGGGTCGGGGTGGTCGCGATTGGCCGAGGACTATGGCTTCGCGCTACTGTTTCCCGAGCAGCGACGGGCAAACAATCCAAACCTCTGCTTCAACTGGTTTAACCCGGAGGACACAAGACGCGATCACGGCGAGGTCTCTTCCATTCGCCAGATGATCGCAAAACTCGTTGCCGAACACGGTATCGACAGCCGGCGCGTGTTCGTGACGGGGCTTTCGGCCGGTGGCGCCATGGCCGCCGCCATGCTTGCCACCTATCCGGAGGTTTTTGCCGGCGGCGCGATCATTGCGGGCCTGCCCTATGCAAGCGCCGCGACCATTCCCGAGGCATTCGACCGAATGCGCGGCCACGGCGGTCCGACGGCAGAAGAACTTGAATTGCGGTTGAGAAGCGCTTCAGGGCACAAAGGTCCCTGGCCGACATTATCACTCTGGCAGGGAACCGCCGACAGAACCGTCGTGCCAGCCAATGCGAATGCGATCGTGGAGCAATGGAGAAATATCCACAGCGTCGACGCATCGCCGTCACGCGTCGAGGATATCGGGCGACATCAGCGAAGGGTGTGGACCGATGCTCATGGGGTCGAGGTGATTGAGCTTTATACGATTGCCGGGATGGATCACGGCACTCCGCTCGATGTCGGCACCGGCTACGGGGCAAGCGGCCCCTTCATGCTTGACGTCGGAATTTCCTCGACGGTGGAAATTGCCAGATCCTGGGGTCTGGTTCCCTCGTTTGAAAAGCGACTCGTCGCCAAATCCTCTGCTGCGCAACCGGAAAACGCCACGGCTCCATTCGCCGCGGAGAGCGACCGTGGCGGCATTCAGAAGGTCATTGAAGACGCCCTTCGATCCGCCGGCCTGCTGCGGTAAAGCGACAGACCGAGAGCAGCCCTGGCTGCTATGCCGTCATGCCAGGATGACCGTCGGAAGCCGGCGAGATTGCGCTATCGGTTTTGGGACTTGGGCAGTGGCCCGTTTTGATGGCTGAGGACGAGTTCGATCTGGACATCCTGCTGAAACTGCAGCACCCGCTGACCAACGTCGCTCTCCGGCATCCCGGCTGCCAGAAGCTGATCGGCGAGCCTGCGGCATTCGGCCCTCCAGAATTCTATTGCCTCTGCGCCGTGTCGGCGGCCGAGTTCACGGGCGCAGCGCTCGATATTGGCGGTTCCGGTTGCAGAGGGAAAAGCAATAACCCTGCCTTCACTACGGGCGGCGGGGCGGCAGGTCATTTCAGTAGCCATTGAACACAGGTTCCTTTGATCCTATTCGTTGTCTACGGGACTATGGTTAATGCTTTCTATCGTTCGTATCGGTTCCTTTTGACGAAGCAGAATTTGCAGCCCACGGCCGTCAGTCAGCCTCGCCTTCGACCTTGACGCCGGCACGCCGATGCGCCGACAGTCCGTGTCACGATCGACACTCCAGGCACAGAGACCACTGATGACGATGACCGTTCCCCGCAATTTCCTGAAAAGCCTGTTCGACGCGGCGGTTCGCGCCGCCGATCCGATAACCGGCATCAAGGCAAACCTGCCGGATCGGCCGAAGGGAAAGACCGTGGTAATCGGCGCCGGCAAGGGTGCTGCGCAGATGGCGCGGGCGCTTGAAAGCGTCTGGGATAGACCGCTCGAGGGTCTGGTGGTCACCCGCTACGGTTACGGCTGCGAGACAATCGATATCGACATCATCGAGGCTGCCCATCCGGTGCCCGATGCGGCAGGCCTTGCCGCGGCAAGGCGGCTGATGGAGACGGTGAACGGACTGACGGAAGACGATCTGGTGATCGCGCTGATCTGCGGCGGCGGCTCGGCCCTGCTGCCCGCCCCGCCGGAGGGGCTGGCCCTCGAAGACGAGATTGCCCTCAACGAAATGCTGCTTGCCTCAGGCGCGCCGATCTCGGCGATGAATGTCGTGCGCAAACATCTCTCGACCATCAAAGGCGGGAGACTTGCGGCAGCAACCAAAGCAAGGGTCGTCAGCCTGATCGTCTCCGACATTCCCGGCGACAACCCGGCGCATGTCGCCTCCGGGCCGACCGTGCCTGACGGTTCGACGCGGCACGATGCGCTGGAGATCATCAGGCAATATGGATTGCAGCTGCCGCAGGCGGCGCTCGACCATCTGAACTTGCCGAAGGCCGATGCACCGCGGCCGGACGATCCGGTCTTCCTACGGCACGAGCATCATATCATCGCCTCTGCCGGCGTGTCGCTGGAGGCCGCTGCGGCCCTGGCGAAGTCGCAGGGGATCGAGCCCGCCATCCTTTCGGATGCGATCGAGGGAGAATCGCGCGACGTGGCGCGGGTGCATGCGGCCATCGCCCGCGAGGTGCTGGGCCGGAACAGGCCGTTTTCGAAGCCGGTCGTCATCCTTTCCGGCGGCGAGACGACGGTGACGCTCCGAGCCAAGGGCGGCAAAGGCGGACGCAACGGCGAATTCGCGCTCGCCATGGCGCTTGATATCGACGGACAGGAGGGTATCCATGTCCTTGCCGCCGACACGGACGGGATCGATGGCTCGGAGGATAATGCCGGCGCCTTTGCCGATGGTGGCACCGTCAAGCGCCTTCGTGCCGCCGGGCTCGATCCGCGCCGGCTGCTCGACGGCAATGACAGCTATTCCGGCTTTGCGGCCACCAGCGACCTCTTCGAAACCGGCCCGACCGGAACCAACGTCAATGATTTCAGGGCTATCCTGATCCGCTGAAAGCCGGCCAATGGCAGCGATGGTGGATCAGGTTTTGATCCGCCCCTGCCCGACCAGCCATCCCACCGCCTCCTGCACCGCCTGCTGGGACGTGTACCTGGGGGTGTAACCGAGCAGGCGCCGGGCTTTGGCGATCGAGCAATTCGGGCTTCGGGCAATATGCTCCCACGTCGCCTTCGCATCTTCGGCCGTCTGGCTTTTGGCCCAGGCATTGAATGGGGCGAAGGTGAGCTTCGGCTCCTGCCCGAACCACCGCGACATGGCTTCGGCATAACCGCGAAGCGTCAGCGCCTGCTCCGAAACCGCGTGGAAACTTTCCCCGATCGACGCATTCCTGTTGGCGATCGCACCCATGAACATCGCCGCCACGTCATCGGCATGGACGTGATGGACAGTCTCCAGGCCGAAATGGGGCAGCGCCAGGGTCTCTCCCCGAGCAAGGGTTGAAAAGACCTGCAGGTTGAAATTACCGGCAGGATTGAGCGGCGCCCATCCGGGACCGACAATATGGCCGGGATGGATGATGGTTGCCGGAAAGCCGTGAAGCCTTGCCTGCTGCAGCAGATAGGTTTCGATCGCCGCCTTCTGGATGCCATAGTCACCGAAAGGAGACTTCGGCGCCTCTTCCAGTGTCGGCACGGCACTGGCGTGGCCGTGTGTCCAGATCGTGCCGGTATGCAGGAAATGACCGACATGCCCCGATAGTGCCGTCACCAGATGCTCCGCGCTCTCCAGCGTGAAGCAGATCATGTCGATGACGGTGTCGGCTTTCAACTCACGCACGGCCGTGCCGAATTCACCGGTCCGTTCCATCGCTGCCCGATCCATCCGACGCTGATCGACGGCAGCCCAGGCGCGGTTTTCCGTGTAGGGCTTGGCGGCGCCGCGGCTGATCGTGACGACGTCGTGCCCCGCCTCAACCAGACGAGGAACGAGATAGGTTCCGACATGGCCCGTTGCCCCGATGACCAAAACCCGCATTGTCGTTCCTCCCTTTGCATGATCCGCGGCGACTATGCTGCGCCGTGCCGCGATCCCGCAAGCGGAGTTTTCGCCAAGATGGGAAAGCGGCCCCGCTATCGATTCTTGAAAACAAGGCAGGTGCCGCCGTGACTGCGGATCTGGTTGCAGAGGTTGTTGGCTTCCGGGCGCGTCTGCCGGCCGATGCGGGCAGCATAACGCGGGCGAAAGCCGAAGCTGCGATCACGCTGTCGCAGGATCAGCGGTTGCTCCGCATTGAGCGGCGCAGGCAGATCCTGCACCGAATCGAGAAACATACGCCGGGCCACCGCGACATCCGCGTTCGCGGCAAGCTGGACGCCCCAGGGCGCCCAATCGCCCTCCGGACGCCAAGGCGTGTCCTTCAATATCCGGCGTTCGGCAAGCGCCACGCAACCCTCGAGAAAGGGCCTGTCCTTGTCGAGCGGGGCGGCCGCATCTTCCGGCGGATTGTCCTTCCACTCCTCCACCGTATGAGCGGTGATCGCCATGACGTAGCCGCGCGTCTCGTAAGGTAATCTTCCTGACGCTAGGTAAGAAGAAAGGCCGTTTTCGCCGGCATTGTAGGCAGCGGCGGCAAGGCCGAGATTGCCGAAACGATTGCGCAATTCATCGAGATACTGCGCCGATTTCCGCAGGGCTTCCAGCACCTGGTAGCTGTCCTCAAGGCCGCGCAGTTTCGCCGTTCCGGGCATGAACTGCGCAATCCCCTGCGCTCCCTTAAAGCTCACGGCATCGGGGCGAAAGGTGCTTTCGCGCCAGATGAGACGGGCGAAATAATCCGGCGGCAATTGATTGGCGCTGGCGAAATGCTCGATCGCGACGCAAAGGTCGCGATTGAAATTGTCCTTACGGATGCAGAGTGTCTCGCCCGATCCCGACGCCGAAGGCCCGGAGTAGAGACAGGCCGGCTCGGCAGCGCTTTCTTCCGGCTGGGCTTTTCCACTGGCTGCGGCGGAAAACAGAAGGCAGAGCGAAAGCATGGCCTTCGCCGTTCTCCTCCCAATGCCGGACTGACGCTTTCGCCCTATCATCGGATCTCAGCAGGTTCGACTTCCATCGCGACGGTGATCCTAGATAGCATCGATCAAGGCGCGAAGCTTGCCATTTCCGCAATGCCCGCACGAAAAAGCCGCCGCGCCAGATGGCCGCGGCGGCTTCAGGAAAGCTTTGAATACAGCGGTCAGGCCGTCGGTTGCTTGGTCTTCCGGAGATACGGCAGAACCGTATCGAAGGAGCCAAAACGCGTGATTGCGTCTTCGTTGGAAACCGCTGCGGTGATGATGACGTCCTCGCCCTGGTTCCAGTTCGCCGGTGTCGCCACCTGGTGCTTGGCCGTCAGCTGGATGGAATCGATGGCGCGCAGGATCTCGTTGAAATTCCGCCCCGTCGTCATCGGATAGGTGAGGATCAGCTTGATCTTCTTATCGGGACCGATGATGAAGACCGAACGCACCGTTGCGTTGTCGGCGGGCGTGCGGCCTTCCGAGCTCTCGCCGGCGCCGGCCGGCAGCATGTCGTAGAGCTTGGCGACCTTGAGGTCCTTATCGCCGATCAGCGGATAATCGACGTCGAAGCCGGTGGCGGTCCTGATGTCGTTCTTCCACTTGGCATGGCTTTCCACAGGATCGACGGAGATGCCGATGATCTTGACACCACGCTTGGAAAAGTCCCCGGCCAGGCCGGCCATGGCGCCGAGCTCGGTCGTGCAGACAGGCGTGAAATTCTTCGGATGCGAGAACAGGACGGCCCAGCCACTGCCGATCCAATCATGGAAGCTGACCGGTCCCTGTGTGGTGTCGGCGGTAAAATCGGGAGCAATATCGTTGATGCGTAAGCTCATGGTCGGCCCTCCAAAGCCTTGTGTTAAATCTTGATCATCTCAAATCGAGGCCATGGGATCCGTCCGCCGGAAGCGGTCACGAGATTGCGGTCAACAGGATCGCACCGGCCGAAGATAAAAACTTCCCATTCCAGGATTTTAAGTACGTCATATACCACGATCACCGAAGGCATGCTCTTTCGATTTCAGGCCTACGGCGGCATTATTTTTCCGATGCATCCGAGCGATGACAGGGCCGATATTTCAATCGGCCTTATCTGAAACATCAGGGGTCCGCCCTGCCCTCATTCAAGCCGCCTGCACGGTTTTGATCCTGTCGATGCCGCCGACAATAGGCGCGAAATCGGCCCAGACGCCCTGCGCGCCCTTCTGCCATTCATCGAAGGCTTCCGGCTTCAAGAGCTTGCCGCCATGGCCAAGCGCCGTCTCGACGGACTTCACCTCGTCGTCGACGATCAGCTGGTTGAAATAGGTGGCGCCTTCGCTGGAAGCCTGCTGGAACACCGCCTTCTGCTCGTCATTGAGGCCAGCCCAGAAGGTCGAGGAATAATAGATGACGCCGGATGCCCAGATGTGGCCAGTCTCGGTCATATCAGGCACGACCTCATAAAGCTTGAAGCCGGAATAGGCCGATTTGGTCAGGTCCATCGCGTCGGCGACGCCGGTTGCGAGCGCATTGTAGGTCTCGGTGATCGGAATGCCGATCGGTGTCGTGCCGAACGCGCTCCAGAGCTTGGTGTGCAGCGGGCTCTGGATGACGCGGATGCGCTTGCCCTTGAGTTGCTCGGGCCGCGTCACCGGTTCCTTGGTCAGGAGATGGCGGGCGCCATAATTGATGAAATCGCCGACGACGAAATTCTGCGCCTGCAGCCTCTGCTTGAGATCGGCACCGACATCGCCGCTGACGGTCCTGCGCACATGGTCGGCATCGCGGAAGAGGAAGGGCAGATCGAGGATCTGCAATTCCGGCGCCCAGCCGGAGAGCGACGAGACCGTCGAGAGGCTGGCCTGGATCGAGCCGAGGCGCACGCCCTCGGCCACTTCCTTCTCGCCGCCGAGCGCGCCGTTCCTGACGATATTGAACTTGAACTGGCCGGGAAGCTTGGCTTCGACCAGTTCGCCGATCTTCACCCAGATCTTCGTTTCCGGCTTGTCGTCGTTAAGCAGCGAGGCAATCGTGATCGTCGTCGTGCGGGCGGCGGCCGTGCGGACGAAAGCGGGCGCCGCGAGCGCCGTTCCGGCGAGCGCTGCGGTCTTCAGGAAATGGCGTCGGTTGAGATTGTCCATGGGGTTGTCCTGTTCGTTAGACGATGATGGCCCAGGCGCAAAGGATTGCGAGCGAGACCAGAAGGGCGAGCAGATAAGGAACGACGGCCCGGAAGAGCTCTGAGGCGGGAATGCGGGTGACGCCGCTGACGACGAAGATCAGCATGCCGAGCGGCGGCGTCAGTCCGTGGATCATCAGGTTGACCACGATGATCACGCCGAACTGGATGGGATCGATGCCGGCGGCAACCGCTGCCGGCAGCAGGATCGGGCCGAAGAGCAGGATCGCGGCACCGATGTCGAGAACGAGACCGACGACCAGCAAAATGACGTTCGACAAAAGAATGACGGCAAGCGCGCTGCCGCCGAGCGCCGTCGTCAGATGCGAGATCAGCGAGGACACGTCATCGACCGCCAACAGGAAGGCGAAGGGGCCGGCCGTGCCGATCAGGAGACCGATCGCCGCTGCCTCGACCGCCGCCTGACGAAAGGCAACATAGAGCGAGAGGAAACCGAGGCGCGCACCGATGCCGAGCAGCAGCGTGTAAAAGGCGGCGAGTGCTGCTGCCTCCGTGGTCGTGACGATGCCGATACGGATGCCGACGACGACTATGACGCCGAGGCCGAAGGCGGGGATCGCCTGGACCGCCGATTGCCAGCGCTGTCTCGCGGTCGCGCGCGGCAACGGCACCTGTTCGGTGACCGTCAGGTGAATGGCAACCGCCAGGCATATGGCCATCAGGCAGCCGGCAAAAAAGCCGCCGACGAGCAGTGCGCCGACGGAAAGATTGGTCGCCGAGGCAAGGATGAGAAATGCGATCGACGGCGGGATGATGTTGTCGAGAACCGATGTCGAGGCGATGATCGCCGCCGCCTGCGCCGGTCGATAGCCGTGCTTGACCAGTTCGGGCTGGAAGGTCGACGCGCCGAAAGCGGCATTTGCGACCGAGGAGCCGGAAGCGCCGGAAAAGAGAACACTGGTCAAAAGCGTCGTCTGCGCCAGTCCGGCCCGGCGATGACCAACCATGGCGGCAGCAAAACGGACGAGCTGATTGGCGACGCCCGAAGCCGTCAGCAGGCCGCCGACTAGCAGGAAGAAGGGAATGGCGAGCAGCAGGAATTTCGATATGCCGGTGACGGTCGAGGAAACGATCGCCGCTTCCGGCAGGCTGCTGCCGAAGGCGATGGCGACATAGGCCGCGGCGAGAAAGGCGTGCGGCAGCGGCGCGGCGAGCACGAGACCGATCGCCGCGATCAACCCGAGGAAAATGCTTGGCGGCCAGTCGAGATCAATTGAGATATGCGGGATGCCGGCATAGAGCGCGACGCCCAGCGCAAGCGAAAGCGTTACCGGCAGGACCTTGCCGTCGGCGATACGCTGCAGAAGCAATACGACGAGGATCAGCGCGCCGCCGGCGCCGAGGAAGCCGAAGCGGATCCATTCCGGCAGACCGAGCGTCGGCGAGATACCGCCGAGCATCGTCATGATCTGGTTGCCGCCGAAACTCAGGATCAAGGCGGAAAGCACGGTGAAGATATCGGCGCCGATCCGCGTGACCTTCTGCAGGCTTTCCGGCAGCATCCTGACGAAAACGTCGAGGCGCATGGCAAGCGCGCTGTTGAGGCTGAGCGGCGCGCCGAGTGCGATCAGTGCCACATGCAGCCAGACTCCGAGGTCCTCGGCACCGATGAAGCCGGTGCCGAGGAAATAACGCAGGCAGACCGTGACGAGCACCATGAACAGCAACACGGCGAGAACGGATGCCGCGGCAATGCCGAGGATCGCTTCAACAGCCCGCAGCGCCCGCGCCGCAAGCCCATCGTCCCCGACCCGTTCGATCGGACGAACTTCACTGGTGGCCAATAAACCTACCTTCTGCCCAGAGGATCTGGCACTCCTGATCCTCAAAAAGATCGCGGTCGAGAGCGTCACGCCTTTTCGCCGAAACGGAGCGCTTCCTCAAGCGGCAACGGGCCAGAAAAATCGGGCTATCGACATCGGTCTGTTGAATGGAGAAGCCCAAAAGTGCAGCATTTGATTGTTTTTTAGGCATTTGCGTTGATGCACGTTTTTCAGGCGACACCTTGCCAAAATTGCTGCAGTGCGTCATCAATGAATAATGACGCATCTCGATCTGACAATTCTGGTGATCGACGAAAATGCCATACGCGCCTCCATCATCGAAGAAGGGCTGCGCGAGGCAGGGCATGCGCGCGTCACCGTGGTGCATGAGGTCAACGGCATCGCGCGAATCATCGAAACACTGACGCCCGACGTAATCATCATCGATATCGAAAATCCCAACCGCGACATGATGGAGCATCTGTTCCAGCTGACGCGCACGGTCAGCCGGCCAATCGCCATGTTCGTCGATCGCTCCGACACGGCCTCGATCGAAGCTGCGGTCGATGCCGGCGTCTCGGCCTATATCGTCGACGGATTGAAGAAGGAACGTGTCAAGCCGATCCTCGACATGGCCGTCAGCCGCTTCAATGCCTTCAGCCGGCTGCGGCGCGAGCTTGCCGATGCCCGCTCAGCGCTGGAGGAACGCAAGCTCATCGAGCGCGCCAAGGGCATATTGATGAAAATGCGCGGACTGTCCGAAGAAGAGGCGTTCGCCCTGTTGCGCCAGACAGCGATGAACGAAAAGAAGAAGATGTCGGAAATCGCCCAGAGCGTCGTCACCGCCGCAGGGCTGTTGATGTAATGGCCGACGTTCGTGAATTTCCGGAGGAACCGGAGTGGATATGATGACGAAGGCGACGAATTTTAGCGGCGGGCTGCCCTCGCCCGTGCGCGTGAACAACGAAGGGCCGAAAGTGCTGCGGGCCGGCTTCATTCCGCTCGTCGACGCATCGGTGCTGATTGCGGCGGCAGAATTCGGCTTTGCGCAAAAGGAAGGCCTGACGCTCGATCTCGTCAAGGACGTCTCCTGGGCGACTGTCCGCGACCGCCTGGCATTCCGCCAGTTCGATATCGCCCACATGCTGTCGCCGATGCCAGTCGCCTCCATGCTGGGTCTCGGCTCCAATCCCTCGCCGACAATCACGCCGTTTTCTCTGGGACGCGGCGGCAACGCGATCACGCTGTCGACGCGACTTTTCGACAGGATGCGAAATGACGCGGGATTGCCGGAAACGGCAAATGCGCTCGACAATGCGCAAGCTTTGGCGAAGACACTGGCGGCGATGAAGATGCGCGGCGAGCCGCTACCGACCTTCGGGGTCACTTATCCCTTTTCCTCCCATAATTACGAATTCCGCTACTGGCTGGCGGCTGGCGGCATCGATCCCGACAGGGACGTCAAGCTCGTCGTCGTGCCGCCGCCACTGACTTCGGACGCGCTTGCAGCCGGCGCGATCGACGGTTTCTGCGTCGGCGCGCCGTGGAATATGGTCGCCTCGGAGCGCGGCCTCGGCCGCATCGTTGCCGCCAAACAGGATATCTGGCCATCGGCTCCGGAAAAGGTGATCGGCATGCGGCCGGACTGGGCGGAAAGCCATCCGGAAACCGTTTCCCGGCTGATCGTGGCGCTCGACGCCGCAGCCCGCTGGTGCGACCGGCCGGACAATCACGACACGCTGGCGGCAGCACTTGCCGATTCCCGCTATATCGCCGCCCCCGTCGAGATCATTCGCCGTGTTCTCGCCGGCGAATTCAGCCTCGATGCAAAGGGCAACCGCCGCGTCATTGCCGACTATTTCATGTTCCATTCCGGCTTCGCCAACTATCCCCGGCCAAGCCATGCTCTATGGATCTACAGCCAAATGATCCGCTGGGGACAGGCCGAGGCCAGCCTCAACAGCGCAAGGGCCGCCGCATCCGCCTATCGCCCCGATCTTTATCGCAGAGCCCTCGGCGACGACAACGCACCCGATGACGCCGATATCCGCATCGAAGGCAATGACGAAGGCGACCGCTTCATGGACGACCACGTCTTCGATCCGACGCGATTGCCGGACTATGTTGCGGGCTTCGCCGTTCGGAGCACCCTGCCCTTCGCTTCCCACAGCGATGAGACCTGATCGACAGGCCGGCCTGCACAAAACGCCAGCAATGATCTCCGTCCGCCCCACCGCAACGCACAAAAAATTTGCACGATTTTTAGTAGCCCCAAAAACGAGCAGACGACAGACTTTTAAAAATACTGTTTTTATTCAGTGCCTTGATATGAAAACACCAATCTGGCACACAGCTTGCAAGGTTATTAGCGCGCAGATCAACGACGATCAGCACAATGAGCGCGCATTAGGCGCTCGCGCAAAACAGAGACATTGCTCTTCAGATTGAAGACGTAGGTCCTACTGACATGAATTCGGCGTCCAACGACGGGCGCCACCAGCAAAGCCGCTGATCAGGATACTTCGCGCACCTCGTGTATGCGCGGCCTGGCCAGCGGCTTTTTTGTTTTAACCCCCAACAATGGATCGGCACGACCTCGTCGGGCCACGGAGAAGCCATGTCCGTCATCGAGAAAGCAGAGCCTATGTCCGCCGGCGAACCAGCCAAAGCATTGTGGATCTCCACAGCCGCCTTCACCCTCTGTTTCGCCGTCTGGACGATCTTTGCGATCATCGGCATCCGCATCAAGCAGGATCTCGGCCTGAACGAGGCGGAGTTCGGATTACTGGTCGGCACCCCGGTCCTCACCGGCTCGCTGGTGCGCATCGTCCTCGGCATCTGGACAGGGCGTTACGGCGGCCGTCTCGTTTACACGATCACCATGCTGGCCGCCGCATTGGCGACATTCCTGCTCTCCTACGCCCAGACCTATTCGCAGATGCTGATTGCCGGTCTCGGAGTCGGGCTTGCCGGCGGCTCCTTCGCGGTCGGTGTCGCCTATGTCTCGCCCTTCTTCCCGGCGGAAAAGCAGGGAACGGCGCTCGGCATCTTCGGCGCCGGCAATGTCGGCGCGGCCGTGACCAAATTCGCCGCCCCCTTCGTCCTGCTGGCATGGGGCTGGCAGGCGGTTGCGGAGATCTGGGCCGTCTGTCTGGCGCTGATGGCAATCGTCTTCTGGTTCACCACCACCGATGACCCGGCCTTCCGTCTTCGCCGCGAGCGCGGCGTCGCCTCCAAGAGCCTGGCTCAGGAATTCGCGCCGCTGCAGAACGTTCAGGTCTGGCGTTTCTCGCTCTACTATTTCTTCGCCTTCGGAGGCTTCGTTGCCCTGTCGCTGTGGCTGCCGCGCTATCTGGTCGGCGTCTACGGCTTCAACCTGGAAACGGCCGGGATGGTTGCGGCCTGCTACTCGATCCCGGGCAGCATCTTCCGCGCCTTCGGCGGCGTGTTGTCGGACAAAAAGGGCGCACGCAGCGTCATGTATACGATGCTGGCCGTATCGGCCGTGGCCACCCTCATTCTGTCCCTGCCGGCCGCTACGATTACGCCTGCCATTTTCATCGTCGTCATCTTCGTGCTCGGCTTCTTCATGAGCCTCGGCAAGGCCGCCGTCTACAAGCACATTCCCGCCTACTATCCCGAAAGCGTCGGCGCCGTCGGTGGCATCGTCGGGATGATGGGCGGCCTTGGCGGCTTCATCTTGCCGATCGCCTTCGGCCTGCTCAAGGACATGACCGGCCTATGGTCCAGCTGTTTCCTGCTGCTCTTTGCAATCGTCGTCGCTTCTCTCATCTGGATGCACCTGTCCGTAAAGCAACTGTCGCGCCAAGGGCACTCCGCGCCCGTGGCTGCAACCTGATCTAAGGACTTGGAAATATGACCGAAAAACTTGTCATCATCGGCAATGGCATGGCGCCCGGGCGCATGTTGGAGCACCTCTTCGAACAGGCGCCCGGACGCTATGAAGTTACGATCTTCAATGCCGAGCCGCGCGTCAATTACGACCGCATCATGCTGTCGCCGGTTCTCTCCGGGGAGAAGGACTACGAGCAGATCATCATTCACGGTGACGGCTGGTACATCAAGCACGGCATCATGCTCTACAAGGGCCACAAGATCGTCAACATCGATCGCGTCGCCAAGACCGTCACCTCCGACCACGGCGTCACCGAAAGCTATGACAAGCTGGTGATCGCAACCGGTTCGGTGCCCTTCATCATCCCGGTCCCCGGCAAGGATCTGCCGGGCGTCATCACCTATCGCGATCTGGACGACGTGCAGGCGATGCTGCTTGCCGCTCAGTCGCGCGAAAAGGCTGTTGTCATCGGCGGCGGTCTGCTTGGCCTCGAAGCGGCGGCCGGTCTTGCCCAGCGAGGCATGGACGTCACCGTGCTGCACGTCATGCCGACGCTGATGGAGCGCCAGCTCGACCCCGCCGCCGGCTATCTGCTGCAGAAGGCGGTCGAAGAACGTGGCATCAAGGTCATCTGCAAGGCCAATACCAAGGCGATCGTCGGCAACGGCAGGGTCGAGGGTATCGAGCTTGACGACGGCCGCATCATCCCGGCAACGCTGGTGGTAATGGCCGTCGGCATTCGTCCGAGTGTGGGCCTGGCGAAGGACGCCGGCCTTGCGGTCAATCGCGGCATCGTCGTCGATGCCGGCATGCAGACCTCGGATGGCAATATTCTTGCGCTTGGCGAATGTGCCGAGGTGGGCGGCATGGTCTACGGCCTTGTTGCGCCGCTCTATGAAATGGCTCGGATTGCCGCAGCACATCTCTCGGGCGATCGCTCGCCGGCTTTCGTGCATGCGGATACACCGACCAAGCTCAAGGTCACCGGCATCGAACTCTATTCCCTTGGCGACTTCGCCGACGGCGACGACCGCCAGGAAATTGTGCTGCGCGATGCCAGCGCCGGCGTCTACAAGCGCCTGGTGCTGAAGGACAACAAGATCATCGGCACCGTGCTTTACGGCGAGACCGCTGACGGCGCCTGGTTCAACGACCTGAAGAAAAAAGCGACTGATATTTCGGAGATGCGCGAGACGCTGATCTTCGGACAGGCCTATCAGGGAGGGTCGCCGCTGGACCCTATGGCGGCCGTTGCAGCCTTGCCGGATGACGCGGAGATCTGTGGCTGCAACGGCGTATGTAAGGGAAAGATCACCTCGACGATTTCAGGCAAAGGGCTGACGTCGCTCGACGACGTGCGGGCCCACACGAAGGCATCCGCCTCGTGCGGCTCCTGTACTGGCCTCGTCGAACAACTCATGGCGCTGACGCTCGGCGACAGCTACAACCCGGCTGCCGTGCAGCCGATGTGCACCTGCACCGAACTCGGCCATGACGACGTCCGCCGCCTGATCAAGGCGAAAGGGCTGAAGAGCATCCCCGCCGTCATGCAGGAATTGGAATGGAAGACCTCCTGCGGCTGCGCCAAATGTCGGCCGGCACTCAACTATTACCTGGTCAGCGACTGGCCGGACCAATATGCCGACGACTACCAGTCGCGTTTCATCAATGAGCGCGTCCATGCCAACATCCAGAAGGACGGCACCTACTCCGTCGTTCCGCGGATGTGGGGTGGCGTCACCAATTCGAACGAGCTGCGCGCCATCGCCGATGTCGTCGACAAATTCGAGATCCCCATGGTGAAGGTGACGGGCGGCCAGCGGATCGACCTGCTCGGTATCGAGAAGGAAGACCTGCCCGCCGTCTGGGCCGACCTCGGCAAGGCCGGTTTCGTTTCCGGCCAGGCCTATGCCAAGGGTCTGCGCACAGTGAAGACCTGCGTCGGCTCCGACTGGTGTCGCTTCGGCACCCAGGATTCCACCGGTCTCGGCATCCGCATCGAGAAATTCATGTGGGGCTCCTGGACGCCGGCCAAGCTGAAATTGGCCGTGTCCGGCTGCCCGCGCAACTGCGCCGAGGCAACCTGCAAGGATATCGGCGTGATCTGCGTCGATTCCGGTTTCGAGATCCATTTCGCCGGTGCCGCCGGTCTCGACATCAAGGGTACGGAGGTCCTTGGGCTCGTGCGGACCGAGGACGAGGCGCTGGAGCATATCGTGGCACTGACGCAAATGTACCGCGAGCAGGCCCGTTATCTCGAGCGCATTTACAAGTGGGCCAAGCGTGTTGGCCTCGAAGAAATCCGCCGGCAGATCATGGGCGATGCCGAAAAGCGCAAAGCCTATTACGAGCGCTTCGTCTTCAGCCAAAAATTTGCCCAGGTCGACCCGTGGTCGGAGCGTGTTTCCGGCAAGGACAAGCATGAGTTCAAGCCGATGGCGACGATCGGCTATCCGCAGGCTGCAGAGTAAGGAGATGGACATGAACTGGATCGCAATAGGCGACATCTCCGACATCCCGCTACGTGGGGCGCGTTGCGTAAAGACACCGCAGGGCAAAATCGCCGTCTTCCGCACCGCCGAAAACGAGGTCTTCGCCATCGAGGATCATTGCCCACACAAGGGCGGGCCGCTGTCTCAGGGCATCGTTCACGGCAAAGCCGTCACCTGCCCGCTGCACAACTGGGTGATCTCGCTGGAAACCGGCAAGGCTCTCGGTGCCGACCAGGGCGAGGTCCGGACGATACAGGTGCTGAACGAAGACGGCAGGCTGTTCATTGCCCTGGAAAGCCTGATGATGGCGGCGGAATAGATGGTAGCCGAGGTCAAGACCACCTGTCCCTATTGCGGCGTCGGCTGCGGCGTTCTCGCCACCGTCGACGAGGCAGGCTCAGTCAGCGTCAAGGGCGATCCCGAGCACCCGTCGAATTTCGGCCGGCTGTGCTCGAAGGGGTCGGCACTTGCCGAAACCATCGATCTCGATGGCCGGCTTCTCTACCCCGAAATCGCAGGCGAGCGCAGCGGTTGGGACGAGGCGCTGGATCTGGTCGCCCGGCGTTTTTCCGAAACGATCGCCGAACACGGGCCTGACTCCGTTGCCTTCTATGTCTCGGGCCAGTTGCTGACCGAGGACTATTACGTCGCCAACAAGCTGATGAAGGGTTTCATCGGCTCCGGCAATATCGATACCAATTCAAGGCTCTGCATGTCCTCCTCGGTGGCGGGGCATCGCCGCGCCTTCGGCGCCGACACGGTGCCCGGAACCTACGAGGATATCGAACTCGCCGATCTGGTGGTGCTCACCGGCTCCAACCTCGCCTGGTGTCATCCCGTCATCTACCAGCGGCTTGCCGCCGCAAAGGTGGCGCGGCCAAACATGCGCATCGTCGTCATCGATCCGCGCCGGACGATGACATGCGATATCGCCGACCTGCATCTGGCAATCCGCCCGGACGGCGACGTCGCGCTGTTCATGGGACTGCTTGCCCATCTCGCGACAAGCCCGGCAATCGACCAAAATTATATCGCTTCCCACACGGAAGATTTCGCCGACGCCTTTGCGGCTGCCGCGGCGCTTGATATCAACGATCTCCTGGAGCGGACCGGCCTGCCGGCCATGCAGATCCGGGAATTCTTCCGCCTGTTCGAGACCACGCCGAAAGTCGTGACCTGCTATAGCCAGGGCGTCAACCAATCCTCCTCCGGCACCGACAAGGTCAATGCGATTATCAACTGCCATCTGGCGACCGGCCGCATCGGCCGCCCAGGCATGGGACCGTTCTCGCTGACCGGCCAGCCGAACGCGATGGGCGGGCGCGAGGTCGGCGGTCTCGCCAATATGCTTGCCGCCCATATGGCGATCGAAAATCCGCAAGACCGGGACCGCGTGCAGCGCTTCTGGAATTCACCGGTCATCGCCGCAAAACCGGGCCTGAAGGCGGTCGACATGTTCCGCGCCGTGGCCGACGGGCGCATCAAGGCGCTCTGGATCATGGCCACCAATCCCGTCGTCTCGATGCCGGATGCCGACAGCGTCGAAAGCGCGATCGCCGCCTGTCCCTTCGTGGTCGTCTCCGACATCCTCAAAGAGACGGATACGACCCGGCACGCAGATGTGCTTCTACCCTCGCTCGGCTGGGGCGAAAAGGACGGCACCGTTACCAATTCCGAACGGCGCATTTCCAGACAACGGCCGTTTCTCGGCATATCAGGCGATGCCAAGGCCGACTGGTGGCAGCTTGCAGAGGTCGGACGCCGCATGGGATTTGCCGCCGCCTTCGACTTTAATGCACCGGCCGCAATCTTTGCCGAACATGCCGCCCTCTCCGCCTTCGAAAATAACGGCAGCCGCGATTTCGACATCGGCGCTCGTGCCGGCATAAGCGACGGCGCCTACGATGAACTATCGCCCTTTCAATGGCCGCAGGCGCCAGGGACCGCACCCGGCATCACCCGCTTCTTCGCCGAGGGCGGGTTTTTCCATGCCGACGGCAAGGCGCGCTTCATCGCGGTGAAACCGCCGGCAACCGATCGCACCAATGCCGATTTCCCCTTCACGCTGAACACCGGGCGCGTCCGCGACCACTGGCACACGATGACGCGCACAGGAAAGAGCGCGCGGCTTTCCGCCCACATCGCCGAACCCTTTGCCGAGATCCATCCGCGCGACGCCATCGAGACCGGTATATCAAGCGCCGGCCTCGTCGAGATCGACAGCCCCCATGGCAAAGCGATCGTCCGGGCGCTGGTGACCGATCGCCAGGCACGCGGCGGCATCTTTGCGCCGATGCACTGGAACGACCAGTTCGCCGCGAAAGCGCGGATCGACGCCGTGGTCGCGCCGATAACCGATCCGTTTTCCGGCCAGCCGGCGTCGAAGAACGTTGCCGTTGCCGTTCGGCCCTTCCCCGCCACCCATTATGGCTTCGCCGTCTCGGCGACAAAACCGGCGACACCTGAGGCAGCCTATTGGGCGCTGGCGAAAGCCGACGGCGGCTGGCGGCTGGAACTTGCCTTCAGAAACACTGTCGACGACTGGACGGCCTGGTGCCGCGCGGTTTTCGCCATTCCCGATGAAATCGAGCCGCTGGGTTATGCCGATCGGCAATCCGGCGACCTCAGGCTGGCCTTCTTCGATGGCGAGACCCTGCTCGCCGCGCTGTTCCTCGCCCGCGAACCGGTCGCCGTCGCCCGCAACTGGGCGATCTCGCAGCTTTCCGCCTCGCATGGCGACCTCAGGAAACGCTTTGCACTCGTCGCAGGCCGTCCCGGCGCCGGCAGGCCGGATCCGGGCGCCACCGTCTGCTCCTGCTTCAGCGTCGGGGTCAACCAGATCGCTGCCGCCGTGCACGGCGGATGCCACAGCGTCGAGACTGTCGGCAAGGAAACGAGTGCTGGTACCAATTGCGGATCCTGCCGCAGCGAAATCGGCAGCATCATCGATCGCTGTCTTGCCGCTGCCGCGGAGTGAACGGCAGGAAACGTGACGCGGCTGCTATCAGGCCGCGTTCGGGACGATGAACATCTTATGGTCGGCTGAGATACGCACCGAAATCTCGTCATAGGATGCGAGGGTCGGATGCCGCGTCTCTATCTTGTGGTGATGAGCAGCGGTGACGACCATGACATCGGCGCCGGCGGCCTCGCCGGCAACGATGCCGGCTGCGACATCCTCGAACACCAGGCAATCATGGGTGCTGACGCCGAGCCGTTCGGCGCCCAGAATATAACATTGCGGATCGGGTTTACCGACCTTCACATCCTCCGCCGTCACCATGAATTTCGGCACCGGCAAGCCTGCCGCCTCCAGCCGCCGATGGGCAAGACGCAACGGCGAGGATGTAACGATCGCCCAGCGATCCGGAGGCAGTGAACTCAGGAATGTCGCAGCACCGGGAATGGCAACGACGTCGCTGACATCGGCGATTTCGGCTTCGGTCACCAGCCTGGATTCATGTTCGGGGTCCACCCCGGGCAGGTTCAGCCGGGTGATCGTGTCAATGCCACGCGATCCGTGCATCTTCGGCAAAAAGGTGGCGACATCGAGCCCGTGACGCCTTGCCCAGTCGCTCCATGCACGCTCGGCCGCCTGGATCGAATTGAGAATGGTGCCATCCATATCGAACAGGAAGGCGGCATAAGGCTTCTCGAAGCCACGGGGCATCGGCAGGGACAAAACGTAGATCCTTTTAAGGAGGAATATCGGACGGTCGTTGCTATCGATTGATAACGGCAAATTATTGCATTTTGCAAGCTTGCGGAAAGACGACGGCCGCTCTTGAGAAGGCAAAAACCGCCTTAGAAAGCCGTGCGGGTGGCCAGTAAGCCGCAGGAGAGTCGGAGACCAATCGAGTCGTGGCAGAGGGTATCGGTGCTGGCGGCGAGCTCCCGCGCGACCGGAGTATCGGCGCGCAGCTCGGCTTGCGCGGTTGGATCGACGCGCATCGGAGTGGCGGTCCATAGCGAGGGGCGGCTGACGTCGATTGAAGAAATCCTGTCCTTCTCGCGGCCCACGGCAGAGGACGCGATCGCCATGCCGCTTGCTGTCAAGGCGAGTGCAAGGGCAATCTGGAGGCCCAAATCTGCGGCCTCGCGAGAGGAAATGAACATAGCGGCCTCATGCTGCCGGTTTTCAGCGTTTATCCAGCAATTAAGGCAGGCGGCGATGCCGATCCAGCGGCTTCGCCCGTTAAGGTTTATGCGTAACCATGCAAGGTTCGCGTAAAAGTTTTTTGGCAAATTTCGGAACAATGATTCCAGCGGGCGGTTACCCGAGGGCCACCCAAGATGAAAATCAAAGGAGGATATCCTCATGACCAAGTCCCTTATTGCCGCTTCGCTGCTTGCGATCGGCATGGCATCGTCTGCCTTTGGCCAGTCGAACCCCGACCCGATCGGGCCGACGAATGGCGGCTCGACCGATCCGAGTTCAGGTAGCTATTCATCCGATTACACCAACAGTGACAACGGCATGTATCCGGTGCGCAGCACGGCGGTTGACCCGATGACGACACAAAGCATCGGCCGTCCGCAATCGATGGAATGCCCCGGCATGCCGCAACAGATGTCCGGCGTCGACACCCGCGGCGGTCAGAGCGGCGCATCGATCAGCGACGCCTGCCGCGAGTACGACAACTAACAGGCACCCTCCGCTGACAGAAAAGGCCGGTTCACGCCGGCCTTTTTCATGTCGCGACGGCGATGCAAAGCTTGTTCTCGCGGATGAAACTTTTGATCCGGCCGTTCCGTACATTCGTAGCAGGTCGAAAAGAACACAAGCAGGAACGGCTTTATTGGCACAGGACGCGGCAAAACCGGCCATTCTCTGGTTTCGCAAGGACTTGCGCCTTGACGACAACCAGGCTCTCAATGCAGCCGATCTCTCCGGCCGGCCGGTCATCCCCCTCTATATAAACGAGCCCACGGCAGGCACCGGTCCACTGGGCGCTGCGCAAAGCTGGTGGCTGCACCATTCGCTGGAAGCGCTCGACAGGTCGTTGCGCAAGCAGCAGGGAGGACTGGTGCTTGCCAGCGGCGAGGCCCTCGAGGTGCTCTGCGCTTTGATCAGGGAGAGTGGTGCCGAAGCCGTCTTCTGGAACCGCCGCTACGATCCATCCGGAATCGCCATCGATATCCAAATCAAGCACGAACTGGAAAAGCAGGCGATCGAGGCGAGAAGCTTCGGCGGCCAGCTGCTGCACGAACCTTCCCGGCTGATGACCGGCGCCGGCACACCCTACCGCGTCTACACGCCTTTCTGGCGGGCGCTGGAGGCCGCCGGCGAACCAGAGCGGCCGCTCGCCGCGCCTGCGAAACTAAGGCTGGCCTCGCAGCTTCTAAAATCCGAAAGGCCGGAGAGCTGGAGACTGCTGCCGACGAAGCCGAACTGGGCGAAGGGTTTTGGCGATCTCTGGACGCCGGGCGAAGAAGGTGCGCAGCAGAACCTACGTGACTTCGTCGAGGAAGCGCTCGATGGCTACAAAGAGAACCGCGACTATCCTGCGAAGCAAGCGACATCGATGCTGTCACCGCATCTGGCACTTGGCGAGATCTCCCCTGCCCGTATCTGGGATGCGACACGCGGTCTTACGAGCCAAGTGCCGGCGGCCGATATCGTGCATTTCCGCAAGGAGATCGCCTGGCGCGAATTTTCCTATCACCTGCTTTTCCATTTCCCGCAGCTTGCCTCTGAAAACTGGAACAATCGATTCGACGGCTTCGAATGGCGCAACGACGATGACGATTTCAACGCGTGGCGCCGGGGGGTGACCGGCTACCCGATCGTCGATGCCGGCATGCGCCAGCTCTGGCACCATGGCTGGATGCACAATCGCGTACGCATGATCGTCGCCTCATTCCTCATCAAGGATCTGATGGTCGACTGGCGCCGGGGCGAGGCCTGGTTTCGCGACACGCTGGTCGATGCCGATCCCGCCAACAACGCCGCAAGCTGGCAGTGGGTGGCTGGCTCAGGAGCCGATGCCTCACCGTTTTTCCGGATCTTCAATCCGGTGCTGCAGGGCCAGACCTTCGATCCGGACGGTGACTATATCAGAGCTCATGTGCCGGAGCTTCGAGAGCTCGGGGCAAAATACATCCATCGGCCGTTCGAAGCGCCAAAGAGCATGCTCGACGCGGCAGGCATCACGCTTGGCCAAACCTATCCGAAACCGATCGTCGACCACACGCGCGCGCGCAACCGGGCGCTCGCCGCCTACAACGCCACAAAGGACGCCACATGAACGCGCACTTGCGTCCTGCTCCCCGCCGGCTGAAGATCGCCATCATCGGCTCCGGCATCTCGGGCGCCTCCGCGGCCTGGGCGCTGTGTCAGGTACACGACGTTACGCTCTACGAGAGCCAAGCGCGGGCGGGCGGCCACACGGCGACGGTCGACGTCGATTACGATGGGGTTCGGATTGCGGTCGATACCGGCTTCATCGTCTATAACGAACAGAATTACCCAAATCTGACGACGCTCTTTGCCGAGCTCGGCATCGCCACGCATGCAAGCGACATGAGCTTTTCGCTCTCACTCGACCGCGGCAGACTGGAATGGTGCGGCGGCGGGCTGTCTTCGATCTTCGCACAGAAGCGCAATCTGCTGCGGCCGTCGTTCCTGTGGATGATTCGTGAGATCCTGCGCTTCAACCGCACCTGCCTCGAAGACCGGGCGGCCGGCCATCTCGCCTCCCGTTCGATCGGCGATTATCTCGACTGGCGCGGCTTTTCGCCGGGTTTCACCAACAACTATCTCCTGCCGATGGCGGCGGCCATCTGGTCGACGCCGTCCGCCCGCATGCTGCAGTTTCCCGCCGAACATTTCGTCAATTTCTTCGACAACCACCGGCTGATCTATCGCCGGCAGCACCAGTGGCGGACGGTGACCGGCGGCAGCCGCACCTATCTCGACCGGCTGCTTCAGCCGCTCGGCGAACGGATGAAGCTTTCCTGCGGCGTGCGCAGCGTGCGCCGCTCCGCGAGCGGCATCGCGATCATTGACGATACGGGCAGCGAACACGCCTTCGACAAAGTGATCTTGGCTTGCCACAGCGACCAGGCAGCCCGCCTGCTCGTCGATGCTACCGACGGGGAAAGGAGACTGCTTGCCGCCATCCCCTATCAGCCAAACCGCGTCGTCCTGCACCGCGACGAAGCCCTTATGCCGCAGCGGCGCAAGGTCTGGGCTTCGTGGAACTATCTGCGTTCCAGCCGCGTAGATGGAAAGGCAGGCGTGGCCGTCACCTACTGGATGAACAGGCTGCAGGGCATCGACGACAATTTTCCGCTGTTCGTGACGCTCAATCCGGATCGTGAGCCGGACCCCCGCAGGGTTTTTGCGGAATTCGCCTACGAGCATCCGCAATTTTCGACCGAAGCGGTGAAGGCGCAGCAGGCGCTTGCCGCCATTCAGGGAGAGAACAATTGCCATTTCGCCGGCGCCTGGACGGGATATGGATTTCACGAGGATGGCCTCGTTTCCGGCCTCGCGGCAGCGGAGGCGATGGGCGGCATCATCCCCTGGCGGACGGTCCGAACCTGGGAACCTCAACCGGATGCAACAGCATGAGAGGACGCGGCGAAAAGCGTGGCATGGACACGGTGGCCAACGGCCCGCCACCGGATGCGGCGGCAGCACTCTATGTCGGCGACATCATGCATCAACGGATGAAACCGTTCGGCCATCGCTTCCGCTACCGCGTCTTCTCGCTGCTTGTCGATCTTGATCGGCTCGATGAGGCGGACCTGGCGTCGATGCTGTTTTCCGTCAACAGAGGCAATCTCGTGTCGTTTTACGAAAGGGACCATGCCGATGCCGGCAACACGCGACTACGCATCTATGCCGACCGGCTGCTGACCCAAGCGGGGCTCGATCGTGCCGACAGGATCCTGCTCGTCTGCTATCCCCGAATTCTCGGCTATGTCTTCAACCCGCTCTGCGTCTACCACGCCTATGATGCCGGTGGCGCACTCGTCGCGATGATCTACGAGGTGCGCAACACCTTCGGCGAGCGGCACAGCTATGTCTGTCCCGTCGGCCGCGGCGAGATGTCGGAAAGCGGGCTTCGCCAGAGCTGCGAAAAGCTCTTCCACGTCTCGCCCTTCATCGGTGTGGTGGGGCGCTATCATTTCCGCATCTTGCCGCCCGGCGCGGAAATCCGCTGGCGAATCCTCGAAACCGACAATGAAGGCCCGCTGCTTTCGGCGACGTATTCCGGGCGACAAGAGCCCTTGACCAGCGCCTCGCTGCTAAGGCTGACGGCGTACATACCTTTCCTCACCGTCAAAATCGTGGCCGGTATACATTGGGAAGCGCTGAAACTCTGGCTGAAAGGCGCGCGCTATATCAGGCGTCCGGCCCCGCCGCCTGAAGTCAGCATCCACCAGCCCTGCCCGCTTGCAGACGCGGCGGAATGACATTAGCTTTCGATGTAATGGCCGGAGGCCGCCCGAACACATCGTCACGGATGTATCGTCGCCCCTAACCGGCAAAAAATGCTGGAGGAGGAGAGATGAGTAAGGCGCAGGACTGGAATCTGCTGGCTCGTGATGCGGTGACGCTGACGGCCGAAAACATGTCCCGCATGGTGAAAGGTCTGCCCTTCAAGGCAAAGCTGGCTGTGCGCGGACTTCTGCACATGCAGCACGGTTCGCTCGCCGTTACCCTCCCCGACGGCCGCAGACTGTTGGTCGAGGGCAGGAAGGCCGGTCCAAAGGCGGCGCTCAGCCTCCACAACTGGAATCTTGCCTATCGGGCGCTGACGAGCGGCACGATCGGGGTTGCCGAAACCTATATGGACGGCGATTGGGACAGCCCCGACATCGCCGCCTTCCTTGAACTCTTCCTCGTCAACGGCGAGGCCGTCTACAGCTATGCGCATGGCAAGGGCGGCCTTGGCCGCCTCTTCGAGCGCGTCCGCCATTGGATGAACACCAATACCAGGACGGGCTCGAAGCGGAACATTTCCGCCCACTACGATCTCGGCAACGATTTCTACAAGCAATGGCTCGATCCGAGCATGACCTATTCCTCGGCACTCTATTCGACCGGGGCCAACGACCTGCAATCGGCGCAGAATGCCAAATACCGCGCGCTCGCGGAGGCGACCGGCATCGGGCCTGGGGATCACGTGCTGGAGATCGGCTGCGGCTGGGGTGGTTTTGCCGAATTCGCAGCAGGCGAGCTAAATTGCAAGGTGACCGGGCTGACGATCAGCCGCGAGCAGCTCGCTTTCGCCGAGGAGCGCATCCGCAAAGCCGGCCTCGGCGACCGCGTCGAGTTCCGTTTCCAGGACTACCGCGACGAGACCGGGCTCTATGACCGGATCGTCTCGATCGAGATGTTCGAAGCAGTCGGCGAGAAATACTGGCCATCCTATTTTTCCAAGCTCAGGCAATGCCTGAAGCCGGGCGGCAAGGCAGGCCTGCAGATCATCACCATCCAGCCAGAATCCTTCGACCAGTATCGCAGCAATCCCGACTTCATCCAGAAATATGTCTTTCCCGGCGGCATGCTGCCGACGCGCAACCATCTGGCCGAACTCGCCGGCAAGGTCGGCCTGTCGCTGGACAAGGATTTCGGCTTCGGGCTCGACTATGCGCGCACACTTGCCGAATGGCGCGAGCGCTTCTGGTCGGTCTGGGAGCGCATCCGCCCGATGGGCTTCGACGAGCGTTTCAAGCGGCTCTGGGAATTCTACCTGTTCTATTGCGAGGCCGGCTTCCGCGCCCGCAATATCGATGTGCGCCAAGTCGTGTTCTCGCGCCGGTGATCATTCCGCTAAATGCGGCGTCACCGAATGGTGACCAGTCAATGGCGGCCGCTCCCGCCAGCCGGTCACTCGGTTCACCAGCGTGAAATAAGCACCATAGGGGAGCAGGCGCGCCAGTTTCAGCATGGTGGTGAAGCGCTTCGGGAACGTGATCTCGAAGGCCCGCAATTTCAGCCCGGCGGCAATCTGCCGGGCGGCGTCTTCGGGCGACACCAAGGCCGGCATCGGAAAGGCGTTCCTCCTCGTCGCCGGCGTATCGACGAAGCCTGGGCTGACGAGCTGGATGCGGATGCCGATCTTGTCGAGATCGAATTTCAGGCTTTCGGCCATATTGATCAGCGCCGCCTTGGTGGCGCCATAGGCCGCACCCGTAGGCAGGCCGCCATAGCCAGTGACGGAGGAGACGATGGCGATCTGCCCCTGGCCTTTCGCCTTCATATGGCCGATCGCCGGCAGCAGACAGTTGACGACGCCGGAAAGATTGACGGCAAAGCTTTTTTCGAAATCGGCGCGGTTCAGGTCCTCGGCATGGACCGGCAGGTAGACGCCGGCATTGAGGATCGCCATGGCGAGCGTGCCATGCTCATATTCGATGGAGGCCATGACATGTTCCATGTCCTCGGCATCGGTGACGTCGCCGTCGAGAACCACGATACTGCCGGAAAGACCGCTGGCTTCGGCCTGCAGCTCGACCAGCTTTTCGTGACGTCTGGCGGTAACGGCGACCTTGTATCCTTCGGCCGCGAGCTTCAGCGCAAGCGCCCGGCCGATCCCGGAACTTGCCCCGGTGATCCAGACGATTCCATGTTCGGGACGGGCGATGAAATCATGCATCACATGTTCCTCCGGCTCTGCCTGACCAACACGAAAACAGGTCCGGAAGTTCTCTGCGTCTCCCGGATTTATGGCTCTATCACACCATTGTGGCTGCTTTCAGCCGATCAGGTCGCCGATCATCTGACGAAAGGATCCCGTCAGTCTGACCGGCCCGTCCGAAACGGCAAAGGCGATGCAAGGCCTGTCCTTTTCGGCGACCGGTCGGTGGTCGACCGTCTCGTCGGCGATGGAGATGTCGCCGGGGCCGAAACGGCCGCGTTCATCGTTGAAGGCGCCGTCGAGGATGAGGATGAGTTCCATGCCTTTGTGGGTATGCGCCGGCAAGGCACGGCCCGGGCGGATCCACATCAGGTTGACCTCGCAGCCGTCCATATCGAAGCAATATTCCTTGAAGCCCGGCAAGCGCTTGCGCCAGGGCACATCCTCGACCTCGCAGCCGACGAGATCGCGCAACGCTTGGGGAAACAGTACGTTTTCCGGCCGCGCTGCCGCACGTGGCACAGAGACGGCAGGCGCCGAGGAAAAGATCGCCGAAAGCCGCCGGTCGCGATCGGCAATGGCAGCAACAGGCGCGCTTTCCAGGGCCTCCCCGGCCAGCAGCTCGAGGCTTTTGACCAGGCTGCGATTATCCGGCGTCATTTCGAGATGGGACCGCACCAACACACGCGCCGGCTCAGGCAAGGAGCCGGCGACATAATGCGCCATCAATGCATCGATCGTATCGATCTGCTCGTGAATCATGCCGGTTTCGGTCACGCCCTGTTGCCGCGCTCCGTTTTCGCTTTGTCGTCATCCGTACGGGGAAAGTCAATCTTCGGATCACTCCGCGCACGGTGGGATTGTCGGCTACGCGTCATTTCAGGGGAGGAAGGCCAAATTTTATCGTGCCCGACAGAGGCGTGGAATAGCATTTCTTGCCAACTCAGCCTTGTGAAGGGAAAAGACCGTTCCTAAAGTAAGAGTTCGAATAGAGGCAGATTCCATGACCTTCCACCCTTCCGTCCTCGAAGCCATCGGCAACACGCCCCTGATCAAACTCAAGGGTGCGTCGGCGGCGACCGGCTGCACCATTCTCGGCAAGGCGGAGTTCCTGAACCCCGGCCAGTCGGTGAAGGATCGCGCCGCGCTCTTTATCATCCGCGACGCAGAGCGGAAGGGCCTGCTTCGGCCCGGCGGCGTGATCGTTGAAGGCACGGCCGGCAACACGGGTATCGGGCTGACGCTGGTCGCCAAGGCGCTCGGCTACCGCACCGTTATCGTCATCCCGGAAACGCAGAGCCAGGAAAAGAAGGACGCTCTGAAACTGCTCGGCGCCGAACTCGTCGAGGTGCCCGCCGTTCCCTACAAGAACCCGAACAACTACGTGAAGGTTTCCGGCCGGCTCGCCGAGCAGTTGGCGAAGACCGAACCGAACGGGGCGATCTGGGCAAACCAGTTCGACAACGTCGCCAACCGGCAGGCGCATATCGAAACGACCGCCCCAGAGATCTGGAACGATACCGACGGCAAGATCGACGGCTTCATCTGCTCGGTCGGTTCCGGCGGCACGCTGGCAGGTGTCGCTACCGGCCTCAAGGCTTTCAAGGCAGACGTCAAGATCGGCATTGCCGATCCCGATGGCGCCGCTCTCTATGAATTCTACCAGAACGGCGCGCTGAAATCCGAGGGCTCCTCGATCACCGAGGGCATCGGACAGGGCCGCATCACTGCCAATCTCGAAGGCTTCACCCCCGATTTTTCCTATCGGGTGTCCGATGCAGAAGCGCTTCCCTATCTTTTTGATCTGGTCGAAAACGAGGGCCTGTGCCTTGGCGGCTCGACGGCGATCAACATTGCCGGCGCGGTCAATCTCGCCCGGGATCTAGGCCCCGGCCACACCGTGGTGACGATCCTCTGCGATTACGGCAACCGCTATCAGTCGAAGCTCTTCAACCCGGACTTCCTGACGTCGAAGGGGCTGCCCGTTCCAGGCTGGATGGCCGCGTCACCCGATATAAACGTTCCCTACGAGCCCGCGTGAGATCCCATGCCCGTCAATGCCCTCTATCGTGACGACTTCTATCTTTCGACATGCGAGGCGGTCGTCACCGCCGTTCACGAAGATGGGGGCATCGAACTGGACCAGACCTGCTTCTATGCGACATCCGGCGGCCAGCCGGGTGATACCGGCGAGCTTGAACGCGCCGACGGCACCAAGATCGCCCTTGGCCAGACGAAGCACGGTCCGAGCAAGGATATCGTCATCCATGTGCCGCTCGAAAACGAGCCGAAGCCCGTGGTCGGCGAGACGCTGGTGCTGCACCTCGACTGGCTGCGCCGCTACAGGCTGATGCGCATGCACACGGCCTGCCATCTGCTCTCAGTCGTCTGCTCCTTTCCGATCACCGGGGCTGCCGTCGGCGAGGAGGAAAGCCGCGTCGACTTCGACATGACCGAGACGATCGACAAAGACGAAGTCACGGCCAAGCTGATGGAACTGGTCGGTCAGAACCATCCGGTCACCCTGCAATGGATCACCGACGAAGAGCTTGCGGCCAATCCTGATATCGTCAAATCGAAGAATGTCCGCCCGCCGATGGGGCTCGGCCGCGTCAGCCTCGTCTGCATCGGCGAGAACTCGTCGATTGACAGCCAGCCCTGCGGCGGCACACATGTTTCCGAGACTCAGGAAGTCGGGCAGATCCACATCGCCAAGATCGAGAAGAAGGGCAAAGAGAACCGGCGCTTCCGCATCCGCTTCGGCACGCCCGGCGACGAAGCCTGACCATCAAGGGAGACCACAATGAGTGAGACCAAGAGCCGTTTCGTCGTGTCGGCCGACTGGCTGCAGGCGGAACTCGGGAAGCCGGACCTGCGCGTGCTGGACGCCTCCTTCTATCTGCCGGCGCAGAAACGCGATGCCGATGTCGAATATGCGGCCGGCCATATTCCCGGTTCCATCCGCTTCGACCAGGACAAGATCGCCGACCACTCGACGTCGCTGCCGCACACGATCCCCTCGCCCGACTATTTCGCCGCCGAAGTCGGCCGGCTCGGCATCAGCGAAAACGATCGGATCGTCGTCTATGACGGCATTGGCCTGTTCGCCTCGCCGCGCGTCTGGTGGCTGTTCCGGGTGATGGGCGCGAAGAACGTCTTCGTGCTCGACGGCGGTCTCGACGGCTGGAAGGCCGAAGGCCGTCCGCTCGAAAGCACCGCACCCAACTATGCGCCGGCGAGTTTCACGCCTGACTTCGACGAGAGCCGGGTGGTGACGCTCGATAGGATGCGTGACATCGTCTCGAGCGGTGCGATGCAGATTGCCGATGCCCGCAGCGCCGGCCGCTTCGCTGCTGCCGAGCCCGAGCCGCGCGCCGGCATGCGCTCCGGCCATATGCCGGGCGCCCGCAGCCTGCCCTCCGGCACCTTTGCCAACCAGGGCCGGTTCAAATCGCTGCCCGAACTGCGCCAGACCATCGAGGATGCCGGCATCGATCTTTCCAAGCCTGTCGTCACCTCCTGCGGCTCAGGCATCACCGCAGCAATCATCACGCTGGCGCTGGAATCGCTCGGCCATCACGACAACAAACTTTACGACGGCTCGTGGAGCGAATGGGGCAGCCGTGACGATACGCCTATCGTCACCGGCCCGCCGACGCCGGTCAAAGCCTGATCGCCATGGGGAAGACACCCGCGTCGCTCAAAGCGCATATCACCCGGCTGGAAATGACGGCGCCGCCGAAGGCGAGCATGCCAGTGCCCGTCAATATCCAAACGGCGATCATGCGCGCTCCCGAGATCCCCTTGCCCTTTTACCGCTATCTGTACCGGCAGGTCGGCGCGCGCTGGCAATGGGTGGACCGGTTGCGCATGAGCGACGAGCAGCTTGCCGAGACGTTGAACGACAAGCGCAACAATATCAGCGTCCTCTACGTCAACGGCGCGCCCGCCGGCTTCTACGAATATTTCTGCGAGGACGAAGATACGATCGAGCTCAGCCATTTCGGCCTGATCGAACACGCGCTCGGCCTCGGCATCGGTAAATGGTTCCTGCTGCAAGCGCTCTACGCCATATGGTCGCTGAATCCGAAGCGGGTCACCACCACAACAAACAATCTCGACCACCCGCGCGCACTGCAGCTCTACCAGATGTACGGCTTCTCCCCGGTCTCGACCGGCACCGGCATCGTCCGGCCGCTGAGCGACAAGGAGCTGCTGGAGATGGCGCGGAAAAGCTGACTGTTTGGTTTACCTTCCTGTGCCTGTCACAGGAATCCAGACACGGCGCGTCTGCGCCGGGAATGAAGCAATCCCACAAAGGAAAGCGTCTATCGCGCCCAAGGACTTGGGCGCACTGGAATCCTGTGACGAGCATAGGAATGAGGGTGGAAACTTCTCTTCAAACGTCGATGAATTGGCATGTCTGGCATCAAGTACGAGATTGTCCGCGGCGATCTCGACAAGCAATAGCACCCGCAAGAAACGGGTGGCTTGGGCGATGGTCCGGGTGCAATTTCATGGCGATCACAAGGAGATTTGCCGTGACCGCCATTCGTTTTGCCGCCATGCCGACCACTGACGCTGAACATCTCTGGAGCGGTGGCCGCGACGCATATGACAACCTGCCTGAGACGGTGGTTTCCGACGGTGACGGCAACCCTTGCCGCCACTGCCTGGGGAATATCGAAGAAGGCGAGGAGTTTCTGGTTTTCGCCTACCGGCCGTTCCCGGAGCTGCAGCCCTATGCCGAAACCGGGCCGATTTTCCTCCACAAGCAGCCCTGCCGACGCTACGCCGCCGAGGAGATCCAGCCGCCAATGTTGACGATGAGCCCCGACTTCATCGTCCGCGGCTATAGCAAGAACGACCGCATCGTCTATGGCACCGGCGCAGTGACTGATATCGCCAATATTCCGGCCTACGGCGAAAAGCTGCTGGCGCGGCCCGACATAGCCTATGTGCACGTGCGCTCGGCGCGCAACAACTGCTTCCAATGCCGGATCGACAAGGTAAAGACGCCGGTTCTTGCAGAGACCAGCGCCTAACCTATAGTCAGCTAGCTTACGCTACGTTCAGCACGCTTTCCGGCGCGAAAGCCTCGTAGCCGAGCGCCTCGGCGACCGGCTTGTTGGTGATGCGGCCCTTGTGCACGTTCAGGCCGTTCCGCAGATGTTTGTCTTCGGCGATGGCGCGCAGGCCGCGATCGGCAAGCGCCAGGCCGTGGACCAGCGTGGCATTGTTCAGGGCATGCGCCGAGGTGACCGGTACCGCGCCCGGCATGTTGGCGACGCAGTAATGCACGACGCCGTCGACCTCATAGGTCGGATCGGAATGGGTCGTCGCATGCGAGGTCTCGAAGCAGCCGCCCTGGTCGATGGCGACATCGACGATGACCGAGCCTTTCTTCATGCCGGATAGCATTTCGCGGGTGACGAGCTTCGGCGCGGCGGCACCTGGGATCAGCACGGCGCCGATAATGAGATCGGCCGTGAAGACTTCCTCCTCCAAAGCCTGGATGCTGGAATAACGCGTGTGGATGCGGCCTGCGAAGATATCGTCGAGCTGGCGCAGGCGCGGCAGCGACCGGTCGAGGATGCTGACATCGGCGCCGAGGCCGGCGGCCATCCTGGCGGCATGCAGTCCGACGACACCGCCGCCGATGACCGCAACCTTGGCCGGCAGAACGCCGGGCACGCCGCCGAGCAGGATGCCGAGGCCGCCATTGGCCTTCTGCAGGGCGGTGGCGCCCGCCTGGATCGACAGGCGGCCGGCAACCTCCGACATCGGCGCCAGCAGCGGCAGGCCGCCGCGTTCGTCGGTCACCGTCTCATAGGCGATCGCGGTGACGCCGGAGGCGATCAGACCCTTGGTCTGATCGGGATCGGGGGCCAGATGCAGATAGGTGTAGAGAAGCTGACCGTCGCGGAGCTGCGCCCATTCGGAGGGCTGCGGCTCCTTCACCTTGACGATCATATCGCATTTTTCAAAAATATCCTTGGCGGAGGCGGCGATCTTCGCGCCAGCCGCAGCATAGGCGCCGTCATCGGCGCCGATGCCGGCGCCCGCCTTGGTTTCAACCCAGACCTCATGGCCATGGGCAACATATTCACGCACCGAAGCCGGCGTCAGGCCGACACGGTATTCATGGTTCTTGATTTCCTTCGGGCAACCGACACGCATTTGCGTTCCTCTCATGTCATCCGCAGTCGCGGATTTCCTCGGACATTGAATCCAACCACCAAGGGCGTGAAATGTCCTTGCAAAGACGATTTGCGAAGAGGCGGTTTTTCGGTGATTATTGCGTACGCTCTATATTTTTTCGAAGGTTCTTCGAATGGCCGATCTGGATACCATCGATCTTGCGATTCTTAAGGTGCTGCAGGCCAATGCCCGCATCACCAATGCCGAGCTTGCCGAAAGGATCGGCCTGTCGCCTTCGGCCTGTTCGCGCCGCCTCGACATCCTCGAACGAAGCGGCGTCATCGGCGGCTATCATGCGCGGCTTTCGCACAAGGCGCTCGACTACAAGATGATCGCCATCGTGCATATCTCGCTGTCCGGCCAGTTCGCCAAGACGTTGGCCGAATTCGAGGCAGCGGTGAAACTCTGCCCGAACGTGCTCGTCTGTTACCTGATGTCGGGCGAATACGACTATATCCTCAGGGTCGCCGCCCGCGATCTCGAGGATTATGAGCGCATCCACCGCGATTGGCTGTCGGCCCTGCCCCATGTCGTCAAGATCAATTCGAGCTTCGCGCTCAGAGAAATCATCGACAAGCCGAATGTCGGGCTTTGAGCCCTTGCATATCCACGGAAAGCCTGCCCAGACTTTCGGTGCGCGCGGGCGTTTCCCGTTCATTGGCATGTGATGACATCGAAGACCCAAGGCTATATTTTCGTCCTGCTGGCGATCACCATCTTTTCGCTGCAGGACGCCATCTCGAAACATCTGGCAGCGACCTATCCGCCGATCTTCGTGACGATGATCCGCTATTGGGCTTTCGCGCTGTTCACGATCATCCTCGCCTCGAAGATGCGCGGCGGCATCAGGGCGACGGCCCGTACCAAACGCCCCATGCTTCAGGTGACGCGCGGCGTGCTGCTTGCCGTTCAGGTGGTTTTGGCCATCACTTGTTTTGCCGTGATCGGCCTTGCCCGCTCACAAGCGATCTTTTCCGCGACGCCGATCCTGATCGCACTGCTGTCGATGCCGATCCTCGGCGAGCGGGTTGGCTGGCGACGATGGATTGCAATTGGCGTCGGGCTTTTCGGGGTTTTGCTGATCCTGAAGCCGGAAGGCGAGTTTTTCGATGTGAAACTGCTACTCGCCGTCATTTCCTGCTTCAACTTCGCCTTCTACGTCATCGCCACGCGTCTCGTCAGCCGCGACGACTCGTCGATGACGAGCTTCTTCTATACCGGCGTCATCGGTGGCATCACGATGAGCATCATTGGCCCGTTCTACTGGAGCTCTATGTCGCGGGCAGACTGGGGCTGGATGGCGCTGGTCTGTATGACCAGCATTTCCAGCCACTATTTCTTGATCCGCGCCTACGATCTCCTCGATGCCGCCGCGGTTCAGCCGCTGACCTATCTGTCACTGGTCTACGCCTCGATCATCGGTGTGACGATCTATGACGAAACGCTCGGTATCAACACAATCATCGGCTCGATCATCGTCGTTTCCGCCGGGATCTTCACCATCTGGCGCGAGCATGTGGTGGGGCGCAGGACGGCCACAGCCAATTGACGTTTCACTGCAATTTTAGCCAAGCCCCTAAAACCATTTCAATTTTCGGGCGCTATGCTCCCTGGCTGTATCAGGGGAGAACATATGACCCGCAACTTGAAAATCACGGCCCGTAAGGCCGACCGGAAAAACTGCCGCGTCTTCGGCAGCGTCAAATATCTGAACAGCGAGGTGGATGCCCGCATCCTCAACCTGTCGGCGACCGGTGCCGCATTGGAGATGAAGACGCCGCTCCATGCCGCATCCGGCAGCAAGGTCCGTATCGAGGCTGAAAACCTTGGGATGCTCGAAGGCATCATCCGCTGGAAGCACAATGGCCGTGTCGGCATCCAGTTCGACGTGAATTCGAATGCGCGGGCGCAGGTCTCCTCCTATTTCCGCTTTTTCCATAAGGAAATACGGCCGGTGCTGGCGGTACGCCAACTTAGAACCCATACCAACGGCGATCGCCCACCTCATTTGGCGACGTTGACTCTGAAATCGTAAGGCTGCGGCGCTTCTGCGCCGCAGGGGCGGCCGAGATCGCGTCAGTCGCTGCGCTTGGCACTGGTGCCGAGCGCGCGTTGGAATCGGGTCGCCTTTCTCCGCGATTGTTTTGCCGTCCTGTCATTTTCGCAGTGTACTCCTTGTCAATTCGTCCTAATTCTGACGGGCCGGACGATGCATGATCTTTGAAGGAGAGTTCGATGTCTTCCATTTTCGACGTTGGCGTCATGAGCCGCCGTTCCCTGCTTGGCGGGCTTGCCGCCACTTCCGCCCTGGTGCTGCTGCATCCCTTCAGCGCACGCGCCAGCGCCAACCAGGCGCATCTCCGGCTGATGGAAACGACGGATATTCACGTCAACGTCTTCCCGTATGACTATTATGCCGACAAGCCGAACGACACGATGGGCCTGTCTCGCACCGGAACGATCATTGACGGCATCCGCGCGGAAGCCGTCAATTCGCTGCTGATCGACAATGGCGACGTGCTGCAGGGCAATCCGATGGGCGACTACATGGCCTATCAGCACGGCATGAAGGACGGCGACGTCCATCCCGTGATCAAGGCGATGAACACGCTCGGCTATACGGTGGGCACGCTCGGGAATCACGAGTTCAATTACGGGCTCGACTTCATGTTCAAGGTCCTATCAGGTGCAAACTTCCCCTTCGTCTGCGCCAACCTGACCAAGGGCCAGCTCGCCTCGGACCCGAAGCAGGACGATCTCTTCTTCAAGCCCTACCTTATCGTGGAAAAACAAATCAAGGACGGCGCCGGCAAGGAGAGCCCGGTCAAGATCGGCTTCATCGGCTTCGTACCGCCGCAGATCATGCTCTGGGATATCAAGAATCTCGAAGGCAAAGCGCAGACGCGTGACATCGTCGAGGCCGCCAAGGCCTGGGTTCCCGCCATGAAGGAAGCCGGCGCCGATATCGTCATCGCGCTTTCCCATTCCGGCATCGACGGAGCCGCGCCGTCCGAAAAGATGGAAAACGCCTCGCTGCATCTGGCCGCCGTCGATGGGATCGACGCGATCTTCACCGGCCACCAGCATCTCGTCTTCCCCGGCCCGAAGAGCTGGGATGGCATCGCCAATGCCGACCCGGTCAAGGGCACGCTGCACGGCAAGCCCACGGTGATGGCAGGCTTCTGGGGTTCGCATCTCGGCCTGATCGACCTGCTGTTGGAAAAAGACGGCAACAGCTGGAAGATCGTCGACTTCACCGCGGAAGCCCGGCCGATCTATCATCGCGACGACAAAAAGAAGGTGGTTGCCGATTACGCCGACAAGAAGGACGTGGTCGACGCCGCCAAGGCCGAGCACGAGGCAACGCTTGCCTATGTGCGTACCCCCGTCGGCAAGACGTCGGCGCCGCTCTATTCCTACTTCGCGCTGGTCGCCGACGATCCCTCGGTGCAGGTCGTCTCCCAGGCCCAGACCTGGTACATCAAGCAGATGCTGGCCGACACCAAGTTCAAGGATCTGCCGGTGCTTTCGGCGGCGGCCCCCTTCAAGGCTGGCGGACGCGGCGGCGCCGACTACTACACCGACGTTCCGGCCGGCGATATCGCCATCAAGAACGTCGCCGACCTCTATCTCTACCCGAACACGGTGCAGGCCGTTGCCATCACCGGCGCACAGGTAAAGAACTGGCTCGAAATGTCGGCCGGCATGTTCAATCACATCGAGGCCGGCTCGAAGGACGCACCGCTGCTCAACAACGACTTCCCGTCCTACAATTTCGACGTCATCGACGGCGTGACCTATCAGATCGATCTGTCGCAGCCGCCGAAATATGATTCGTCCGGCAAGGCGATCAATCCGGATGCCAACCGCATCCAGAATCTCGCCTTCGACGGCAAGCCGATCGATCCCGCCCAGAAATTCGTCGTCGTCTCCAACAACTACCGCGCCGGCGGCGGTGGCAATTTCCCGGATATTGCCGCGGACAAGGTGATCTTCCAGGCGCCGGATACCAACCGCGACGTCATCGTCCGCTACATCCACGACCAGGGCACGATCAATCCGACGGCCGATGCGAACTGGACCTTCAAGCCGCTGCCGGGCACGACGGCGACCTTCGAGAGCGGCCCAAAGGCGAAGCAGTTCCTCGCGGCGGTCAAGAGCGTCAAGATCGAGGATGCCGGCGACGGCGCCGACGGTTTCTCGAAGTTCAGGCTGGTGCTTTAAGTGGAAAGAGATGCCGGCGAAGGCGCGCTCGCGCCTTCGTCATTCGGCAGCGAGCGGCGTTTCGGGTTCACGCAATTCTGCGATCTCAGCATGGAAATCGGCTTGGCTCGGGCAAGCCGAAAGCCGCGTGCGGAACGCGTCGATCATCCAGGCAGCCGCAGGTCCCGGCGGATTGGCGAGCTGGCGCATCGAATAGATGGCATACTCGCCCTGTTCGTAGGCGTCCAGATCGAGATGGACGAGCGCGCCGCTGCGAAGATCGTCATGCATCACTGAGGCAGGAAGACCGCCCCAGCCAAGGCCGGCCTTGATGAGCTGATGCTTCGTGGCAATGTCGCTGACGCGCCATGTCTTGTAGGACAGAACGTTGAAATCGCGCCCCTTCGTCCGGCCCGACGCATCGGTGACGACGAGCTGCACTTCCTCGCGCACGTCGCCGAGCGTCAACGGCCGGTCGATCCCAGCAAGCGGGTGATTGGGTGCGGCAACCGGCAACATGAAGGAGTGGCCGATCCGCTCGGTGACGACCGAATCATCCTGTTTCAGGACTGCGCCGCCAATGCCGATGGTCGCCTTGCCGCTGAGGACGAGGTCCATGACCACGCCGAGCTCACCGACATTGAGGTTCAACGAAACGGACGGAAACCTTTCGCGAAATTCGTGCAGGACATCGACCACGGCCCGGGAAGGCACCATGACGCTGATGGCGACGGACACCTCCGCTTCAAGCCCTTCCCGCAAGCTCTTGACGCGCGCTCGCATCACCTGCAGGTCGCCGAGTATGCGCCGCGCATCCTCCAGCATCGCCTTGCCCGCCTCCGTCAGCTTCGGCTGGCGGGCGCCGGAGCGCTCGAAAAGCGCCACCTCGAGCTGCGCCTCCAGATTGGCAATCGTATAGCTGACGACCGACTGCGCACGGTTCAGCGCCCGCGAGGCGGCCGAAAAGCTGCCGGTCTCGGCAACGGTCAAAAACACCTGCAATTGGTCCAGGGTCGGGTTCGGAAGCATATCCATCCATTCCATCGATAGTTTCGATCGACATTATCACCGTTTTTTCGATAGCAGGCCAGACCTATTTTCCTCGTCGACACTGCGGCTCACCTCCCAGCAATGGGCCGTCAAATCCAATTCGAAAGGAAATGCACCATGTCGTCCATCCTTCTTCTGACGTCCAGCCCGCGCGCCGACTCGCTCTCGACGCCGATCGCCGTCGACCTCGCTGAAAAGCTGAAGAGCCAGAACCCTGGTAGTGTTGTCGTTCGCCGCGACCTTGCCGCCAATCCGTTGCCGCATATCGATAACCTCTTCACCGGCGCAATCCGCAAGCCGGCCGAAGCCCGCACTGCTGAGGAGGCAGCCGCCGTCAAAACTTCCGACGAACTTGTCAACGAGCTGCTTGCCGCCGACACGATCGTCATCAGCACCGGTCTCATCAACTTCAACATCTATTCGTCGCTGAAGACCTGGATCGACAACGTCGCCCGCGCCGGCCTGACCTTCAAGTACACGGAAAGCGGCCCGGTTGGCCTCGCGACCGGCAAGAAGGTTTATGTGGTGCTCGCCTCGGGTGGCGTCTACTCGCAAGGACCGGCATCCGCCTTGAACCACGCCGTGCCCTACTTGAAGTCGGTGCTCGGCTTCCTCGGCATCAGCGATATCGAGACCATCTATGTCGAAGGCCTGGCCTTCGGTCCCGAAGCTGCCGAAAAGGCCATCGACGCCGCCAAGTCGCGCGTCCAGGAAATCGCGCTGGCCGCCTGATCGGCTTCTAATGCTCGCATGGAACGGCCGGCAATTGCCGGCCGTTTGTCATTGGTCGATACCGGCGACAAAATCCCGGACCGTCTCCAGGATTTCGGTCGAGAGTTGCTCATCGGAGGAAATCCTGGAAAGGCCGACGCCGCCGGCCATCATCGCGAAGGCCATGATCGCCTTGCGTCGCCGTTCTCCCTCGTCCGCTCCCGCAGCCTTGCTCGCCAAAGCCTCAAAATTACGCCTGAGCCCATCGGTGGCGATCGCCCGCGCCTTCTCGCCGCTGCGGGCTATATCGGAGGTCAACGCCGCAAATGGGCAACCGTCGCCGGGGTTGTCGCGATGATAGACACTGACGTAACGATCGGCGATATCGGCGGGCTTCATCGCCGCCGGATCCACACCCTCGGCCGCCAGCCTGCGTCCCCACGAATCGAAAGCGGACTGAATCGCCTCGGCGACGAGATCGTCGCGGGAGGCGAAGTGCTTGTAGAAGCCGCCGACGGTCAGCCCGGCCTCCTTCATCAGGTCGGCGACGCCGATACCTTCGAGCCCTTCCTCGCGCAGCCGCTTCGACGCGGTCTCGACGATCTTCTCGTGCGTCTTCTGTTTCTCCAGCTGCGAACGCCCCATCGGAATCTCCCGGCACTAAATTCGAATGAGCATGATGTCGGCCGAAAACCGCTTACACTTTTCGGCATCATGCTCCTTGACGCGTATGGATTACAGTCATAATCCTTATAGATAACGATCATAATCCAGATCGTTAGCAATTCCAAGAGGAGCATGAATCATGCGTCTAAGAAACAAGGTCGCGCTGATCACCGGCGGAAACAGCGGTATTGGTCTCGCCACCGCCAAGATCTTCATCGATGAGGGCGCCAGGGTGGTGATCACCGGCCGCAATCCGGAAACGCTGGCCGCGGCCGAAAAGGCGCTTGGGGCCGGCGTGCTGGCACTGAAGGTCGACGTCACCGATGCCGCTGCCACCGAGAAGGCCTTTGCGGAAGCCGCCGCAAAGGTCGGCAAGTTCGACATCGTCTTCGCCAATGCCGGCATTGGCGGCGCGACGCCGCTCGGCGAGACGTCGCCCGCGCAGTTCAACCAGATCATCAGCACCAATCTGACGGCGGTTTTCTTCACCGTGCAGGCGGGCCCTGCCGCATTTCAACGACGGCGCTTCTGTCATCCTCAACGGTTCGGTGCATGCCGTGCTCGGCGCCCCCGGCTGGTCGGCCTATGCGGCGACCAAGGCTGCGGTCCGGGCGTTGACGCGGAATATGGCCTCCGAGCTCGCGCCCCGCGGCATCCGCGTCAACCAGGTGACACCAGGCGGCACGAAGACGCCGATCTGGTCGCCGATGGCACCGACGGAAGAGCGATGTCGGCGCTGGAAGCCCGCATCGGGGGGATGAGCCCGCTCGGCCGCATGAGCGAAGCTGACGAAATCGCCAAGGCAGCACTCTATCTGGCCTCGGATGACGCGGCCAATATCACCGGCATCGAGATCACCGTTGATGGCGGCATGACGAGCGCCCCGTCCGGCGCCAAGATCTTCCGCGCGGCTTAAGCGAGTTTCACCACCCCGGAACGGCCGACGACGCAGTTGCGGCCGCTCCTCTTGGCAGCATAAAGCCGGCCATCGGCGGCCGCCAGCACGGCGGTAAAATCGACACCGTCCTCGTCGGCGGTCGCAACGCCGATACTGACCGTGACCGGCCGGTCATCCGGCGTCTTGACGCTGGTGGCGATCGTCCACCGCAGGCGCTCGGCAAGGAGCAGACCTTCCTCGTGGTCGGTGCCCGGGCAGATGGCAACGAATTCCTCGCCGCCGAAGCGGAAGACGCGGTCGCTCGAGCGCAACGTCGTGCCCAATCGGGCGGCGATCGCCTTCAGCACCTCATCGCCCTGGAGATGGCCGTAGCCGTCATTGACATCCTTGAAGTGATCGGCGTCGAGAATGAGGACGGTGGCGAATAGCCCCTGCCTCAATGCCTCGCGCACCATCAGCGGTGCTTCAACTTCCATGCGCGTGCGATCGTAGACGCCGGTGAGCATATCGCGGCCGGTGCGCTCCAGAAGGTCGTTGTAGCGCTCGCGGAATGTCAGGTCGCCGAACACGTCGCTGATCGAACGTGCCGACACGCTGGCCCCGCCCCGGCGAATACGATATTCGTAGATCGCAAACATCGCCGCATAGAGGCAGACGGCCAGCATTTTCGCCTTCCATCCGGCCCAGAATGCAGCGATCGGCACATCCAGGAAATAATTCAACGCGGCAAAGAAGCCGATCTGGTCGAAGGTCAGCAGCACAAATCCGGAAATCAGGAAGCGCAGCACGACGCGCCGGCGGAAGAAATCGCCGAGTTTCTCGTAAAGCAGGATGATGCCGAGTGAATCGACATAGAGCAACGCCGTGCCCCAGACCATCAGCCAGCCCATCTCTTTGAGGAAATCGACATCGGGCGTGTGGTTGGGCGACATTTGCAGCGGCAGGTGCAGCTGCAGCACCCAGGCGATGCCGACGGTCAGCAGGTTGCCGAGGAACAGGCCGTAGATCGGCTGACGCACCGTGGCGGCATCCTCCTGCCGGTAAAGCATCAGGATCATCATCAGCTTGCCGGAGAAGAAGACCGATGAACCCGGCGACACATCGCCGAACGGCAACGAGACGTAGAAGACCGCCGCCAGATAGGTTTCCATGAAATGCATGACCCCGAGCGCCGTCAGGAAGACGCCCAGACCGAGCCGATGACGGAAGTGCAGAAGCGTGACCATCAGCGAGAAATAGGCGACGGCTTCGACAGCGAAGAGCGCGAGGTTGAACGTCTCCATCACCTCTCCCCAGCTTCAAGCCGGCGCGGTCGGCGGCGCGCGGACGCGGCGATCGCGACAGCGGATCCTTTGGTCGATCGTCCGAAAAAGTCAAACACGAGGGCGGCCCTGCACATGCTGCAGGCGATACCTTTGACCGCAATCCTTTAAGAATGCGTGAGCACGATTGCGCGCGCCGGAGAAGCATCCGGCTCACAGGATTGAAAAACAAGAATAATTGCGGCCGACATCCGGCCGATCCGGCAGATCCCGATTTCAGACCTGACGAAGCTTCTCGCCGTCACCAAAGAGCGACGAACCATGCTGATCAATGATCTGCTGCGCCTTGCGCACAGTGCATTCGAGCGCATCATCGGAAGAGCTAAACAGATCGGCGCGGATGAAATTGCGTACCAGCACCTCGTCGCCGACCTTCTTTTCGATGCGGCCGGCAAGACGATATTGGCTGCCTTCCCTACGCGGCTCCGCGTAGATCGTGCAATCATTGTAAAGCTGCGGCTCGCCGGAAGGGCCGGCCGCCTCCGAGGGGGCGGGTTTGCTGCCGCCGGAGAACATCGAAAAAATATTTGAAATGAACGAAGCCATGCTGCGCCTTTAGCACGGCGATATCGTCGTCGCCAAGTTAAATGATCAGATTGGCGAGGATCTCGTTTTCGGTGATATCCTCGTAACCCATGCCGGCAGCTTCGAAATTTCCGATCAGCCTGGCGAAATTGTCCGGCGCCTTGGTTTCGATGCCGATCAGGATCGAGCCGAAATTGCGCGCTGATTTCTTCAGATATTCGAAACGGGCGATATCGTCGTCGGGGCCGAGCAGATTGAGGAAATCCCTGAGCGCCCCGGGGCGCTGGGCAAGCCGCAGGATGAAGTATTTCTTCAGCCCTGCGTAACGCATGGCTCTTTCCTTTACGTCAGGCAGACGCTCGAAATCGAAATTGCCGCCAGAGACGACGGCAACGATGGTCTTGCCGCGGATCACGTGGCGGTCCATCGCGGCGATCGCCGTCAGCGACAATGCGCCGGCCGGCTCCAGCACGACGCCCTCGACATTCAGCATCTCCTGAATGGTGACGCAGATGGCGTTCTCCGGCATCAGTTGCACTTGGCTTGCCGGGAAATCGCAAAGAGCGGCGAAATTCAGGTCGCCGATCCGGGCAACGGCGGCGCCGTCGACGAAATTATCGACCTTGGCAAGCGTCGTCACCTTGCCGGCCTCGATACTGCGCCTCAGGCTCGGCGCGCCGGCGGGCTCGGTGAAGACGAAAGCCGATTTCGGCACGGTGCGGTGGAGATAACCGGTAATGCCGGCGGCAAGGCCGCCGCCGCCGACCGGCAGGACGACCATATCAGGCACCGTTCCCTCAGGCAGTTGCTGCATGATTTCAGCGGCGACGGTCGCCTGTCCCTCAATGATGTCGGCATGGTCGAAGGGCGGCACCATGACGCCGCCGATTGCCTCGACATGGTCGCGCGCGGCCTGGTAGCATTGGTCGAAGAAGTCTCCGAACAATCGGATGGTGATGAATTCGGCGCCGAACATGCGCGTCTTGTCGATCTTCTGCTGCGGTGTCGTCACCGGCATGAAGACGACGCCCGGCACGCCGAAATGGCGGCAGACGAAGGCGAAGCCCTGGGCGTGATTGCCGGCCGAGGCGCAGACGAAGGTCTTGCCGACCGCTCCCTGCCCGATCGCCTTGCGGAAGAAATTGAAGGCGCCGCGGATCTTATAGGAGCGCACCGGCGACAGATCCTCGCGCTTCAGCCAGATATCGGCCCCGTAGCGCGCCGACAGATGATCGTTGAGTTGCAGCGGTGTTGCCGGAAAAAGGCTGCGCATTGCTTCTTCGGCGCTTTCGACATCAAGTCTCGTCACGGGCGTGGTCCATTCTCATAATTACAGCGCCGCTATGGCATAGGCCGACCGGCAAAAGAAAGCCCGTTTCGGCCATTTGCGGTTCGCCGCCAGCCCTGTTTGCGAAAGCCTTTCTTAAGCCCACCGCAAAATTGGCGGCACATGAACTGATTTTAACTGTCAATGAAAACGCCAGCCACTAATATAAAGCCATGATCACGTTCAACTTCGCAAAACCACTCGCCTGGCTGCTGCTCGCCGTCATCCTCTTCGTCACGGTTTCGCCGATCGGGCTGAGGCCGGAGACCGTTACGACGGTCGACACCGACCGCGCAGGCGCTTATGTTCTTCTCGGCCTCGCCTTTGCGCTCGCCTATCCGAAACAGTGGAAATTGGTGGCCGTGCTGCTGATCGCTGGTTCCGTCGCCATCGAATATCTGCAGTACCTTTCGCCGACGCGCCATCCGCGCCTGCATGATGCCGGCATCAAGGCAATGGGCGCCGCCTTGGGGCTGCTCGCCGGCTGGGTGATCAACAGGTGGCGCGCGACCAAAGCGCCAGATACGCTTCCTCTCGCAGAAAGCTGATTATCCCGGACTAGAACCCGCGCAGCTGCACGGCCCAGAAAAACAGTGGTATTGCAGCGATCGCAGTTCCCAGAACAAGCGCGACACTGGTCTTGACGATCCGGACGCGCCGAACCCTAGCCCCACTCCAATCGTAAACCATCGTCTTACTCCCAGAAGACAACACTTACTCAACCGCCGCGGCGCAATCCTTGCACCGAAAATGCCCCCGTCAAGCAATAGAACGCATATATCCACAATATACATGCATATTCAAACGATATTGTGAAGCTGGTCCGGGGCGACCGGAATCGAACCCGTATGACCGAGGCCGATAGATTGTCGCTGAAACCCGGTACACTTGATCGGCATCGAAAACGACTTTGACAGTGCATGCCTAATGCTCGACGGCGAGCAAGTCAATTTCCGCTCGCCGCCGTCTCGCGCGTTTCCACATAATTCTTTCGTCGGAAGCCGAATAAAATCATGCGAAATTCAGAGTGTTACAGGTCTATTTCGCGTCTGACGTAACCGCGCTATAGCACTTCCACTAGCCGTCATAATGGCCGGAGAACGCCGCCTCTGCCGACTTGACGGTGACTGCCAAATTCACGCCCTTTGTGACCGTCGCGCCGGTGGCGCGAAGATCGGTCACCACTTTCAAGCCACCCGCCTTTGGGGCCGGGAGCGGCAGTACTGTGCAGGCGTCCAGATCAGCGACCCAGAGTCCGTCTTGACCTTCAACACTAATAACAACAACTGTAGCCATGTTTTTGCCCTCTAACGATTGATGTTTAAAATCCAGCTTTCTTCAGGCCTTCACGATAAAGATCTTTATGCCATTGCTCTTTACTTGGAACTGCAGACAACCACTTGTCCACATCGAAGTCCGGGTTGCCTTCACGAAACCTTCGTACGAAGACCCGCGCCTTGTCCTGATGACCCAACATGGCCCAACTTGCGGCGGACAACCTGTCCGCTAAATTGGGGTCGGCCATCTGCCCGATATAGTCCAGCGAAGCTTCGAATTCGCCGAGGGCATAGTTTGCTCCCGCAGCAGTCCAGAAATAGGTATCGGGACCGAGCGGGTTCAGCTCGATTGCCCGCTCGATCTTTCGCAAGGCCATGGCGGGGAGCGAACAATGAACCAACGTGTCCGCGTAGTCGGCAATCACGTCGGCATAGTGTGGCGCAAGGCTTTCTGCAATTTCCATTGCTTCGGCGCTTTCATCAAACGCGCCCTGCAATAGTTTGGCAACACCGAGCTCGCGATAGCCATCGGCAAAGTCCGAACGCATCTCGGTGGCCTGCTTTGCGAAAGTCTCAGCCAATTGCAAAAGATCGATATCACCTCGGGCCGTCAACAACCATTCCTTGGAGTAGGTGCGCGCCATAGAACTCTGCGCCGGCGCGAAATCGGGGCTTTCGCTGAGCGCGGCCTTCATTTCCTTGCGGGCGCGCCGCAGGTTCGGAAGTGTCAGCCGCGCCAGGTGCCGCCTGCCGACAAGATATCGATGGTAAGCGATCGGGTTCAGATCTTCGCGCAACGCCTCATGGCGCTCGATTTCGCTGGACACGGAGAGAGCGATCTGCCGGGCAACAACTCTCCTGTCTCTGGCGAGATCCATACGATCGAGGCTGAACCTTTCGGCCCAAACTATTTGATTCTGATCGAAAAAGATCAGCTGGGCGAACAGGGTCACTTCATCGCCGGAATTGCTGATCCGGGTGTCGAGGATATAGTTGACGCGATGCCGTTCAAAGAAGGCTTTCTGCGTCTCCACCTGGTGGCCGATCTGAACCGCCGAATACGGGGCTATGACCTCCAGGCTGTTGAAGACGCAAAATCCGATCGTGATATCCTCCACCAACGATGCGGCTAGAAAACCAGCTTGAGGCCGAACGGATTGGTTCCTGGGCGGAAGCAGCACCAAGCGGGGAATGGCAATGCTGATATCTTCGGGCTCAAGGGGAAGCGCCGCGTCGAGTTTCGCCTTTGACGACATGGATGTCGGACGGAGAGGTTTTGCATCACCGTCATCGGATCCGGTGCGCGGGGCGATGCCTTTCGAAGTCGCACTACGCCGCTGTTCGAAATAGTTCCGGAGGGATTCAACTTCCTCTTCCGCGTTGAATATCCGGATGAGCAATTGCAGCGTTTCCGGATCCCTCGGCTCCGTCCGAAACAGGATAACCGCTGCCTTCCTCAGGAGTTCGGATTCCTTTCCCGACTCGGCCAATCGGGACGCCGTTCTCAATGTATTTGCGAGAAACTCGATATGGTAGTTTTCCCGTTCGGCAAGCCACCGCTGAAACTGACGGCTATGGCTGTGAACCGCCCCCAGAAAAGGCTGGTTCATCAGTTTCACCAGCTGTCTCAGTCGGGCAAACGGCTCAACCTCGTCCTCCTGGTTCGATAGCAGAATGTCGGAAGACAGAGACGCCCGTTCAAGGGTGAGTATGTTGCCCTTTGATGAAAGGATGTTTACCCCGAGATCGATTTGGCGGGCCTTAATGCGCGAAATCACCTTGCGTAAAGTCGAAAGTGCAACGTCCCTGTCGGCCTCGCCCCATAGTAAGCGAGCCAAGGTCGTTCGATCTGCCGAACCTTGATCGGTTGTGAACAAATAGGCGAGAAGCAGCAGGCCTTTCTCGGGAAACGCAACAGCGTTCCCATCTCCGTCAACGAGCTGCAACGTCCCGAAGGTCTTCAGAACAAAAGCCATTTTGCCGTTTAGTCACCACATGTCCCGGCATTCACAATGAAAAGTGAAGTGCACGTATTGCAACAGTAGAAATCGCAAACACTACCCCTGCCAGTACTTTGTCCCAATGTCCTGCGAAATTCAACAAGCTTGTGTCGCAGGGGTTGTGCCAAGTTTTCTACGCTGACTCGCATAATGTTCGCAGTCGACCGTCGCGCCCTCGCATATCGGCAAGATAAATCGGAAAATTCGTGCCGTATCGTTGCTTTTCAAAGCTCTAATCAGCAGGCAAGATCTTCGCTTTACTGCCGAATTCAGCTGGACATTCGAAGCGACCAGCGTTTTGGAACGCCATATCCCCAGTGCCCAATATCCGACCTCATCTCTCAAAGCCGATATAAAATTGTGGAGGGTGATTGCGGCCTCCAGACTTTGAAACGGAATCGCATGCCCACCCCTGAATATCGGTTGAGAAAACCGTCTCTCTTTGTTAGCAGGAAGAACCACGCGGACGTGGTGGAATTGGTAGACACAAGGGACTTAGACAAAATTGAGTGCACTGGCGGAAACGCCTGATGTAGAACTGCTCAAAGTCGGGGAAACCTGTCAGATGGCAATCCCGAGCCAAGCCCCGCAAGGGGAAGGTGTAGAGACTAGACGGGCAGCACCTAAGGCAGACGCTAGGGTGAAGGTATAGTCCAGACCACAAACGCCGGAAGGCGGCGGCGAAAGTCGTAGCTGGTAAGAAAATCCCTCGGCCTAGGCTTTGCGGGTTCGACCCCCGCCGTCCGCACCACCAACAAACAGTCATGCGCCGCTTTGCCGGTGGCACCGGCGAATGATCAGGCAAGTATTTCTCATCAAACGGAAAGGCGCCGCAAGCTTACGCTCGCCGCGCCTTATTATTTCTCGTCAAAGATCAGGCGAGCTTGGCAGCAAGCTTGGCGACATGGGCGCCCTGGTATTTCGCGCCTTCGAGCTCGATCTCGGAAGGCTGGCGCGAGCCGTCGCCGTTGGTGATGGTGGAGGCGCCGTAGGGCGAGCCGCCCTTGACTTCCTCGGTACCCATCTGGCCCTGGAAGGCATAAGGCAGGCCGGCGACGACCATGCCCTGGTGCAGGAAGGTCGGGATGAAGCCGAGGATGGTCGTTTCCTGGCCGCCGTGCTGGGTCGCCGACGAGGTGAAGACCGAACCGAGCTTGCCGACGAGCTTGCCGGCAAACCAGAGGCCGCCGGTCTGATCCCAGAAATTGCGCATCTGCGAGGCGACCGTGCCGAAGCGGGTGCCGGCACCGACGATGATCGCGTCATAGTCCGCCAGTTCGTCGACGGTGGCGATCGGAGCGGCCTGGTCGACCTTATAGTAGGAAGCCTTGGCGACCTCTTCCGGAACCAGTTCCGGAACGCGCTTGACGGTGACGTCGGCACCAGCCGACTTGGCGCCTTCGGCAACCGCATAGGCCATGGTTTCGATATGGCCATAAGCCGAATAATAAAGGACGAGAACCTTCGCCATCTTCTGTCTTCCTTCACGCAGTGGGTTGAATGTCGTGATCGAGAGGATCTTTATCATGCGCGGATTTCCGAACACAGTCCCGCCTTGAAGAACTCAGTGTTCAACGCCCGTGGACGAAAATTCACTTGCGCTTCTCATTCCAGCGGGAATGAACGCGCCTGATAGCTGTTTGCAAAGGGGCCGAAGGACGCTACCTATTCACCAGCCCCACTTCACGGAACATCCCATGAGCCCTGCCATCGTCGTCACCGCCGCCATGCTCGCCATCGGCGACGAACTTCTTTCCGGCCGCACCAAGGACAAGAATATCGGCCACCTCGCCGATCTGCTCACCCTTTCCGGCATCGACCTCAAGGAGGTGCGCATCGTCGCCGACGACGAGGAGGCGATCGTCGAGGCGCTGAACGCGCTTCGCAGCAAATATGATTACGTCTTCACCTCAGGCGGCATCGGGCCGACGCATGACGACATCACCGCCGATGCCATTTCCAAGGCGTTCGGCGTGCCCTGCGAATATGACGAAGAGGCGATGACGCTGCTGGCCGATATGTACCGTCGCCGTGAGATGGAATTCACCGAGGCGCGCCAGCGCATGGCGCGCATGCCGCGCGGAGCTGTCCATATCGCCAATCCGGTGTCGACGGCGCCGGGCTTCATCATCGGCAATGTCCATGTGATGGCCGGCGTGCCGCAGGTCTTCCAGGCAATGGTCGACAATGTGCTGCCGACGCTTCGAACCGGCACGCCGGTGCTCTCGCTCGCCATCGCCTGCCCTTACGGCGAAGGCGAGATCGGCACGCCGCTGACCGCGATCCAGAAAGCCCATCCGGAAACCAGCATCGGTTCCTATCCCCGATATATCGGCCAGAAATTCTCGACAGAGATCGTCGTGCGCGGTCGCTCGCAGGCGGCGATCGATGCGGCCGGCGCCGAGGTGCACGCCATGATCGAGGCCATCCGCCAGCGAAAGGACATCGCCGAAAACCATTCCGCCGAGGCTTGAGGACAATGCCGGAGCCGGCGACCGAGCTTGATCCCCGTCAAGGAACGGAAGAACGGTCCGGTGCATTCCTTCCCTCGCGCACGCCATTTCAGCGCAAGGAGAATTGATATGTCTTACAAAACCATTCTCGCCATTCTCGATACAACGGACAATAGCAGCGCGGTTGCCGATTTCGCCTTTGCCTTCGCCGCCGAAAGCGGTGCTCATGTGATCGGCCTGCATGCCGAAACCATCTCCGCCGTGCCGCTGGTGGCGCCGATGGAAATCCCCGATCCTGTCGCCGTGCAGGCGCTGCAGGATATGGCGCATGGCGAAACGATCGCGGTCGAGCGGATCTTTCGCACTAAAGCGGAAGCATCGGGCGGCTCCTCCGAATGGCGCAGCTTTGCAACATCAACCGGCTACGGCTCCGCACCGCTGATCGAAAGCGCGCGCAGCGCCGATCTGCTGATCGCCTCGCAGGCCGACCCGGCCAAACCCTCCGACAGCCATGTCGACGTCGACAGTTTCCTGTTCGAAACGGGCCGGCCGGTGCTGATTATCCCCTACATCATCCGCCAGCCAAAGCCGATCAAGCGCGTGCTGATCGCCTGGAACGGCTCGAAAGAGGTGGCGCGCGCCACCTTCGACGCGCTGCCGATCCTCAAGGCCGCCGACGAGGTGGAGATTTTTTCGGTCGATCCGGCCGACACGGCGCTGCAATCGCCGCTGACGCCAGGCGCCGAGATCGCCGCGACACTCGCCCGCCACGGCGTGAAGACTACGCTTGCGACGGCCCGAAGCGTCGACAAAAACACCTCGCATGTCATCGAGAACCGGCTTTCGGACGACAGCATCGATCTTCTCGTCATGGGCGCCTATACGCATTCCTGGCTCTGGCAGATGATTTTCGGCGGTACGACGAAGACCTTGCTGCAATCGATGACGGCGCTGACTCTGTTGTCGCGTTGATGGTTGCCGCCATCATCGGCGCTCTTGCCTTTTACCGGCAAATTCCGTTAATTGCGGCGACCGATGACGCTTCGAGCCTCGGCCACAACTCGCGCAGTGCAGCTCGCGAACTCGCGCGTTGCAACTCGCGATCTCGCGCAGTTGCAACTCGCGCGATTTCTGGTTTGGCCGATTGCCGCCTCAAGCTCGTCCGGTCGCCGGCAAACGGCGTGTTGTTTTTTCATGCCGCGGAGCAGCCCGATGTCCCTTCCCGATAAAGCCTTTCCCGTTTCCTGGGATCAGTTCCACCGCGATGCGCGCGCGCTTGCCTGGCGGCTTGCCGGCCTCGACCAGACGTTCAAGGCGATCGTCTGCATCACCCGTGGCGGCCTCGTCCCGGCCGCGATCATCTCGCGCGAATTGAACATCCGGCTGATCGAGACCGTCTGCGTCGCCTCCTATCATGATTATGTCAACCAGGGCGACATGACGCTGCTCAAGGGAATAGCGCCCGAACTGCAGGAAAATGGCGGCGAAGGCGTGCTCGTCGTCGACGATCTGACGGATACCGGCAAGACCGCTGTCCAGGTACGCACCATGATGCCGAGGGCACATTTCGCCTGCGTCTATGCCAAGCCGAAGGGCGTTCCCACCGTCGATACGTTCATCACCGAGGTGAGCCAGGATACCTGGATCTACTTCCCTTGGGACATGGGCTTCACCTACCAGGAGCCGATTGCCAAGGGTCCGCGCTGATCGCCGATCAGAGCGCGCGATCCTAATATTTACCACTTGAAATTGTTCCAGATTTTGTCAACCCGGCCTCGTGAATCCGCTATCGGGATCTGCACATCTATTTTACCTTATGCTCATATACTAAGCGGGGTGCGAATCGTTTCAAGTTGCGCTTAAAGCGTGCAGCGACGATACGGTACAGGGAAGCAAGATGGCGCGGTGGGTGCATATAGGAGCGGCTGTAACCCTTGGGTTGGCGTCCTTTCTGTTTCCGCCGACGCTTGCCCGCGCCGAGCCTGCTTATATTCCCCTGGTGCGCGACTATGTCGAGACGCGGATCCGGCCAATGGTGGAAACGCCGCTGGTGCTGAAAGCCATCGCCGAGCAGAATGCGCAGTTCGGCAATGTCAGCGAAATGGATATGCGGGTGCTCGACGAGATCTACCGGTCGGAGGTCGATCAGCACCACCTGCAGATGGTCAAGCTGCTGCTCGACAAATCCGTGTCGCATTACCTGAAAACCAGGCAGGACGCCTCGCAGGGGGCGATCGTCGAATTTTTCGTCACCGACAGTCATGGGCTGAACGTAGGGCAAAGCACCATCACCGCCGACTATTGGCAGGGCGACGAGGAAAAATACCTCAGAACTTTCGCCAACGGCTCCCGCGAGATTTTCATCGACCGGGCGGAACGCAACGAATCCACCCAGATGCTCGAAACGCAGGCGAGCTTCGTCGTCATGGACGAAGAGGACAGGCCGATCGGCGTCGCCACCGTCACCATCGCCATCGATGCGCTCTGAAGAGTGCGAATTTCCTCGCCGAATCGGCATGCGCATTTGCGCCGGAAATGCCATCACAAGATTTGCCGCGGGACGTTTTTTTGCCGTTCCAGCACTTTCCTTAGCCGGCGACGCGTGCAAGCCATTGTAATTTCAGGGCTCCCCGGCTTTCCCCAATCTCCACAGGCGCATCCACAAGATGTTGTGGTTAGCAATCTATTAAGAGCCAGCCCTTGACGGAATCACCTGTTTCAAACTTACTGTCTCTGATGTTGCGGCGGCGACAGGACCGGAGGTAACGAGCCCGGTTCCCTTTTGAAAATTAGACGCGGAATCAGGGTAATGTGCCGGGAACGGTTCAGGCCTGACAGGATTTCTGCGCGGTTTTCAGCCTCCAAAAAAAGTGACATTGGGACTGGCGATAATAAGCTGTTAATACTATATTTAGTGTTTGCAGCCACCATCACCACAAGATACAGGAAGAGCATCTCCGGATGACACCCCTGTGACAATACGGAAACGAGACTGGCTGCACGACGACAAAAGTGCCGCCGGATAGGAATTTTGCGCCCTGGTCGCGGGGATCGGGCGCCAACACGAGGTTAAGACCATGCGCATCGAACGTCGTTTCACCAAGGCCGGACACGGCGCCTATGCGGATATCGAATTCCGCAAGGCGACGAGCGAGATCAAGAACCCTGATGGTTCGATCGTGTTCCGCCTCGAGAATATCGACGTTCCCGCGCAGTTCTCCCAGGTCGCGACCGACGTTCTGGCGCAGAAGTATTTTCGCAAGGCCGGCGTTCCCACCCGGCTGAAGAAGGTCGAGGAAAACGACGTTCCTTCCTTCCTGTGGCGCTCCGTTCCCGACGATGCGGCGCTGAAGACCCTGTCCAAGGATGAGCAGACCGGCTCCGAAATCGATGCGCGCCAGGTTTTCGACCGTCTTGCCGGCACCTGGACCTATTGGGGCTGGAAGGGCGGCTACTTCTCTTCTGAGGAAGATGCTTCGGCCTTCCAGGACGAGCTTGCCTATATGCTCGCCACCCAGCGCGTTGCCCCGAACTCGCCGCAGTGGTTCAACACCGGCCTGCACTGGGCCTATGGCATTGACGGCCCCGGCCAGGGCCATTTCTACGTCGACCCCTTCACCGGCAAGCTGACCAAGTCCAAGTCGGCCTACGAACACCCGCAGCCGCATGCCTGCTTCATTCAGTCGGTCGAGGACGATCTCGTCAACGAAGGCGGCATCATGGACCTTTGGGTGCGTGAGGCGCGCCTGTTCAAATACGGCTCCGGCACCGGCTCCAACTTCTCGATGCTGCGCGGCGAAGGCGAAAAACTTTCCGGCGGCGGCCGCTCCTCCGGCCTGATGAGCTTCCTGAAGATCGGCGACCGCGCCGCCGGCGCCATCAAATCGGGCGGCACGACGCGCCGCGCCGCCAAGATGGTGGTCGTCGATATCGACCATCCCGATATCGAGGAATACATCAACTGGAAGGTCAAGGAAGAGCAGAAGGTCGCGGCCCTCGTCACCGGCTCGAAGATCGTCGCCAGGCACCTGAAGATGATCATGAAGGCCTGCTTCAATTGCGAAGGCGGCGACAACGGCGATTGTTTCGATCCGACCAAGAACCCTGCCCTGAAGCGCGAAATCCGCGCTGCCAAGAAGGACCAGGTTCCCGAGAATTACGTCCAGCGCGTCATCCAGTTCGCCCGCCAGGGCTACAAGGATCTCGAATTCAAGACCTACGACACGGATTGGGATTCGGAAGCCTATCTCACGGTATCCGGCCAGAATTCCAACAACTCGGTCTCGATCAAGGACGACTTCCTGCGCGCCGTCGAGAATGATGGCGAATGGAACCTGACCGCCCGCAAGGACGGCAGGGTGATGAAGACGCTGAAGGCGCGCGATCTCTGGGAAACCATTTCCTACGCCGCCTGGGCCTCGGCCGATCCGGGCATCCACTTCAACACGACGATGAACGACTGGCATACGTCGCCGGCCGGCGGCCCGATCCGCGGCTCGAACCCGTGCTCGGAATACATGTTCCTCGACGACACGGCTTGCAACCTTGCCTCGCTGAACCTCTTGCAGTTCAAGGACAAGGCCACCAAGCGCATCAACATCGCCGACTACGAACACGCCGTTCGCCTGTGGACCGTCGTGCTCGAAGTCTCGGTCATGATGGCGCAGTTCCCGTCGAAGCGTATTGCCGAACTCTCCTACGAATACCGCACGCTCGGCCTTGGCTACGCCAATATCGGCGGTCTGCTGATGTCGTCGGGCATTCCCTACGACTCCATCGAAGCCCGCGCCATTGCCGGTTCGCTGACCGCGATCATGACCGGTGTCTGCTATGCGACCTCGGCCGAAATGGCGGGTGAACTCGGGCCCTTCCCCAACTTCGCGCCGAACCGCGAGAGCATGCTGCGGGTCATTCGCAACCATCGCCGCGCCGCCTACGGCGAAACCTCCGGCTATGAGACGCTGTCGATCGACCCGGTCCCGCTGATCCATTCGGAAAACCCGGACCAGGATCTCGTCGCCCACGCCAAATCGGCCTGGGACAGAGCGCTTGAGCTCGGCGAAAAGCATGGCTACCGCAATGCCCAGGTCTCGGTCATCGCGCCCACAGGCACGATCGGTCTCGTCATGGATTGCGACACCACAGGCATCGAGCCCGACTTCGCCCTCGTCAAGTTCAAGAAGCTCGCCGGCGGCGGCTACTTCAAGATCATCAACCGCGCCGTGCCCGACGCGCTGCGCACGCTCGGCTATTCGGAAAGCCAGATCGCCGAGATCGAGGCCTATGCCGTCGGCCACGGCAACCTGAACCAGGCGCCGGCAATCAACCCGTCGACGCTGAAGACCAGGGGCTTCACCGACGAGAAGGTGGACGCCGTCAACGCGGCGCTGAAGAGCGCCTTCGACATCAAGTTCGTCTTCAACCAGTGGACACTCGGCGCCGACTTCCTGAAGGAGACGCTGAAGGTTTCCGACGAACAGCTGGCCGACATGAGCTTCAACCTCCTCGACCATATCGGCTTCTCCCGGAAGGACATCGAAGCCGCCAACATCCATGTCTGCGGCGCGATGACGCTGGAAGCCGCACCCTTCCTGAAGGCTGAGCACCTGCCGGTGTTCGATTGCGCCAATCCCTGCGGCAAGATCGGCAAGCGCTACCTCTCGGTGGAAAGCCACATCCGCATGATGGCGGCGGCCCAGCCCTTTATCTCGGGCGCGATTTCCAAGACGATCAACATGCCGAACGACGCCACCGTCGAGGATTGCAAGAACGCCTATCTGCTGTCCTGGAAGCTCGGCCTCAAGGCCAACGCGCTTTATCGCGACGGCTCGAAGCTGTCGCAGCCGCTCAATGCCTCGCTGATCGAGGACGAGGAGGACGAGGATGCGCTGGAGGAACTGCTGCAGGCGCCCCTCGCCGCTCAGGCGGTCACCATCACCGAGAAGATCATCGAGCGGGTGGTCGAACGTGTTTCGCGCGAACGCGAAAAGCTGCCGAACCGCCGCCAGGGCTATACCCAGAAGGCCGCCGTCGGCGGACACAAGGTCTATCTCCGCACCGGCGAATTCGGCGACGGCCGCATCGGCGAGATCTTCATCGACATGCACAAGGAAGGCGCTGCCTTCCGTGCGATGATGAACAATTTCGCCATCGCCATCTCGCTCGGCCTGCAATATGGCGTGCCGCTCGAGGAATATGTCGAGGCCTTTACCTTCACCAAGTTCGAGCCGGCCGGCATGGTCATCGGCAATGATGCGATCAAGAACGCCACCTCGATCCTCGACTATGTCTTCCGCGAACTGGCCGTCTCCTATCTCGGCCGCCATGACCTCGCGCATGTCGATACGTCGGATTTCTCCAACACCGCTCTCGGCAAGGGCATCCAGGAAGGCAAGACCAACCTGCTTTCCACCGGCTGGACCCGCGGCTACAAGCCGACGCTGGTGTCCGGCACCGGCGGCGAACGCCAGGCTGGCGAACCCAAGGGTTCTGCCACCGCAGCCCCTGCCCGCGCCACGTCCACCGGCACCGTCACCGTCTTTGCCGGTAGTGCTGCCCGCAAGCTGGAGCCGACGGTTGCCATCTCCACCTCCGAAATCGTCGCCTTCAAGCGCGATTACGAGGAGCGCGCCAAGGAGCTGGCCGAAGAGATCGCCGAGGAGGTAACCGAGGAAATCACCAGCGACGCCACCGCCCTCTTCTCCGACAAGGCAGCAGCGGACGCGGCAACGGCGAAATCCGAAGCCAAGAAGCGGGAAGCCGAACGCCGCCAACGCTCGATCATGCAGGGCTATACCGGCAACATGTGCTCGGAGTGCCAGAACTTCACGATGGTGCGGAACGGGACTTGCGAGAAGTGCGACACGTGTGGGGCTACGAGCGGGTGCTCATAAGTAGGGGCACAGATAGATGCGTCGGTCTGTGGAAAACCATAACCTTGTTGTGATCAACGGTGGAGGGCGCAAGCCCTCCGCATGGATCGAAATTCCTCAGACAATTATCTGCCCCTCCCCAACAAACCGTTCGGATGCAACAACTTTTCGAATTGCAGGTTCGAGCGCCCGAAAGGCGCTCGAACTTGGTCACAGGCAACCACTCCTGGATCTTTGGAGTCTTGTTGTTGGACAAATACCGCCTGTTAACAATGCGTTTATAAAATGGGGAACTGGTGAGGTAAGAAACGCTCTCCGGGCCATGAGTGGGAAAACTGAAGAATCGTCTCGGATCAAACTGCCCCGACTTTATTGAACTTGTCGACGTTCTTCAGGAAGTTACTGAAACGTTAGGCGCGCAGGTATTCGAAGAGAAGCAAAAAATGCCTATCATTCGGCACCGGAAATGGCCGCAAAAGACAAGGTGCACGTTCGAGATTTTCCGCGCTTGCTAGCTGAATAAAAGTTTCGGTTTATTTTTGGCATACTTATTTCTGAATCGACCAAAATCACCATCCCGTATGCGACGTTAGCGCCGCCTGAAGGCATCGAGCGGCTGCCCCCCAGGGGCACAAACCGTAGGCATCGCCTACGATGCGGTCCAAAAGGACACAGCAGATGCGGCGTCCAAGGAGAAAAGACGTTTCCGCAAGATTCCATGTGCGCGGCGACAGCTTCTACTTTGCGCCCGCGGTAGTCGATGGTGAAACCGTCTCGGGTGTGGTCTATCCGGAAAAGCGCGGCATCCATCCTCTTGTTGGTCCCGCGGCCGTTCCAGCGTTCGGCAACGACGAGACGACCAAACCTTTAGCCGGAACCCTTGGCGTCCGTTAAAATGGCAAGAAGTCGAAGAGGCGTTTGCTTGTGCTCGCCGCCCAAGACCGCTTCACGCTCCCGGCAATCAACGGCGGGCCGGACGATGGCGCCAAGGGAGATTGATTGAACCGATTGAGCATCGCGTCACACACGTAGTGCCCCCAATTCGTCAGATGCTCCGTTTCCTCCGCGCCCAGGAAATGAAGGTAGGTGCCGACGTCGGAGGGAACGACGAACGACGACTGCAGCGTGTAAGTTGCATATGGCTTAAGTTGGACGTCCTTGCTGTCGATCGACCAATAGACGCCACGCGTTCTCGCGCGCAAAGCAGTTTTGGAGGGATCGTCGAGGCCAAGCATATCAGCCCGTTCTGCGGCCTTGAAACCGCCGATCAGGTCTCGCCGCCTCAAGGCCCTCACCTGATTGTCGGTCGTATCGAGAACGCGCTTGAGCTGAGTAAGATAGTTCCAGTATCCGCTGGTCGAAGAGCGCCAAGGCGCTCCGGCGTCGCTGATGAACAGGCAGTCGCAGCGTTTCAGAGCCGGCTCGATGCCGTGATTGTCGTAAACGCCCCCGTCGCTCAATATCGCCCGGCCCGGAGCGACAGGTTCGCCAACAGTGTGATCGAGTTTTTCCCTCTCCCATGAAAACTGCGACAGATCCAATCGCAACGGTGACAGCACGGGCGGGAATGCAGCCGAAGCGGCAACCGGGGTCGCGAGCGAAAGCGTGGGATGAAACGACACGCCGATCCTGTAGTCGGCGATATAGCGGTTAGACATGCGGAAGAGCGAACCGGTGCTGAGATTGCTGGAGCAGAAGACAAACCAGGGCGATCCCGGAAGATCTCTCAGGCTTGGTGACTTTCCATCGAACAGATGTCGCTCGTAGAGTTTGACGGCTTCCTCCGCCGCGCTCGAGAAGGGATTGAACACGCCTTTCAGAAAGCTCGGCTCATCCGCGAATATCTGACTGAAAGCCAGAATGCGATCGATGTATTCGGTCTTGAGTTGACGGCGACCAAAGACGAGCCGTGGCCACACATAGGCCAGCAGGCCAGACGCGATTGATCCGCCCGATACCGACGAAATCATATCGAGCTTCGCCAGAAGACCGGCTTCGTTGAGCCTAAAAAGCGATCCCGCATGGAAAAGCATGGCCCGATAACCGCAGCCCGAAAGGCAAAGGCCGAGTTGGTAGCGCCCGGCGGGCCTCTCGAGTTCGTCGGATTCCGACAAGACAATGTCCTCCTCGAAATACTCGTCCTCTGAAATGCACGGCCTCCCTCAGGAATGTGAGTTTCCCAACATTTCTTCCTCAGGGCAACCACCGGTCACTCGTCTTTGGGCCTGTGCGCTACTTACTCGCCATACCTCTTGGAGTTGGCATCGCATTTGTGCCACGCCCAGTCCATTCCGGCTTCGCCTTCATGGCCGTAACACCAGTCAACGCGATCAAGCAGCGGACCAAGCGCGTCACGCCGTTTGCAGGCGCGCTCCGTCTCGATGGCGTAACGATCAGTGCTGCCGCGGCAGATGTCGTCCAATCCTATCCACTGATGGATCAATCGATCCGGCGCCTTGGCACCCTTGTCCGTGGCCAGCACCTTTCCGGTCTCGGACTCGATCTGCAGGGAGGCCGTGTTCCACACGAAAGAGAATTCCGCCATCCCGGAGGAAGTCCTACCCGTATCCCGGTTGCGGGCAAACCACTCGACAACTCCTGACATTTCGCATTTTCCGGCGCAACTGGCAGTCAAGGAGCCGGGCTTGACGCTGTATATGCGCTCCGGCCAGTGTTGGGCGAAGGCCGCCTTGTCCTTTAGGACGACGTCTTTGTCGACCGAGGTCCCGAAGAAGGAGACCTCGTCGGCATAGACGCTTTTCATGAAGGCCAGCGCCGAAGCGCTGTCTTTCGACCATTCGTCATTGTATCGGTTGGCGAAATCAATCGCATCTGTGGTCAGGTCGCCGGGTGGGGATGCAGCACCCTCCTCGGGCGCGCTTGGGTCCGCCGACGGCATGTCGGCGGGTTTTGCGCTCACCTGAGGCGCCGCGTCCGCAGGTGGCGACCCGCTTTCCTGTGGCGAGGGCATGTTCTCGGGCGTGTTGATATTCCAGTCCCGCATCTCCGCAGCGGTGAGATACCTTATATCAGTGCTGTCGATCGACAGGCTGAGCTGCAGCAGATTGGGGCTTACCCCCATGTCGGTGAGATATCCGATGATGTCGCCGGTCAGCGATTGAACGGACGAGACTGCCAATTTGTTGTCCATGGGGACATCGTCGGACAGGGAAACCCGATGCACGCCGATGGAGCCCGGCTCGGCAAACCTTTCAACGCCGCCGGCGAAGGCGAAGGCGCAAGCCGATGCACATTCCATGGCTCTGATCTGGATCGTTCTTGCATTCAGCGCGCGGATGGCGCGGCCGAAGCTGATCGCGGTGACCACGTTTCCGCCGGGCGAGTCAAAGCTGATATAGTCCGCTTGATACTGCCTGTATTCGTCGACAAGCTTCATCGGATCGTCGGAGAATTCAAACACGCCCTTTATCACCAGACCACGCTCTCCCGGGGCGCCGTCCAGACGTTGGTAGGAAATTGCCGCATGCCCCTCTCCGGCCATGGCGACGAACGCGAGCAGCATCGATATCAACGAGACGGATTTGCGCATTCTTCCCCAGCCCTCGAGCACCTGTATTTCTCCTGTGGTCATTCGCAGCATAACTTGCGCAGGGGTATAGCCGGATTGAGCCTTGCCTTATCGGCGACCAAACGGCGCCGATTACGGCCTGAAGAACAACAGCTTCGCAGAGAAAGTAGATACCTACCCCAGCAGTATCCGATCAATGCACAAGGGCGATCTTCTGGCAAGCGGCACAATCAGAAGTGTTGAGAGAAGGTAAACGCCAGCGTGAGGATCGCAGTTCACAAGGCATCGACCTGCGCAATGAATATCGGCTATGTCGCCTGCACCGAAGCATTTGACCAGCGAGGCACTTCGTGACTTCTACCCATGACAATCATGCCCTCGACCTGACGAGCGATCCCGATTTCTTTTCCCTGCTCACCGGAAGCCACATGCGCATCGTCGGCCGTCGCCTTGTCCAGGATGGGCAGGGGCCTGACTGGCTTTACCACGATGCGCCTTTCGTGGTCCTCGCGCACAATAGCGAGCCCGACCCACGCTTCATCTACGCGAACCGCACGGCGCAGACCTGCTTCGAATATAGCTGGGATGAATTCATCTCGCTGCCGTCGCGGCTTTCGACCGAGCAGCCTGACCGCGCCGAGCGTCAGCGGCTGCTGGATAGCGTGACCCGCGATGGTTTTGTCGAGAATGGCCGCGGCGTCAGGATCGCGAAATCGGGGCGCCGTTTCTGGATCGAGAATGTGACCGTCTGGCAACTGATCGATGAAGCCGGGACGCGGCTGGGTCAGGCTGCAACGTTCCCTTCGTGGCAGGACGCGTAGTCTCTCTGTCCAATTGCAGGGCCTCAGCCTGATGCATTGTACTTCGGCGGTGACGTCACGGCTTTACGCAGTCGGGATGCGCCGCCTGGAAGGCCGGCAGTTCGGCGCACCGGGCGTCGATATCGACGATACGCTTGAAATTGGTGACATCAACGCCCCAACGGCGGGCATTGTAGACTTGTGGGATAAGGCAGAAGTCCGCCATTGTCAGCCGATCGCCAAAGCTGAAGGCTCCATCGACTTCGCCAATCATCGCCTCCAGCTTGCGCAATCCGTCGGCGATGAAATGCTTCATCCATTCCTCCCGGGCGTCAGCCTTGTCGGTCATGGTCAGGAGATGCGTTACGACATGCATATTGCAGATCGGATGGATGTCCATGGCGACCGCATAGGCAAGCGCGCGGACATGCTGGCGGTCGGCGCTGTCCGATGGCAGCAATCCGTATTCCGGCCGTAGCTCGGCCAGATATTCGATAATGGCCAACGACTGGGTCAGAACTTGTCCATCGATCACCAGGGTCGGCACCAGCCCCTGCGGGTTGAGCGTGAGATAGTCCGGCTTCCTGTGCGCTCCCTCCAGCAGATTGATCGGCACCGTCCGATAGTCGATCTCCAGCAGGTTGAGCGCGATGCGGACGCGATAACTCGCGGACGATCTCCAATAGTCGTAAAGAACGACTTCGCTCATAACGGCTTCATTCCCCCATATCGTTCGACGGTCTGCTCAATTGCCCCGAAGATCGAGTGGCCGGCACGGTCCTTCATCTCGATGCGGACCTGATCGCCGAACCGCATGAAGGGCGTCTTCGGCGAGCCGGTTTCGATCGTCTCGATCATCCGGATCTCGGCGATGCAGGAGTAGCCGTCGCCGCCGTCTGCGACCGGCCTGCCCGCACCGCCGTCGAGCTTGTTGGAAACAGTTCCCGAGCCGATGATCGTTCCGGCCGTCAGATTTCGGGTTTTGGCGGCATGGGCGATCAGCTGGCCGAAATCGAACGTCATATCGATGCCGGCATTGGCCTTGCCGAAGGACTTGCCATTCAGGCTGACCAGTAACGGCAGATGCAGCTTGCCGCCATCCCAGGCGTCCCCGAGCTCGTCCGGCGTCACAGTGACAGGCGAAAATGCCGAAGCCGGCTTGGATTGGAAGAAACCAAATCCCTTGGCCAGTTCGTGGGGGATCAGACCGCGCAGCGACACGTCGTTGACCAGCATCACGAGGCGGATGGCGTCGCGTGCCGCTTCCGGGCTTGCCTCCATGGCAACGTCGCCGGTGACGACGGCGACCTCGCCTTCCATGTCGATCCCATAGGCCTCGTCAGCCACCAGGATCGGCTCGCGCGGCGCGAGGAAACTATCCGAGCCTCCTTGATACATCAGTGGATCGGTCCAGAAGCTTGCCGGCATCTCGGCGCCGCGCGCCTTGCGCACCAGTTCGACATGGTTGACGTAAGCGGAACCGTCGGCCCATTGATAGGCCCGCGGCAAAGGTGACGTTGCGTCATGCTCGTGAAACCGGAGCGTCGGCTGGGCGCCTGTCTCGATGCCTTCGGCAATCAGCGCAAGTCTCGGCGCCACATGCTCCCAGTCGTCGAGTGCTGCCTGCAGCGTGCGGGCGATATGGCCGACTTCGGAGCAGCGGGTCAGGTCGCGGGACACGACGACGAGGCGGCCGTCTCTGGTGGAATCCTTCAAGGTCGCAAGTTTCATGTTCCAATTCCGATGCTATCACTTGATACCGGGGGTTCCGTCGAACTTGCGTTCCAACCCGTCCCAGCATTCGAGGTAATCGTCCTGCAGCGTTTCCAGCTCGGCTGCGTATTTCGTCAGTTGCTGCGGGTATCGGGTCTCGAACATGAAGGCCATGGTGTGATCGAGCTTCACCGGTTTGAGCTCGGCATTGGCTGCCTTTTCGAAGGCGAGCGCATCCGGCCCGTGGGGCAGCATCATGTTGTGCAGGCTCATGCTGCCCGGCACGAAACCCTCCTCCTTGGCGTCATACTGGCCATGGATCAGGCCCATGAATTCGCTCATGATGTTGCGGTGGTACCAGGGCGGACGGAAGCTGTGCTCGGCGACCTGCCAGCGCGGCGGAAAGATCACGAAATCGACATTCGCGGTGCCTGCATCTTCGGTCGGCGCCGTCAGCACCGAAAAAATCGACGGATCGGGGTGATCGAAGCGGATGGCGCCGACTGGAGAAAATGTCCTGAGGTCATATTTGAACGGCGCGTAGTTGCCGTGCCAGGCCACGACATCCAGCGGCGAATGGCCGATCTCCGTGACATAGAATTTTCCGCACCACTTCACATGGACGCGGCAAGGCGTTTCCTTGTCCTCGAAGGCGGCGACAGGTGTCTTGAAGTCGCGCGGGTTTGCCAGGCAGTTGGCGCCGATCGGCCCGCGGTCGGGCAGCGTGAATTTGGCGCCGTAGTTCTCGCATAAATAACCACGCCAGACCGTCTGTTCGCCGGTCCTGGCTACCTTGAACATCATGCCGCGGGGGATGAGACATATTTCCAGGGGCTCGACATCGATAATGCCCATTTCGGTGAATATTTGGATGGCGCCGAGCTGCGGTACGACCAGCAGTTCGCCATCGGCATTGAAGAAGTAATCGTCGACCATGTCCTCGTTGAAGACATAGGCATGGGCTGACATGCCGACCTGGGTCACGGCATCGCCTGCCGTCGTGATGGTCCGCACCCCTTCCAGAAAGTTCAGTTTCTCCGTTGGTGCGGGGATCGGATCCCACCGAAGCTGGCCCAGCGGCAGCGAATGTTCGTCGAGGCAAGGCGCGGTTTTCCAGAGCGGATAGGTGGCGTTGGAGAAGCGCCGGGTGTGACGCACGCTCGGGCGAATGCGATAGAGCCAGGACCTCTCGTTCGTCCCGCGCGGCGCGGTGAACGGCGAGCCGGAAAGCTGCTCGGCATAAAGACCGTAATTGCATTTCTGCGGGCTGTTCTGGCCCTGCGGCAAGGCGCCGGGAAGCGACTCGGTTTCGAAGTCATTGCCGAAGCCCGGCATGTATTTCAGCTTGTTTGCCGTTGCGCCTTCACCGCCCGACGTCTGGATCGATGTCTGGTCCATGCTCAACTCCTCCCCGAAAAACTCTCCGCCGAGCGTCTTTTCAGACGCGCGAGAGAGCTTACTCCGCCGCCGTCCCGATGACACCACGCCTGATCTGATCGGCCTCGATCGACTCGAAAAGAGCCCGGAAATTACCTTCGCCGAAACCTTCGTCGCCCTTGCGTTGGATGAATTCGAAGAAGATCGGGCCGATGACGGTTTTGGAGAAAATCTGCAGCAGGATTTTCGTCATGCCGCCATTCACCACGCCTTCGCCATCGATGAGGATGCCGTGTTTCTTCATGCGTTCGATGGGTTCGCTGTGGCCGTTCACGCGTTCATAGGACATGTCGTAATAGGTCTCCGGAGGACCCGGCATGAAGCGCAACCCGTTGTCGGCAAGCCGGTCGGTGGCGCCGTAAATATCCTCGGTGCCGACGGCGATGTGCTGGATGCCCTCGCCCCGGTACTTCTTCAGATATTCCTCGATCTGGCTGGTGTCGTCCTTCGATTCGTTCAGCGGAATGCGGATCTTGCCGCAGGGCGAGGTGATGGCGCGGCTCACCAGACCGGTGATGCGGCCGTCAATATCGAAGAAGTGGATCTGCTTGAAATTGAACAGCTCGCGGTAGAAATCCCACCACTTGTCCATGTTGCCGCGGAAGACGTTGTGGGTCAGGTGGTCGAGATAATAGAAACCGATCCCCTCGGGGCGCGGGTTGCGCTCGCCCAGCCAATCGAATTCAGCATCGTAAGCAGATCCCTTGGCGCCATAGGTTTCGACGAAATAGAGCAGCGAGCCGCCAATGCCTGTAATGGCCGGGACGTCGAGTAGCTTGTCATCACCTTCATAGGGAACGGCGCCTTTCGACAACGCGTGGTCGAAAGCGTGTTTGGCGTCGACGACACGCCAGGCCATCGATGCGGCGCAGGGACCATGTTGCTCGACAAAGCGGGCGGCATGGCTGCCGGGCTCGGCATTGACGACATAGTTGATGTCGCCCTGCCGCCAGACGGTGATGTCCTTGGTCTTGTGCCTGGCAACGGCGACATAGCCCATGCGTGTGAAGAGCTCGCTGAGCTTTTCGGGTTCGGGATGCGCGAACTCGACGAATTCGAAGCCGTCGGTGCCGGCCGGGTTGTCGGCGGTGATTTCGGATGGCGGTGCATTATGCGGGAAAGGACCCATTTTCTCCTCCTGATTAGATGGGAGTTTGACTGCGCAAAGTGTGGCCCAAAACGCGTGCAAAATCCTTGCATTCTTCATGCCATGAGAAGATATTATGCACGGTTCGTGAGCGTTTTGGAGATTTTACGCAATGGATGAACAGCTCGACAAACTGGATTTGCGCCTACTACAGGAACTGCAAAAGGACGGCAGGCTGACGAACAACGAGCTCGGCGATCGCATCGCGCTTTCCCCGTCGCAATGCTCGCGCCGGCGGACGAGACTGGAGGCCGAGGGCTATATTCGCAGCTATCGGGCTTACCTTGACCGGGAAAAACTGGGGCTGGATATGCTGGTGGTCATTTCCGTGACGCTTGCCACCCACAACAGAGACAATGCCCAGCGATTTTCCCAGCTGATCAACGGGCTGCCGGAGGTTCTCGAAGCCTATGCACTGACCGGGGAGATGGACTATCACCTGAAGGTCGCGACCCGCGGGCTCGCCGACCTCTCCAAATTCGTCAACGACGTTCTGTTGCCGCACGAGTCTGTGCAGCACGTGAAGACCTCGATCGTGCTCGATACGCTGAAGACCTTCGAGGGCTTTCCGGTGCGCATGCCCGGCAGCTGGCACGGCGACAGCGCGCGATGATCTCCCATTGCCACCGATCAACGACTTATTTGGCGATAAGCGTCAAAGCGGCAGTTCGGTCGAGAATTTCAGCTCGCGCAGCACGAAGCTCGAGACCACCGTGCGCACATGCGGGTTGCGCATGAGGTAGCGGGTCATGAAAGCTTCGTAGCTTTCCACGTCCCTCGCCCGGATCTTCAGCATGTAATCGAAAGCGCCTGACAAGGCGTAACACTCCATGATCTCCGGCCGCTCCAGCACCACCGAAGCGAAAGAGGCCACCGCCTCTTCGTGATGATCCTCCAGGGTGACATGGGCGATCACGCAGAGTTTGAGATCAAGTTTGCCGGGATCGAGCAGCGTCACGCGCTTGCGGATGACGCCGTCGGCTTCCAGTTCCTGGATCTTCCGCCAGGCCGAGCTCTGCGACATGCCGGCCTTCTCAGCCAGATCTGCCAGCGACAGGCTGCCGTCGGCCTGGATGAGCTGCAGAAGGGTGCGGCGAAAGTTCCCAGTTTCTTTCATTTTCTGCCCAACACTCGGGAAAATCTGCCACCATTATGGCAAGAGCCAAGATGAAAGAAAAGAAAATCCGCCAAAGCTGGAGGATAATGGCAGGAATATCGTCATGCTCCGGGAGGATCAGCCTATGACCAAGGAAAGCAGCTACACCGCCAAACTGCCAGGCCCGGACGGCCTCTATGACTACACAGCCGAGGAAGATGCGATCTGGGGCGAACTCTACCGGCGCCAGATGAAAATGCTGGCCGATACCGCCTGCCAGGAATATCTCGACGGCGTCAAACTGCTGGGCCTCAAGCCGGAGAAGGTGCCGCAGCTTCTCGATGTGAGCCGACGCCTGAACGACACCACCGGCTTCGGGGTCGAAGGCGTGCCGGCGCTCATTCCGCCCTCGCGCTTTTACGAGCTTCTGTCGCAAGGCAAATTCCCGCTCGCAACCTTCCTGCGCCGTCGCGAGCATATCGACTATATCGAGGAACCGGACCTGTTCCACGAGGTCTTTGGTCACTGCCCGCTGCTGACCAACCAGAGTTATGCCAATTTCGTCCGGCATTTCGGCGAAACCGCCGTCCGCCTCGGCAAAGGTTATTCCTGGCATCTGTTCCGGATCTTCTGGTTCACGGTCGAATTCGGCCTGATTAACACGCCGCAAGGCCGCCGCTGCTTCGGCGCAGGCATCGTCTCATCGCCAAGCGAGGCGAAGGCGGCAACGGAGGGTATGGCCTGCGAATTTCGGCCGTTCGATCTGCTGAGCGTGCTGAGAACCCCCTACCGTATCGATATCCTCCAGCCGATCTACTACGTCATCGACAGCTTCGCCGATCTGGAGGCGATCATAGAGCAGGATATCGAGGCTACGATCCTCAAGGCGAAATCGCTCGGTGATTTCGCCCCCGCTTTCGAGGCCAAGGCTTCGTAAGCGCTGAAGCGGTGGGGAAGAGCGTGGGATCGCAGCATGCTGCGTGTCACTTCGGAGCGGCTGAACTTCGATTGACGAAGTCGACCAGGACACCCGGCTTGACCATGGCGGCCAGCTCTTCGACGTCCCAGTTCGTCAGCCGAACGCAACCATGCGAGCCAACCTTGTCGATGAGCTTCGGCTCAGGTGTCCCGTGTATTCCATAGGTCGGCTCCGTCAGGTCGATCCAGACGGTTCCGACCGGGCCGTTCGGCCCTTTCGGAATGGTCAGGACCTTGTCGTTCTTTCCCTGCTTGAAGTTCAGCTTCGGGTCATAGCGGTAGACCGGCATCCTCGCGACGCCCTTGACCTTGTGCTTGCCCGACGGCGCCGGATTGTCTTCGCTTCCAATCGTCGCCGGGTAGACTGCAAGCAGTGCTCCGTCCTCGGCATAGGCCAGTACCTGCCCGGTCTTCCTGTCAGCTTCAATCCTCTTGACCTTGCCTTCCCTTGGGGGACCAGGATTCACGACCCACACCGTGTCGCCAGGAGCGAACTGCGAAGCCGGGTTGAGCGCGTTCACAAGATCGATACCCATATGAAACCGCTCGGATAGCTTCTCCGCAACGCTGGTATATCCCAAGCTCTGCATCCTTGCCTTCTCGCCGTAATCCTCGGGGATCCGGTCAACGAGACCCTTGGCATCCTCTGGCGAGACGACATAGCTCTCGACGATCGGGGCAACGCCTTCCAAGCGGGAAACGACCTCTGCATCCGGCCTGCCATCGACAGGAAGGCCGTTCATCGCCTCGAAACCGGCGACCGCCTTGTTGACGTTCTCGCCGGCGAGCCCGTCGATGACGCCAGGAGACGCGCCGGCGCGGTCGAGCAGGACCTGAAGGCGGATGATCGCCGGGTCCGGATCTTCGGACGAGCGCTTGTCTGCTTTGATGGAAGCAATCGAAGCGGCGTTGATTGCATCGGGCTTGAGTTCCCCCGCGGCGGCATCGCCAACGGAGATGACCAAAGCGAGCAGCGATATCGGCAGGGCTGTTTTCATAAACGACAAATGACCATCGCCGAAACTTGTTCCATCGAGCAAAGCTACTCGGACTTTAGGCTTAGTCGCTTCAAGTCCTTCTCCAGATCACAGCGTCTTCGCACGGCTCTTGGCTTCGCGCGATCTTGCCGCGTGACGGGCGGGCCTGAGTTCCTCGATCGTCGGCAGCCACCACTTAGCGTCCTGAAGCGGCGGCATTTTCGCGGGCCGGGTGCGGACGAGTTCTTCGAGTGTGGGCACCCGCCAATATCCCCAGACCTGATCGTCGGTTCCGCGGGGATAGAGGTCCGCCACGACAGCCGGGTCGGCGAGTTCGCCGGTGACCTCCGTAAAGACGACGATCCCATACGAGATCGCGACGGGTCTCCCGATCGGCGGCAGGTCGTCGCCGGGAAGCGGGTAACGACGGCGCTTACGTTCCGCGGAGCGGAGCCTGCTGCGGAGATCCAGCGCGGTCCCCTTCCGCTCCTCGGCTCGACGTCGTCTCTCCTCCGGCTCGTTTCTTCGGGCCGCCGCTTCGATATCCGGCCATCTGCGCCTGAGTTCCTCATAGGATCGGCAGGGAACGTGCCATATCTTGAGATCGCCGTCCCACCGGGAGAAGGGCACTTCGCGCAACTCGTCGACGGCGGTCTTCGAGTATGGCGTGCGGATTCGAAAGCCTGCCTTGCCAAGCTCGAGGTATGGACTATCGATCGGATCGAAGGCGAAGGCATCGCGTCCCTTCGCATCCGCATGGGCGTCGGCTTCGGCCTCCTGCTCGGCAAGCCATCGTCCGATGCGACGGGAGGCAGTCCGGCCGGGAACGAACCAGGCCTTGCGGGCGTCGCTCCAGCGGGCACGGGGGAAGCGTCGTCGAAATTGCTCGACGGTCATCCTGTCGTAAGGAAAGGAAACGTCAGCGCCGGGCTTGGGGTCGTCATCGCCGGACGGCGCGTCGTCACGATCAGCCGGGGATTTCGTTTCGGTCATGGAAGGAGAACGTTTGCGCCAAGGGATCGGTTTCCCGGGGGCGACACCAACCCCTCAATTTTCAATCAACAAGAACGACGACTGCTCGACACGGACGCGGGCAATTCCCCCTCAGTGAATTGTCTTCAATCGCTGGTCCGCATGCGAAATATCATGCAGCGTTGCCATAAGCTTTTCGAACTCGCTCAAGACACGATTGAACTCGCCGTCCGGCATGCCCGTGATTTCCGATATGGTCGACGAAACCGAGGCGATGAGCGTGTCGATCCAGACGCAACGGTCGGCCGGCACGTTGCCGAGAACCTCCTGCCGATGCGTCTTCAGCTCCCGCAGAATGCGGATGATAAGGGCTCCCCGGTCCGCCCTGCTCAAGGACCGCAGCCTTATCTGCGCCCTCTGAATTTCCGTTATCAGCGTCGTCGCCATCCCCTGCTCCCCGACCCTCAACACAACCGATATCACAACCGTAGCGTTTGCAACACGGACTTTGGTCCTACTGCGGCTCGACACCGTGATGATCAATTACTCGTCGCCACGAGGACCGGCGCGTCGCAGGTGCGCCGCGGGCCGTCCCATGGTTGATATGTATTGTCTTCCGGTCGATACGACCTGTAGCGAGCGGAGCACCAAGCCGTCTTCGCATTCACTTTGGTGCCCGCACCTTGATCGGCCTCGGCGATATCAGGCTGGTACGACGAAGAGCAGGCGCGGATCTCACCGCTATAGGATCGATAGGTGTTGGTCGCAGGATCGAAGGAGCGGTAACGTTGCGCGCACCAGGCGAGGTGCTCGGCCGAAAATTTTGGCAGCTGTGCCAGGCGCTCAGTTGACGGGCCAGCGGATTCCGGCTTCGTCGTTGCCGTCATGATGGCCGGCGCCTCGGTGACATAGCTGGAATAGAGAGGCGCAATCCGTTCATAACGCTGCAGTCGAGGGTCCACTTTCACCGGTTGCGTCGTCCAGAGATCGGGCGCCGCAAGATCCTGGAAGGCATGAGGCTCGGAATCCGCCACGACGTGGGAGGCAACGGATGCGGCGGCTATGCAGGCCCCGACGGAGCTGACGATTCCAAAGGCGACAGATGCCAGCGCGTTCATTGGCCCACCCCCTGCTGTTGCGCCTGCGGAACCCAGACGCGGCCGGCAGTGCTGCCATGTCGTCCGCCGGTGACGACAAGCATGGCGAGGATGCCGGCGATCGCCAGCAGGATCGCTATCAGCGGCAGGGCCAGACCTGCGGATTTCTCTTCGGAATAGATCATGTTCCTCTCCTCGGCCCCGGCGGCGGCGCTCTCCGCCGGGCACCGGCTGTCACGCACAACCCCGCAATCGGAACCGATTTTCGGAAAGGATTATGCGCAGATTGAAAGTGATAGAGCGTCCTTAGCGCGTGCTATTGGACGCGCGGCGCTCTATGTCGAGATGATGTAGACGATCGTGAATGCAGAAGGGTCGACGATGACGATCCGGCCATCGGCGAGGAGGAAGAAACGGTAGGCCTTATACTGCGGCACGATCTCGATTATGCGCGGCGGCAGCGGCTCGAGCCTGATCTTCTTCGGGATGGTCGTACCGACCGAGACCGTGAAATCCGTCTCACGAACCGGCTCGACATGAACTTCCTTCACAACAGTACGGATTTCCGTCTGCTGCTCGACCGAGATGTTGACGTTGGTCGTGTTGTTCGTCTCGATCTTGGTGGTGTTTTTGGTGTTGCTGTCGACCGACGTGTTGTTGTTGCCGACGTTCATCTTGCTGTTGGACTGGGTCTCGGCCGAACCGCCGGAAGACTTCGCGGCATCGCCGGGTTTTTGAGTTTCGCCGGAGCCGGTCGAGGTGCCGGTCGATGTCCCGGTATCTTGGCTGCCGGCCGGCTTCTGGCTTTCGGTCGAAGACTGTCCCGACTTGGGCGTCGTCGAGCTATCGGAGCTTCCGGACTGCGTCTTGGTGCCGGGCTCGGTTGCCGTCTGGCCGGAGGATCCATCGGTGGTGGTTCCCGAGGATGCCCCCGATGAGCTTCCGTCGGAGCCCGAAGGCTGCTGCGTGCCTTGGCCAGTGGAACCACCTGCGCCACCAGAGGCGGCACCGCCCGCATCCGGCCGCTTGGTCGCACCGTCGCTGGACTGGCCGTTTTGGGTCGCACCCTTCTTGGGAAGAATCGGCGCATCCTGCGCCGAGGCGGAAATGATGCCAACCGGCGAAACGCCGATCGCGAGTGCCGTCATCAGGACGGCGAGTGTCTTGCTCTTCATAATAATTCTCTTTGCTTTTTCGGCCGCACGACGACGCTGCCGTCGACCGTGCGGCTGATCTAAACGATGATTTCCGAAGTTAAGACGCGGTAGCGGCCGCGTGGAGGATCAGGTCACTTGATGACCTGGATCACCTTGCGGGAGGACGGTTCGACGATGACACGTTCATCATTGACCACGGCGTAGGCATAGGTCGGATCATCCGGAATAGGCGTCACGACGACCGTTTCCGGCAGCGGCTGTCCGACGACAACCTTCTCCTTTACGACTACGCGCGCCGACGGTGCCGGAGCCTCGCGAACGTAGGTGACGACCTTTTGCGGCGGCGGATCGATCGCGGTGCCAACGATGGCGCCGGTAACACCGCCGACAGCAGCGCCAACGGGACCACCGACAATCGCTCCGGTGACTGCGCCGCCGGCCGCACCATTGACGGTCGAGGACTGGGCGAATGCGACGCCGGACATGAGGGTCGCGGCAGTTGCCGCACAGACGATAAGCTTGGAGAGCATATTTTCCTCCTTCTGTTTTGAAGCGATCTTAATGACCGCTGCCAAACCAACTAGCTGGAGGCGGGGTCGTTCCCCGCCCCGGACCTCAGTCTGATCGATCCCGGCCTTTGGTCCCAAATCCATGTCAATGTCCGTTGCCGGCGCTACTTGCAGATCGAAGGGCCCCGTATTTCCGGGCATAGGCAGGAGACCGAAGGAGATGGCACGATCCAACCGCAGGGAGGCGGGACGCAGGCGCCTGGCAATGCGCCTGCCGGAGATGCGGAAGCTGATCATGGAAGCCCGCGACCCGCTGCAGCTCGAACTCTTCGAGGCCTACCAGATGGCTGTCGAAGCGCGCGATGCCGTTCGCAGACAAGGGTTCAACTCCCACCGAGTGCGGGAGTATGATGAGGTCTGCGTCGAGATTGAGCGCCACGTCATCAGCGCCATGCACGAAGCTCCCTATACGACCGCGCAGAAGGCCGGAGAGCCGTCATAGCTCGAAGGCGTTTGGCGGTCCCGCTTGGACGATCCGGGTGATTGGCGCGCCAGCCTGGGCCGAGGGCGCTACCGAGCGCGGCCGGCGACGACCAACGCGCTCATGCCGCCGCTAGGACAGGCTCCGTGCCGTGCTTCCACTCGCTCAGCCACCTCGTCGACGATCTCGGATATCCGCTCCGGCGCCCGCCATTCAATCTCTCCCCGGAGCAGCGTGCCCTGGCAGAAGGCGGCTGCGACGTCGTGCGCGCTGGCCGCGACGGATGTCAATTCGAGCCGATCGCAGGTAATCGCCTCAAAGCCGGCGGAGGACATCTGCGCCTTGATAGAGCCGGGGTCGAAGTAGGAGTATGGCAAGCGCCTGAGAAAATCCGGCGGATCGGATGGGAATAGGCTTGCCAGGCATTCATCCACGGATCTGGCGAAGTCGTTGGCCGAAAGTGCATCCCACGTCGAGAACAGAAAACGGCCTTTGCTGCGCAACACTCTTTCCGCCTCGCCATAGGCCTTCACCTTATCGGGAAAGAACATCGCGCCGAACTGGCAGATGACGAGATCGAACATCTCGGGCGCGAAGGGGAGGTTTTGGGCATCGGCGTGCATCCAGTGGGTCCGCGACATCGTCACCGATGGTGCGCCGATGTCCATCATTGCCTGGTTGAGGTCGGTGGCAACGATTTCCGTTGGCGGATCAAGCGTCATGCGCAGCGCGCGTGTCAAGGCGCCCGTCCCCGCCGCGAGCTCGAGAACGCTGCCAGGTTTCGACCGGTCGGCGGCGATCGCCATCTCCGCCGCATAGGGCTCGAAAAGAATCGGCACAAGGAGGGTCTGGTAAAGCTCGGCCACACCTTCATCGAATGGTGCGGGAGAACTGGCAAATGCGGCGCGGGCGCCGTTTTCGATGTCGGCAGAAATTGTCACTCGCAGATCTCCAAAACCCGGACCATTCAGTGCTGAAATATGACTGAACCTACTGACGTCCACGGGGGCAGGACCTAGGTCCCAGGTCTGTCAGACCGAAGTCCCGGGGGTGGAACGCGGACAGGACCGCGCCGTTTCGAAGAGGTGAAGGAGATCCAGATATGGCCCAGAGTAACAGATCCCGCGTCAATGACGCCTGCAATGTGTCCGTCATCGCCCTTGTCGTCGTTCTCGCTGCGCTTCTCTACGTCTTTGGCGCCGCCATGTCTGGAGACTCGCTCCAGTTGACCAAAAGCATAAGGGGCGCCGAAATCTTCGATACCAGGGATCTACCCTGACGCTGTCTGGAAAAATTTTGAGGAAGCGATAGGTTAGTCGGCAAGTCTCTTACCGGTATCAAAATGATTTGGCTTCGCCGCTGGAATGCCCGCTCACTCGCCTCCCAGTTCTTCATCGCGGGTGGGCTCATATCGATCGCCGCCATGTTCCTGGTTGGCATTCTCGTCACCCACCTCATAGAGGAGGCGGTCATCCACAACTCCGGTGCTGCGACGGCGCTCTACGTGGACAGCGTGGTCGCGCCGCTGCTTCCCGACATGCAAAAAGCAACACCGCTCGACGAAGGCAGCGCTCAGGCTCTGGACGAGACGCTTGGTCAGGGCGCGCTCGGCAGGCGTCTTGTTTCGTTCAAGCTGTGGCGAAGCGACGGAACTATCCTCTATTCGAATGAGAAGGAGCTGGTGGGCAAGAAGTTTGCGGTAAACGGCAAGCTTCGAAACGCGTTCGCAGGGTCTCTCGTCGCCCGCTACGAGGTCGCAAGCGATCCGGAAAGCGACAAGGAGCGCGCGCTCGGCAGGCCGCTCATGGAAATCTACAATCCTGTGCTCCAGCCATGGTCCGGACAGGCGGTCGCCGTCATCGAGTTCTACGAGACGGCAGAAGGATTAGGCGACAGTCTGGCGCATGCCAGGCTCCGCAGTTGGGGCGCCGTCGCCGCCCTGACAGCAGTCTTTTTCCTTGTTCTCTCCGTTCTGGTCTTTCGGGGCAGCCGCACGATAGAGGCGCAACGCAAGGATCTCAAAGAACGGGTCAATGAACTGTCGGCACTTTTGGAGGAGAATCGCGGGCTTCAGCGGCGGCTGCAGCGCGCCTCCCAGCGGGCGGCGGCGCTCAACGAAACCTATCTACGCAGCATCGGTGCCGATCTGCACGACGGGCCGGCCCAGCACATTGCTTATGCCTCACTGCGGCTGGACAGCGATCTGTTGATCAATGCGTCGACCCAGCCCGAAACGCGTGAAAAGGAACTCGCCTGGATACGCTCGAGCCTTGCAGAGGCGATGACCGAGATCCGCAATATTTGCAGCGGCCTGGTGCTACCGCAAATCGAGAAATCCTCGATCGCCGAGATCGTCGCGCGGGTGGTCGAAGCACACCAGCGCAAGACCGAAACCCATGTCGAAACAATCATCGACGACAATGGACCCGAACCCGCTCCTGCCGTAAAGATCTGCATCTATCGCTTCGTTCAGGAAGCGTTGAACAATGCGTATCGCCATGGCGGCGGCGTACAGCAGGCCGTAAGAGCCGTCTCGCGCAATGGTCATGTTCACGTCGAGGTCAGCGACCGCGGCGATGGCTTCGATCCGACCGAGGTGAGGCCTACGAGCCTCGGCCTTGTCGGACTTCGCGAACGCATCGACAGCCTCGGAGGATCCTTCGACGTCAAGACAGGCGAAGGAGGCACGACGGTGACCATGACCTTCGAGCCTATGGAAATGGGAGACTAGGGATGACATCAATCACTATCGGCGTCGTGGACGACCATCCGCTTTTTCGCGAGGGCGTTACGCGCAGCCTCTCGGAGATCAGCAACTTTGCCGTCGTTGGCGAAGGTGCCAGCAGCAATGATGCAGTGATGATCGCTGCCACCAGCCATCCCGACATCATGCTTCTCGATGTCTCGATGCCCGGTGGCGGACTGTCGGCGATCGGCGATGTGCTGACGCGTAGCCCGACAACGAAAGTGCTGATGCTGACGGTATCGGAGGAGGTGGACACGCTGCTGGCAGCCCTTCAACAGGGCGCGATGGGCTATGTTCTCAAAGGTGTCGGATCGCGTGGTCTCGTCGAAGCCATCCAGACGGTGCTGAGTGGCTCACGGTATATCTCGCCGACAATGTCGACGAAGGTCATGGAGAATTCGCTGCATGGCAGCGCACCCGATAAGAACAGTCTGACGCCACGAGAACGCGAGGTGATGGATCTGGTCTCTCAAGGCCTGTCAAACAAACATATCGGCTTGCGTCTCAACCTTCAGGAAAAGACGGTGAAGCACCATATGACACAGATTCTGAGCAAGCTCGGCGTCACGAACAGGACTGAAGCGGCTCTCCAATGGCGCGAACGGCGCTAGAGCATGCTGCCGAAAAGGGTGAGCGGGTTTTCCGACGACCTCATGTCCTGACTCAGCAACAGAACAGGCGCTGCCCGCACCACCCACTTTGCGGCTCCTTAGCGAAGGTAGCGGCCTAACCGGCTGGCATCATTTGCAGTCGCTTGCCGGCTTATGATCGTTCTGCCTTTTCCGTCCTTCATGACGTAACGGCCACGCCGCAGGGTTTCGGTAATGCCGTTTGCATGGCGGACGTCGATCGAACCATCGGAAGCTTCGATCGCTCTCGCCCCCGATTCTTGTGAGGTCCCTTTGGCAGAGGAAGAGGATCCGGCACTATTGCTGGAGCTTCCACCGGCACTATTCCCGGAACCGCCGTTCCCGTTCCCGTTGCCGCTCCCTCCCCCGTTGCCGTTCCCGTTGCCGCCGCCGTTACCGTTTCCTCCCCCGTTGCCATTCCCTCCCCCGTTGCCGTTGCCATTGCCGCCGCCATTCCCGTTGTTGCCGTCCTTAGCCTGCGCGCTTTCGACCGCCAGAACGGGAAGGGAGCCGCCAAGGTTCAATGTCACCGGCGATGCAACAGCGACGAGGGCTGCGGCCGTGCTGCCGCCCCACCTCAGAAAATCGCGTTTCGAGAGAGTCATCCTATATAGCCTCGTTCGTCCGTTCTCCGCCGTTTCCTACGCGGAATAGGCGCATGACAATTTTCGCTGTTCCGAAGATCAAATGCAACCGGACCTAAGGTACTAGAAAGGGCAGGACTTTAGTCCGGCTTACCCATAGCCAAGTCCACGAGCAAGGAATTCCGAACGATCATTGCGAGAGATAGACTGCGCCGCGCGCCATTCGTGACCTTCGCCGCCTCGTTGATGTATTGCCGCATGAGGGAGAATGCATTTTTCTGGAACTTCTTTCCGCGCCGCCGATTTGATTGTCGAAGAGCAACAGAGGAAACAGTGATGGCAAACCCGAACGAATCCCCCGCAGTCCAGTCCATGCGAAAAGAACAGGCAGAGCAGCGGAAGCAGGCCCAAAAAGGCGAGCTCGACAGAGGTATCGAGGGCACCTTTCCGGCCTCCGACCCAGTGTCTGCTACCCATACCTCAATTCCTGCCGGCCGCAGCGACGTCGAGGCGGCTGAGCGGGTGAAACGAGAGCCCGATCCCACCAGGCTCGACGAGGCATTTCCGTTCGTCGATCAGGCCCTGCGCTCGACCGGCGAAACCGGCGGCTCTTCCGCAGGCGTCGATGCCGATCGAGGGGAAATGCGGACGCTTCAGAAAGACGCAAGTCGAGTGGCGGAAACCGCTTCGGAACTGGCTTCAGGAACAGCGCGCCTGGCGAAGGCGGAAGCGAGCAGCTTCGTCCACGAGATCGAGAATCGGATACGCCGGCAGCCGCTGACCGCAGTGGCGATCGTCGCCGGCATAGCCTTCGTCTTCGGTGCGACGCGTTGAGGAGCCAGCCTAAAGCGCGTCGCATCAAATTTGATTCATGCGGCGCGCTTTAGTCCTTTGTTTTTATGCATGTCGTTATCCCGGAACCGCTGCGCCCTTCTGGGCGACATGCATTAGCTTCCCGGAAGTCTTGTGAAAATCGCAACCTACAATGTCAACGGAATCAATGGACGGCTGCCGATCCTGTTGCGCTGGCTGAAGGAGGACGCCCCTGATGTCGTCTGCCTCCAGGAGCTTAAGACAGACGACGCCAGGTTTCCGCGAAAGGAAATCGAACGATCCGGCTACGGCGCCGTCTGGCACGGCCAAAAATCCTGGAACGGCGTTGCCATCCTGGCGAAGGGCAAGACACCGATCCTGACCCGGCGCGGACTTCCCGGCGACCCCGATGACACACACAGCCGCTATATCGAAGCCGTCATCGACGGCGTCGTGATCGGATGCCTGTATCTGCCGAACGGCAATCCCTTCCCCAGCGTCAAGTTCGATTATAAACTCCGCTGGTTCCGCCGCCTGCGCGAATACGCCGCCGAACTCCTCGAACTCGAAGTGCCTTCGATCCTCGCCGGCGACTTCAACGTCATGCCGACGGAGATCGACGTCTACAAACCCGAACGCTGGCTGGACGACGCCCTATTCAGGCCCGAAGTCCGCAAGGCCTATGCCAATCTCGTCGCCCAGGGCTGGACCGACGCCGTCCGGCATCTGCATCCGGAAGAGCGCATCTACACCTTCTGGAAATACTGGCGGAACAGCTTCGAACGCGATGCGGGGCTGCGGATCGACCACTTCCTGCTCAGCCCGGCCGTCGCGCCATGGCTGCGATCGGCGACCGTCCGGAAAAACCCGCGAGGCTGGGAGCATACCAGCGATCACGCACCCGTCATGATCGAGCTCGTTGTTCCCGCCGCCGAAGCCGTGTGAGCCGAGATGCCGTCGATCGCAGGCGCAGCAAGGAACCTACGATGCCGGCTGGAGTTAGCTCGCAAAGGAGATTGACCTATGCCCACGAATTCCATCCCCAATTCCGCAAAGCTTCCGCCGAAGCCGTTGAACGAGGATACCCAGGACGAACTGCCGGAAACCAATATCGACGAACAGCGAAAGCCTCCCATCAATATAGGCAGCAGCCGCGAGGCGGGCGACGGTGTCACCGACGCCGACCCAGAGACAGGCCGCGCTAGTCCGAAGGATCGCATCCCTGCCCCGCAGTTCTCCAATCGGAAGTGACTGCTATGGCAGAAAGCAAGAATTACCTGAACTCCGACGAGATCCAGGCTGACGACCAGCTGTCGCCGAAGCCGATCGAAGGAAAGGATCCGCCAAGGCACGTGCGCAAAAGCGAGGAAGCGGTCGCCGAAGGCTCTGACGACACCGGGCGCGTGCGGGTTCCGCCCCCGGTCGCCAATCCCGATTGATCGCCCGCCGGGAGGCGGTTCCGATCATCGTCAACTCATTCATTCGCGCCCAGATCATAAATGCGGCCAGTCAGCCAGGCTGGCCAGTCTCGCTCGAAGAAGGACTTGGCGTTTTCATCCACAGCGCGGTTCGGGCGCGTCGAAAGCTTGATCTCATCGCCCTCGAGCCGAACGACGATCTGCTCATCCCGATGCGCTTCGCGTTCCCTGCGGAAGCGATATTGTTCTAACAGACCTGCGCTCGCATGCGGAATGGATTCGCCTTGCGGATCACATATCGCTCGCGCTCCGCGGCTGCCGCCTCCCCTTCGTATGAAGAAATCAAGCGCGCTGAGCACCGCTTCGGAGGCGAGCGCCATATGCCGCCATTGCACGCCTCGGACCGCCTCGGCTGCGCGACCGTAGGCGACGCCATCAGCGCGAATTTCAGCACTCAGCTTCCGAGCCTCGATCAAGGCCTCGCCGACGCTCTGCTCATCGCAGATGATGCCGGCCTTCTCGCTCATTCGCGACTGCACTGCTGAGCGAATCGATTTGACGGTGAGCGGGCTTTCAGTCCGAAGGGCGGAAAGCAGATCGGCAACACCTGCCTCGGCGATACCTGATTTATCCCCTGTGGCGGGCCGCTTCGCTCTACCGCTCGCGCCGATGTGCTCGGCCACCCGGGTGCCGAAGACTTGCCCGGCATTGAGCGCCGCTCCTCCCGGCCTCGTCACCCCATGGGTACCCGCCGCTTCTCCGACAGCATAACAGCCGGCAAGATTGCTGCGGCCCCAGGTGTCGACCATGATGCCGCCATTCATGTGCTGGTTGTTGACGGCGAATTCCAGCGGCTCGGCGGCGATGTCGATCTTGTAGCGGCGGTAGAGCTCGATCGCGAGCGGGTTCATGTGCTTCAAGCGATCGATCGGCACGTCTTGGCCAGCGCCGGCCTTGCCGAGATAGAGGCGGACGTCGTCGTCCAGCCTTTCGAGGCTGAACGGCAGGTCGCCTGGTACCGGCAGGGGATTGCGATTGAAGTCCATGAAGACACGCCGCCCGGCGGCGGTTTCGCTTGATATCGCGAGATCCACCAGGCTCGAGCCGAAGTCCAGCATGCGCGTCGCATGAAATGGCCACTGGTAGCCCTTGCGGAAGACATTCGACGCCAGCTCTTGCGTCGTGCGGTAATATTGCGCCAGGAAGTGGTGCTCGGTGCCTTCCGCATCGACCGAGTAGATATGCGGGATCGCCTGGACGTAAGTGCCCGACAGATTCCACGGAAAACCTTCCCGGCGCGTTCCGATGCCGAACTGGCTCTCTGTGAGGTTGACGAGTTCGACACCTGCCTCGAGCGCCAGTCCGAGGGAACCGAAACAGCCGTTGGGATAAACGCTGTCGCGATAGAGTTCTCCAGGCCCGCCAGCCGCCAGCACGATCACTCCACTGACGAACAACGCAATGCCGAGCGGGTTCTGCCCTGTGCGGTCACTGGCGCGCATGGCCAGTATGCCGACGACGTGGCGGTCCGCCCCTTCGCCTTCGGTGAGGATTTTGACGGCGGTGGTCTGGTTATAGAACGGCACGTCGAGCCGGATCGCCTCATCAGCCAGCACCTTGACCATCAAGCGCGAGGTGCGCGGACCGCAGCTGGTGGCGCGGCCGACGTCGTCGTGGTCAGTCTGGTATCTCAAAGTTCCGCCGAGCGGATCCTGCGGCAGCGGCAGGCCGAGGAACTGCAGCGACGCCATCATCCGGGATGAGCCGACAGCCTCGACATAGGCCGTATCCTCGTCCATTGCGCCGCCGCTGCGGACGGCACGGGCCATCGCCTTGTAATTGTCGCCCTGATCCGCCGTGTTTGCCGTGTGAAGGGTCTGCTTGTCCGATCCCGAACAGGCCGAGGTTCCGCCCCAGGCGCTCTGGCTGACGATGACGACGTCATCGCCGCGCCGCTTCATTTCCACCGCGGCGCGCAGACCTGCAGCACCGGATCCGACGACGACGCAGCCGGCTCGGTAGACCGGCAGCTCGACGCCGGCGAGCCGGACCGCTTCCGATGAGGAAGCCTCGGGTGGAAGGCGCGGCATGTCGACATCGGTCAGTGCGTCAAGAATTTCCTGCGGAACAGCTCTGGTCATTGGCATTCAGCCCAACGGGATGTCGACCCAGCGCTTCTGCCGGGAGGACTCCATGCATGCATCGACGATCTGGCAGATGTGGTGGCCCGTATCGAATGTCGGCCACATCGGCTTGTTTGCAACGATCGAACGGATGACCTCGGCCACCTCGATGATCTTGCTTTCATTGTAGCCGATGCCGAAATTCGGCAGAGGAAGGAAAGCCTTGAAGGTGGGATTTTCCGGCCCGACGTCGATCTCCCGGAAGCCGCGCCGCGCCGTCCGGTCGTCGTTGGAATAGAAGCGCAGCCGGTTTATCTCGTCATAGGTATAGGCGATGCTGCCTTTCGTTCCATAGACCTCGTAGGTCTGCATGAACTTGCGGCCGGTCGCGACACGGCTGAAATCGACGATCCCGCCGGCGCCGTTGGCAAACCGGCACAGCAGGTTGGTCGCGTCGGGGTTGGTAATATCAGCCCAGGCCTCGTTGCCGATGAGCTTCACCTGCTCGCCATAGGCAAGGTCCTCGACGACGGGCCGGCGCGGCGTCACGATGAAATTGTCAGCGATCAGGGAACTGACGCGGCCGACCAGGAAATCCATGAAGCTGAAAATGTGCGAGCCGGTGTCGCCGACGATCCCGGTTGGCGCCAGCTTTCCATCGGCGCGCCACATGAAGGGGGCGTTCGGATCGCCAAACATGTCGACGTGCTGGCAGCCGCGGAACAGCTTGATCTCGCCGATTTCGCCGGATTGAATGATGTCTTTCGCCAGATCATGGACGGGGTTTCTGGGAAAGGCGTGCCCGACACGGGTAATGACACCCTTCTCCCTGGCGATGTCTGCCAGTTCCCGAGCCTCGTCGGCGGTGTTTGCCAGTGGCTTTTCGCAGTAGACATGCTTGCCGGCCAGCAGGGCCGCCTTGGCCACAGGATAATGAAGGTGGTCAGGCAGGCAGATATCGATCAGATCGACTTCAGGATCGGCGATCGCCAGTTTCCAGTCTTGATAGATCCGCGCACCCGGCGCCCTGCTGCCGAGATCCTCGACTGCGTCAGGATTGCGATCGACAAGCGCCACGATCCGCGCCGTCCCGTCCGAGACGCCGAAGAAATGCGCAAAGGTCTGATAGGCCATCGTGTGGATCTTTCCCATCCAGCCCGAGGCGCCAAGCACTGCAACTCTCACTTCGACCATTGTCATTACTCCTTAGCGGATTTCGGCGCGGGCCCGAGGTCTAGTGTCGTTGCGTTCGTAGGCGAAGATCGCCGACGGCAGCGCTGACAGGCCCCGGATGAGGTCCGATCCTTTTTCCCCGACCATGATTGTCGGTGCATTGGTATTGCAGGACGGCACGCGCGGCATGACCGAGGAATCGCAGACGCGGAGACCTTCAAGACCATGGACCTTGAGATCGAGCCCGACGACCGCATCCGGCCCCGTTCCCATCTTGCAGGTGCCCACGGGATGATGGTCGGTCTTGGCGTTGGCGCAGCCGTAGTCGAAGAGCTGCTCGTCGGTCATGACTTTCGGCCCGGGAAGCCTTTCGGCCATGACAAAGGGCTTCAGCGCCGCCTGCTGCATGATCTCTCGGGCGAGCTTGAGCCCCTCCAGGGACATCGCCCTGTCGTGAGGATCGGACCAGTAGTTGGGATCGATCAGGGGAGCAGCAGCCGGATCGGAGGATGACAGACGCACCGTCCCGCGCGAGCGCGGATGCAGATAGGCGGAATTGAGCGTCACGCCGGCGTTCTTGAGCCGCTCGACGCCCGCTTCGATACCCGAACCCAAACCGAGGTGGAACTGGATATCAGGAGACCGAGCGTCGGGATCGGCATACCAGAAGCCGCCGGTCTCGAAGAGCGACGAGGCAACCGGACCGCTGCGGAACAGGGCATATTGAAGACCGGCCCAAAGCGTGCGGTGAAGCTTTGCGACGCCGTCATAGGTATGATCGCCGGTGCACTCGGCGATGACGAAAAGGTCGAGGTGATCCTGAAGATTGCCGCCGACGCCGGGCAGATCGTGGAGCACCTTGACGCCCGCAGACCTTAGGTGATCGGCCGGTCCTATGCCGGACTGCAAAAGCAGCTTCGGCGATCCGATCGCGCCGGAGGAGATCAGCACTTCACGCTCGGCGCGGACGATTTCCGAGCCGCGCGCGGTGGCGATCTCGACGCCTGTCGCACGCGCTCCCTCGACGATAATCCGCGCGACGCGGGCGCCCGTCCGAACCGTCAGGTTCTTCCGATCCTTGATCGGCGAGAGGTAAGCAAGCGAAGCGGAGGACCGGCGGCGATCGCGCTGGGTGAGTTGGTAAAATCCGACGCCCGCCTGCTGGCGGCCGTTGAAGTCATAATTATAGGGAATACCGAGCTCCTGCCCGGCGCGAATATAGGCGTCGCAGATCGGCAACGGCGCCGCCGGCATCGAAACACCAAGCGGACCGCCATAGGCGTGGTAGTCGTCGGCGAAGCGCTGATTGTCCTCCGCACGTTTGAAATAGGGAAGGATCGAGCGATAGTCCCAGCCCTCGCAGCCGTCTTCACTCGCCCAAAGATCATAATCTGCAGCGTTTCCGCGCGTATAGAGCTGTGCGTTGATCGATGAGCCGCCACCGATGACCTTTGCCTGCGTATAGCGTAGCACCCGGCCCTTCATGTGTTTCTGAGGAACGGTTTCCCAGCCCCAGCTGGCCACACCTTTGGTCATCTTGGCGAAGCCGGCCGGCATGTGAAAAAGAGGATTCCAGTCGCCTCCCCCCGCTTCGAGCAGGAGGACGCTGATATCCGGATCTTCGCTCAGCCGGCTCGCAAGCACGCATCCTGCAGGACCGGCACCGGTGATGATGTAGTCGAATCCCATTTTTACTGTCCTGTTTGAACCCGGCTGACGCCAATGGATCTGCTCATGCCTGCAAGTCCGTCGATGCGATGTGATCTGCAACTCTCAGCGCCTGGCTGGCGACGGTGAGCGCGGGATTGACGGCAGCCGACGTCGGCAGGAAACCGGCGTCGACGACGAAGAGGTTTTCGTGATCATAAGAACGGCAGTAAGGATCCAGCGGCGCCGTCGCGGGATCGTTTCCGATGCGGACCGTTCCGCACTGATGGGAAGGCGTGCGCTTGTCGAAGGGTCTCGACAGCACGATCGGAAATCCGATCGACTTCAGGATCGCCTTCAGCCTGGCGACAAGTGCCAGATGCGCATCCCAGTTGGTTCGTTGCCACTGGAGAATGATCCGATCTCCATCGACCATGACGCGACTTTCGGGATTGGGAACGTCCTCGCTCATCGCGTAGAAATCGATGGCATGGCTGGTGATGAAACGCAGGACCCATTCCGGCGCCCTTGGCAGCGAACCCTTCAGAACCTTTTCGGAGATCCGGCCGAGGAGCTGCACGTTGCCGAGCGGCGGTCCACCCTTCCCGTCCGAGAGATAGAAGTCGTTGAAGGCAAAGGTCTTCTGGTAGACGGAGGTGTTCCGGAACCGTGGCGAGACGCCGATGACGGCGGAGGCGTTGTGGTTCATGAAATTGCGCCCCACCTGGTCGGAGGAGTTCGCCAGGCCTCCTGGGAAGCGGTCGTTTTTCGAGCGAAGCAGAAGCACCGACGACTGAACCGCACCGGCCGAAAGGATCAGGATCTTCGGCGAAACCGTCAGCGTCTCGCCGTTCCTGACATAGGTGACCCGGTCGATCCGGCTCCCCGCTGCGGTATCGAGCCTCGTCACGCGCGCATTGATTTCGAGCCGCACGTTCTCATGGCTTAACGCTACCGCAAGCGCTGCTGTCTCGGCATCCATCTTGCCGTCCCGTGCATTCGGATGCGCATCCCAGGGCGTGCGTGCCTTGGAAAGCCAGGCGTCGAGGTCCAGGCCGAGCGGCAGGGAAAACGGGTGCAGGCCCTTTTCCTTGAGGCGCGCCCTGACATCGGCGATCGGCGCCTCGTCCGGCACGGGTGGGTAGCCGTAGGCAGTCGAGTGATAAGGCTCGGTAGGGTCTTCGCCGAGGTTGCCGCGAACCTGGTACATCCTTTCCGCCTTAGCGTACCACGGCTCCAACTCCTCATAGGCAAACGGCCAGGCCGGCGACACGCCTTCCCGATGCTCGATCACGCCGAAATCCTCTTTGCGATAGCGCGACAAAACGGCGCCATAGAATTTCGAATTGCCACCGACATTGTAGTAGTTGCCGGGATTGAAGCCTTTGCCGTTTGCCTCGTACCAGGTTTCCTTCGGCCGGAAATGTCCCCGCTGGAAGATGGCGCGCTGGTCGCGATTGACAGGAAGATCGGCGATGTGATCGCCGGCTTCGAGGATCAATATCCGCGCGCCGGTCGCAGCCAGGCCGGCGGCGACGGTGGAGCCGCCGACGCCTGAACCGATGATGACGATGTCTGGTGAACTGTTCATATCAGCGCCTGGCCGTCATATAATCCGCACCTGGCTGTCCGGATCGAAGAACACGGCCTTGTCGAGATTGAAGGCAAGGCGAGTTGTCTGTCCCGGAGCGATGCCGGCATCGGCGCGCAGGCGGGCGACGACGGATTTGCCGCCGAGCT
>NZ_JABDVY010000006.1:0-366759 GCF_019685025.1 Rhizobium sp. NZLR8 | reverse complement strand
AGCTCGGCGGCAAATCCGTCGTCGCCCGCCTGCGCGCCGATGCCGGCATCGCTCCGGGACAGACAACTCGCCTTGCCTTCAATCTCGACAAGGCCGTGTTCTTCGATCCGGACAGCCAGGTGCGGATCGGGTGATCAGTCGTCAGGCCGCGGCCGTCACGCTGAAGGTTACCGGCTCGAAACGCGAGGAGACCGCTTCGACGGTGATCTCGCCCACCATCCCGGTCGCCTCCAGCCAGAAGCCGGCGGTGCCGCCCTGCAGCGGCACATTGGCCGGGCCGACGACCCTTGCAGGTCCATGCACCTTCAGCGAAATCGTGTCGTTCATGAAGGGCAGGCGCTGGCCGCACTGGTCCAGTGCGCGGATGATGACGCGGGTGCTGTCGCGTTCGCGGGCTTTCAGCGTCGAGCTGTCGGCGACGATTTCCAGCGTGGTCGGCAAGGGATCGGCCGCCAGCGTCAGGCTGGCCACCGGCTCGCCGGCGATATAGCCGGTCAAGGTGCCGTCGATCCATTCGAGACCCCAGGTGCCGAGTTCATCCGTGGTGAAGTGCCGATGGTCGAGCACGACGGGCGGATGCGGCAGATGCGGATAGTTTTCGCGGTCCGGACCGATGCGCTTGCTGAGCACGCCGTATTGCAGCTCCACCTCGTCGCAATTGGTCAGGATGATCAGCGGCAGCACGCCGCCGATATTGCGTTCGCCGCGCGCCCAGAAGGTCGCCGGCTTCATGACGATCTCTTCGGACGGGTCGCACTGGCTGATATAGGCATAGGCGGCGAATTTCGGCTCGCGGAACATGTCCATGACGCCGTGATAGCAGATGCGGTCGCCGGAGCCGAAATCCTTGTGGGTGTTGTAATCGAACATGCACCAGCCGATGGCGCCGGAGATATCCGGATCGCCATAGGCGGCGTTCAGAACGTCGAGGTGGCGGCGCACATGCTCGGCCTGGCGCTGCTCCTGGTCATAGATCTTCGTCGGGTGCATGTGGCCGTTGAACTCGGTGATGAGGTACGGCACCTTGCGGGACAGGCCGGTATTTTCCTCCTGGCCGCGCAATGCAGTGCGCGGGCGGTTGGCGCCCGGCAGTTCCTCGTTACCGAGGATGAAGTCGTTCATCGTATAGACGTCCTCGAGCAGCTCGCTCTCGGTGATATAACGCACGCCGCCGGTCTGGCGGGTGCTGTCGAGTTCACGGGCGAGCCGGTTGGTCTCGGCGTAGAAATCGTGATCATCCTGCGATTCGTTGATGCGCACACCCCAGATGATGATCGAGGGATGGTTCCAGTCGCGCTCTATCATGCGGCGGACGTTCTCGATCGATTCCTTCTGCCAGTCGGCATCGCCGATATGCTGCCAGCCGGGGATCTCCTCGAAAACCAGCAGGCCGATCGCATCGCAGCGGTCGAGGAACCATTTCGATTGCGGATAATGCGAGGTGCGGACGATATTGCATTTCAGCACCGACTTCATGATGTCGGCGTCGCGCTCCTGGGCCGACCGGCCGGCGGCATAACCGACATAGGGGAAGGCCTGGTGGCGGTTGAGGCCGCGCAGTTTCAGCGGCTTGCCGTTTAAGAGGAAACCTTCCGGGGTGAATTCGGCGGTGCGGAAGCCGAAGCGGGTGGAGAGACGGTCGGAGCCGTGCTCGGTCCTCAGTTCGACGGTGACCTCGTAGAGCGTGGGATCGGTAATGTCCCAGAGGGCGATGCCGGTGAGACCGCCGAAGGAAAGCCTGGTGCGGTCGCCGATCGTTTCGGTTGCTGCGGTGGCGATCACCGCGCCGTCTGCCTGCTTCAACGTGGCGGTGACGGTCGCCGAGAAGCTGCGCTCCTCGGGATTGGCGATATCGACGCGGATGGTTGCCGACTTCTCCGAGGCGAGAACGTCTGTGGTTTCGATCTTGAGATTGCGAATCGAGACGGGGTCGGTGACTTTCAGCCAGACGTCGCGATAGATGCCGGCATAGGTGAGATAATCGATGCGGCCGCCAAACGGCGGGATGGCAGGGTTTTCGCTGCCGTCGATCTTGACGGTCACGAGGTTCTTCTCCTTGAGGAGCTTGCCGGTGAGGCGTGCCTCGAAGGGAGTGTAACCGTCCTTGTGGGCGATGATTTCTTCGCCGTTCAAATAGACAACGCTGTCTGCCATGGCGGCGTCGAAAACGAGCGAGACCTCGCGGCCCTCGAATTCAGGCAGCCAGCGCAGCACCTTCTGATAGGTGAAGGCGCGCTGATAGCTGGTCTCGTCGAAGTAGTTGAAGGGCAATTCGACGGCGGTATGGGGCAGGCTGACCGACCTGGCGGCATCGAAGTTTTCGAGCAGGCGCTGGCCGAAGCCCTCGTGGAAACTCCAGCCTTCGTTGAAGGAAACGACGGACCGCATCTCAGGCTCTCCCGGTCATGGCTTCGGGAGCGGCGCGGCGCCTTTCGGCGCGTGAAAATCGGGTCATCGGCTATTCCTCCGTGATGCAATAAGGTGCGAGCCAAATTAAAGAATTAGAGCATGATGTTGTCCGAAAACCGCTCACACTTTTCGGCATCATGCTCTGAAGCGAGTCACATCGAATCTCTTTCATGCGACGCGCTTTAGCTTTTTTCATGCCTGTCGTCATCCTGAACCGCTTCACGCTCGGCTACGAACATGCATCAGGCGGTCGAGCCCCAGCGCGCGGTGCAGGTGAGCGTGATGTTGTGCGGGCCTTCGATCTCGGCGTCATGGCGTTCGATCAATTCGACGACGGCATCGATGAAGGCGATGTGGTCGAGGCTCAGCGTGGTGAGGTCATTGCAATCCCAGGCGGCCATGGCGATGCCATCCTGGCCGACGATGGCAATATCGTCCGGCGTGTTTCTGCCGAGCACGCGGCGGGCGGCATCACGTGCGCCGATCGCCATGACGTCGTTGCCGCAGATGATGGCGTCGACCTTGTCACGGTGCAGCAGCAGCACCGCTTCCTTGAAGCCGGAATCATAGGAATAGTCGCCAAAGGCCTGCGCCTCGAAGGCCAGGCCGCGCTTAGCCAGCGCATCGGCAAACCACTTGCGCCTGAGCTTGTCGATCCAGCTTGAAGTGGTACCGGCGAGGTAGGCGAAGCGCTTCTTGCCGTCGCGGACAATCTTGTCGATGATCTCGTCGGCGGCCGCAGAGCCATCGATGCGGATGCTGGAGACATTCTCGTTTTCGAGCGGCTCGAAGGAGACGATGATCGGCTTGGTCGTGTGGAAGATATCGACGGCGTCCTGCATCGATACCATGTCGGAGAAGACGACGACGTGATCGACCTGATAGGTGGAGGCAAGACGCATCAGTTGCAGCCGGTCGGCGTGGTCGGCGCAGCAAAGAATGATCGGCAGCAATTGCCGTGCCTGTAGGCGGTGGACGAGAAGCTGCTGCTCCTCCGCCTCGCATGGGTTGCCGATCGCATTGACGACCAGGGCAACCAGACGCGAGCGCTGGTTGTTCAGCGAGCGGGCGATCGCATTCGGCTGGTAGCCATGTTCACGGGCGACGGCGAGGATGCGGTCCCGGGTGGCGCTGCCGATACGCGAATCCGGCGAGAAGGCGCGGGAAACGGTGGCGGAGGAGACGCCGGCGAGCTTTGCCAGTTCCTTCGAGGTGATCCGCCGTCTGTTCATTCCGCTCATCTTCAGCGCCTATCGGGCGGCGATCCTGACGGAAGCGCCGTCGGCCGCTGCCGATTCCTTAATTGCATCCCATAGCCTAGCGAATCTGAGGCCCATTTCAACGGAGCCGGAGTTTTCCATCTTTCCCTCGCGAATGGCGAGGAAATTCTTCATCGGATTGCCGAGAATCTCGGCCTCCTCGCGCGGCTCGGCTTTGCTGCCGACACTGATCTCGCGCCAGCCGCCCCAGGCGTCGATGCGTACGATCGCCTTCGAATAGAAGAAGGTGATGTAGGAAGCGCAGCCGGGAGGGCCTTCGCCAGCGGCGGTCAGTGTCGCCAGCGCGCCGTTCTTCAGCCGGGCGGAGACGGCGGTGGCGATATCCACCTGTCTGCCATGGTTGTTCATGTAGGCCGACACGCTGTCGAAATCTGAATTGGCCAGCAGGCAGACGGTGTTCATCATGTGGGCGCCGGTATCGAACATGAAGCCGCCGCCCGATATGGCAGGCTGCTGCTTCCAATGGCCGTGATAGTTGGACGACCAGCTTTCCCAGATCATGCCCGATATGGCGATCAGCGCGCCGAATTCGCCAGCGAGAGCTCGCCGGCGGGTGTCCAGTACCAGCGGCGACAGGCCGCCCTGGAAGGCGGTGACGATGGTGACGCCGCTTTTCCTCTGGGCGGCGATCAGCCTCTCGGCCTCGGCGACCGTCGTCACCATCGGTTTTTCCAGGAAGAGGTCGAGGCCGGCCTCGGCGACGGCGGTTGCCTGTTCGGCGTGGAAGGCATGCGGGGTGGAGACGTAGATAATGTCGAGTTCACCGCGGCACTCGGCGAGCATCGGGCGATAGTCCTCGAAGCTCTTTGGCTCGGATGTGCCGGCGGCGAGACAGACGTCGATCAGGCGCTGACGCGAAGCCGCCGTGGTGTCGGCGAGCGCTGCAAATTCGATCTCCGGCATCCTCACCCAGCTCTCGGCATACTCCGCCGCCTTCAAGCCGGCGCCAATGACGCCGAGGCGTAGTTTCTCAGACATGAAATTCCTCCTCGGATGCATTGTGCACACGATTACACAAGTAATGCAGTTATCGCAAGACTTATAATAGTCTGTAAAATCAATGAATTAACTTTTACGCTCGAGTCTTTTCAAAAACGCCTTGCGACTCATTGGAATACGTGTACATTTTCACAGCCGGTGCTGGAGGGCGCCGTGTGTCTGAAAGAGGGAGGATTTTTCGTTGAAGAAAACGGTTCTTGGTGGCCTGTGGGCCATTTTGCTCAGCGCGGTTTCGACCCTGGCGCAGGCTGAGACAATCCGAATTGCAAATCATGGTCAGGCCGGCATCGATGCGATGAAATCGACGGTCGAGCGGATCGAAAAGAAATATGGGGTGACCGTCGAGGTCATCGAATATCCGGCGCCCGACAAGGACTACCTGACCAAGCTGCTGACGGAGCTCGGCGCCGGCAACGCGCCCGACCTGTTCTCTATCCCGACGACGGCGGCCGTCGCCGACATGGTCGAAGCCGGCTACCTCACGCCTGTTACCAAGGCGTTCAAGGCCTGGGACGGCTATGCCAACCTCTATGACGTCGCCAAGGAGCTTGCCGTCAGCCCCGATGGCGAAACCTATGTGATGCCGTTCATGCTCGGTATCCAGGAAATCTATTACCGCAAGGACGTTCTCGAAAAGGCCGGTATTTCAACCGAACAGCCGAAGACCTGGCAGGAGCTTCTCGACCGCGCCGCCGAGATCAAGCAGAAGACCGGTGCCTACGGCCTGCTCTTCCCGGCCGGCGTCTCCTGGGGAAGCGGCGCTTTCGACGAAGGCTTCCAGCACCTGCTCGTCGGCTCGAAGACGCCGCAGCTGGTCGATGCCGACGGCAAGCTCGATCTCAATGGCGAAGGCATCAAGGATGTCTTCAACGTCTACAAGCAGCTGATCGATAAGGATCTGATGCCGACGCAGCCGCTGCTCGGACCGGAACCCTGGGTCGTGCCGAAGTACCAGATGTTCCCGGCCGGCAAGCTTGCCGCGACCACCTGCGGTTCCTGGTGCTACATTTTCGACTGGGGCCGCGAAAGCAAGAACCCGATCCCCGAGGTGACCAAGGTTGTGGGAACCTGGACGGTGCCGGGCCAGAGCAGTGGCCAGTATGTGCTCGCCAACCTCGCCGCGCCGTGGGCCGTCAATTCCAAGTCGGCCAATACCGAACTGGCAATCAAAGCGCTAATGGAGATCGGCTCGATCGAGACGCAGGTTTCCTATGCCGCCCGCATCGGCAACATTCCGGCCAGCAAGGATGCGGCCAAGAATGCCGACTTCCAGAAGCTGACGGAACTGGTTCCGATCCATGCAGCGGCCGGAAACGGCGTCTTCCTGAAGCAGGCCTCCGGTTTCGGCACGGTCTCTGAAGGTGTCGCGCGCGCCACCGAAGCATTGCTGCGCAAGGAAACCGATGCCGCCGGCGCCCAGAAGATCCTTGTCGACTACGTCAAGGAAACCCTCGGCGACGACATGGTCAAATAAGCTGGCCTTTTTACCTCGGGAGCGGGGACGCGGCGTCATCGCCCGCGTCTTCCCGCGTTCATTCGATAGACCGGTTCATACGACAAGGCCGGATTCACATGACAAGGTTTGTGAGCTTCCATGGCCCGAAACTCTCATGAAAGGCGCGCTGAGCGGCAATGGCTGCTGATCCTGCTGCCCTCGCTGGTGCTGCTTCTGGCCTTCGTCATCTACCCGGCCATCTATTCCATCTATCTGAGCTTCACCAACGAGGCGTTGACCGGGGCGGCAGCACTTCGGCCTCGCTTCGTCGGGCTCCGCAACTATACCAGGCTGTTCAACGACGCGAAATTCTGGAACTCCCTGTTCGTCACCTTCGTCTTCGTCATTGGTTCCGCAGTGGTCGGCCAGTTTGCGCTCGGCCTGATTTCGGCAATCGCGTTGCGCCGGCCGATCCGTTTCCGGCGGGTGTTCTCGTCGATCATCCTGCTGCCGAATGCCGCCCCCGAAGTGGTCGCCGGCTTCATGTGGATATCGATGCTGGCGGGTGGCGACAATGCAACGCTCAGCCGCATCGTCAGCGTCTTCGGCATCACGCCGGCCGACTGGCTGCAGGTCTTCCCGCTTTCGATGATCATCATCGTCAACACCTGGCGCGGCATCGCCACGGCAATGATCCTGCTGACCGCGGGCCTCAGCACCATTCCGGCCGAAATCTACGAGGCGGCGCGCATGGACGGCGCCACGCCGTCGCAGATGTTCCGCCGCATTACCCTGCCGCTGATGATGCCGACGATCCTGCTCTACATGCTGATCTCGGCCGTTTCCACTATCGCCGTCTTCGGCCTCGTCTACGCGCTGACGCGCGGCGGACCCGGCGGCGCCACCGAGGTCGTCAGCATTTACATCTACAACCAGTCCTTCACGTCGTTCCAGCTGGGATATGGCGCCGCAGTCGCGGTCGTTGCGCTCGTCATCTCGCTGGTTCTCGGCATTGCCTATGTCCGGGCGATGAAAGTGGAGGTCTGACATGGCCGTCGTTTCCCCAAGCGAGACCGCCAACAAGGGCCGCTCCGACCTCATCGCCTATGCGACGCTGTCGCTGATCTCGATCTTCTGCGCCGTGCCCTTCTTCTGGGTACTGCTCGCCTCGCTCGACGGCAATGCGCAGCTCTTCCTGCATTGGCCGGAGCAATGGACGTTCGCCAACTACGTGAAGGTCTTCACCAAGGAGGATGGGGCGAAGTGGCTGTTCAATTCGCTCTTCGTGGTCGGCGGTGCGACGCTGCTCGTCATGGTGCTTTCCGGGCTCGGCGGTTATGCGCTGTCGCGCACCCGGGCCTGGTGGAAGCTGCCCTTCCTCTATGCGATCCTGCTCATCCGCGTGCTGCCCCCGACCGCACTCGTCGTGCCGCTCTACAAGTTCCTGCTGACGCTGAACAATGCGGAAGCGGCAGTCCTCAGGCCAATCTTCGGCAGCTATGCCCGCGACATCATGCGCTGGACCGGCTTCATCGACGGTTATCTCGGGCTGATCCTGGTGCTGGCGACGATGCAATTGCCGCTGGCGCTCTGGATCATGAAGACTTTCTTCGACGGCTTGCCGCGGGATTACGAGGAGGCGGCGCTAATGGACGGGGCAACACTGATCCAGCGTATCCGCCGGGTGCTGATCCCGCTGGCGCTGCCGGGGCTGGCTGCGGCCGGGCTGTTCGCTTTCATGTCGGCCTGGGGCGATTTTCTGCTGCCGCTGATCTTCCTGTCGTCGCCGGAGCTGCAGACGCTGCCGCTCGGTCTCTTCCGCGCCTTCCTGCGTATCAACGAGATCGACTACGGACTGCTGACGGCGCTGGCATTCATCTACCTGCTGCCTGCCGTCATCGCCTTCAGCTTTGCCCGGCGCTTCCTCGTCCAGACATTTTCGGGCGGCGTGAAGGGCTGAGATCCAGAAAGAGAAACGGATGATCAATCTCAGAAACGTTCGCAAATTCTACGGCGCGCTCGAGGTCATCAAAGGCGTCGACATCACCGTTGAGGACGGCGAATTCGCCGTCTTCGTCGGCCCCTCCGGCTGCGGCAAGTCGACGCTGCTGCGGATGATCGCCGGCCTCGAAGGCATCGACGAGGGCGACCTCATCCTTAACGGCAAGCGCATCAACGACGTGCCGCCCGACAAGCGCGGCATCGCCATGGTGTTCCAGTCCTATGCGCTCTATCCGCATATGAGCGTTGCCGAAAATATTGGCTTCTCGCTCAGCCTGAAGAAGGTATCGGAGGCGGAGATCCGCCGGCAGGTGGAGGGCGTCGCCGAGATCCTGCAACTCACCGACTATCTCGACCGGCGCCCGGCCGCCCTTTCCGGCGGCCAGCGCCAGCGCGTGGCGATCGGCCGCGCCATCATCAAGAAACCGGCGTTGATCCTGTTCGACGAGCCGCTGTCGAATCTCGATTCGGCGTTGCGCGTGCAGATGCGCGCCGAGCTGCAGCGGCTGCACCGCGAGCTGAAAGCAACCGTCGTCTACGTCACCCACGACCAGGTGGAGGCGATGACGATGGCGGACCGCATCGTCGTGCTGAACAAGGGCCTGGTGGCACAGGAGGGGGCGCCGATGTCACTCTACCATCAGCCGCAGAATGAATTCGTCGCGACCTTCATCGGCTCGCCGAAGATGAACGTCATTCCGGTCACGGCGACGCGGGCTTCGGCGGGTGTCCTGCATCTCGACAGCCCGATCGGGCTGTCGTTCGATCTTGCCGACACGGGTGGCGCGGTGCCGCAGGGCGAGGCCAGGCTCGGCATTCGGCCGGAGCATCTGAGGATTGCACCAGAGGGGCAGGGACATTTCACGGCCGATGTCGTCATCGTCGAGCGCTTGGGCGTCGAGACCTACATGACCGTCGGCTCGCCGCAGCAGCCGATCGTCGTGCGCGCCGAGGGCGATATCGCGGTGCGGCCGGGCGATCGCGTGTCGCTGGCAGCCGATCCTGCCGCTTGCCATCTGTTCGATTCCGCCGGCCGGGTCACCCGTTCGCCTTCCGTCTAAAAACAACACGAGGAATGCCATGACAATCAAGGTCACCATCTGGAACGAGGGGCGCCACGAGCAGCTCCACAGAGAAGTTCAGGAGATCTATCCCGATCGTATCGACGGCGCGATCGCCGCCGGCATCGCCCATACGGATTTCGAAATCCGACGCGGCACGCTGGATGATCCCGATGAAGGCCTGCCGGACAGTGTGCTCGATGATACCGACGTGCTGCTCTGGTGGGGGCACATGGCGCATGAGGAGGTGAGCGACGGGCTGATCGACCGCGTGCAGCAGCGCGTGCTGAAGGGCATGGGCCTGCTTGTGTTGCATTCCGGCCATCATTCCAAGCTGTTCCGCCGGCTGATGGGCACGAATGCCAACCTGTCCTGGCGCGAGACGCCTGATGGAGACCTGGAGCGTGTCTGGGTGGTCAATCCCTCACATCCGATCGCCGAGGGGCTGCCGCCCTATTTCGAGGTCAATGCCTCGGAGATGTATGGCGAGCCCTTCGACATTCCGCAGCCGGATGAACTGGTTTTCATCTCCTGGTATTCCGGCGGCGAGGTTTTTCGCAGCGGCTGCACCTTCCAGCGTGGGCGTGGGCGCATCTTCTTTTTCAGTCCCGGCCACGAGACTTATCCGATCTATCACGACAAGATCGTGCACAAGGTGATCTCGAACGGAATCCGCTGGGCGCAGCAGAAGCATCGCGACGGCCGAATCCTGGAAAACTGGCATCGTGCCGAGCCGCTGCACGGCAGGCCGGACGGGGTGAAGGCCTGATCTTATGCCATGGGCCGGCGCCGGCAGGGCGCCGGTGCCTACGGATATTGGGCGCCGTTGGTCTTCGTGTAGATCGAATAGACCGAGCGTGTCGCGGTGATGAAGAGCCGGTTTTTCTTGGGGCCGCCGAAGGTGAGGTTGGACACAGTCTGCGGCACCCTGATCTTGCCGAGCAGCGCACCATCGGGCGAAAAGCAGTGCACGCCGTCGCCGGCACTCGTCCACAGATTGCCGCTGAGATCGAAACGGAAGCCGTCGGGATGGCCGGCTTCGATGCTGCAGAAATAGCGGCTATTGGCGACCTTCCTGCCGTCAATGACGTCGAAAACTCTTACATGGCACGGCACTTCATGTTTTGCCGAACCGGAATCGGCAATATAGAGCTTCGTCTCGTCGGGCGAGAAGGCAAGGCCGTTCGGCTGGATGAAGTCCTCGACGACAGCCTCGATCGCGCCGCTTGCCGGGTCGATCCGGTAGACGTTGCGGGTTGGCTGCTCGGGCTCGCCCTTATGGCCCTCGTAGTCCGACAGGATGCCGTAGGTCGGGTCGGTGAACCAGACGCCGCCATCGGAATGCACGACGACGTCGTTCGGCGAGTTCAGCCGCCTGCCCTTGTAGCTGTCGGCGAGAACGGTGATGCTGCCGTCCGTCTCGGTGCGGGTGACGCGGCGGCGGCCATGTTCGCAGGAGACCAGCCGGCCCTGCCGGTCGCGGGTATTGCCGTTGACGTAGTTGGAGGGCGAGCGGAAGACCGAGACTGTCCCATCCGGTGTCCAGCGCATCATGCGTTCGTTCGGGATATCGCTCCACAGAAGGCAGTTGAGGTCGGAAAACCAGACCGGGCCTTCCGTCCAGCGGCAGCCGGAATAAAGCTCCTCGAGCGCGGCGCTGCCGATGACCAGAGCGCCGAAACGTTCATCGCGAATGTCGTAAAGCGGATTGTCGGCCACGCCAGTTTCCTCCTGAATGCTGTCGCCTTCTTCCTAGCTACAAACGCGGGCAGGTGCCAGAGCCCGCCAATTGAAATGCCGAGCGCTTGCTTCTTTAAAGCGCCGCGACCGGATGCGGCGAGCCGTCATAAGCACCCCAGATCGACTGGTCGAAGCAGATGACCGAGCCGGTCATCAGGCCGGATTCGGCCGATGACAGATAGGCGCAGGCGCGCGCCACCTCATGCGGGTCGACGAGGCGGCCGAAGGGCTGGCTTGCTGCCGCCTTCTCCAGCCAGTCGGCGGGCGCGTGGTGAAATTCGCGCTGGATCCGATCCTCACCCTCGGAAGCCATCCAGCCGATATTAAGGCCGTTGACGCGGATACGGTTGCGCAGCAGCGCATAGGCGGTGTTCTTCGTCAGCGTTTCCAGCGCGCCCTTGGAGGCGCAATAGGCGGCGATGAAGGGCTGGCCCGCCTTGGCCGACATCGAGCCGATATTGACGATGGTGCCCTCGATCTTTTCGCGACGCATGACCTTCACCGCTTCCTGCATCAGGAAAAACGGCGCACGCACATTGACCGCGAACATGGCGTCGAAGAGTTCAGGGCTGGTATCGAGAATAGTGCCGCGGTCGGTGATGGCGGCGGCACTGACCAGCGCGTCGACACGGCCGAAGGCCTCATCGCAGGCACGCACGACATTCTGCGCATCCTCGACCTTGCCGAGATCAGCTCCGACGTAGAGGACCCTCACGCCCGTCGCAGCCGAAATCTCTGCGGCCTTCGCCGTGCCCTTGGCTTCGTTGCGGCCGCAAATGACGATGCCTTCCGCGCCGCGTTCGGCGAACAGACGGGCGATGGTCGCGCCCAACCCTTGCGTGCCGCCGGTGACGATAGCGATCTTGCCGTCGAGGCGGCCGTGATCCGTGCTCATGTGGTTCCTCCTTGGTGATGATATGCGAATGGCCTTCCGCGGGTGCGGGAGGCTCATATGTCAATGCGGATGAGCGGCTTTCAATTCCTTAGTCAGCTCAGCTTCTTCTGCGCTTGCTCGGCAAGTGCTGCCATAAAGGTTTGGTCGCTCCAGCCTTCCCCCAATGCCTCATGCATCAGCTGCGCCTGCGTTTTCGGCGCCAGGCCGCCGAGCGGCGGGTCGCGGTCGAGATTGGTCGGGAAGGAATAACCTTCGGCGCAGGCAGCGACGGCGTTGGTGATCTCATCGGGCGAAAGCCTGCCCTGCAAGGTCTTCAAGGCGGGAAAGAGCTTGGCGCTCATCCTCTGGCGGTTGACGGTTTCCATTGCCCGGCCGAAGGCGGAGGAGACCTGCAGCAGGTTGGCGACACGCTTGATGTCGGCGGAACGATTGGTGCCGGCAGCGTGGAAGAGGGCGGGGTTGAAGAAGACGACGTCGCCTTTTTCGAGCGGCAGCTGGACATGGTTGACCTCGAAATAATCCCGGAACTCTTGCCGCTTGAGGGCGAGATAGCCGGGCACATAGGTCTGGCTGTGCGGCAGAAACAGCGTCGGGCCGCTTTCGAGCGGCATGTCGCAATGGGCGACCGCGCCCTGGAGCGTCAGCACCGGCGAGAGCCGGTGTACATGCGCCGGAAACTGTTCGATCACCCCAGACGACTGGAAGCCGAGATGGTAGTCGCGATGCGCCGATTGGGCCGCGCCGCCCGGATTGACGCGGTTGACCTGCGCCGTCATCTGGTAGCTCGGGCCGAGCCAGGCTTCGCTTGTCAGTGCGACGATGGCATTGCCGTAATATTCGGCGAAATTCGCGGGATCGGCGAGGCAATGTTTCTCCAGCGAATTCCAGATGCGGTCGTTGGCGCCGGGCTTGGCGAAGTGATCGCCGCCGCCGGTCGAGCTGCGGTGCTGGTCCGCGATGATTTGGTCGAAGATGGTGCTGGCGCGGTCGATAATGCCGGTATCCTCGTAAGCATGCTTGAAGACGGCGACACCGGGACCCTCGCCAAAGGCCTCGCAGATCTCCGCCAGGACGGCGCGCCGGCCTTCCGGCGTTGCCACGGCCGCCATCACCTTGCGGCTGTCGTAGATCAGTACGTTTTTTTCGATCGCAGACGCCGTGGGGTAGTCGGCAAGCGCGGTGGTCTTTTCCGCCAGGCGGCGAAAATCGTCGAGATCGCAGCTGTCCTCGCTCAGCCAGACGCGGTCGGCGCGCAATTTCTGCGGGTTGTCGGTTTTCATAATGGCTCCTCCTCTTTCGATGAAGGCACTATACGCTGCGATGCCGGGTGATATAGATCAGCAATCCATCAAAAAACCATCAAGCGGATTCTATGGCCCACCTCTTCCTCGTCAAGGATATCGCCTTCCAGGCGGGGCTCAGCACCGCGACCGTCGACCGGGTGCTAAACGGCAGGCCGGGTGTGCGCCAACAGACGGCAATGCGAGTGAAGGCGGCGATCGCGGAGCTGGAGAAGCAGCAGGCGGGGGCGATGGGCAGCGGCCGTATGCTGGCCATCGATATCGTCATGGAGACTCCCCAGCGTTTCAGCGATGCGGTGCGCGCCGCCTTCGAGGCGGAGATAGCGGCCTTCCTGCCCGGCGTCTTTCGTTGCCGGTTCCACTTCGCCGAGGTGATGAAGCCGGCCGAGATGGCGCAGTTTGTCGATCGCATCCGGCTGCGCGGCACTGATGGTATCGTGCTCAAGGCGCCCGACGTCGCCGAAGTGGCCGCCGCCGTCGCGCGGGCGGATGCGGCCGGCATTCCGGTGGTGACGTTGGTGACTGATCTGCCGAATTCGGCCCGCATCGCCTATGCCGGCGCCGACAACCGGGCGGCCGGAGAGACCGCCGCCTATCTGATCGGCGAATTTCTCGGGACAAAAAGCGGCAAGGTGCTGGTGACGCTGTCCAGTGGAGGCTTCCGCGGCGAAGAGGAGCGGGAAATCGGCTTTCGCCGCGTCCTCCGTGCTCATTATTCCGGCATCGGCATCACCGAAATCAGCGAGGGCCATGGCACCGATGCGGTGACGGGAACGCTCGCGGCGGCAGCTCTTGCGGCCGATCCCACGATTAACGCCGTCTATTCGATCGGCGGCGGCAACCGGGCGGTGCTGGCGGCCTTCGATGCGGCCGAGCGCCCGGTCTGCGTCTTCGTCGCCCACGATCTCGATGCTGATAATCGTGCGCTGCTTGCCGCGCGCCGGATCGGCTTCGTTTTGCATCATGATCTCAGAACCGATGCGCGTTCGGCTTTCAGGGCGATCATGAGCCGGGCGGCTTCACCGCGGCGGGCGGTCCCGGCCTCGCTTTCCTCCGTTGAAATCGTCACACCCTACAATATGCCCGCGGACGATTGAGGCAATTGGCTTCCTTCCATGCCGAAATCGGACTACAGCTTGGACGAGAGTGAAGGTGAGCGGCATGGATTATAGCGACGTCAGCACGATTGCAGCCTGGGTCACGGAGCAAGGACTGAAGGGTGCTTCGGAAGCCGAGCTCATGACCGGTTTCTGCTCGGCTTGCCGCAATGCCGGGCTGCCGCTCGACCGCGGCCTGGCACTAATGGATACGCTGCACCCTGTGCACGAGGGCCGGGCCTTCCGTTGGGACAGCGAGGAGGAAATCGAGACGGAGTTCGAATACGGCCCGACGAGCTCCGGGGAAGCCGCGGCGAACTGGCAGAGTTCGGCCTTCTATCATCTTTGGTCCAACAATGAACGGGAGATACGCCGGCGTCTCGGCTTCGGCGACCCGATCGATTTCACCATGCTCGACAAGATCGCCGAAGCCGGGCACACGGATTTCGTGGCGATGGTGCATCGTTTTAGCGAGGCCGGCACGATCGGCGAAATGGATTGTTTCTTCTCGCATTTCGCAACCAAACATCCGGAGGGCTTTTCCGATCACGACCTCGCCATCCTGCGCAAGCTCGTGCCGGTGCTGGGGCTGGCGATCAAGTGTATCGGGCTCGGGCGCATCGCCCGCACCATCGCCGAAGTCTATCTCGGCGAGGACGCGGCGCGCCAGGTGATGGAAGGCAAGATCAGCCGCGGCAAATCGGAGCGGATTTCGGCCGCACTCTGGTTTTCGGATCTTCTGAACTACACCAAGATCTCCGACAGCGTGCCGCCTGAGGAGATCATCCCGCTGCTCAACGACTATAGCGAGGCGGTAATTACAGCCATACACGAATCCGGCGGCAACGTGCTGAAGCTGATCGGCGACGGTGTGCTGGCGATCTTCAAGGGCGAGGTGCCGGCGGAGACCTGCCGTGCGGCGCTCAACGCCGAAGCGCTTCTGCGAGAAAAACTCGCCAAGTTGAATGGCGAACGCAAGGCCGGCGACCGGCCGACGACAGATGTCTATATCGGCCTGCATATCGGCGACGTCTTTTACGGCAATATCGGCAGCCAGGACCGGCTGGATTTCACGGTCATCGGCCCTGCGGTCAACGAAGTCAGCCGCATCGCCTCGATCTGCCGCTCGGTCGATCTCAATGTGCTGATGTCCTCCGATTTCGCCTCGGCGATCCCGGAGGAGGAGCGCGCTGCACTCGCCTGCATCGGGCGTTACGCACTGCGTGGCGTGCAGCGCGCCCAGCAGCTCTATACGCTCGAAAGCGCCCGGCTGAACGGCTGATCTTCACAGGGTCGGGCGAGGGCTATCGCAGCAGACCCTGGCCGCCGTCGATCCAGATCGGCGTCCCGGTGATGTGTCGGGCGCGGTCCGAGGCGAGGAAGAGAATGGTTTCGGCGACATCCTCGCTCTTGCCGGCTCTGCCGCCGGCGATCGGGATATCCCCTTGCGGCCAGATGACCGGAACCTCCGTCTCCTCGCGATGGCGGCTATTTGTGTTGGCGCCGATATTGGTCTCGATCTCGCCGGGGCAGACGGCATTGACGCGGATGCCGTGCCGGCCGAGTTCGAGGGCGAGCTGCTGAACCATGGCAACCTGGCCGGCCTTGGTTGCGGTGTAGGCGGTAGCGCCCGGCGTGGTGAATGTCCGGGTGCCGTTGATCGAGGAGACGACGATGATCGAACCGCCGCGGCGCTTCAGGTGAGGCACCGTCAGATGCAAGGTCAGATAGGTGCCGCGCAGATTGACGGCGATGGTCTTGTCCCATTCATCCGGCTTCAGATCGTCGATTGGCGCCCAGACGCCGTTGATCCCGGCGTTGGCGACAACGATGTCGAGGCCATGGAAGGTATCGGTCAACCGCGCCACGGCGCTCCGCATTTGAGCCTCGTCACTGGTATCGGCCGTCAGCGCGATCGACCCGCCGCCGGCGGCCTTGATCTCGGCGCAGGTCTTTTCGACCTCGTCGGCCGTGCGGCTCAGCACGGCGATCTTTGCTCCCTCGGCGGCGAGCCTCAGCGCGGCCGCCTTGCCGATGCCGGAACCGGCGCCCGTCACCAACGCGATCTTATCCTTCAGCTCCATGGGCGGCTCTCCTTGCCGTTTGACCGTAAGCCAATGTTCGGCACCACTGTTGGTTCCGGCGGAGAGTGCCTCGAGGGAGCTATCTGAGGAGGCTGTGTCTCAACGCCCATTTCTCCGGCCCGTGGACGGCGGCAAAGAGTAGACCGGCAAGGAAGGTGAAGTGATCGATGAAAAAGCCGAACTCGGCCTGGTTCTGCTGCCAATGAGATGGACCGTGGAAAGCGAAGACGAGGAAGATCACATAGATCCCTGCCAGCAGGCTCGCCTCGGTGAAGAAGGCCCCGGATATGAAGGCCAGCGCCAGCGCGATCTCGAAGAAGGCTGCGACCCAGGCAAGGAATGTCGCCATCGGAAAACCGGCAGCAGTGATGTAACCCGCCGTCGCACCGATGTCGGCGAATTTGAAGCCGGCGGCCATGAAGAAGATGAAGCTGAAAATGATGCGGGCGACGATGATTGCGATTGCTCTGGCCATCGTAAGATCTCCTGTTTGAGTTTCCACCATGACGGACGAGACGACCGATTTGCTACACGGCAAATAAAAAAAGGCTGCTCGCGCGGCCAGCCTCTAACTCAAATGTGGAATGCTTACAGTCGCAAACATACCGTTGCAAAGACCACGCGCAAAACTAGGAGTTTCGGGGATATTTGCGATAGAGTTCACCCCAGGCAGTTTCCTCCGATGGTTATTATTCCACACGAAAGCAGTTGTTCGAGTTTCGCATTGCAACGGTGAACTAAAGGACTACCCGATGCACGCTAGAAATTTGGTCGGTATCTGGATCATCGATTCGTTTCAAATTGAGGACTGCGCAACAGGCCAGCGAACGCATCCTTGGGGCGAGCGCCCGTCTGGAATGGTGATGTTCAGTCCCGAAGGCCGCATGTCCGCCCTGATCACACCTGGTGGTCGATCACGCCCAAAGACCGAAGCCGATGAGGCAGCAGCTTTCCGTTCGATGCTGGCTTACTCGGGTCGATACAGGGTCGAGCCGCCCAACCGGCTCGTTACCACCGTCGACATCGCGTGGTTTGAGCCTTGGGTCGGGAGCGAGCAAGTCAGATACTTGGACTTTTCGGGCGACAACCTGACACTCACAAGTGCACCTCTGAGTATGCCTCAACAGGATGCGCCGATGTTCGCTGTTGTGACTTGGAGGCGAGAACTGGCTCGGCAAAGCGACTGAATTCAAAGGCGCCGCAAAAAAAGACATTGTGCGACAGTTCAATGCGAAATGCGCTCTCACCACTCGGCGAAGCTGCCATCGGCGTGGCGCCAGATGGGATTGCGCCAGCGATGACCCTCCTTGGCACGTTCGATGACATAGGCCTCGTCGACCTCGATGCCGAGACCGGGGCCCTGAGGGATCGAGACGAAACCATCGGCATACTGGAACACCTCCTTGTTGGAAATGTAGTCGAGAATGTCGTTGCCCTTATTGTAGTGGATGCCCAGGCTCTGTTCCTGGATGAAGGCATTGTAGCTGACGGCATCGACCTGCAGGCAGGCGGCGAGCGCGATCGGACCCAACGGGCAATGCGGCGCCAGCGCCACGTCATAGGCTTCGGCCATCGCCGCGATCTTGCGGCATTCGGTTATGCCGCCGGCATGCGAAAGATCCGGCTGGATGATATCGACATAGCCGTCCGAAAGAACCTGCTTGAAGTCCCAGCGCGAAAAGAGGCGTTCGCCGAGCGCGATCGGCGTCGAGGTATGGTTGACGATATCGCGCAGGGCTTCCTTGTTTTCGGAAAGCACCGGCTCCTCGATAAACATCAGCTTGTAGGGATCGAGTTCCTTGGCGAGAACCTTGGCCATCGGCTTGTGCACGCGGCCATGGAAATCGACGCCAATGCCGATATGCGGGCCGATTGCCTCGCGGATGGCGGCGATGGTTTCGACCGCCTTTTCCACCTTCTCGTTGGTGTCGACGATCTGCATTTCTTCGCAGCCATTGAGCTTGATCGCCTTGAAGCCGCGGGCGACCACCTCCCTGGCATTGTTGGCGACATCCGCGGGACGGTCGCCGCCGATCCAGGAATAGACCTTGATCCGATCGCGCAGCTGGCCGCCAAGCAGGGAATGGATCGGCTGGCCGAGTGCCTTGCCCTTGATATCCCACAGCGCCTGGTCGATGCCCGAGATCGCGCTCATGTGAACAGCGCCGCCGCGATAGAAGCCGCCGCGATACATCACGGTCCAGTGGTCCTCGATCAGGAAGGGATCCTTGCCGATCAGATAGTCTTCCAGTTCGTGGACGGCAGCCTGAACGGTCAGCGCGCGGCCTTCGACGACCGGTTCACCCCAGCCGACGATGCCTTCGTCGGTTTCGACCTTCAAAAACAGCCAGCGCGGCGGAACGATATAGGTGGTGAGTTTGGTGATCTTCATCGCGTTCTTCAGTCTCTTCTTAGGTTTGCGATCAGCGGCACTTCCGCAGGTTTCCGGTGATCCATCATTTCGTTCTGCCGATCGCCTTTTCGGCGGCGGCAAGGTCGCGCACCGCAAGATCGAGCATGCGGTTGGCGCAGTCGCGGGCGCCAGCCTTGTCGCGCATGCGGAGGGCCTCGACCAACTGGCCGTGAACGAGCACCGCATCCTCGCGATTCTCGACGCCGATGTTGGAGGCATGCAGCGCATATTTCAGCGCCGCATGGATGGCGCTCGACAGGCGGCGGAAGACCTGGTTGTGACTGGCGGTCAGCAGCACCGTGTGGAACATGACGTCGGCATCGGTGAAGCCTTCCGGGTCATGGGCGCTGTCACGCATCTGCCGCCAGGCATTGTCGAGATCGGCGATCTCCTGGGCGCTGGCGCGCTCGGCGGCATATTCGGCTGCTGCCGGCTCGATGGTGCGGCGGGCTTCGAGAATGCAGCCGAGCAGGTCGAAGTCCTTGATGTAGGGTCCCATCCATTCCAGCACGTCGGCGTCGAGGATATTCCAGTCGTCCTTGTCGCAGACGGTGGTTCCGACCCTTGGTTTACCGCGGACCAGCCCCTTTGATTCCAGCACTTTCAGCGATTCGCGAATGACAGTGCGGCTGACGCCGTAGAGTTCGCAGAGGTCGTTCTCGCGGGGCAGCGGCGCGCCCGAGGGATAGCGGTCCGCACAGATATCCTGAGCGATTGCCGCCGTGACGTTGCGGCGGACGCGCGGGCGCTTCTCAATACCAGGGCTTTCGGCCTCGCCCTGTCGCTCGATTGTTTCCAACTCACCTCTCCGCTCTATCTCTGGCGCTAGGCAATCGAACCTCATTATCCGAATTCGATCCGCTATGCGACGCTCCTCCAGGCCCTCGTACATAATCCTATTATTCCAATCATCATACATTGGCAATTGACTGGTATGATGATTTGTCATAATTCATTGGACGCTGCCTGGGAGGCAGTTGCTCGGTTTTAAGAGTTCAGGGAGAGAGAAATGCGCTCGTTCAAAGCAGCCATCCTGGCTGGCACTTTCGCCATTCTGGCCGCCGGCTCGGCATTTTCGGCAGACGTCAAGATAGGGTTCATCGTCAAGCAGCCCGAAGAGCCGTGGTTCCAGGACGAATGGAAATTCGCCGACCAGGCCGCCAAGGAAAAAGGCTTCACCGTCGTCAAGATCGGCGCCGAAGACGGCGAGAAGGTCCAGTCGGCGATCGACAATCTTGGCGCTCAGGGTGCGCAGGGCTTCATCATCTGCACGCCCGACGTCAAGCTCGGCCCCGGCATCGTCGCCAAGGCCGAAGCCAATCAGCTGAAACTGATGACGGTCGACGACCGCCTCGTCAGCGCCGACGGCAAGCCGCTGGAAGACGTGCCGCATATGGGCATCTCCGCTACGAAAATCGGCGAGACCGTCGGCCAGGCGATCGTCGACGAGATCAAGAAGCGCGGCTGGGACATGAAGAATGTCGGCGCGGTCCGGGTCTCCTACGACCAGCTGCCGACCGCCGTTGACCGCGTCGAAGGCGCGATCGCGGTGCTGAAGTCGGCCGGTTTCCCGGCTGAGAACATCTATGACGCGCCACAGGCGAAGACGGACACGGAAGCGGCACTCAATGCGGCGACCACCGTTCTCAACAAACATGCCGAGGTCAAATACTGGGTCGCCTTCGGTCTCAACGACGAAGCCGTCCTCGGCGCCGTCCGCGCTTCGGAATCGGTCGGCATTCCGGCGGCCAACGTCATCGGCGTCGGCATCGGCGGTGCGGAATCGGCGATCAACGAGTTCAAGAAGCCGGCGGCCACGGGCTTTTTCGGCACGGTCATCATCTCGCCGAAGCGTCATGGCTACGAGACGGCGCTGAACATGTACGACTGGATCGCCAACGACAAAGAGCCGGCAAAGCTGACGCTCACTTCCGGTTCGCTGGCGCTGCGTGGCGATTACGAAAAGGTCCGCAAGGATCTTGGCATCGAGTGATCATCCCAGGATGATATGTCCGGCGGCCGCTCAGCGTGCCGTCGGATCCTTCTCGGCGGAGCGGCGATGGCTTTCCTCGAATTCAACAATATCTCCAAGGGTTATCCCGGCGTGCAGGCGCTGGCGAATGTTTCCTTCTCTGTCGAGAAGGGCGCCGTTCACGGACTGATGGGCGAGAACGGTGCCGGTAAATCGACGCTGATCCGCGTCCTATCCGGCGATCAGGCCGCCGATGATGGCCGCGTCCTGATCGACGGCGAGGAGCAGAAATATGGCTCCGTTCGCGACGCTTTCCATGCCGGCGTCATCGTCATCCATCAGGAACTGCAGCTCGTTCCGGAGTTGACGGTCGCCGAAAATCTCTGGCTCGGGCGCTTTCCGGCCAAGGGCGGCATCATCCATTCGAAGACGCTGATCGAGACGGTGCGCTCGAAGCTCGAGGAGATCGGCATCGATGTCGATCCGTCGGCCAAGGTCGCCTCGCTTTCGATCGGCGCCCGGCAGATGGTCGAGATCGCCAAGGCCGTCATGCTCGACGCACGGGTGATCGCGCTTGATGAGCCGACCTCCTCGCTTTCCTCGCGCGAGAGCGAGATCCTGTTTTCGCTGATCGACAGGCTGAAGGCGAAGGGAACGGTCATTCTCTACGTCTCGCACCGTCTCGACGAGATCTTCAGGCTTTGCGACAGCCTGACGGTGTTGCGCGACGGCAAGCTCGCCGCCCACCATCCGGACATCGCTGAAACGACGCGCGAGCAGATCATTTCGGAAATGGTCGGACGCGAGATCAGCAATGTCTGGGGATGGCGCGAACGCGCGCTCGGCGACATCAGGCTCCAGGTCAAGAACCTGTCGGGGCCGAGGTTGCGCAACCCGATCAGTTTCTCCGTCCGCCAGGGCGAGATCGTCGGTTTCTTCGGCCTGATCGGTGCCGGCCGCAGCGAGATGGCGCGGCTGCTCTACGGCGCCGATAGCAGGCATCAGGGTCAGGTCGCGATCGATGGCGTTGCCGTCTCGCCGAACAATCCGAAGGCGGCGATCAACGCCGGGATGGTGCTTTGCCCCGAGGACCGCAAATTCGACGGCATTGTCCAGGGACGATCGATCGAAGAGAATATCGCGATTTCGTCGCGCCGGCATTTTTCGCCCTTCGGAATTCTGAGCCCGAGACAGGAAGCGGCGCTGGCGGATCGGTTCATTGCCCGACTTCGGGTACGAACGCCGTCGCGCAAACAGGACATCATCAATCTCTCCGGAGGCAATCAGCAGAAGGTCATTCTCGGGCGCTGGCTGTCCGAGCAGGGGATCAAGGTCCTCGTCATTGACGAGCCGACGCGCGGCATCGATGTCGGGGCGAAATCGGAAATCTACGACATCCTTTACGAGCTTGCGGCCGGCGGCATGGCGATCGTGGTGATCTCCAGCGAGCTGCCTGAAGTCATGGGCATCTCCGATCGCATCATGGTGATGTGCCAGGGCAGAGTGGCGGCCAATGTTGCCCGACAGGATTTCGACGAGCGCGCCATTCTGACCGCCGCACTTCCGGACAAGAATGCGGCAGGCATCATTTAGGACCAGGAATACGGATAATGAATTCGTTGAAAAAAATTCTTCTCGGCGAGCAGGGACTGGTGGTGATTTTCGCTGCCGCCTTCGTCATCGTCTCGCTCTTCGTGCCGAATTTCCTGACCGAGCGAAACATGCTGGGGCTGCTGCAGTCGGTCGTCACGATCGGCATCGTCGCCTGCACGATGATGTTCTGCCTGGCGTCGCGCGATTTCGACCTTTCGGTCGGATCGATCGTCGCTTTCTCCGGCATGATCGCAGTGATGGTCTCGAACGCGACGGGCTCAATCCCTCTTGGTTTGTTCGCCGCCCTGCTTTGCGGCGCCGTCGTCGGCTTGGTCAACGGCATCATCATCGCCCGCTTTCGCATCAATGCGCTGATCACCACGCTGGCGACTATGCAGATCGTGCGCGGTCTGGCGCTGATCGCCTCGGACGGCCGCGCCGTCGGCATCAACGATCCTGCTTTCTACCAGCTTGCCCTATCGCGCTTCCTCACCGTGCCGACGCCGATCTGGATCATGCTGGTCCTTTTTCTGCTCTTCGGTTTCGTGCTCAATCGCACCGTCTTCGGCAAGAACACGCTGGCGATCGGCGGCAATCCAGAGGCCTCGCGGCTTGCCGGCGTCAATGTCGTCAACATGCGCATCTGGATCTTTGCGCTGCAGGGTCTCGTCTGCGGCATTGCCGGCATCCTGCTTGCTTCGCGCATCACCTCCGGCCAGCCGAATGCGGCGACGGGACTTGAGCTCTCGGTGATTTCGGCCTGTGTGCTTGGCGGCGTCTCGCTGGCCGGCGGCCGGGCGGCAATGAGTGGGGTCATCGTCGGCGTGCTGATCATGGGCATTGCTGAAAACGTTATGAATCTGCTGAATATCCAGGCATTCTATCAGTATGTCGTGCGCGGCCTGATCCTGCTGATCGCGGTGCTGCTCGACAATTTGAGATCTTCGGCTGCGGGGCGGCGTGGATGAGTGAAGGTAGAGCCGTGAGCGACATCGAACTGAGGCACGGTGATCTCGCCGTCAGGGTCAGCCCCCGGGGTGCCGCGGTCACCGCCGCGACGTTTCGAGGCATGCCCTTTCTCGTGGCCGCCGGCGGGCCGGATGGGACGATGGCAAATTTTGCGATGGTGCCGTTCGGCAATCGCGTCGAGGGCAACGCCATGTCCTTTGCCGGACGCGATTATGCCTTCGAGCCGAATACTTCCGATCCGCTCTACCGGCACGGCGACGGCTGGCTGAGCCTCTGGCAGCTTGAAGACTCCAGCCCGGAGCATGCGCAGTTTTCCTTTTCCCGCGCCGCCGACGGGGTTTCACCCTATGCCTATCTTACCCGGCAGGAGATCCGTCTCGCCGGCGATGCACTGGTGCTGACGCTGTCCGTCGAAAACCGCGGCGAAGCGGCTCTCCCCTTCGGGCTTGGTCAACATCCCTTTTTCGCACGGACGCCAAAGACGCGACTGACGATTGCGGCCGATCGCTATTGGAACGAGCGGCCGGACCATCTGCCTGAGATGCCCGGTCCTGTGCCCGGCTATTTCGATTTCGGATCCGAAAAGCTGTTGCCGCAGAGATGGATGAACAATGCCTTCGAGGGTTGGAATGGGCAGGCGGCAATCGCCTGGCCGGAGCTTGGAATTCAGGCGGCGCTGGAAGCCGACGGCGCGCTCGATCGCTTCATGCTGTATATGCCGGTCGACCGGAGCGACTTCTTCTGCCTCGAGCCGATGAGCCACCTGCCGAACGGCCACCACCTGCCGGATTTGGGTGGGCTGACGCCGCTTGCGCCGGGGGAGGTTCTTGCCGGCGGGGTAACGATCCTGATGTCGGCGCTGCCGGTTCAATCGGAGGGGAGATAGATGGGCAGCCGCCTGCAGGGCAAGCACATCCTGATAACAGGAGCCGCGCAGGGTATCGGTCTTGCGATTGCAAAGGCTTTTATGCGGGAGGATGCCGCCGTCTTTCTCGTCGACCGCGACGCCGCACTGCTGGCGAAGACAGCGAAAGAGCTTAATAGCATCGGTGGGCGGCTTGGTTATCTGCCGGCCGACATTACCGATTCTGGAACGATCACGACATTGGTCGCTCAGGCGAATGAAGAGATCGGACAGCTGAATGCGCTCGTCAACAATGCCGGTGTCAATGTCTTTGCCGAACCGCTCGAGACGACCGACGAGGTATGGAACCGCTGCTTCGACATCAATCTGAAGGGCGCGTGGAACTGTTGCAAGGCGGTGCTGCCTGGCCTGATCGAACAGGGCGGCGGCGTCATCCTCAACATTGCTTCGACGCACGCTTTCACTATCATCCCGCACACATTTCCTTATCCGCTGGCAAAACACGCGCTGCTTGGAATGACGAAATCCCTGGGTCTCGAATATGCGGCCCGCAATATCCGGGTAAATGCGCTGGCGCCGGGCTATGTCTCGACGCAGAAAGTGATCGATTACTGGAACGGCTTCCCAGATCCTGAGGCGGCAAAGGCTGAGACGATGAGGCTGCATCCCAGCGGGCGCATCGCGACGCCAGAGGAGATCGCCTTGGCCGCCGTGTTCATGATCTCAGACGAGTGCCCGTTCATGAATGCCACCTGCCTGACGATCGACGGCGGTCTCAGCGTGCTGCAGCATCCAGCCTGAAAGCGCTTCGATTCCGGCTGATTTTTACAGGCCTGTCGTCTTCTCGCGATAGAGCATTATATTGCCCATCGGGAAGGCTATCTGATCTTCCGCAGGCATGGAGCGGCGCCCTGCCGCTCCCTCGAAAGCACAATAGAAACAGGAGGACGGCATGCAGATCAATCGCACGGCTTCGGCTCATTGGACCGGTGGCCTCAAAGACGGCAAAGGCCTGATCTCGACGCAGAGCGGCGCCCTGAAGGACTATCCCTACGGCTTTGCCAGCCGCTTCGAAGGCATTGCCGGCACCAACCCGGAAGAGCTGATAGGTGCTGCCCATGCCGGCTGCTTCACCATGGCGCTGTCGCTGATCCTCGGCGAAGCCGGTTTTACCGCCGAGCATATGGAAACCTCCGCCAGGGTGACGCTCGAAAGCGTCGAAGGCGGTTTTGCCATCACCGCCATCCACCTTTCGCTCACCGGTCGTATTCCCGGCGCCGATGAGGCGAGCTTCACCGAACTTGCCAACAAGGCGAAGGCCGGCTGCCCGGTTTCCAAGGCGCTCGCCTCCGTTCCGATCACGCTCGACGTCAAGCTCGGTTAATTTCCGTTGCCGTTGACGAGGTGCCGCGCGCGTTTGGCGTCGCGGCATTTTTCTATTGCGTTCGATAATAACGTTCGACCGCTCCAGGAAACCTCACATCTACCAGAAGGACGCGCATCGGCATGGTGCCGCCTGTGTGTTGACAAATGATGCCTGATATTTTACGATTGACGAAATTCAAAAATCGTCAGTCGTAATTCGAGCATCGAAACCATGGACGACATTACGGAAAATACACTGGACGTCACCCGGCAGGAGAATGTTACCCGCATTCTCGATGCGGCCGAGCGGCTGTTCCGCCACTATGGCTACAGCAAGACGACGGTGGCTGACATTGCCCGCGATCTTGGCATGTCGCCGGCCAATGTCTATCGTTTCTTCGCCTCGAAGGTGGAAATCCACCAGGCGATCTGCGGGCGTATGCTCGCCACCTGCTATCAGCTCGCCTACGACGTCCGCCACCTTCCGATCAGCGCCAGTGAACGATTGCGCCGCTATGTCGAGACTCAGCACCAGTGGACGTTGGATACGATGCTCGATGAGACGAAGGTTCATGAGATGATCGTCGTCGCGATCGAGCGCGACTGGCACGTCATCGAAAAACATATCGATCGCATTCATGACATCATCGCCGAAATTATCGCCGAAGGCATTGCAGCCGGCGAGTTCGCCGAGCAGGACCCCGTCGCCGCCTCGCGTTGCTTCGGCGCGGCGACGAACACGCTCTGCCATCCGCAAATGGTGGCGCAATGTCTCTCCAAGACGAACCGCGCGAGCATCGACGAACTGATCGACTACGTGATCAGGGCGCTGAAGAAATAACGGACGGCAGCCGCCGCCGACCCCCCAAAACGATCCAGGAGTGCGGAAGATGTTTTCGCTCAAGACCCTTAGCCATCGCATGCCGTCCGTCGCCCGCCTTGTGCTTGTCGGCGCCATCGGCATCGGTGTTTCCGCCTGCTCGGAAGAAAAGGCTGAGGTCAAGCAAGTCATCCGGCCGGTGAAGGTCGTCGAGATCGCCAAGGCCGGCGACACGCGCAAGCTCGACTATTCGGGCTCGGTCAAGGCGCGCACGGAGATGAACCTCGGGTTTCGCGTCGCGGGCAAGATCACCGAACGCCTCGTCGATATCGGCGACCGGGTGACGCCGGGCGACGTTCTCGCCCGCGTCGACGCCACCGATTACCAACTGGCGGTCAGAACGGCGGAAGCCAATCTTGCTTCGGCCGAAAGAGGCGTTGAAACCGCCGACCTCGCCAACAAACGCGCCGAGCAGCTTTTCGACAAGAGTGTCGCTCCGAAGTCGCAGGTCGAACAGGCCGCGCTCAGTCATGACCAGGCGATTTCGCAGCGCGATGCCGCCCTTTCCGCGCTCGACCAGGCGAAGAACCAGGTGAGCTACACCGAGCTCAAGGCCGGTCAGAACGGCATCGTCACATCAATCAATGCCGATACCGGTCAGGTCGTCGGTTCCGGCGCCGCCGTCGTCACCGTTGCCGTCGACGGCGAGAAGGAAGTGCAGATCGCGGTTCCGGAAAACGACATTGCCGAATTCAAGCCGGGCAAGACGGTCAAGGCAAGCTTCTGGGCCGATGCCAGACTGGTGCTCGACGGCAAGGTGCGGGAGGTGTCCGGCAGCGCCGACCAGCAGTCCCGCACCTTTGCTGTCCGGGTGAGCCTGCCGAACGATCCGCAGGTGTTGCTCGGCATGACGGCGACGATCGAGGCCGACGTCAGCAACGGCAACAGCTATGTCTCGATCCCGCTCAGCGCACTGGCTGAAAAGGACGGCAAGCAGATGGTCTGGACCGTCGACCGTGACACGGCGACCGTGCATGGCCGCGACATCAAGGTCGCCGATTTCACCGGCGACGGCGTGCATGTGACCGAAGGCCTCGATACCGGCGATCTCGTCGTTGCCGCCGGCACGCAGTTCATGAGCGAAAATCTGAAGGTGAAGGCGCCGGACCAGCAGTCGGCCCTGGCCACCACGGACCAGACCGTCCGCTGATCAGGTCATAAAAGGGAACGGAACCATGGACGCCACCACCGAAAAGCGACCCTTCAATCTGTCGCGCTGGGCGATCGGCCATCCGAGCATCGCCCGCTTCCTCTTCGGACTGATCATCATCACCGGCGTGCTCGGTCTGATGCGCATGGGCCAGCGCGAGGATCCCGAATTCACCTTCCGCGTCATGGTCGTTCAGGCGATCTGGCCGGGCGCTTCCATCCAGGAGATGGAAGATCAGGTCGTCAACAAGATCGAGCGCAAGCTACAGGAAACCCCGCATATCGACTGGGTCAAGTCCTATACGAGGGCGGGCAGTGCGATCATCACCCTGCAGGTCAAGGGTGACACCAATTCGCAACAGGTAGCGGATGCCTTCTACCAGGTGCGCAAGAAGGTCGGCGACATCTCCAGCGAGCTACCGCAGGGCCTGCTCGGCCCCTATTTCAACGACGAATTCGGCGACACCTTCATCACGCTGCATTCGATCAGCGGCGACGGCTATTCCTATCCGGAACTGAAGAAATTCGCGATCGAGGCGCGCGACATGCTGCTGACGACGCCGGGTGTCGAGAAGGCGGTCATCATCGGCGACCAGCCTGAGAAGATCTATATCGACGTCTCGTCCAAGGCGCTCGCCGAGCGCGGCCTGACGATCCTCGACCTGCAGAACGCCATCAACGGCCAGAACAATGTCGATCCGGCGGGCTCCGTCGATACCGGCCTGCGCTCGGTGCGCATCTCCGTCGAAGGCGACGTGAAGAAGGCGGCCGATATCCGCGAATTGCGCCTTCGCGCCGGCGGCCAAGTGACCCGGCTCGGCGATATCGCCACCGTCAGTTCCGGGCTCGAGGATCCCTATCAGCGCAAGTACCGTTTCAACGGCCATGACAGCGTCCAGGTCGGCGTCGTGATGGCCAAGGGCTTCAACGTCACCGATGTCGGCAAGGGCGTCGAGGCGACCTATCAGCGCTTCGAGGAGGCGCTGCCCTACGGCGTCGCGGTCGATCAGATCGCCAACCAGCCCGACGTGGTGACGGATGCGGTCAGCGAATTCATGCATGCGCTCGGCGAAGCCCTTGTCATCGTGCTTATTGTCTCGTTCCTGTCGATCGGCTGGCGCTCGGGCCTCGTCATCGCCATTGCCATTCCGCTGGTGCTCGCTGCCACCTTCGCGCTAATGTACGAACTCGGCATCGACCTGCAGCGCATCTCGCTCGGCGCGCTGATCATCGCGCTCGGCCTGCTCGTCGACGATGCGATGATCGTCGTCGAGATGATGGAGCGAAAGCTGGAGGAGGGGCTGGTCAAGATCGAAGCGGCAAGCTTCGCCTATTCCTCGACCGCTTTCCCGATGCTGACGGGTACGCTGATCACCACGGCCGGCTTCATTCCCGTCGGCTTCGCTGCATCGACGGCCGGCGAATATGTGCGTTCGCTGTTTTATGTCGTCGGCATCGCGCTGGTCACCTCGTGGTTCGTCGCCGTCTATTTCACGCCGTGGCTCGGCTACATGATCCTCAAGCAGCGCCATCACGCCGGCGAGCATCACGACGCGTTCGACACCGGCTTCTATCGCCGTCTGCGCGGCACGGTCGGCTGGGCGGTGCGCCACCGGGTCATCGTGCTGCTGCTGACGCTCGGCACCTTCGTCACCAGCCTCTGGGCCTTCCAGTTCATTCCGCAGAATTTCTTCCCGCAATCGTCGCGGCCGGAAATCCTTGTCGATCTGTGGCTGCCCGAGGGCACCAGCATCAAGGAAGTCGAGGTGCAGGCAAAGGCGCTCGAAGCCAAGATGATGGATGATCCCGACAAGAAGTTCATCGCCACCTATATCGGCGAAGGCGCGCCGCGCTTCTTCCTGCCGCTCGACCAGCAGTTGCGCAACCCGAACTTCGCCCAGCTCCTCGTCATGGCCAATGACGAACCGGCGCGTGAGCGGCTGATCGTCAAGCTGCGGGCGATTCTTGCAGAGGATTTCCCGGAGATTCGCGGCAAGGTCGATCGTCTCTTCCTCGGCCCGCCGACTGGCTGGCCGGTGCAGATGCGCGTCATGGGGCCGGACCGACAGGAAGTGCGAGCCATCGCCGATCAGGTAAAGGCGCGCTTCCAGGCCAATCCGATGCTCGGCGCCATTCATGACGACTGGCTGGAACAGGTGCCGGCGATGAAGCTGGTGATCGACCAGGACCGCGCCCGGGCCCTTGGCGTCACCTCGCAGCGGGTTCGCCAGATGCTGCAGACCGCCATGTCCGGTGCGGCACTCGACGATTTCCGCGACGGCGAGGAGACGGTCTCGATCGTCGCCCGTGAGCCGGATGCCAGCCGTTCGCTGCTGTCGGCGGTGAACTCGGTCTATGTGCCGACGGATTTCGGCGGCTTCGTGCCGGTCTCGCAGGTGGCCAAGGTCGTGCCGGTCATGGAGCAGGGCATCGAATGGCGGCGCAACCGCCTGCCGACGATCACCGTGCGGGCGACGTTGCCCGATGGCGTGCAGCCGAACGACGTGGTGATGAAGATGTATGCCGACATGAAGGACATGCGCGACAGCCTGCCGGCCGGCTACAATGTCGAAATCCAGGGCGGCGCCGAGGATGCGGCGGAAAGCCAGATGTCGATCGCCGCCAAGGCGCCGATCATGCTCGCCGTCATCATCGTGCTGCTGATGGTACAACTGCAGCACTTCGGCAAGGCGATGCTGGTGCTGGCGACCGGTCCGCTCGGGATTATCGGCGCGGCGGCCGCCTTGCTGATCAGCGGCGCGCCGTTCGGCTTCGTGGCGATCCTCGGTGTCATCGCGCTGCTCGGCATCATCATGCGCAACTCGATCATCCTGGTCGACCAGATCGACCAGGATATCAAGGCCGGCATGCACCGGCAGGAGGCGATCGTCGGTGCTGCCGTGCGGCGTTTCCGGCCGATCATGCTGACGGCGCTGACCGCCGTGCTCGCACTGATCCCGATCTCGCGCGGCGTCTTCTGGGGTCCGCTCGCCTACGCCATGATGGGCGGCATTCTGGTCGCGACCGTGCTTACGATTCTGGTTCTGCCTGCCGGTTACGCGCTTTTCTTCGGCCGGGAGCCGAAGGCAAAGGACGAGCCAGGCCAGGATGCCGACGCCATCCAGGAAGAGGCGGATGACAGACATCCGCCGGCGTTGGCAGCAGAGTGAGGACGGCGCGGCGAAAGCCGCGCCGTTTTCCTTACGAGGTCGCAGCTCTCTCATCAAACCACGTTGCGCTGCCCGCTCGCCTTTGAACCTGCGTGCCGATTCCATTGCCGCCCCGAAAGAGCTAAGCTGCGAAAACATGCCGGAAGAGCAAGACGGCGTCTCGGCGATGCATTGCCGCCGACGAGTTTGCGGGGAGGCACGATCATGGCCGATTATCGTTTGGACGCGAGCTGGAGCCCGATCGAGGACAGTCTCGGGCGTTTGACCTTCACGCTCTTCAATCTTTCGGCCGAGCCGCTTTCCGGCTTCTCGCTTTCCTATGTATCGGCAACGCGGGTTGCCGACGCAAATGTCTGCGACGGCGCCAGCCGGACGCGGCAGGTTGCGAATTTCCATGAATTCCTGCCGCCCGACGGGCTGAGCATTGCCCCGGGCGGGCGCTGGCGGTTCACCGTCGAAGGGCTGGCCAGCGAACCGAAACATAGGACGGATGGTATCAAATCTGCCCATCTGACGCTTATGGACGGCCGTCACGTTCCGGTTACTTTCGGCGATCTCATGCTCGAAGGCCGGGATGGCGGTGTGGCGCCGCCGCTTCTGCCGCCGGGCCGGATCGAGGAGCCCTATGCGCTGCTGCCCTGGCCGCTGTCGCTCGGGCTGAAGGCGGGAGACTTGCCGGTCGTCCTTTATCCCGTTGAAAGGACCCGGCCCGATGCGATCAAGGCGCTCTCCCTGGTTCTCGCGCTTTGCCAGCGGCTCTATCCGGCCGACAGCGCGCCGTTCTCGCTCGGTGCCGTCAAAGGCGGGCGAGCCATTCGTTTCGTCACCGAATCATCGATCGCCGCCTTCGCTTACGAACTGCGTTTCTCCTCGCATGAGATCGTGCTTTCGAGCGCGGACCCAGCGGGGCGGCAATACGGGCTGATCAGCCTGGCGCAATTGCTGCACGGCGCCCGCGCCGATCGCGAGCGCTTCCAATTTCCCAATTTCGGCACGATCGCCGACCAGCCGCGCCATGACTGGCGCGGCTGTCATCTCGATGTGTCGGGGCGGTTTTATCCGGTGGCGGACGTCATGCGGCTGATCGATATCCTGGCGTGGAACAAACTCAATATTTTCCATTGGCACCTGACCGATGACGAAGCCTGGCGGTTGGAGATCAAGGCCTATCCCGCGCTGACGGAAATCGGCGCACGGGGTGGGCCTGACGAAGCGCTGGCGGCGCAGTACGGCGACGGGCCGGAAACACGCACCGGCCATTATACGCAAGACGACGTCAGGCGGATCGTTGCGCATGCCGCATCGCTTGGTGTCGAGGTGGTGCCGGAAATCGATATTCCCGGCCACAGCGCCGCAGCGCTGTCTTCATTACCCGATCTCGTCGATCCGCAGGAGGCTGAGGATAGTTACCGCTCACCGCAAGGTTATGCCAACAATGCCCTCAACCCGGCGGTCGAATTCACTTACGAATTCCTCGGCAACGTGTTCGACGAAATGGTGGCGCTGTTTCCCGGCGAGTATTTTCATATCGGCGGTGACGAGGTTGCGTCCGGCGCCTGGCTTTCCTCGCCGCTCTGCCAGGCGCTGATGGAGCGGGAGAAACTGGCCGGCGCCGCCGCGCTGCAATCTCACTTCCTGAAGCGCGTCCAGGGCATGCTGTCGGAACGCGGCAGGAAGCTTGCCGGCTGGAATGAGGTCTCGAACGGTGGCGGCGTCGATCGCGACGGCACGCTGCTGATGGCCTGGGAAAGGTCCGATGTCGGCATCGAACTGGCGCAGGCAGGTTACGACGTGGTGATGACGCCGGGACAGGCCTACTATCTCGACATGGCGCAGGCGGAAGCCTGGTCCGAGCCCGGCGCAAGCTGGGCAGGCTTCACGCCGCCGGAGCGGACCTATTGTTACGAGGCCGAGGGCGAGTTGCCGGAGGCGCTGAAGGGGAAGATGCGCGGCATCCAGGCCTGTATCTGGAGCGGCAACATCGCCTCGCGCACCCATTTCAACCGGCTGGTCTTTCCGCGCCTTCCGGCAATCGCCGAGGCGGCCTGGACGCCTCTGGCGCGCAAGGACTGGGATCGGTTCGCAGCGATCGTGCGGATGTGGCCGGTGCTTTAGGCCACCACCACGTCCGCCTTCAATCCCAGCAGTGCTGCGCCGATCAGGCCGGGTTCGATACAGCATTGGCTGCGCACCACCAGCGGCCGGTCGAATTTGCGCAGGATGCGGGCGCGCACGGCGTGATCGAGCTCGGCAAGCAGCGGCTCGACATTGGACAGCCCGCCGCCGACCGGCACGATGGTGGCGCCGGTGATGTTGATCGTCAGCGCCAGGGGCGAGGCGACGAGATCGACATAGACGTCGATCGTCCGTGTCGCCTTCTCCTCATCATGTTGCCATTGAGCGATGATTTCTTCGCTCGAAAGGTCGAGATCATGCAGCGTCTTGTGCAGGCGCTCCAGGCCACGGGCGCCGCCGACCGTGTCGACGCATCCCCTCTGGCCGCAGCCGCAGGCATAGGCAGGAATGGTGACAGGCGGATAACCGGCTGCGGATGCGATGATCGGCCCGTGACCCCATTCGCCGGCAAAACCGCCGGCCTCATTGACGAGGCGCCCGTCGGCAACCAGGCCGCCGCCGACGCCGGTGCCGAGGATGGCGCCGAAGACGATGCGGTGGCCGCGACCGGCGCCGAGGCCGGCTTCGGCCATGGCGAAACAGTCGGCGTCGTTGGCGATCAGCACCGGAAGGCCGAGTTCCGCTTCGAGATCTGCTGCCAGCGTGCGGCCATGGATGCAGGGAATGTTGGCGCAGGTCAGCCGCTGCGTATCGGGATCAACGACGCCGGCGATGGAGAGGGCAATGCGGCTCGGCTCTTCGCCGGTTTCAGTGATGATGGCGCGCAAGGTCTCGACGAAAGCGGCGAAATCATCCCTCGGTGTCGGATGCCGGCCGAGGGGGACGATGTCCGTCTCGGAGCGGGCGATGCCACCCTTGATGGCGGAGCCGCCGATGTCGAATGAAATGATCATTGCCACCCTGCCGTTTCTCTGGTCTGTGGTGTCTGCTCGCACTGTTGGCGGGGAATTACAAGCCTTCATTCCGCCGCGCGCCACGCGCTTGCGGCGCGAAGAGGAATGATCGAACCAAATCGCCACCAACAGCTATTCCCGTCTCACAAGTCATTCAATTGGCATATTGCGCGGCCAAAATCTGCGCCTGCACTTCCATCATCTACTGGTATCATGACCATCGAAAACGCCGATTCCCATAGACGCAGAAGACCACGTCCACCCCGTCCCAAAGGCCGCCGCCTCTCATCCATCCTGCGTCAGCTGGCCGCCGACCGGAGCCGGGAGCGGATTTCGATCGGCGACCTGTTCCAGACGATGGGCGACAGGGCGATCAGCGCGTTGATGCTGATCTTCGCGCTGCCGAACGCTTTTCCCACGCCGCCCGGCACCTCGGCAGTGCTCGGCGCTCCGCTCGTCTTCCTGGCCGCGCAGTTGACCTTTGGGCTGAAACCCTGGCTTCCGAGGATAATTGCCGACCGTTCGATGCGGCGGGAGGATTTCGAGACCATTATCGGCCGCATCCACCGCTGGCTCGCCTGGGCGGAGCGCATGCTGAAGCCAAGGCTTGCGATCTTTGCCGAGCCGCCGGCGGAATATCTCGCCGGGGCCGCGTGCCTGCTGCTGTCGATCGTGCTGCTGCTACCGGTCCCGCTCGGCAACATCCTGCCGGCGATCACGATCTCGGTCTTCGCTTTCGGCATATTGGGCCGTGACGGGCTCTTCGCCCTGATCGGATTCGTGATGACGGCGGTGTCGCTGGTCGTTGCCGGCGGCGTGATTTACGGTCTCGTGAAGGCGGCGATCTATCTCGTCGTGCAATGGTTTGCCTGAGTAATTCGGCAGGGCTCCTTTCAACAGGCTCGACATTTGCCGGAATTTTGTTTTGATCTGGCGCGATACAGATTCAAATCATGTTCGGCGGCGGCACGCCGGCTCACTTTGCGTGGTAGGCATTCAATGGCAAAAAGATCCGAGACCCCTGCACGGCTCGACGATGCGGCGCGTGCCGGCTGGCTCTACTACGTCGCCGGGCGCACGCAGGATGAAATCGCCGCTACGATGGGGATCTCGCGGCAATCGGCGCAGCGGCTGGTGTCGCTGGCGGTTGCCGAGCGTCTGATCAAGGTGCGGCTCGATCATCCGATTGCCGCCTGCCTGGAACTCGCCAGTCAACTGCGGCGGAAATTCGGGCTGAAACATGTGGAGGTGGTGCCGAGCGATTCCGGGTCGTCGGCGACGGTCGGCATTGCCGAGGCGGCCGCGGCCGAGATCGAGCGGTGGCTGAAACGGGCCGAGCCGATCGTGCTCGCCGTCGGTACCGGCCGGACGCTGAAGGCGGCCGTCGACCAGCTTCCGGCGATCGAATGTCCCCATCACCGTATCGTCTCGCTGACCGGCAATATCGCCCCGGACGGATCGGCAGCCTATTACAACGTCATCTTCAGCATGGCCGATGCCGTGAAGGCGCGGCACTATCCGATGCCGTTGCCGGTGCTTGTCACCTCGGCGGAGGAGCGGGAGCTGTTGCATGGCCAGCAGCTGGTGCGCTCGACGCTTGACATCAGCGCGCAAGCCGACGTCACCTTCGTCGGCATCGGTGAGCTCGGCATCGACGGGCCGCTCTGCGTCGACGGTTTTCTCGAGAAGGACGAGATGATGGAGCTGATGCGCGGCGGGGCGGTCGGCGAGATCTGCGGCTGGATCTTCGACGTCGACGGCGGGTTGCTCGACAACCCGATCAACGAGCGCGTCGCGTCGGCGCCGATCCCGTCCCGCGACGCGTCGATGGTCATTGGGCTGGCCAAGGGCAAGCGCAAGTTCAAGGCGATCAGGGCCGCCGTTGTCGGCCATCAAATCAACGCTCTGATTACTGACGAAGAGACTGCTGAGTTTTTGCTCAGGAATTGAGCAAAAAATACAAGATTTAAATCAATGAGATAACTACCTCCTTCGGCACTGCAGCAACGATTGCCGATTGACATTCTGTATCGTTTATTGAGTAATTGCCCATGAGCGAAGCGAATGCTCACACCCCATCTTCTGGGAGGAAGATATGACATTGAGAACTTTTCTGCTGGGCGCCTGCTCAGCACTGGCGTTTGCCGGCATGGCCTCGGCCGAGACGCTGACAATCGCAACCGTGAACAACGGCGACATGATCCGGATGCAGAAGCTGACGGATGATTTCAAGGCGAAGAATCCCGGCATCGACCTTGAATGGGTCACCCTCGAAGAAAACGTGCTGCGCCAGAAGGTCACGACCGATATCGCGACCAAGGGCGGCCAGTACGACGTTCTGACGATCGGCACCTATGAAGTTCCGATCTGGGCAAAACAGGGCTGGCTGCTGCCGCTCGACAACCTCGGCAAGGATTACGACGCCGACGACCTGCTGCCGGCGATCCGCAGCGGCCTGACCACGGACGGCAAGCTCTATGCGGCGCCGTTCTACGGCGAAAGCTCGATGGTCATGTACCGCAAGGACCTGTTCGACGCCGCCGGCCTGAAGATGCCTGACGCCCCGACTTGGGACTTCGTGGCGGACGCTGCGCGCAAGATCACCAACAAGGACAAGGAAATCTACGGCATCTGTCTGCGCGGCAAGGCCGGCTGGGGCGAGAACATGGCCTTCCTGACAGCCATGTCGAATTCCTTCGGTGCACGCTGGTTCGATGAAAAGTGGAAGCCGCAGTTCGATCAGCCCGAGTGGAAAGACACGCTCGACTTCTACGTCAAGCTGATGAAGGATGCCGGCCCTCCGGGCGCTTCCTCCAACGGCTTCAACGAAAACCTGGCGCTCTTCCAGACCGGCAAGTGCGGCATGTGGATCGACGCAACGGTTGCCGCTTCCTTCGTCGCCGATCCGAAGCAGTCGCAGGTCGCCGACAAGGTCGGCTTCGCGCTCGCCCCGGACAAGGGCCTCGGCAAGCGTGGCAACTGGCTCTGGGCCTGGAACCTCGCCATCCCGGCAGGTTCGCAGAAGGTCGAAGCCGCTGAGAAGTTCGTCGCCTGGGCAACGAGCAAGGACTACACCAACCTCGTCGCCGAGAAGGAAGGCTGGCTGAACGCACCTCCAGGCACCCGCACCTCGCTCTACGCGAATGCGGACTACCAGAAGGCGGCTTCGTTCGCCAAGATGACGCTCGACTCGATCAACTCGGCCGATCCGACCAAGCCGACCGTCAAGCCGGTCCCCTATGTCGGCGTCCAGTTCGTGGCGATCCCGGAATTCCAGGGCATCGGTACGGCAGTGGGCCAGCAGTTCTCCGCAGCGCTTGCCGGCCAGCTTTCGGTCGACCAGGCCCTGCAGGCCGCCCAGCAGTTGACCACTCGCGAAATGACCAAGGCCGGCTACATCAAATAAAAACCTCCTGAGCAAGAGGCGGATTCTTGACGATCCGCCCCTCTGGGCCGCCGATTGCCCGAACAGCATCGGCGGCCGCTTTTTCAGACAAAGCTTTCCTGCGGCCGCTCCCCGCTTCAGATCAGATCGGTGATTGCCATGGCAACCTTGCATACTCGCTCCGCAGCGCGCCTGATGATTGCGCCCTCCGTGCTGCTCCTCTTTGCATGGATGATCGTCCCGCTGGCGATGACGATCTATTTTTCGCTGCTGAACTACAATCTGCTCAGCCCCGGCATGGAGAGCTTCGTCGGCTTTCTGAACTACGAATATTTCCTGTCCGATCCTGCCTTCTTCGCCGCGCTGATCAATACGCTGGTGCTCGTGGCCGGCGTTCTGTTGATCACCGTCATCGGCGGCATCGCCTTTGCGCTGCTGCTCGACCAGCCGATGTACGGCCAGGGTATCGTGCGCATCCTGGTGATTGCGCCGTTCTTCGTCATGCCGACTGTGGCCGCGCTGGTGTGGAAGAACATGTTCATGAACCCGGTCAACGGCCTCTTTGCGCATCTTGCCAAGGCCCTCGGCCTACAGCCGATCGACTGGCTGGCGAATGCGCCGCTGCTCTCGGTCATTCTCATCGTTGCCTGGCAGTGGCTCCCCTTTGCGACGCTTATCATGCTGACGGCGCTGCAGTCGCTCGACGAGGAGCAGAAGGAAGCCTCCGAAATGGACGGCGCCGGGCCTATCTCGAAATTCATCTACATCATCCTGCCGCATATGGCCCGCGCCATCACCGTGGTGATCCTGATCCAGACGATCTTCCTGCTTTCTGTTTTCGCCGAAATCCTCGTCACCACCAACGGCGGGCCAGGCACCGACAGCACCAACCTCACCTATCTCGTCTATGCCCAGGCGCTGCTGCAGTTCGATATCGGCGGCGCTTCGGCGGGCGGGATCGTCGCGGTGGTGCTTGCCAATATCGTAGCGATCTTCCTCGTCCGCCTCGTCGGCAAGAATCTGGAGGCTTGAGATGGCCAGAAAAATCACCACCCGGCGCAAGGTCATCTTTACCGCGGTCGCCTGGACGCTCGGCATCCTGATCTTCTTCCCGATCCTCTGGACGTTCCTGACCAGCTTCAAGTCGGAAGCCGACGCCATCGCCTCGCCGCCGCAGTTCCTGTTCTTCCACTGGACGACAGAAAACTACGCGGAGGTGCAGAGCCGGTCGAACTATCTCAGCCACTTCATGAATTCGGTGATCATTTCCTTCGGCTCGACGCTGATCGGCCTGATCATCGCAATCCCGGCCGCCTGGGCGATGGCGTTTGCGCCGACCAAGCGGACCAAGGACGTGCTGATGTGGATGCTGTCGACCAAGATGATGCCGCCTGTGGGCGCGCTGATCCCGATCTATCTGTTGTTCCGCAATTCGGGCCTGCTCGACACCCGCACCGGCCTGGTGGTCGTGCTGACGCTGATCAACCTGCCGATCATCGTCTGGATGCTCTACACCTATTTCAAGGAAATTCCCGGCGAGATCCTCGAAGCGGCCCGCATGGACGGGGCCTCGCTGATGAAAGAGATCGTCTACGTGCTGACGCCGATGGCGGTGCCCGGTATCGCCTCGACGCTGCTTTTGAATATCATCCTTGCCTGGAACGAGGCGTTCTGGACCCTCAACCTCACCGCCTCGAAGGCGGCACCGCTGACGGCCTTCATAGCTTCCTACTCCAGCCCGGAAGGCCTGTTCTACGCCAAGCTCTCGGCGGCTTCGACGATGGCGATCGCGCCGATCCTGATCCTCGGCTGGTTCAGCCAGAAACAACTCGTCCGCGGCCTGACCTTCGGCGCAGTGAAATAAGATAAAGGGAGACAAACATGGGCAGCATTACCCTTCAGAAGGTTTCCAAGGTCTTCGGCGAAGCCAAGGTCATCCCTTCGATCGATCTCGACATCAGGGACGGCGAGTTCGTCGTCTTCGTCGGCCCGTCGGGCTGCGGCAAGTCCACGCTGCTCAGGCTGATTGCCGGGCTCGAGGACGTCTCCGGCGGCAAGATCGTCATCGACGGCCGGGACGCCACCGAAAAGGCGCCGTCGGAACGCGGCCTTGCCATGGTGTTCCAATCCTACGCGCTTTATCCGCATATGAGCGTGCGCAACAACATCGCCTTCCCGCTGAAGATGGCGGGCATCGACAAGGCGGAGATCGACCGCAAGGTGACGGATGCGGCCCGCGTGCTCAATCTCACCGACTATCTGGAGCGCAAGCCGCGTCAGCTTTCCGGCGGCCAGCGCCAGCGCGTCGCGATCGGCCGCGCCATCGTGCGCCAGCCTTCGGCCTTCCTGTTCGACGAACCGCTGTCGAACCTCGATGCGGCGCTTCGCGTCAATATGCGCCTCGAGATCAGCGAATTGCATCAGCAGCTGAAGACGACGATGGTTTACGTCACCCACGACCAGGTCGAGGCGATGACCATGGCCGACAAGATCGTCGTGCTGAACAGGGGCAATATCGAGCAGGTCGGCTCGCCGCTCGAGCTTTACAGCCGCCCGCGCAACCTCTTCGTCGCCGGTTTCATCGGCTCGCCGAAGATGAACTTCATCAACGGACAGAACGCGGCTCAGCTGGGCGCCCATACGATCGGCATCCGACCCGAACATATGTTGTTGTCGATGGAGAGCGGCGACTGGAAGGGCAGGGTCGTGGTCGCCGAACATCTCGGCTCCGACACCTTCCTGCATATCGACGCGGAGGGCATCGGTATGATGACAGCGCGCGGCAGCGGCGATTTTGCGGCCAAAGCTGGAGACACCGTCTATCTGACGCCGGATCGTTCGCGTATTCACAAATTCAACGAGGGCGGCCTTGCCATCTGAGGCGGGCTGCCGGGCTGGGGGCAGGCATGCGAGCCGGGCGATGGCGCCCGACCGTTTGGGCAAGACCTTCAAGAGGACTGAAACATGACGTGCAAACTATCGCTGGCAACGCTTTCGGATGTGGCGCGCACCGCCGCCATCCCTGGATATGACAGGGCGTCGCTGAAAGCCGGCATCGTGCACTTCGGCGTCGGCAATTTCCACCGCGCCCATCAGGCGGTCTATCTCGACGATCTATTCAATGCCGGCGCGGATCACGATTGGGCGATCGTTGGCGCCGGTGTGCTGCCATCCGATGCCGCGATGCGTGAAAAGCTTGCGGCACAGGATTTTCTGACGACGGTGGTCGAGCAGGACAACAACAAGACGGCGGCGCGGGTCACCGCGCCGATGATCGACATCCTGCCGGTCGGCGACCCCGCGGTGATCATCGCCAGGCTCGCCGATCCCGAGATCCGCATCGTTTCGCTGACGATCACCGAGGGCGGCTATTTCATCGACGCATCAGGAACCTTCAACCCGGCGCATCCGGCGATTGCTGCCGATGGCGACAGCCCCGACGCGCCGAAGACGGTGTTCGGCCTGATCGTCGCCGGGCTGAAGGCGCGCAAGGAAAGGGGCACCGAACCCTTTACCGTCATGTCCTGCGACAACATTCCCCATAATGGCATCGTTACCGCCAATGCCGTGGTCGGCACGGCCGCCCTCTCGGACACTGGCTTTGCCGAGTGGATCCGGGCGAATGTCGCCTTCCCGAATGCGATGGTCGACCGCATCACGCCGGCAACCGGCCAGCGCGAAATCGATTTCCTCAGGGACAATTTCGCGATCGAGGACAATTGGCCGGTCTATTGCGAGGAATTCAAGCAATGGGTGCTTGAGGATAAGTTCACCGCCGGTCGGCCGGCATTGGAAAAGGTCGGGGTGACCTTCGTGCCCGATGTCACGCCCTACGAGCATATGAAGATCCGCATCCTGAACGGCGGACATGCTGCGATCGCCTATCCGGCGGCATTGATGGACATCCATTTCGTTCACGATTCCATGGAAAACCCGCTAATCCGCACCTTCCTCGCCAAGCTCGAGAAAGACGAAATCATCCCGATCGTGCCGCCGGTGCCGAACACGTCGCTGACGGATTATTTCGCGCTGATCGAACATCGCCTGCTCAATCCGAAAATTGCCGACACCGTTCCGCGGCTGGCGCAGGACGGATCGAACCGTCAGCCGAAATTCATCTTGCCGTCGACGCTCGACAATCTGCGCCAGGGCAGGGACGTCGTCGGTCTGGCGCTGGTTTCGGCGCTCTGGTGCCGTTACTTCGCCGGCAAGACCGATAGCGGCAAGGATATCGTCTTCAACGACGCCAGCGCCGAGCGCCTGCATGCGGCGGCGCTGAAGGCGAAGACCGATCCGTCAGCCTTCCTGGTCTTCGACGATATTTTCGGCGAAGTGGCGAAATCCGAACTTTTCCGCAAGCGTTTTGCCGATGCACTCAAAAGCCTGTGGGAAAAGGGCACGCGGGAGACGCTGCAACTCTATCTCGACGGCAAGCTCGCAGTGTAAGGAATCCGGATGGCGGCATCTGCTGCCGTCATTCATGCGGCCTTGCGCGCAAGCGGGGCGGTGACGCGCTCGAATTGAACTCAGGTTGGGTCTTCCATGGCTGATGCTGAACCACGGCTGGTCATCTTCGATTGCGACGGCGTGCTCGTTGACAGCGAGCCGATCTCGATCAGCGTGCTCGTCGGGGCGATGAACGATCTCGGCGTCTCGATCACCGAGGATCAGGCCTACGAGCGCTTTCTCGGCCGCAGCCTTTCGACCCTCATCGATACGCTGGAAACCGAATTCAACGTCCGCGCCGGTGAAGAATTCCTCGAGCGCATTCGCACCGATCTCTACACCCGTTTTCGTACCGAACTGAAGCCGATCGAGGGTATTGCGGCGACGATCGATGGACTTGGCGTTCGCTGCTGCGTCGCCTCGTCCAGCCAGATGGAGCGAATCCGGCTGTCGCTGTCCGTCACCGGACTGCTCGACAAGCTGCCCGACATCTTCAGCGCGACGATGGTCAAGCGCGGCAAACCGGCGCCCGATCTTTTCCTGCATGCGGCGCGTGAAATGCAGGTGGCGCCTGCTCAGTGCATTGTTGTGGAGGACAGCCCTGCCGGCATTGCCGCCGCCAAGGCAGCGGGAATGACGGTCTTCGCCTTCACCGGCGGATCACACGCCAACTTCGCCGGCTATCGCGCCGAACTCGACCGGCTTTCGCCGGAAGTGGTGTTTGACGCCATGCCGGATTTGATCCACCTTGTCCGCAACCATAGCTGGACGGGACCAAGATTTGATGCGTGATCATGTGGTTGCGGTGGATATCGGCACGGGCAGTGCGCGCGCCGGCGTCTTCGATGCGCGCGGCCGTCTGCTTGCCAAGGCCGAGCATCCGATCGTGATGAACCGGCCGCGTGAAAACCATGCCGAGCACGATTCCGAAGATATCTGGTCCGCAGCCTGCACGGCGGTGCGCAAGGCGATGGAGCAATCCGGCATCGCCGCCGCCTCGGTCGGCGCAATCGGCTTCGACGCCACCTGTTCGCTCGTCGTGCGTGACGTCGAGGGCCGGCAGCTCAGCGTTTCCACCGGCGGCGAGACACGCTTCGACACGGTCGTCTGGCTCGATCACCGGGCGCTGAAGGAAGCCGATTTCTGCACGGCGACGGAGCACACGGTGCTCGAACATTCCGGGCACGTCATGTCGCCTGAGATGGAAATGCCGAAGCTGATGTGGCTGAAGAAGAAGCTGCCTGCCACATGGGAGAAAGCCGGTTATTTCTTCGATCTCGCCGACTTCATGACGTGGAAATCGACCGGATCGCTTGCCCGTTCGCGCTGCACGCTGACAGCGAAGTGGAACTATCTCGCCCATCGCGAAAAAGGCTGGCAGCAGGATTTCCTGGAGCGGATCGGCCTTGAGGACCTTCACGAGCGCGGCCACCTACCGGATGAAACCACGCCTGTCGGAGGCAACGTCGGTTGGCTGACGCCGGAAGCGGCGCAGGCGCTCGGGCTGACCACGGACTGCCATGTCTCCGCCGGCATGATCGACGCCTATGCCGGCGCGCTCGGCGCGCTCGGCGGCTACGCTGCCGATCCTGTAAAACGAGAGCACCAGCTGGCGCTGATCGCCGGCACGTCGAGCTGCATCGTCACATTCTCGCGGGAACGCAAGCCGAGCCATGGCATGTGGGGCCCCTATTACGAGGCGGTCTTTCCAGAATCCTGGCTGGTGGAGGCGGGGCAATCGGCGACTGGCGCGCTGCTCGACCACATCGTGCGCATGCACGCGGCGGGCGGTGAGCCGACGGCGGCACTGCATCAGAGGATCGTCGCACGCATCGCCGAATTGCGGGCCGAGGAGGGCGATGCCTTCGGCGCACGCATTTTCGTGCTGCCGGACTTTCATGGCAACCGTTCGCCGCTCGCCGATCCGCATGCCGTCGGTGTCGTCAGCGGGCTGACGCTCGATACGTCCTTCGATGGGCTTTGCACGCTTTACTGGCGCACGGCCGTGGCGATTGCGCTCGGCATTCGCCACATCCTCGAAATGATGAAGGAATACGGCTACGTGCCCGATACGCTGCATATTGCCGGCGGGCATGTGAAGAACCCGGTGCTGATGGAGCTCTATAGCGATGCCACCGGCTGCAAGGTGGTGGTGCCGAAAATGAACGAGGCGGTGCTGCTCGGCACGGCGATCGCGGCATCCGTCGCCTGCGGCCTGTACAGGGATTTGGCGGCAGCCGGCGAGGCGATGTATCCGGGTGGCGACGAACGGCTGCCTGACAAAACGAAACAGGCGCTCTACGATCGCGACTACCGCCGTCTTCTCGCCATGCACCGGCATCGTGCCGAACTGGAGACGATGAAGTAGCCCTCAGTGATTCGCCGTCTCGCCGAGGACGGTCGCGAATTCCAACATGCGGCGGCGGCGGAGAGCGGCCTCTTCTCCGACTTCGAGGATGACGGATTCCGACAGGCAATCGAGCAGCGCGATCAGCGGCGGAAGATTGTCGAGATCGGGGGCGCGCGCGGGCGGTAAGGGCAGCATGACATTCGACTGGTCCGCCATCCAGTCCGCTTGCTGCGGTGAAATGAGCACGACCTTATAGCCGTAGCGCCGAGCGGTTCGGGCAAGCAGCCGCGCCTTGGCGAAGCGGCGACAATCGATGATGACCAGTAGCGCGTCATCAACGGCCAGCCGGGCGAAAAGCTCGGCAAAACGGTTGTCGGCGCCGTCGAGCGTGCGCACGCCGTCGCGGGCTTGCGTCAGCCGCTGGCAGAAATGATGGGCGAGGCTTGCAAGCCGGGCATGCGTGACGATCGACACTTCGCGGGCAGTGCTGATCAAGCTGACGGCTTCGGACCAGTGTGGCTGCGCCGTCAGATGATAGATATGATGGAGCGCCTGGATCTGTTCGGCAACCAGCACGGCGAGCGGTTTGCCCTCCCCAGCGTCCTGATGCAGCTCGCTCATGGCGCTTTGCAATTGCGCCGGCGATGTCGTCACGGTCTCGCGAATCTCCACTTTGACGCTGTCCAATCCCTGATAGCCGAGCGAGCGCAGGAAGCGCCCGACGGTCATCGGCGAGAGATCCAGGCGATCGGCGACCGATGCAGCTGTCTCGAACGGCAGGTCGTTCAGGTGTTCGGTGAAATATTTCGCAATGCGACGTTCGGCCGGTGTGCCGGTTTTTGCGTATTGCCTGAGTTTTTGCACAAAGTCTTCCACATCAGCCTCCCCCGTTTTTCCTTAGAGGCGTTCCGTGGATGCGCTGTTGCGACCCCTTGTCTTTGCAACTATTTCGGAAGCTGCTTCTTAGGCCCGTGCATATTGGATACGTGACAATACTATATTAGCATTTAATTTTCGACAAGTTTTCTATTACCGCATGCAATTTATTCTCTCTTGTCGGTAGCCTCCATCTTTCCTACATCTTCGGCGCAACCGGAGACGCCTGAGATATGATTCTTGCCGCCGCTCGACTCTCGCTCACCAATTTGTTCGCGCCGGAAACACGTTCGGTCTTCTGGAAAGTGCTCGGCCTGACGATTCTCGTCCTGGTCGGTCTCTGGTTCGCGCTGCGTGGGGCCTTCATGGCTTTTCTCTTTCCCTGGCTCACCGGCTTCTTTCCCGATGTGCCGGATTGGGCGGGGTGGCTCGCTTTGGTTTTCGCAATTCTTGCCGGTGTCGGCCTTGCACTGATGCTGGCGTTATTGCTTTCGCCGGTGACGGCGCTGATCGCCGGCTTGTTTCTCGACGATGTCGCCGATGTCATCGAAAAACGCGATTATCCCAAGGACATGCCGGGCACCGCCATGCCGCTCGGCCCGGCGATGGCAAGCTCGATCAAGTTCCTCGGCGTGGTGATCCTCGGCAATATCGTGGCGTTGCTGCTGCTGGTCATTCCCGGCGTCAATCTGATCGCGTTCTTTCTGGTGAACGGCTATCTGCTCGGACGAGAATTTTTCGAATTCGCTGCCATGCGCTTCCGTTCGCCTGAGGAGGCGCGGCTCCTTCGCGCCAAACACGCCTCCACCGTCTTTCTTGGTGGGCTGGTGATCGCCCTGTTTCTGGCGATCCCGTTCGTCAATCTTCTGACGCCACTTTTTGCCGCCGGCATGATGGTGCATCTGCACAAGCTGATTTCCGCGCGTGACATCGGTTCGCGGGCCTGAGATCAACCGGGCAGGGCGGCGGCGGCGTACAGCGCCGCGAATTCGGCGCTCGGTGGAATCGGCGTGATGATATCGATCAGCACGCCGTTCGGATCGGCGGTGATGAAATGCCGCTGGCCGAAATTCTCATCGCGGATCTCGCGGAGAATTGGCAGGCCGGCGCTCCGGCAGGTTTCGTAAACACGATCGACATCCTCGACCTCGAAATTGAGCAGCAGGCCGGAGACCCTGCCGCGGGCCATGGCCGGGATAGTCTCATGGCTGCCGTCAAGGATGGCGAGCGCTATCTGCACGTCCTCAGCCGATTGCAGGTGAACGTACCAATCGCTTTCGAACAGCGCGTTGAAGCCGAAATGCGAGCAATAGAAGCTGGCGGTGCCTGTGACGTCGCCGGTCATGATGACCGGGTAGTAGCTGGTCGATTTCACGTCTCGCTCCTTTTCCATTTTACATACAGGTTGTATGTTTTTGGCTATTAACATACATGCAGTTTGTATGTAAATAGCCCACATGAGCCGGAGCAATCGCGAGAGAACGGAACAGACAAGGCAGGCGCTGATCGACGCCGGACGGCGCATCTTTGTCGAGAAAGGATATGCCGAAACGGCGACACCGGAAATCGTCACCGCGGCAGGGTTGACGCGTGGGGCGCTTTACCATCATTTCGAGGACAAGAAGGCGCTCTTCCGCGCGGTGATTGCGTGCGAAATGCAAGAGGTGACCAAGACAATCGAGGCGTCTTCAGCGCCTGAGGACGGGCCGCGCGATGCGCTGATTGCCGGCGCTTCGGCCTATTTCACCGCAATGACGCAACCCGGCCGAACACGGCTGCTGCTGATGGAAGCGCCTGCGGTTCTCGGCTTGCCGGCGATTGCGGCACTGGATGCCGAGAATACGGAGGCGACTTTGCGTGGGGGACTCGCAGCGCTTATACCTGCGGCAGGAACCCTGCTCGACCCGCTGACGTCGCTGCTGTCGGCAAGTTTCGACCGCGCGGCGATCGCGATCGAAGCGGGTGGGGAGAGGCGGGATTACGAGCAGGCGATTGCAGCTTTACTCGATGGCCTCGCCGATCACCTGGGGCGGTAGCTCGACGAGCGGCGCTGGCACATCCCAACTTTTCTCCGGCGATTTGCAGAGATCGGCGATGACGCAGCGTTCGCATTCGGGGCGGCGTGCCTTGCAGGTGTAGCGACCGTGCAGGATCAGCCAGTGATGGGCGTGATAGAGGGAATGTTTCGGGATCACCTTCATCAGCCGCGCCTCGACCTCGTCCGGTGTCTTGCCGGGGGCAAGGCGGATGCGATTGGCAATGCGGAAGATATGCGTATCGACGGCCATCGTCGCCTGACCGAAGGCCATGGACAGCACGACGTTGGCGGTCTTGCGGCCGACGCCCGGCAATCGCACCAACTCGTCGCGCGTCTCCGGCACCTTGCCGCCGAATTGGTCGACCAGCATCTGCGAAAGCGCGATGACGTTTTTCGCCTTGTTGCGGTAGAGGCCGATCGTTCTGATATGATCTCGCAGCCGCTCCTCGCCGAGATCGAGCATCTTTTCCGGCGTATCGGCAATCTGGAAGAGTGCCCGCGTCGCCTTATTGACGCCGACATCGGTCGCTTGCGCTGAAAGCGCGACCGCAACGACCAGAGTGAAGGGGTTGGTGTGCTCGAGCTCGCCCCTCGGTTCCGGCCGCTGCACCGAGAAACGGCGGAAGATCTCCTCGCGCTCGGCCAGGGAATAGGCCGTCTTCACCGCCGCCGGTTTGCGGCGGGCGATCACATTCGAGTTTTGCGATGGTCTGGTAACGGATTTGAGTTTCGGATTTGCCATGGAGAATCTATACTCAACGGCTATGATGGAAAGCAACGCCGACAGCTTCAACGAGCAGCCTGTTTTCGCCGCCGAGCTTTTCCCCCACCGGTCGCTCGGCCGCCGGGGCTTCAGGGTGCTGCTTATCCTATCCGGTTCCGTCTGCCTCCTCTATGGCATGTTCTTCATCGCGACCGGCGCTTGGCCGATCGGCTTCTTTTTCGGACTGGATTTCGTGCTTCTCTACGGTGCCTTCTGGCTGAATTACCGCTCCGGCAAAGCGCGCGAACAGGTGACGGTGTCGCGCACGGACGTATCGGTGCGCAAGTTCACAGCGTCGGGACGGATGGTTGAACATCACTTCAATCCGTTCTGGGCGCGCTTCCTCGTTCGCCGGCACCAGGAGATCGGCATCCTTTCCATGCAGATCTTCGGCGAGGGCCGGCGCACGGATATCGGCTCCTTCCTCAATCCCGACGATCGTGAAAGCTTCGCCAAAGCCTTCAAGGGCGCACTCGCCACGGTCAAGCAGCGTATCTGAGCTTACTTGGTGCATGCGCAAGAAACGGGTGGTTTGCCAACACCCTATTGATTATCTCCTTGTGACAAGGAGAAAGACGATGAACATGATTGCGAACCTGCAGACAGACATGACGCCTGACGGCCCTGATTACGACATTGTCCGTCGGGTGATCGAACTCATCACCGAGGATTACCGCGACCAGCCTTCGCTGGAGGCGATCGCGGCCCGGCTCAACCAGTCGCCGACGCAGTTGCAGAAGACCTTCACCCGCTGGGCCGGCCTGTCGCCCAAGGGTTTTCTGCAGGCAGTGACGCTCGACCACGCCAAGCGGCTGCTGCGCAAGGAAGACATGCCGCTGCTCGAGACCTCGATCGAGGTCGGCCTCTCCGGGCCGAGCCGCCTGCACGATCTGTTCGTCACGCATGAGGCGATGTCACCCGGCGAATGGAAGGCGAAGGGCGGCGGTCTCACCATCCGCTACGGCTTCCACATCTGCCCCTTCGGCATCGCACTGATCATGGTGACCGACCGCGGCCTCGCCGGCCTTGCCTTCAGCGATTCCGGCGACGAGAAGGCCTGCCTCGACGATATGACCTGCCGCTGGCCGAACGCCTGTTATGTCGAGGACCTGCAGGCGACGGTTCCCTATGCCGCCCGCATCTTCGAGCCGGGCAAATGGTCCTTGGAACAGCCGCTGCGGGTCGTGCTGATCGGCACGGATTTCCAAGTGAGTGTCTGGCAGAGCCTTATGAAAATCCCGTTCGGCAAGGCCGTCACCTATTCCGATATCGCCAATGATATCGGCCGCCCGACGGCGCAGCGCGCCGTGGGGGCCGCGGTCGGGGCGAACCCGATCTCCTTTGTGGTGCCATGCCATCGGGCGGTCGGCAAGAACGGCGCGCTGACGGGTTACCATTGGGGCCTCACCCGCAAGCGGGCGATGCTCGGCTGGGAATCGGCGCACGCCTGATAGCGTTCCGACCCTCGCTCGCCCCCTCATCGCCTTGCTAACGCTCCGGCACGTCTCCCTGCTGGGGAGAAGAGACAGGCGGTGATGTCTCAGCCAATTCCAGCAGTGCCCGTGCGGCACTTTCATCGGTGATCAGTGTGTTGCAGCCGATGCGTTTGATCGTGGCGCGGATGGCGACGGCCCGGTGGGCACCGCCGGAGGAGAGCACGATATGCTTGGCCTCCTTCAGCGTGTCGAGATCGACGGACATGACGCGGCGATTGATCGAGTGGTCGACAGACTTGCCGTTCTCGTCGAGGAAATTGAACATGGTGTCGCAGACGCAGCCGGCGTCGATCAACTCCTGCAGCTCGGCCTTCGAGATCCAGCCTTCCGACAGCGAGGTCGAATGCGGACCGATATCGCCGCAGCTGACAATCGCCAGATCGAGGTTTTCGGCGAGACGGTAAATCGTATCCAACCCGCATTTTTCGATCAGATTGCGCTTGGTCTCGATGGAATCGACGAGAAGCGGTGCCAGGAACATGTAACATTCGGCGCCGAGCTGGTTTGCCAGCCGCCAGGTATAATCGATCGGGTTCGTCTGGTGTACGGCGACGATGCCGCCCAGAAGCGAGACGATTTTGCAATTGGCGCGGCGTGGCGGCCGGAAGCTCGACAGGGAGGCGGTCATGGTGCGGCCCCAGCCGACGCCGATGGTATAGTCGTCGGGAATGGCTTCGGAGAGGAACTGGCCAAGCGCCAGGCCGACATTTTTCGCCAGCGCATCGACGTCGCAGTTGACCGGTGCTGGTACGACGATCGCCTCGTCGAGGCCATAGGCGCGCTCCAGTCTCACCGATAGCTCGACGCAGTCGCCGATCGAATCGTTGATCCAGATCTGGACTTCGCTGCGCTTCATCGCCTCATCGAGCAGGCGGATCACGGTGGTGCGGCTGATGCCGAGTTGTTCGGCGACGTCCTTCTGGGTCAAGCCCTCGTTGTAATAGAGCCATGCCGCCCTCAGCCGCAGCGAGGATGCTTCCGAAAAGGCCGTGTGCGTGCCGCGTTTAAGCTTGACCACATCTCCTCCGCACAATTCCTGGCCTTAGACCCCTCATGGAGGCGAGAGGTTGCGATGACGCGTTTGTTGCGGGGGATAATGACGGGTGTGACACTTATGTCAATTGAAATGCACAAATGTCCTTGACTTTTCGTCAGGCGAATGGCGATAGTCCGGATGATACAAGTCGTTCCTGTCCGTCCGAGGAGGACATAGTGCGGGCATGCCGAAAGTCACGATCGGCCTTCCAGCCGCAGGCGGTGTCGCTTGCGTTCGGGAACACGGCTACTGTCCTTCACGTTTATGAATCATCCGTGACGGATGCGCGCATTTTCGCCTGCAGCATGCAAATAACCTGTCGATAGACCACCTTTGCCCGGCGGAACTCGTGCCGGTCGCAGCCCAAGTTCAACAAGGATTATTGACCATGACATCCAAGCTTGACCAACTCCGCGAGATTACCACCGTCGTCGCTGACACCGGCGATATCGAAGCCGTCGCCCGCCTGAAGCCTGTCGATTGCACGACGAACCCGAGCATCGTGCTCAAAGCCCTCGGCACGCCGATGTTTGCCGACGCCATCAAGGAAGCCGTCGCCTGGGGCAAGAAGCAGGGCGGCAATCCTGAAGCCGTTTCTTCCGCCGTCGCCGATCGCCTCGCCATCTCGGTCGGCACCGCCCTGGTGAAGCTCGTCCCAGGCCGCGTGTCGACCGAAGTCGACGCCGATCTTTCCTTCGATACCGAGGCTTCGCTTGCCAAGGCGCGCGCGATCATCGCCGCCTACAAGGATCGCGGTATCGGTCAGGACCGCATCCTCATCAAGCTCGCCTCCACCTGGGAAGGCATCCGCGCCGCCGAAGTGCTGCAGAAGGAAGGCATCGACTGCAATCTGACGCTTCTGTTCAGCAAGGCCCAGGCGATCGCCTGCGCCGATGCCAAGGTGTTCCTGATCTCGCCCTTCGTCGGCCGCATCCTCGACTGGTACAAGAAGTCGACCGGCAAGGACTACACTGCCGAGGAAGATCCGGGCGTCATCTCCGTCCGTGAAATCTACAACTACTACAAGGTGAACGACATCAAGACGATCGTCATGGGCGCCTCCTTCCGCAGCGCCGGCGAAATCGAAGCCCTTGCCGGCTGCGACCGCCTGACCATCAGCCCGAACCTGCTCGACGAGCTCGCCAAGGATGACGGCAAGCTGGAGCGTAAGCTCTCGCCGGAGAGCCGCAAGCCGGATCCGAAGGTCTCTGTCGACGAGAAGACCTTCCGCTGGATGATGAACGAAGACGCAATGGCGACGGAAAAACTCGCCGAAGGCATTCGCGCCTTCGCCAAGGATCTGGGAACGTTGCGCACCATGGTGCAGAAGGAACTGCAGCTCGCCGCCGCCTGATAAGGTCCGGCATGCAATCGAAGGCGCGGCTGTTGCTGGCAGGCGCGCCTTTTTTCATGCTGTTATCAAAGGCATATGCAGTTGGAGACCGATATGGCGGGTGAGAACCGGGCAAGTTCGCTGGCGGCATTTGCCTACAAGCATGCGAGCTTCATCATCGCCATCCTGGCCGGACTGGTGGTCTTCTTGGCTGTGACCTCGCGCGAAGTCAGCGCCGGCAACATCTTGTTCGGCTGGAATGTCAGCGCCGGCGTTTTTGTCGCGCTCAGCTGGCGCAAGATGCTGCGGGCAACGGTTGAAAGCATCCGGAAACGCTCCGAGGATCTCGATTTCTCCGACACCGTATTGCTGGCTCTTTCGATCGGTGCGGCGCTTGCCAGCGTCGCCGGTATCGGCCTCGAGCTTCATTCGATCAAGGAAGCAACACCTGACGTCGCGCTGGCCCGGGCAGGGGCCGCGGTGCTGACGATCCTGATCTCCTGGATCTTTCTGCACACCCTCTTCACCATCCATTATGCCCATTATTTCTATGGTGGGGCGGACGAGGAGGGTGGCCTCAAGTTTCCTGACGGGATCGAAGAGCCTGGCTATTGGGATTTCCTCTACTTCTCCTTCACGATCGGCGTTGCCGCGCAGACGGCGGATGTCGCGGTCAGTTCGACCAGCATGCGCAAGCTGACGCTGCTGCATGCCGTGCTGTCGTTCCTGTTCAACACGACGATCCTGGCGCTGGCGATCAATGTCGGGGCGAGTCTGCTTTAACCCTTCGCCGCCGCCCTGAAAAAGGTCTCGAACTCGGCCAGGTCGCCTGCGGCGACATCCGAAACCGCCCAGAACACCAGCCCTCCATCCGACCATTGCGTCATATTGTAGCCGTCATGCACCGTCGTCGTCTGTGCGGCCGATGCCGCCGGCCAGATGAACAGGTTGATGACATGGCCGTGGCGCCGGTAGACGAGGGCCGCGACGGCGCGATCTCCGATATAGTCGACACGCCCGCCGGTCAGCGGAAAGCCATCCTTGGAGAGATCGCTGACCGGTGGCGAAAAATCGATCTTGCCGTTGAACCAGGGCTTTACCGTGTGCTGATCCGAGGTCAGCACGTCGGTCAGATGATCGGCCATCATCGACCTGACATGGCTTGCCATGATCTGGTCCTGCAAAAGCAAGGTCTGCGACGGTGCATTGATGAACAGGAAAGCGCCTGCCGCCAGTACTGCGAGCGAAGGCACGAAGCTCCATTGTCGGACGAAATCCAAGGCGTGGCGCCAGACCGGCGCCTGGCGTGGCGGGGGCAGGCTGGACGTCGCCGCTGCCTGTTCAAACGACAGCATTGACAGGACTTGCGAACGCAGTGCCTCCGGCGGCCGCCACTTGACGCCATCCTGATCGATGATCTCTCTCACGGCACGGACCCCTTCCATCTCCGCCCTGCAATTCGCGCAGGTGCCAAGATGATCCTCGAATTGCGCTGCATGGACGGAATCGAGCTCGCCGTCGACGAAGCCGTGCAGCATGATGCGCCATTCCGGGCAACCTCTCTGTTGGGCTTCACTCATCCTGCCGTCTCGTTTTTGCTGCATGCATCCCAGGCTTCGCCAAATTCACGCCGCGCCCTGGCAAGCCGCGACATGACCGTGCCGATCGGCGCATCGATGATCTCGGCGATCTGCCGGTAGGAAAGATCTTCAAGCTCGCGCAAGACAAGGATTTCCCGCATCGCCTCCGGAAGCCGACTGATAACCGCGCGTACACGTTGCTGTTCGCTTCGCCGGATCGTCGCCGTTTCCGGCGAATCCTCCTCCGAGGCGATCTGGTATTCGCCACCTTCATCGGGGTCAGCGTAGCCGTCATTGCCCAAAGGCTGCTCGAACCGCGCTTTGCGGCGATCCTGCTGGCGCCAAACATGGCAGCAGTTCCTGACAATGGCAAAGAGCCAGGCGCGCGGATCGCCGCCACGATAGGTTTCGAAATTGCGATAGGCACGCAGGAAGGCTTCCTGGACAATATCCTGTGCGGCATCTGCATCGCGGCTGAGGAAGCGGGCAAAATTATAAGCCGCGTCAAGATGCGGAACGATCATGTCCTGAAAGCGCTGCATGAATTCATGCTGCGCCGTCGCATCGGCTGTCGAAGCGACTCGATCGCTGCTCGATTTTTCCGAGACCATGAAGTGGAATAGCCGCACCGCGCCGCCCAGAAGCGCCGTCAGCGGTGATGGTCGAATGCGGGTCTTCGACGCTTGCCGGCCCAGCAGCAACCAGTCGTTCGATCCGACGGGATAGGTGATCTGAGCGTTTGTCATCATTCTCCCTGCCTCAACAGCGGCCGAATTTAGGCGTGAGACCCACAGGCATGCAATGCGGTCCTTGCCGTCTAGACCGATCGGCACATGGTTTTATTCCACGTCGACGCCAGTTTTTTGCATGCAGCGGGCCGTTAATCGCACGCGATAGAAATCGAAAAACATTTTCAACAGCTTGAAGAAATAACTCCCCAGATTGGGAATAAGCGGGCCGTGCCAGCGATCTAGTTCGGCAGTGAGGACATCTGAACAGTTCCAGTCTTCGCCACCAGAAATGCCATCAACAAGAGGAGGCATATCCATGTTTACCATGTCACGTCGCGCCGTCCTGGGATCGGCTGCCGCGGCGGCCGCATTCGGTCTGTCGTCAAAGCTCGAATTCGTCATGCCGGCGCTCGCCGCGACGCCGCTGGAGCCGATGGTCGGCTTCTATAAATACAAGGTCGGGGATGTCGAGGTCACGGCGATCTATGACGGTATCTGGAAAAAACCGCATGACCCGACCTTCATCAAGAACGCTTCGATCGAGGACACCAAGGAGGCGCTTTCCAAGGCCGGGCTCACGACCGAATTCATGCCGATCCCGTTGACGGTGGTCGTCCTGAAGCTCGGCAACCGTCTGATCATGATGGACGCCGGCTCGGGCGTCGGTCAATGGCAGGCAAATGCCACCCACCTGCCGGCGAACATGGCGGCCGCCGGCATCGACTACAAGACGATCGATACGATCTTGATCTCGCATTTCCATCCGGACCATGTCTGGGGACTGATGGAAAAGGGAACGAACGATCCTGTCTTCCCGAACGCCGAACTCATCGTCAACGCCGTCGAATACAACTGGTGGACGGAACCCGGCCGGGTCGAGAAGCTTGCGGAAGGCCGCAGGCCGGCCGGCAAGCGTATCGCCGAGGTTTTCCCGAAATGGAAGAACTGGAAACTGGTGGACGATGGGGCCGAGGTTGCACCGGGAGTGCGGCTTCTCGCAGCTTTCGGCCACACGCCCGGCCATTCGACCTACCTCGTTACTTCAGGCAGCAAGCAACTGCTCGTCTCGGCCGATATCATGTATGTGCCGGCCCTGCTCGCGCCGCATCCCGAATGGCAAGGCAGCTACGATCAAGACGGGCCGATGGCCGTCGACACGCGCCGCCGTCTCATCGACCGCATCATTGCCGACAATATCGCCATTTGCGGCTCGCACTTCCCTTTCCCCGGCTCGGGCACCTTCGTCAAGGACGGAAGCGCTTTTGGCTTCACACCGACAATCCAGGCCTGAAAGGCCGGAAGGAGATCACCATGATGAAATATGCAATTCTCGGATTCATCTGGCTTTGTGCCATATCCGCCGGCTTTTCGGCGGTGACGGCGCTTCCCGCCTTTGCCGTCGACAACATGCAATCGACGGACGCTCCCGACTTGACGTCGGTGCGCGCCAAGATCGATGTCAAAGACTATGCCGGCGCCCTGGCGGAGCTTCGCGGCCTTGCCGAGGACAACCAGCAGGCAGATGTCTATAATCTGATGGGATATACGCTGCGCAAGACGGGCGACTACAGAACGTCGCTGACCTACTACACCAAGGCGCTGGAGCTTCAGCCCGACCACAAGGCAGCGCGTGAATATCTCGGCGAACTCTATGTTGAAACAGGCGAGACGGCGAAGGCCGAGGAGCAGGTGTCATCACTGAAGCAACTTTGCCCGAGCGGCTGCGAGGAACTCGAAGAGCTGCAAAAGGCAATTGCGGCCAAGGGAGGGAATTGACGAGTATATGAATGTAAGAGCAGGCGGCGGAACCGTCTGCTCTTCTCAAACCGGAGGATATGATGGAAAACGCCCCAAGCCGGCTGCAACTGGCCGATCTCGTTCTTCTCCTGGGCAGGCTGCTGCTGTCGCTGATCTTCCTGCATGAAGGGTTGTCTCTCGCGACCAATATCGCCGCGACCATCGACACTTTCGCAACGCTCGGCCTGTCGGCGCCGGTTGCGCTTGCGGTGATCGTCCTTCAGATCGGCGCCGGCCTTTCTATTGCTGCAGGTTTCCTCAGCCGACTTGGCGCACTTGCATTGGCGCTCTTCTGCCTGGCGACCGCCTTTCTCTTCCACACGAATTTTGCGAGCCAGAACGAGCTGCTGCATTTCGAGAAGGACCTGGCGATTGCCGGCGGCATGTTCGTCCTGGCGGCTTCAGGCGCGGGATCGATATCGATCGACAATCTGCTGCGAAAGCGAACAAACAGACTGCATCCCTGGCTCCGGGCGGTGCTGTAATCGAAGCTTCGCGAGCCGTCCCCCGGCGCAATAAAACCGAATAAAACCGAACAACCCGAAGCGCCGATGCGGGCTACACTTATGGCGACAGTCAGGAGTGTGCCAATGATGTCTTCCGCGCAACGCGATCAGCAAAAGCCAATTCTCGTCTTTCTCGGAAAAGGCGCAGCCTGCGATATCGTCTCGAAATTGAATGAGAACGGATATGCCGCGGCGGCTGTATCCTCGGTGCCGGAGCTCTTTGACGCCTTGCGTTCGGACCAATATTTTCTGGCAGTAACAATGCGGTCGGATATCGATATGGTCCGGAACATCAAGCCGATACCAGTCATCAATCTGGAGGTGTTTTTCCATGCTGTCCAGTCGGCAGCACAGTCCGTTCAATCCGCGAAAGAATTCGACAGCGACGCATTCTTGAGAAGGATCGCCGCGCTCACGGAGTCAAGAACAAGCACGATTTCTGCCGTCCAAAAAGCCCCGGCTGCAAACGGGACGTCGATTGCAAGCACGGTCAAGGCATCTCGCTGGCGTGCCGCCACATCTCTTCTTTTAAGTCGCCGCGCCACGTCAAATGCAGAGCGGGCTGATTAGACGTGGGCAAATTCCCACCGCCGACGGACCGGACGCTGCGTCGCGCTCCGGGCGGGTCCGATAGGCATCTTTCTGCCTGGTCTCGTCGGCTTGAAGGCGTAGTTCCGAAACCGGAGCTTTTCACTTGGTGCGGGTGTCTTCTCATGTTTCAGTTGTTAGGAGCAGCTTCGGTAAGCGGATATATCATCACGGCGTTGTTCCTGCTCGTGGCGATCGGCCGTCTCGTCAGAGACGCCCTTCATAAATTCACCGCAAGGCTGCCGAAGCGCTCGGCGTTGAAACACTATACGACGGCCATCATGTCTTTGGTGTTCTTTTGCCTGCTGGTCGTTCGGATGTGTTTCATCGCAACTGTCATCATCGATTGCGCAATTCAAGGTGACAAGGTGGAAATCAGCGGCGGTTCCGGAAGCCAGTTTTGACGCAGGATCCATGTCGGAGATCCCCGCAACATATCTCAACATTATCGAACACATCAGTGCACGACAGTTGATACCCTGAGGTGGATCCCGCGTCGGCACAGCAACCGATATCGTGTGGTATCCGATTGCTCGGAGATCTCCTGTTCTAAATTAATAGTTAGAGGATGATGTCATCCGAAAACCGCTGACACTTTTCGGCACCATGCTCTAGCCACGGTGAAACGTGGTAATTTCGCGCCGTATCTCCGGCAAAAGAACGAATGACGATGGTATTTGAAATGGCAGTTTCCAATCAGGCTCATATCCTCATTGTCGAAGACGATCCCGCCATCGCGGATATGCTGGTGGACCTTGTTCGAAACAGCGGCTTTGGGGCCTCGTCGGTGGAGAGCGCGGCGGCTATGGATCGAATAATAGCGCGACAGCAATTCGATCTCATCGTCCTTGACGCGATGCTGCCGGGCGAGGACGGCTTCAGCATCTGCAGGCGGCTTCGTGCTTCTTGCCCGGTGCCGATCCTGATGCTGACGGCACTCCAGGAGGATATCGACCGCATTCTGGGCCTGGAGCTCGGAGCCGACGACTATGTTACGAAACCCTTCAACTCCCGCGAGCTGCTGGCCAGGATCAAGAGTATTCTCCGCAGAGCGTCATACGCTCATCATCAGGAGGAAGCCCTTGGCCCCATGACGTTCTCGGGATGGCGCATCGATCCCAAAAGCCGTCAACTCCACGACGCGGACGGCGCGCAGGTTTCTATGACCACCGCGGAGTTCGATATCCTTCTGGCATTCTGCTGTAATCCGAACAAGGTTTTAACCCGCGAACAACTTCTGTCGATGACGCATGCCGGATCGGCGGGGCCGGTTGAGCGCAGCATCGACGCCCACATCAGCCGGGTCAGGCAAAAGATAGAGCCGAACCTGAAAGACCCGACGTTCATAAAGACGGTGCGGCTGGGCGGCTATCTTTTCGCATCCAAGGTAGAGCGCCTCTCTTGAGAAATTTTCGGCGAGCTTCGATCCAGAACCAGATCCTCATCCTGGCGACCCTCCTTGTCGTGCTGGTTTCCGTGGTGGCGACGGCCATGGAGCCATTCATCTACGGCCGTCATGATCGCGGCTTTCAGAACGGCCTTTTTGCTGCGAGAGCGGCAATGATCGCGGAGCAATTTGCTGACGCAAATTCAACGCAGGGCGAAGACGCCGTCCTCGAGAGAGCTGCGGCCCTCAGCATTACGGTCGAAAGGACGTCCTCGGATCAGTCAGGCGCAGTGGATCAACGGATATCTCCAAGCGAGTTGGTGGCGCGTATCGACGCGATGCTCGCCGACAATGTTCTGACGGCATTTCATCGCTTCGCCATGGGTCAATCGCGCCCTGACGTCTTGACTGTCGGAATTGACGGCAAGCGTGCCCTCGTCTTCCAACTGCCGGTTTTTCCCAGCTATTTGTGGTTCGTTCCGGCAGCTGCAAGCGGATTTCTGAAAATCGTCATTCCCTTAGTGCTGCTTGCCTATTTCAGCAGCCGGCTGATCACCGAACCTCTCAGGCGCTTTGCTGCCGCTGCGAAGCAAGCGTGCATGGAAGGCAGTCTGGAAAAACCTTTCGAACCGGACGGCGCAGCCGAGATTCGCAGTCTGGCGGAATCTCTTAACGTCATGAGCGATCGAATCCAGAGCATGGCGGAGGATCGGACAAGAATGCTGAGCGGAGTGGGTCATGATCTGAGGACACCGCTGACGAGACTGCGGATGCGGGCCGAGCGCTCCGCAGAGCCGGAACTTCGCAGCCTGATGCTGGCCGATATCGCCACATTGAGCTTCATGATCGACGAATGCCTGGCCTATTTTAAAGATCCGTCGGTGAGAGCGGTAGATCGAAAGGTCGATATCTCGAGCCTGCTGCAGACGATCGCGACCGATTTCGCCGACACCGGCGTCGATGTGAGTTTCACCGGCCCGCGGCGGCTGGCGTTTATCTGCAAACCTCAGGCGCTCAGCCGCGCTATTACGAATCTGGTGGAGAATGCGTCCCGTTATGCGACGCAGGTCGAAATCGGCTTGGAATGCCGCGAGGATGGCGGGATCAAAATAAGGGTGAGCGACAACGGCCCCGGCTTGACGGATGAGCTCAAGGCGAAGGTTTTAGAGCCATTCTTCAAAGCGGATAAATCGCGACAGATCGGCGCTAAGGGTGGTTCGGGGCTTGGGCTCGGTCTGCCGATCGCCAAAGGGATCGTCACTAAAGGGCACAATGGACAATTGACGTTGTTGGACAGGAAGCCGAGCGGCTTGGTTGTCGTGATCAATCTTCCGGCCGGTCAGTTGGCCCAGCCTGAAGGCCCGCCGTCGATCCCTTCATCACATTAGATTCCGGCCGCCCGGCGGAGTCGTCAAGCTTGGCGTCGTGTCTGCGTCGCAAAAATGCTCGGTCGCAAAAATGCTCGCGAACATTTCCGCATATTATAGCAAACACAGCAATATTCGAATTCCATAAAACCGGTCCCAGATCCATGCCGTTCGGCATTTCCAAAGCTGGAGCCAAAACCTTGATAAAGAAATTAAAAGTCGGTGCCGCACTGATGCTCGCCAGTTCGGCCATCGCCGGATGCTCGACCCCTGACCCGACTGTTTATTCCGGACTTGCTTCGGCCCGGCAGCTTCAGCCGAACATGGCGGACAAAACCGGCCGCGTGCCATATCGTTATCAGACGAATGTTAACTGGAGCCAATATACCAGGATCATCGTCGATCCCGTTACGGTCTATAACGGTCCCGACAATCAGTTCGGCAAGGTCCCCGAAAAAGACAAAGCGTTGCTTGCCAACTATATGCAGGCTCAATTCACAGAAAAATTGAAGACGCGCTTTGCCATTGTCAGCACGCCTGCTCCGGCAACGCTCAGATTGCACCTGACGCTGACGGGCGCCAAGTCGACGACTGCGGTGCTCGGAGCGGTTTCACACATCGACGTCGCAGGTGGATTGTACAATACCGTCCAAGCCGCTCGTGGCCGAGAAGGCTCGATGACCGGTTCGGTGAACTATGCCGTGGAGATCTACGATGCGGCGAGCAATCGTCTGCTGTCGTCTTACGTCACCAAGCAATACCCCAATGCGATGAATATCGGTGCTAGCTTCACGGCATTGGAAGCCTCAAAGGTAGGCGTCCGCAAAGGTGCGGACGCTCTGCTTGCCGAGTTCAACGGGCTGTAGGAGGGGCTGCTTTCCGCTCACAAGATCGCCTGGCCGGCCATCAGTGCCAGGACCAGGAAGATGAGGAAGATCACCAGCGCAATGCCGAAGAGAACGCGGGCGATCGTCGCGGTGGCCGCGGAGACGCCGGAAAAACCGAAGAAGCCGGCGATCAGTGAAATCACGAAAAATATCAAAGCCCATTTCAACATGACGTGATCCTTTGCATCTATCTGAGAAAGACGCGTCAACCGGGAAAATGTTCCAAGTCGTTTGAATGGGATGGCGTCTCTGCGGAGAAATGACGCTGCTTGTGCGGCTCATCGTCTACGCGCGCGCCATGATCCGGAACGGTGGCGGGCGAGTGATGGCGCTTTGCCGCCACACCGCCCGAGTCTCCGCGGATCCTAGCTTTCTCGCCGCTCAGCCGTGATTGATCATCACATGGCGCACGGCGGTGTAATCCTCCAGCGCGTAGACCGACATGTCCTTGCCGTATCCCGACTGTTTGAGGCCGCCATGCGGCATCTCGTTGACCAGCATGAAATGCGTGTTGATCCAGGTGCAGCCATATTGCAGGCGGGCGGCAGTCTTCATGCCGCGGCCGATATCCTTGGTCCAGACGGAGGAGGCGAGGCCATAGTCGCTGTCGTTCGCCCAGGCGACGGCATCCTCGGCGTCGGTAAATCGGGTGACGGAAACCACCGGGCCGAAGACTTCACGGCGGACGATCTCGTCGTCTTGCGTGGCGCCTGATATGACGGTCGGGGCGAAGAAGAAACCCCTGTCGCCGGAGACCTTTCCGCCGGTGGTGATCTCCATGTGCTTGTGTTCTGAAGCGCGGGCGACGAAGCTTTCGACGCGGTCGCGTTGGCGCTTGGAGATCAGCGGACCGATCTCATTTTCGGTATCGTCGGCCTGATTGAAGCGGATGCTCGACACTGCCGAGGAGAGATCAGCGACGAAATTGTCGTAGACCCTGGCGTCGGCATAGATGCGGCAAGCGGCAGTGCAGTCCTGGCCGGCATTGTAGTAGCCGAAGGTGCGGATGCCGGCGACGACGGCGTCGATATCTGCATCGTCGAAGACGATGACCGGTGCCTTGCCGCCGAGTTCCAGGTGCGTGCGCTTGACGGTCTTCGCGGCAGCCTGCAGCACCTTCTTACCGGTGGCGATATCGCCGGTAATCGAGACCATGCCGATCTTGGCATGATTGATCAGGGCATTGCCGACACTTTCGCCGCGGCCGAGGATGAGGTTGACGACGCCTTCGGGAAGGATATCCGAGAGCAGTTTGGCCATCTTCAGCGCCGTCAGCGGCGTCTGCTCCGAGGGCTTGAAGACGACCGTATTGCCACCGGCGATCGCTGGCGCCAGCTTCCAGGCCATCATCATCAGCGGATAGTTCCAGGGCGCAATCGAGCCGACGATGCCGATCGGATCGCGACGGATCATCGACGTGTGGCCGGGCAGATATTCGCCAGCGGCAGGTCCATGCAGATTGCGCACGGCGCCTGCGAAGAAGCGATAACAATCGACGATCGCCGGGATTTCATCGTTCAGCACGGCATTGATCGGCTTGCCGCAGTTCAGCGCCTCAAGCGTCGCGAAGCCGGCGGCATCCTTCTCGATCGCGTCGGCAATCCTCAACAGGTAACCGGAACGTTCGCCCGGCGTCGTCCGCGACCAGCTTGCGAAGGCTTTTTCGGCGGCATCGACGGCGGCGTCGACCTGGGAAAGCGAGGCTTCAGGAAGGTCGATTACCGTCTCGCCGGTCTTTGGGTTAAGGATGCGCTCTTCCGTCTCCGTGCCTATTTCGAAGCGGGAACCGATCAGCATTTGGGTGTCCATGATGTTCTCCCTGTTATTTGCCGGCACCGGCGATCTGATCGCCGTCGCGGGTGAGGTAATAGGCTGCCAGGATCGGCAGGAAGGTGACGAGCACCACGACCATGGCGACCACATTGGTGACCGGGCGCTGGCGCGGGCGGATGAGTTCTTCCAGCATCCAGATCGGCAAGGTCGATTGCTGGCCGCCGGTGAAAGTGGTGACGATGACCTCATCGAAGGAAAGAGCGAAAGCGAGCATGCCGCCGGCAAGAAGGGCGGTGCCGATATTCGGCAGGATGATATGACGGAAGGTCTGGAAGCCGTCGGCGCCGAGATCCATCGAAGCCTCGATCAGCGAGCCGGAGGTACGGCGGAAGCGGGCAACCGCATTGTTGTAGACGACGACCACGCAGAAGGTCGCGTGGCCGAGCACGATGGTCCACACCGAAAACGGAATCTCGAAAAGACTGAAGGCGGAGCGTAGCGCAATGCCGGTGATGATGCCGGGTAGGGCGATCGGCAGGATGACCAACAGCGAGATCGCCTCGCGGCCGAAAAACCTCGTCTGGCTGACGGCTGCCGCGCAAAGCGTGCCGAGGAGGAGCGCGATCGCGGTGGCGATGACGGCGACCTGCACGGAGAGGCCAAGCGCCGACCAGACGTCTGGCCGGTTCCAGGCAATGGTGAACCATTGCAGCGTCAGGCCGGGCGGCGGCCACTGATAGCTCTTTTCCTCGGTCGTGAAGGCATAGACGAAGATCAGCAGGATCGGCAGGTGCAGGAAGAGCAATCCGACGGCTGCGGCGATCTTCAGGGTCAGTGGCGATCTCTTGAGGTCAGAGCGCATCGAAGGCTCCCATTTTCCTGGCGAGCGACAGATAGAGCGCCATGATGACGATCGGCACCACGGAGAAGGCGGCGGCGAGCGGCACGTTGCCGGCCGTTCCCTGCTGGGCGTAGACGGCCTGGCCGATGAAGAGCCTGGACGAGCCGATGATCTGCGGGATGATGTAATCGCCCAGTGTCAGCGAGAAGGTGAAGATCGAACCAGCGACGATGCCGGGGAGCGCCAAGGGCAGCAGCACGGTGCGGAAGGTCTGCCGTGGTGTGGCGCCGAGATCGGCCGAGGCCTCGATCAGGTTGCCGGGCACACGCTCGAGGGCCGCCTGGGTCGGCAGGATCATATAGGGAAGCCAGATATAGACGAAGACGATGAAGGTGCCGAGGTAGCTTACCGACAGCGAATTGCCGCCGACGACGGGCAGGTCCAGGATGCCGTCGAGCAGCCAGGAGAGATGGAGCTTTTCGAAGATCCAGGTGAGGATGCCTTCCTTGGCGAGGATCAGCTTCCAAGCGTAGATCTTGACGAGATAGCTCGACCAGAGCGGCAGCATGACGCCGAGATAGAAGAGCGCCTTCCATTTGCCTTGCGCATAACGCGCCGCGTAATAGGCGATCGGGAAGGCAATCATAGCGGCAGCGACGGTGACCAGCGCTGCCATAACGACGGTGCGGATGATGATGTCGAAATTCGCCGGGCTCAGAAGCCGGGCATAGGTCGCAAGGGTGAATTCGTAATTCACCAGCCCGGAAAAATCGTCGATCGAGAAGAAGCTCTGCAGCAGCAGGGCGATCAGTGAGCCGATATAGATGATGCCGAGCCAGAGCAGTGGCGGCGTCAGCATCAGGAAGAGCAAGAGCTTCGGGTGCCGCCAGAAGGCATCCGACAGCCGGCCGAAAAGGCCGCCGCGCCCCGGGCGGATCGATGTCTTGCCGCCTGATAGGGTGAGCGCCGTCATGCCGCATCGTCCATGTAGTGAATATCGCCAGGCTGCCAGGCGAGATGGATGCCGGCGCCGACCTCGGGCACCGGCGCGCCCGCCGGCAGCATGACATGCAGCCGGCTGCCCCTGAGATCGACGCCGAGACGGGTGGCAGCGCCGAGGAAGCTTGCATTTTCGACTTTTGCCTCGATGCCGTCGCTTGCCAGGCGGATCGCCTCGGGCCGCAGGCTTGCCCAGCGCTTCTCGCCGCCGAGGAGGGCCATCAGATCAGGCGCAATCACGTTCGATGAGCCGACGAAATCGGCGACGAAGCGGGTCTTCGGGCAGCGATAGATATCCTGCGGCGTGCCCTGTTGAACGATGTTGCCATCGTTGAAGACAGCGACGCGATCGGCCATCGATAGCGCCTCGCCCTGATCATGCGTGACGAAGACGAAGGTGATGCCGAGCGCGCGCTGCAGGCTTTTCAACTCCTCTTGCATCTGCTCGCGAAGTTTCAGATCGAGCGCGCCGAGCGGCTCGTCGAGCAGCAGCACCTTCGGCTTGTTGACCAGCGCGCGAGCGAGCGCCACGCGCTGGCGCTGGCCGCCGGACAGTTGACCGGGCCGGCGGGCGCCATAGCCCGGCAGCTTGACAAGATCGAGGGCTTCGCCCGCAGCCTTCATCCGTTCTGTCTTGCCGATGCCCTTGACCATCAGCCCGTAGGCGACATTGTCGAGAATGTTGAGATGCGGGAACAGCGCGTAGTCCTGGAACACGGTGTTGACATTGCGGCGATAGGGCGGAATGCCGTCTGCAGTCTCGCCGAAGATCTGAATATGACCGGCGCTCGGCTGCTCGAAGCCGGCGATCAATCTCAGGCAGGTCGTCTTGCCGGAACCGGACGGTCCGAGCATGGCGAAGAATTCGCCGGGCGCGATCTCGAGATCGACGCCGTCGACGGCGCGAACCTGGCCGAAATGGCGCGATACCTGCTGGAAACGGACGGCTGACGTCATGGGGGACTCCGGGTCTTGCATGTACAGAGAGGGGTTTGGTCCGGGCTTAAAAAAGACCCCGCACCAAACCCCTCCCCACAAGGGGGAGGGGCTTAACCTGCCGCACTCCAGGATACACATTACTGTCGGATACGGCCGGGTTAGGTGCTACCTCTTAAACCCCTCTCCCTTGTGGGGAGGGGTTTGGGGAGGGGATTGCCCCATACGCAGCGGCTCGGCTCACCGCCCGCCGATCACGCCGATATAATCCGACACCCAACGATGATAGGGCACGCATTCGCTCTGCGTGGTGCATTTGGCGACCGGGGTTTTCCAGAACTTGATCTTGTCGAAGTGATCGAAGCCGTTGGTGGCGCAGCCGGCGTCTCCCATCAGTGCGTTGCCCTTGCAGGCGGCGGGAACCGTAGGCACGGCGCCGAACCAAGCCGCGGCATCGCCCTGGACTTTGGCCTGCAGCGAATGTTCCATCCACATATAGGCGCAGTTCGGATGTTCGCTGTCGGCGTGCAGCATGGTGGTGTCGGCCCAGCCGGTGACGCCTTCATCGGGGAAAGTCGAGGCGATCTTCTGTTTGTCGGCCTGCAACAGGTTCACCTGGAAGGGCCAGGAGCCAGAGGCGACGACGCCTTCGTTCTTGAAGTCGTCGATCTGGATCATCGCGTCGTGCCAGTAGCGGGAGATGAGCTTGCGCTGGCCGCGTAGCAGATCGAGGGCAGCCTTGTACTGGTCCTCGGTCAACTCGTAGGGATCCTTGATGCCGAGATCCGGCTTGTGCGCCATCAGATACATCGCCGCGTCGGCGATATAGATCGCGCCGTCATAGGCCTGAACGCGACCCTTGTTCGATTTGCCATCCGGCAGCGTCTGCTCCTCGAAGACGACATTCCAACTGGTCGGCGCCTTGTCCTTGAAGGCATCGGTATTGTACATCAGCACATTCGGCCCCCAGAGGTAGGGCACGCCGTAATGGACGTCGCCGACCGTATACCACGGGCCCTTTTGCAGACGCTCGTCGACGGTCTTGAAGCTCGGAATCAGGTTGGTGTTGATCGGCTGGACCCGCTTGCCGGCGATGAGGCGGAGCGAGGCGTCGCCCGATGCCGTGACGAGATCGAAGCCGCCTTCGTTCATCAGCGATACCATTTCATCCGAGGTGGCGGCGGTCTTGACGGAAACCTTGCAGCCGGTCTCCTTTTCGAAACCCGTGACCCAGTCGTAGTTCTTGTCGGTTTCGCCGCGCTCGATATAGCCCGCCCAGGCGACGATGCTGACGGCACCTTCGCCTTTGCCGAGCGCCTTCAGCGGTTCGGCGGCGATGCCCTGCGTCGCGAAGCTCAGGCAGGCAAGCGCTGCCGTGCAGGATTTCAAGAGATGCGTCATCATCCGTCTCCCCGTCTGGTGCCACTTTTGCGGCGGTTTGTTCCCGAATGAAAAGGTGGCGCGAAAAGGCCGCTTTCGCAAATTCATTTATCAGAAAGGTGTTATCGGAAATTCCGATATCAGCGGATGCGGCCGGAGCGCAGACTTTCGGCGATGCCGACGAAATCGCGTGCCGCCTGCGGCAGGCTGGAGCCCTTGCGCCAGACCATGCCGACCTGGACGACCGGCAGCGAACCGGAGACGTCGCGGCTTTCGATGCGGTCGCCTTCGAGCGACCACGGGCGGTACACGAGATCGGGAAGCAGCGCCACGCCGGCGCCCGTGGCAACCAGACTGCGCACCGCCTCCACCGATCGGGTGCGGAAAGCGACATGCGGGCGGGCGCCGAGGGCTGACAGCAGCTTGCCGGTATTCTCCTCGATTTCGTCGACCGTCAGCATGATCAGCGGTTCGCGGGCAATGTCGGCGACCGAGATGATTTCGGCCGAGACCAGCGGATGGCCCATCGGCAGCCAGAGCCGATAGGGCGAGGTTTCGAGGATCTCGGCCTGCAGCGCCATGCGGTCGCGCAGGTTTGATATCACCATGACGGCGACATCGAGTTCGCCGCCGACCAGGAGGTGTTCGAGGTAGCCGCCATTGTCCTCGATGGCGCTGACCTCGATGCCAGGGCAGGCGCGCCGGTATCGCGCCAGGAGGTCGGAGAGCACGTAGCCGGCGACAAGCGAAGTGACGCCGATGTTCAGCGTGCCGGAAAGGGCGCTTTGCTGGCCGGAGAAGCTGGTGCGCGCATCGGAAACGGAGGCTAGGATCTTCGTCGCGTGTCGCAGGAACTGATGGCCGTTATGGGTGATCGTCAGGCCGCGTGGGTGGCGCTCGAAGAGCGTAACGCCGAGGTCCGTTTCGAGCTCCTTGAGCGCTTCCGTCACCGAGGATTGCGAGATCGAAAGGTTCTGTGCGGCGCGCGTTACCGAACCCTGTTCGGCGACGGCGACGAAATATTGAACCTGGCGAAGCGTGAAGGCCATGGGCGTTTAGAGCATGGCGGAACAGGCCGTGGCAAGCGGCCGGGAAAAGCGGACCTTTTTTGGTGTTTTCTCAAAATGGCGCAGGCTTTGCACCCCCACTTAAACTTTCGGAAACGTCATTTCCTTAGCATTATCAGCACTTGTCCTGCGTTGGAGTTTCAGATGGCGGAGCAGTTGGCGTGAAGGCCTTACTGCGCATGTTCCGGCCTTCCCGGAAATTGGCAATCATCATCGGTGGAGTCGCTCTTCTGGCGGGCGTTTCCGGCGGCGCGGCTGTTTATGTCGGCAAGGACAGGCTGATGGGTGCCGCCGGTGGTGGCTACGGGCTCGAATGCAGCGACATCAACCTGGTGACGATCCGGAAGCAGGACCACATCTGGGTGCGCAAATACATCAAGACCGAACCGACCGACGGGATGACGCGCGTCAAGACAGCGCTTCGGGTCGCCCAGGCCGTTTACGAAGCGCAGAAGCCGGATCTGGTCCAGGTGGTGGTGCTCGACGAGAACGGCCCAACATTGCGCGCCGACATCCGCGGCCGAGCGATCGGCGCCGACGTCGTCTATATCCCGCATCCCGACAAGACCGTTCCCGGCCTCGACGACAAGACGTATACGGCGCGCTATTATGACGGAAAGGCCAGCAAAAACGGGCTGTTTTTCGGCGAGCGCATAGATATGCCCTCCGACGAAATCGCCATGATCAGTTCCGGTTTCAAGGATCCCGAGGATTGCGTCGATCCGGTCGCCGTTGGCTCCACGAAAAACGGGGAAAAGGGCAAGAAGGCCGCAGGCGGCGCACATGGCGCAGCACCGGCGGCCGAAAGCAAGGCCGTGCCTGCTGCGGAGAGCGGCGGGGCCGATGTGGTGGCGGAGGCACCGGCCGAAGAGCCGCCGGCGGAAGCCGCCAAGACCCACTGAACGGCGGCATAAAAACGGAGCGCCGGCCGGCACTCCGCTTATTTTGTTTCGATACTTTATTTCCGTCAGTCGGCCTTGTTGCGGCGAGCCGGGAAGAGGATGACGTCGCGGATCGACGGGGCGTTGGTCAGCAGCATGATGAGGCGGTCGACGCCGATGCCGAGGCCGCCTGCCGGCGGCATGCCCTGGTCGATCGCATCGAGGAATTCCTCGTCCAGCTGCTTTTCCTTTTCGCCGCGGGCATGCGCCTGTTCGAGTTGCTCGACCATGCGGCGGCGCTGCTCTTCGGGATCGTTCAGCTCCGAGAAAGCGTTGCCGAGTTCCCAGGCATTGCAATAGGTCTCGAAGCGCTCGACGAGCCGCGGCTCGCCCGGCACTTCCTTGGCGAAGGGCGAGATGTCCTTCGGGAAATGCGTGACGTGAGACGGCTGGATCAGCGTCGATTCAACCTTTTCCTCGAAGATGAAGGCGAGGCATTCGCCCCAGGTCCAATCCTTCTCCACCGCGAAGCCGGCTGCCTTGGCGGCGGCGCGGGCTTCCTCGTCGGTCTTGATCGCAATGAAATCGATGCCGGTGGCGTGCTTGACGGCATCGGGCATCGGCACGCGCTCGAACGGCCCCTTGAAGGACAGGCGCTTGTCGCCGAAGTCGAATTCCGTCGTGCCATGGATGGAGAGCGCCAGGGTTTCGAACAGCCGCTCGACGAGGTCCATCATGTCCTCGTAATCGGCATAGGCCCAGTAACATTCCATCATCGTGAATTCAGGATTGTGCCGGGTAGAGACGCCTTCGTTACGGAAGTTTCGGTTGATCTCGAAGACCTTGTCGGTCAGGCCCGAGACCAACGTGCGCTTCAAGAACAGTTCCGGCGCGATGCGCAGGTACATGTCGAGCTTCAGCGTGTTGTGATGCGTCTTGAACGGCTCGGCGGTGGCGCCGCCATAGATCGATTGCAGCATCGGCGTCTCGACTTCCATGAAGCCGTCATTCTCCATGAAGCGGCGGATGCCGGATACGATCCTCGAGCGCTGCTGGAAGCGAAGCTTCGAATCCTCATTGGTCATGATGTCGAGATGGCGCTTGCGATAACGCAGCTCGACGTCGGAGAGGCCGTGCCACTTCTCGGGCATCGGCAACAGCGACTTGGTCAGCATTTCGATCTTCTGAGCGTTGATCGTCAGTTCGCCGCGCTTGGTGCGCCGTACGATGCCGGTGACGCCGATGATATCGCCGATGTCGATCATCGGCAGCAGCGCCCGGGCCTCTTCCGGCGTCGTATCCTTATGGCTGAAGATCTGGATCTTGCCGCCGGCGTCGTGGATGTCCATGAACATGCCGGAGTTGCGCGAGGAATAAACGCGGCCGGCAACGGTGACGATGTCCTGCGTCTCGACGTCTGGTTCCAGAGATTCGTATTTGGCGCCGAGCTCGGCATTGGTTATCGTCCGGTGGAAATGCGCCGGATAGACCTCGCCGATCTGCTCGCGCAGCAGCTTCAGTTTCTGGGCGCGCACCTCAGTTACGTCGGAGGAAAGGGTGTTTTCGGTCTTGTTGTCAGCCACTGTGGAATCCTCTGACTGTTCTTACTTCGAGCCAACGAGGGCGGCGACCGCCTGCGAGGCGAGCTTCAGGCGCTGACGCACGACGGACCGGCCGAGGATCGCCATGGAATCGAAGAGCGGCAGGGAACGCGACGAGCCGGACACGGCGACGAAGAGGGGCGAGACCACGACCTTCAGCTTCTTGCCCATGCGGTCGGCGATCGCGCGCAGCTCCGCCTCGATCGTCTCGACATTCCATTCCAGGATCTTTTCGAGATCCGGCTGAACGGTGTTGAGGATCTCCAGGATCTCTTCCGGCGGCGACTTGATCTTGGCGAAGTCGGAAGGCTGCAGGCCGAGATCGGACTTCAGCAGAAAGCCGGCAAGGTCGGGCAGTTCGCCGAGCTTTGAAATGCGCGTCTGCGACAGGCGCAGGCCCGCCATCAGGCGATCGTTTTCCATCGCCCAGCTCAGCACGCGGCCACGGAACTCTTCTTCCGACAGCTTCTCGCGGATCCAGCGGCCGTTCAGCCAGTCGAGCTTCTGGATGTCGAAGATCGCGCCGGCCTTGGAGAGGTTTTCCGGGTCGAACTTCTCGGAGAGCTCATCCACCGTCAACAGCTCCTCGCCTTCGGCGATCTGGATGAAGAACAGGCCGAGGAAGTTCATCAGCGCTTCCGGGATATAGCCGAGCGCGGAATAATAGGAGATCGAGGTCGGGTTCTTGCGCTTCGACAATTTCGATTTGTCGGCATTGCGCATCAGTGAGAGATGCATGAAGACCGGCTGATCCCAGCCGAAATAGCGATAGAGCAGAATGTGCTTCGGCACTGACGCCAGCCATTCCTCGCCGCGTGCCACATGGGTGATCTTCATCAGATGGTCGTCGATGACGTTGGCCATGTGATAGGTCGGCATGCCATCGGCCTTGATCAGCACCTGCATGTCAACGGAATCCCAGGGGATGGAGACATCGCCGTAGACACCGTCGTTGAAGTCGCAGGAGCCTTCGGCCGGGATCTTCATCCGGACGACGGTCGTCTCGCCGGCTGCCATGCGCGAGGTCACTTCCTCTGCGGTCAGGTTGAGGCAGAGGCCGTCATACTTCGGCGGCTTGCCGGCGGCGCGCTGGGTTTCGCGCATCTGTTCGAGGCGCGCGGGGGTGCAGAAACAGCGGAAGGCATGCCCCTTTTCCAGCAATTCCTCGGCGTAAGGCTGGTACATCGGCTTGCGGTCGGACTGGCGATAGGGGCCGTAGGGACCGCCGATATCCGGGCCTTCCTTCCATTCCAGGCCGCACCATTTCAGGGCGTCCAACACCTTCGTCTCGAATTCCGGGGTCGAGCGCGTCGCGTCGGTATCCTCGATACGCAGAATGAACTCGCCGCCGTGCTTCTTGGCGAAAAGGTAGTTGAAGAGAGCGATGTAAGCGGTGCCGACATGCGGCTCGCCGGTCGGCGAGGGAGCGATGCGGACGCGGACGCCGGAAGTTGTCATTGGTATGGCCCGTCAATGAACGGCGGACGGCTTTCCAGGGAAAGCGACGTTCGGCCGAAGGATGCAGATATCTTCATCGGCAAACCGGCCGAAAAAGGGCATGCGCCCGCACTATCCGCCAATCGTCCGTTCGGCTGGCCTTAGGCCATATTCAACCGGGCGCGTCAAGAAAAACCACGCCTGCAAAGGCCCGATGGCATTGAGGAGCGGCGCGCCGGTTTTCGGCGCGCCTTCCCGCTTCAACCTCAATGCGCGCCTTCCCGCTTGCGCTTGCGGGCATTGCGCGCAAACATGTTCAGCACCTCGACCAGCGCCGAGAAGGCCATGGCGGCGTAGACGTAGCCCTTCGGCACATGGAAGCCCATGCCTTCGGCGATTAGCGTCGTGCCGATCATCAGCAGGAAGGCGAGCGCCAGCATGACGATCGTCGGGTTCCGCTCGATAAAGTTGGCAAGCGGGGTTGCGGCAACCAGCATGACGGTAACGGCGGCGGCGACGGCGACCACCATGATCGGCAGATGCGGCGTCATGCCGACGGCGGTGATGATGCTGTCGACCGAAAAGACAAGGTCGAGCAGCAGGATCTGGCCGATCGCCGATGCAAAGCCTGTCGTGGTGGATTTCGCGATGAAATCCTCCTGCTGGTCTATAGGATCGACGCTGTGGTGAATTTCCTTGGTGGCTTTCCAGACTAGGAACAAGCCGCCGGCGATCAGGATCAGATCCTTCCAGGAGAAGCCGTGTCCGAAAGCCTCGAACAGCGGTTCGGTCAGCTGCACGATCCAGGCGACGGTGCCGAGGAGTGCCAGGCGCATGACGAGCGCAAGACCGATGCCGATCTTGCGAGCCTTCTCCCGGTGCTCGGGCGGCAGTTTGTTGGTGAGAATGGAAATGAAGATCAGGTTGTCGATCCCGAGAACGACCTCCATCACCACCAGCGTGATGAGCGCCACCCAGGCGGCCGGATCCTGAATAAGCGTCATGATTCCCTGCATAAGCGTATATCCCTCTTGCGTCACATGCGTGAATGACGCGCGCAATGTAGTGTCGGTAGCCTGCTACGCAAGCGCCGCAAGGGGGTATACGAAATCGTTGTGACTTTTATTCCCTAGAACAGGATGATTTAAGGCCGGGTCGGCCTTAAATTTGAATCCTGTTCTAAATTAAAGAGTTAGAGCATGATGTCATGAGAAAACCGCTCACACTTTCGGCATCATGCTCTGATCGGCAGCCAGATTTCGGTGACGCCCATGCCTGTATGGAGGTCGAAGCGCTCATCGTAGCGTTCGAACATGTCGGGCGTCTCGCCATGTTCCAGGCCCGAGGTCGGCCACCATGTGCCGAAGATCCTGTGCATGGTCGCGGGAATGCCGGAGACATGGCCGCGGTGGGCAAAGACGACGTAACGTTGGCCGGGAAGCTTGAGTGTGGCAAAATCCGCCGGCAGATCACCGGCATCGGCGACTTCGGCCGCGGCTATATAGCGGAATATCTCCGCCTCGCCGTCGATATGGGTGCAGATGCCGTAGGCGACATTGCCTTTCTGTCCCGAGATATGGCCGAAATGGGCATTGAACTTCTGCCAGAGAGACGGGATGGCGGCGTTGCCGCCATAGGGGTAGGTTTCCTGCAAGCCGGCAAACAGCATCGGCGGAAGGGTTTCGAGGCGGGGCGGTTCGAGGTCGTTGAGGTGGGTGGGGTCCATTCTGATTGGCTCCAGCAGGACAAGGTTACGGGCGTGCCCTTGCCGACGCGCAGCATCCGGCGTCACGCCGAACTGGTCGCGGAAGGCGCGGGTGAAAGCCTCGTGCGAGCCATAGCCCGCACAAAGCGCAACCTCGAGAATGGTGGATGAACCGCCGATCAATGCGGGCACGGCGCGGCTGAGGCGCCGCCCTCTTATGTAGCTGCTGATCGAGTGGCCGGTAACGAGCCCGAAGACGCGCGACAGGTGGTAACGCGACAATCCGGCTGCTTCCGATATCTCTTCCAGCGACAGATCGTTTTCGAAATGGCTCTCTATGAACCAGATCGCCCGTCCGACGGCGCTCATTCTCAATCTCCTGGTTGCGGCTTCTTCCTTAACGAAAAGCCGGTATCCGGATTTGATCGCTATTGCGGGATTCTGGCCGATGGAGCGCGGCAGTCAACGGTGGGGCCAAAGGTGGATCAGACGGTCTCGTGCTGGCGCGCGCCGTAGGCGGCCATGAAGACCCGGATTGCGCCGCAGATGACGCGCTCGATTTCGTCGCGATGCGGCGGCTCTTCCATGCTTCCGAACAGGCGGAGCTTGAAGAAACTGCCGCTGGCGAGGTCGAGAAACTGGCCGGCGGCCAGATCGATATCGTCGATTTCGAGCCTGCCTTCGGCGATGTGCCGTTCCAGGAAGTCGCGCATGATGGTGCGCAGGTTTTCCGGGCCCTTGAAGAAGCGTTGGCAGAGCACCGGCATGCGGTCGCGCACGCCAAGAACGGTGCGCATGGCACTGATGACCTTTTCATCGGTCATATGGGTGACGAAGCTCACCCCGAATTCGTACAGACCGGCTTCGGGATCGTCATGTTCGGCAAGCGCCGTGCGCACGGCCGCCACGAAGGCGGCGCGCTCGGCCTCGATCATCGCCGAAAACAATTCTTCCTTGTTGGTGAAATAGACGTAGAGCGTCCCCTTGGAGACGCCGGCCTCGCGCGTCACGTCGTTCATGCTGGCGGCGTCGAAACCCATCTTCATGAAGACGCGCTTGGCGCCGGCGAGAATCTGCTGACGCTTGGCCGGATCTTCGCCCGCAGCAAATCGGCCTCCTCCAACGGGAGGGCTGAAGACGGCGGCGTGGTCGGGTTTCAGCGTCATTTATCCTTAACCGTGTTCACGGTTTCGTTTTTTCTTTAAAAGAAATCGAACCGATTGGTTCTATACATCTTGATATGACGGTAAAACAGGTTTAAGTCAACTGAACCGAACCGTTCAGTTCGATTACTTACTCCAAGATCGGTAAAGTGGCCATGTCGAGCAACCAGAAAAGCAGCGTCGCGCGGATCGTTAGCGAAAACGCCGGAGCCGAAGAGGCCACTGCTGAAGTCGCGGCCGTTGCAGAAGCTCCGACGGCGGAAGCCCGCGAGATGCCATCTGCGCCTGCGCAGTCGGCGCCGGCTCCGGCCGCTGCAGCTGCGAAGAAGCGCCGCAGCCCGGTGCTGCCGATCTTTGTTCTCGCTCTTCTCGCGGGCGGCGGCTGGTATGGTTACGAATGGTGGACGAACGGCCGCTTCATGGTGTCGACTGACGACGCCTATATCGAGGGCGATATTGCAACGATTTCGCCGAAGGTCACGGGCTACGTCGCGAAAGTGAATGTAGTCGCCAACCAGGAAGTCAAAGCGGGCGACGTGCTTGCCACGCTTGATAACGGCGACTATCAGAACGCCCTCGATCAGGCCGAGGCCCAGATCGCCACTGAACAGCTTTCGCTGCAGCGCATTGACGCGCAGATCGAAGGCGCCAATGCCAGCCTCGTGCAGGCGCGGGCGCAAAAGGTGGCACTCGAAGCGGCCGTTCGCGGTGCCGAGATCACCCAGAAGCGCCAGAGCGATTTGCAGGCGAAGTCGGTCGGCACCGCCGCCGATCTCGATAATGCCAATATCGCTCTCGACCAGGCCAAAGCCAATCTTGCCGGCGGCGATGCCAACATCACTGCTGCGCAGGCTAACATCACCATTCTCCAGGCCCAACGCAAGGAGGCCGAAGGCTCGGTCCGTTCGCTGGAAATCTCGCGCGACAAGGCCGCCCGCGACCTGTCCTTCACCGTGCTCAAGGCACCTTATGACGGCATCGTCGGCAACCGCTCGGTTCAGGAAGGCGATCTCGTTTCTCCCGGTCAGCGTCTGATGGCGCTTGTTCCGGTGCGCCGGCTTTATATAGACGCCAACTTCAAGGAAACGCAGATCCAGCATCTGGTGCCCGGCTCGAAGGTCAACGTCCATGTCGATGCCTATAGCGATCATCCTGTGGTCGGGACCGTCGAATCGATCTCGCCGGCTTCCGGCTCGGTCTTTTCGATGCTGCCGCCGGAAAATGCCACGGGCAACTTCACCAAGGTGATCCAGCGCGTGCCGGTGCGCATCGCGCTGCCGCAGGATGCGCTCGACAGCGGGCGTCTGCGCGCCGGCCTCAGCGTCGTCGTCGACGTCGACACCCGCACGGCGCCGAGCAAGTAAGCCTTTAGAAAAGGCGGAGGTGGTCCGATGGCCGGAAGTGCGACAGCAACAGCAGGGACGATTCCGGCAGCGCCCGCCCACGCCGAGGATCACATGGATCCGAGGAAGCTCATCGCCTTCTTCGCGATGGTGCTCGGCATGTTCATGTCGATCCTCGACATCCAGATCGTCTCGGCCTCGCTTGCCGAAATCCAGGCCGGCCTCTCGGCCGGCAGCGACGAAGTCGGTTGGGTGCAGACGGCCTATCTGATCGCCGAAGTGATCATGATTCCGCTTTCGGGCACGCTGGCGCGCATCATCTCGACGCGTTATCTCTTCGCAATCTCCGCTGCCGGGTTCACCATGGCGAGCGCGCTTGCGGCGACGGCGACGAATATCGACCAGATGATCGTCTACCGGGCCATCCAGGGTTTTATCGGCGGCGGCATGATCCCGTCGGTCTTCGCGGCCGCCTTCACCATCTTTCCGGCGTCGAAGCGCAGCATCGTTTCGCCGATCATCGGCCTGATCGCGACGCTGGCGCCGACCATTGGCCCCACCGTCGGCGGCTATCTCAGCCATGCCTTTTCCTGGCACTGGCTGTTCCTCGTCAATATCGTTCCCGGCATCATCGTCACGATCGTCACCTGGAACTTCATCGATTTCGACAAGCCGGAACTGTCGCTTTTCAAGAAGTTCGACTGGTGGGGGCTTTTCTCGATGGGCATCTTCCTCGGTGCGATGGAATATGTGCTCGAAGAGGGCAATTCGAACGATTGGTTCAACGACAGCTCCATCGCCATCGCTGCCGTCGCCTCGTGCGTTGCGGCCATCATCTTCTTCTATCGCGCCTTCACGGTGGAGTTCCCCGTCGTCGACCTCAAGGCCTTTTCGAACCGGAATTTCTCCTTCGGCTCGATCTTCTCCTTCGTCATGGGCATCGGCCTCTATGGCCTCACCTACATCTACCCGGTCTATCTTGGACGCATCCGCGGCTATGATTCGCTGATGATCGGCCAGACGATGTTCGTCTCCGGGCTTGCGATGTTTTTCACCGCGCCGATCGCCGGCAAGCTGTCGACGAAGATGGACCTGCGCCTGATGATGGTGATCGGTTTCACCAGCTTCGCCGCCGGTACCTACATCATGATTCACCTGACGGCGGATTGGGATTTCTACGAACTGTTCATCCCGCAGATCCTGCGCGGTTTCGGGCTGATGATGTGCATGGTGCCGATCAACAATATCGCACTCGGCACGATGCCGCCGTCGCGCATCCGCGGCGCATCCGGCCTGTTCAACCTGACCAGAAACCTCGGCGGCGCCGTCGGTCTTGCCGTCATCAACACCGTGCTCACCAACCGACAGGACGTGCACTATGAACGGCTGCGGGAGAATATGGACTGGGGCAATCCGGCGGCGATCGACCAGATGAACAACATGACCGCCAATTTCAACACCTATGGCATGGATGGCGCCTCGGTCGCGATCAAGCAGATGGTCGGTCTGGCCACCAAGCAGGCGATCGTCCTCTCTTTCAGCGACGTGTTCCTCATCCTGACCGCGCTTTTCGTTGCGATGATCCTCGGTGTCGCCATGATCAAGAAACCTGCGCCGCAAGGCGGGGGAGGCGGTGGCGGCCACTGACCTCCGGCCTGCCGCCCCTTGAAAGGCCCTCTCCGGAGGGCCTTTTTGTTTGCCGGTTTCCGACCTCTATGCCATCGGGCGGATGATCGCTGGCGGGATCAGTCCGAAGCAGATATCAATACCGGAAAATCGATAAGGGAACCGGCCTGTTCGATTTTTTGATTTACGTACATCAAATTTGGCGCTAATGGTCTCGTCAGGAGGAATGATGAGGCCTACAGTTCACGATATCGCCGCTGCCGCCGGTGTCAGTCTTGCGACTGTCGACCGGGTTCTCAACCAGCGCCCAGGTGTGCGTCACGTCACGCGGGAGAAGGTCGAAACGGCGATCCGTGAGCTCGGTTATATCAGAGACGTCGCCGCCGCCAATCTCGCCAAGGGACGTACCTATCCACTGGTGTTCATCCTTCCGGCCAGCGACAATTCCTTCATGCACGGGCTCAATGCCGAGATCCGGCAGGCGGTGCTTCGCTCGCCGGCCGAGCGTACCGATATCCGCACCATCGAGGTGCCGGCTTTCGATCCGGCAGCCCTTGTCTCCGTGCTCGAAGAGCTTTCCCGGGAGAGGCCTTGCGGCATCGCGATGGTCGCGACCGATGCACCTGACGTGCGCGCCACCGTCGACAGGCTGGTGCGCGAGCGCTTTCCCATCGTCACCCTGGTTTCCGATCTCACCGGATCGCTGCGCCATCATTATGCCGGCGTCGACAATATCGCGGCCGGCCGTACAGCGGCCCGCTTGCTCGGGCGATTTCTCGGATCGCGAAAGGGCGAGATCGCCGTGCTCGCCGGCTCCATGCTGGTGCGCGACCATCGCGAGCGGCTGGAGGGCTTTGCCGCAGTCATGGCTGCGGAGTTTCCGCATCTTGCGATCCTGCCGGTTCTCGAAGGCCGCGACGACCCCGAGGTCGCCCATAGGCTCGTTGCCGACGCGCTCGGGAATGCCGATATCATCGGCGTCTACAGCCTAGGCGCCGGCAATCGCGGCCTGATCCGGGCGTTGAAGGAGAAGGCCGTCGGCCGGACGCTGACGGTCATCGCCCACGAGCTCACCGCCCATACGCGCGCAGCACTCGTCGACAATACGATCGATGCGATCCTCAACCAGGACGCCGGCCATGAAGTGCGTAGCGCCATCCGTGTATTGAAAGCCAAGGCGGACGGGCTTGCCGTCATCGAAGCGCAAGAGCGCATCCGCCTCGACATATTTCTGAAAGACAATCTGCCGTAACGGCAAAGGAGAATACCCCATGTATCTCGGTCTCGATCTCGGAACCTCCGGCGTCAAGGCGATGCTGATCGACGGCGATCAGAAGATCGTCGGCTCGGCCAATGGTGCGCTCGACGTCTCGCGTCCGCATTCTGGCTGGTCGGAGCAGGAGCCGGCCCACTGGGTGCGTGCGACGGAGGAGGCCGTCGCCGGCCTCAAGGCGAAACATCCGAAGGAGCTGGCTGCAGTCAAGGGCATCGGCCTTTCCGGCCAGATGCACGGCGCGACGCTCATCGATGCCACCGACAAGGTGCTGCGTCCCTGCATTCTCTGGAACGACACGCGCAGCCACGTCGAGGCTGCGGCCCTCGATGCCGATCCGCGCTTCCGCGCGCTTACCGGCAATATCGTCTTTCCTGGCTTTACGGCGCCGAAGCTCGCCTGGGTCGAGAAGCATGAGCCCGATGTCTTTGCCAGGATCGCCAAGGTGCTGCTGCCGAAGGACTATCTGCGTCTTTGGCTGACCGGCGAATATATCTCCGAAATGTCGGATTCGGCCGGCACTTCCTGGCTTGATACCGGCAAGCGGGCCTGGTCGTCCGAACTGCTGGCTGCCACCAATCTTTCCAAGGAGCAGATGCCGGCACTCGTCGAAGGCACCGAGCAGGCCGGCAAGCTGCGGGCGGAACTTGCTACGCAATGGGGCATTTCCGGCGATGCCGTCGTTGCCGGCGGCGCGGGCGACAATGCAGCCTCGGCCTGCGGCATGGGCACGGTCAGCGACGGCGCCGCCTTCGTCTCGCTCGGCACGTCGGGCGTGCTTTTTGCCGCCAACGGCTCCTATCTGCCGAAGCCGGAAAGCGCCGTGCATGCCTTCTGCCACGCGCTGCCGAACACCTGGCACCAGATGGGCGTCATCCTGTCGGCCACCGATGCGCTTAACTGGCATTCCGGGGTCACCGGCAAATCGGCCGCCGACCTGACCGGAGAACTCGGCGAGACGCTGAAGGCGCCGACCGGCGTCAGCTTTCTCCCCTATCTCTCCGGTGAGCGCACGCCGCACAATGATGCCGTCATCCGCGGCGCCTTCATCGGCCTCGAACATGAAAGCAGCCGTGTCGTGCTGACCCAGGCGGTGCTCGAGGGTGTTGCCTTTGCCATCCGCGATAATCTCGAAGCGCTGCGCTCGGCCGGCACCGGCATATCCCGCGTCACGGCAATCGGCGGCGGTTCGCGCTCGCGTTACTGGCTGGCGTCGATCGCGACCGCGCTCGGCGTTCCGGTCGACCTGCCGGCCGATGGCGATTTTGGCGCGGCCTTCGGCGCCGCCCGCCTCGGTCTTATCGCGGCAACCGGGGCAGATCCGATTGCCGTCTGCACGCCGCCGGTGACATCGGGCACGATCGAGCCGGTGTCTGCACTGAGCGGCACTTATGAGGATGCCTACAAGCGCTACCGCGCACTCTATCCGGCGATAAAATCGCTGGCGCATTGAGAACTGGAGCCAGCGGCCCCCTCATCCGCCGGCCGGCACCTTTGCCTGGTCGAGCCGCGGGTCTCGCCCGTCCTTCGGACCCCGGAGGGGAGAAGAGACTCGCAGCGGTGCCTCCGTTCCTCTTCTCCCCTCGGGGAGAAGGTGGCCCGAAGGTCGGATGAAGGGGCTGGATGGCACAGACGATAAGACTGAACTACCGACCCAAGGAGACCCAAGATGAGCACCGGATTTTTCGGCGATATCCAGAAAATAAAATACGAAGGCCCCGACAGCACCAATCCGCTGGCCTTCCGCCATTACCAGCCGGACGAGATCGTCATGGGCAAGCGCATGGAAGACCACCTGCGCTTTGCCGTGGCCTATTGGCACACCTTCACCTGGCCGGGCGGCGACCCCTTCGGTGGCCAGACCTTCCTGCGCCCCTGGTTCGAGGACACGATGAAGGCCGCCAAGCTCAAGGCCGACGTCGCCTTCGAATTCTTCTCGCTGCTCGGCTCGCCCTATTACTGCTTCCATGACGCCGACGTGCGTCCGGAGGGCAAGAATTTCGCCGAGAACACCAAAAACCTCAATGAGATCGTCGACTACTTCGCCGAGAAGCAGGCCGCAACCGGCACCAAGCTGCTCTGGGGCACGGCAAACCTGTTCTCCAACCGCCGCTACATGTCCGGTGCGGCGACCAACCCGGATCCTGACGTTTTTGCTTTCGCCGCCGCGACGGTCAAGACCTGCATCGACGCGACGCAGAAGCTGGGCGGCGAGAACTACGTGCTCTGGGGCGGCCGCGAAGGCTACGAGACGCTGCTCAACACCGATCTCAAACGTGAGCTCGACCAACTCGGACGCTTCCTCAACCTCGTCGTCGAATACAAGCACAAGATCGGCTACAAGGGCACGATCCTGATCGAGCCGAAGCCCCAGGAGCCGACCAAGCACCAGTACGATTACGACGTTGCGACCGTCTATGGCTTCCTCAAGAAGCACGGACTTGAAAACGAGGTGAAACTCAATATCGAGCAGGGCCACGCGATCCTCGCCGGCCACTCCTTCGAGCACGAGCTGGCGCTTGCCAATGCGCTCGGCATCTTCGGCTCGATCGACATGAACCGCAACGACTACCAATCTGGCTGGGATACCGACCAGTTCCCGAACAATGTTCCCGAAATGGCGCTCGCTTACTATCACGTTCTGGCAGGCGGGGGCTTCAAAACCGGCGGCACCAATTTCGACTCGAAGCTGCGCCGCCAGTCTCTCGAGCCGGCGGATCTGCTGATCGGTCACATTGGCGGAATGGATTGCTGCGCCCGCGGCCTGAAGGCCGCTGCCAGGATGATCGAGGACAAGGCTCTGTCGCAGCCGCTCGCCGATCGTTATGCCGGCTGGGAATCCGCCGAGGCGCAGAAGCTCTTCCGCGGCGAGTATTCGCTGGATGAGATCACGACTTGGGTCGAGACCAAGGACGTCAATCCGCAGCCGAGATCCGGCAAGCAGGAACTGCTCGAGAACGTCGTCAATCGTTACGTCTGATCAAGCGCGCCGGCGGCGGCCAGCGGTCGTCGGCGCAACCCTTTCTGAACGGCTGCGGGCGCTATGTCCTCAGCCTCTATCTCTATCGGCTCAACGCTTCGACCAGTTGCGCGACGGCGCAGAGACGGAGTTTCGAACCACCAGATCCGGCCGGAGCAGGATTTCCGTTTCGGTCGGCCGGCCATCGGACAGGAGTTCGAGCAGCAGCGCCATCGCCTGTTTTCCGATCGCCGTTCTCGGTTGGCGGATCGTAGTCAGCGGCGGGGATATGAAGACGGCCTGCGGCACGTCGTCGAAACCGGTCACCGAGAAATCCCCCGGAATGTCGTAGCCTCGCGCGCCGAGCCCGATCATGACGCCGATCGCGGTCTGGTCGTTGACGCACATGAAGGCGGTCGGAAGCGTGTCGCGCATGAAAAGCTGTTCGACCGCATGCCGCCCGCTCTCGATCGTGCCATCGCCTTCGAGCACGATCCGCAAGTCGGGCGGGACGCCGGCGGCGTCGAGGCCGGCATCATAGCCCATGCGGCGTCTGGTATAGGCAAGCCGGGTGCGCGAATCGCCGATGAAGGCGATCTTTCGATGCCCTTCGGCCAGCAGCAGGTCCACCGCTTTCCTGGCGCCCTCGGTATCGTCGACGCCGACATAGGGAATGCCGCCGTTGAAGACAGGCTCGAAAACGCCGACGCTCGGCGGCAGCCGCGCAGTCATCGTCTGATGCCCGAAGGGCAGGATGCCGGTAAACAGGATAAGCCCGGCTGCCTGGTTGGAATTCAAGAATTTCAGATATTCGAGCCCGCGCTGGGCGTCGTTCTGCGTGTGGCCGATCAGGATGCCGTAGCCGTGCGCGCGCGCCTCGTTTTCCAACCCGACGAGAATGTTGGAGAAATTGGGGTCGCCGATATCGGGCGCCACGACGAGAATCATGTTGGAGCGGCCGAGCCTCAGGCTGCGCGCCATGGCATTGGTGGTGTAACCGGTGATCGCGATCGCCTGGTTGACCTTGAGGCGGGTGGAATTGGCGACCTTCTCCGGCATATGGATTGCCCGGGACACCGTCGCGATGGAGACCTCGGCGATCCGGGCGACGTCTTCGATTGTTGCGGGCGTGGAATTCGACACTGGGCTCTGCCTTGGGCTGTCTTCGCCGCGACACTACACAGACTTGTCGGGAGGTCAAAGGCAGGCTTCAACTGATCTGTGTAAATCAACGATGTAAACCTTTACACGATGTATGTAAAGGTTTACATAAGGTCCTTAGCGGCCGGAGAACCGCTTGGGGAGGATCTGATGACCGTGGAGACTGCCGACACTGCACCCGTGGTGCTGTCCGCTAGGCGCATATGCAAATCCTTCAGTGGGGTGCAGGTCCTCTTCAGCGTGAATTTCGATCTCCGCGCCGGCGAAATCCATGCGCTGATGGGTGAAAATGGCGCCGGCAAATCCACGCTTGTCAAGGTATTGTCCGGTTTCGAACAGCCGAGTTCCGGCGAAATCCTGCTCGACGGCAAGCCTGTCGTCCTGCCGCCCAACGGCGCTGCCGAGGCGCTTGGCATCGTCATCATTCACCAGGAATTCAACCTCGCCGAACATCTGACCGTGACGGAAAGCCTCTTTCTCGGGCGCGAAGTCACGCGCTTCGGCGTGCTCGACCGCAAATATATGAGGTCGGAGACACGCAAAGTTCTCGATGTGCTCGGTTCGCATGTCGATGAGAATGCGCAGATCAGCACGCTTTCCATCGCCGACAAGCAGATGGTCGAAATCGCCAAGGCAATCAGCCGCGACGCGCGGGTCGTGTTCATGGACGAGCCGACCGCGGTGCTGTCGCGGGAAGAGACCAATATGCTCTTCAAGCAGGTTCGCAAGCTGCGTGACCAGGGTACGAGCTTCGTCTTCGTGTCGCACAAGCTCGACGAAGTGATGGAGTTGACTGATCGTGTCACCGTGCTACGCGACGGCCAGTGGATCAAGACGTCGCCGACGTCGATTCTGGACGGGGAATCGATCGCGCAGCTGATGGTTGGCCGCGAGCTTTCGAGCCTTTATCCCGCCAAAGTGGAACCTGATGTCGACGAGGAGGTCGTCCTCAGTGTCGCTTCGGTGTCGACGGGCTATGTGAGGGATGCGAGCTTCGAGGTGCGCAAGGGCGAGATCATCGGCTTTTCCGGTATGATCGGCTCCGGCCGCACCGAGCTGATGGAAGCGATCGCCGGGTTGCGGACCCGTCTCGAGGGTGAGGTGGTCATCAAGGGGGAAGCGGTTCCCTCCGGCGATGTCCATGCCGCCAATCGCTGCGGGCTCGCCTACATGACCAAGGACCGCAAGTCGAAGGGCCTGCTGCTGCGCTCCGGCATGATGACCAATTTGACCCTGCAATCGCTCGGAAGGCATTCTCGCCGAGGCTATCTCAGCCCGGGCAGCGAAGCGGGTGCTCTGGCGAAGGCCAAGCGCCGTTTCGACATCAGGGTGCGCGACGGCAATATCGTCGCCGGCCGGATGTCGGGTGGAAACCAGCAGAAACTGCTGCTGGCCAAGGTCATGGAGACCGAGCCCGACATCATCATCATCGACGAGCCGACGCGCGGCATCGATGTCGGCACCAAACAGCAGATCTATCATTTCATCTCGGCGCTGGCCCGGGACGGCCGTTCGATCATCGTCGTCTCGTCGGAGATGCCGGAGGTCATTGGCCTCTGCACGCGGGTGGTGGTGATGCGTGAAGGACATATCGTCGGCGTGCTCGAGGGCGATGAGATTTCCGAGCAGGAGATCATGCGTTACGCCGCCGGGCTTAAAAAGAAGGCGGCTGCCTAAGCCGAACACGAAGCGTCGTCGCGACGACGCCGATCACAGACAAGACGCCCAGCAGGTATGGGACGGGAGGTTGGTTTTGGAAATGAGTGTCAACGAGGAGACCAGGGAAATCCGGCGCCGATCCTGGCGGGATGTCGATCTGCGTGCGGTCGCGCCTTTCGTCGCCCTGGCACTGCTCCTGATCGTCGGGGCCCTGGTCAATCCCAATTTCATCGGCATCACCAACCTTGCCAATGTCGCAACGCGCAGCGCCTTCATTGCCATCATTGCGGTCGGCGCGACCTTCGTGATCTCAGCAGGCGATCTCGACCTGTCGGTCGGCTCGATGGTGGCCTTCGTCGCCAGCCTGATGATCCTGCTGATGAATTCGGGCGCCATCGAAAACCCGGTCCTGATGCTGACGGTCGCGGCCGTCTTCACGATCGTCGCCGGCGCGCTTTGCGGCCTGGCGAACGGCCTGATCACGACGGTGGGCAAGATCGAGCCCTTCATCGCAACGCTTGGCACGATGGGCATCTATCGCGGCCTGACGACATGGCTGTCGCAGGGCGGCGCAATCACTCTTCGCTCCGCCGATATCCAGACGCTCTATCGTCCTGCTTATTTCGGCACTATCGCCGGTGTGCCGGTACCGATCGTGGTGATCCTGGCAGTGACGGCGGTTGCCGCCTTTATCCTCTATCGCACACGTTATGGCCGCCACGTTGTTGCTGTGGGATCAAACAGCGATGTTGCCCGCTATTCCGGCATCGCGGTCAATCGCGTCAGGACGATTGCCTTCGTCATCCAGGGCCTGTGCGTCGCCATTGCCGTGTTGCTCTATGTTCCCCGTCTCGGCTCGACGTCGGCAACAACGGGCATCCTGTGGGAGCTCCAGGCGATCACGGCCGTCGTCGTCGGCGGCACGGCGCTGAAGGGCGGCGCCGGCAGGGTCTGGGGGACGATCTGCGGCGCCTTCATTCTCGAACTCGTCGGCAATATCATGCTGCTTTCGAACTTCATCAGCGAGTATCTGATCGGCGCCATCCAGGGTGCGATCATCATCATCGCCATGTTCGTCCAGCGCTCGCTGGTGCGCAAATCATGAAATAATCAGGTTTGCATTGACCGGGGCTTGCAATTGACCGGGCTTCAGGGCGTCCGGTCCCGATATGGAAAAGTCCCTGAAATTATTGGGAGGAAATAGCATGCATAGATTGATGTTGGGCCTGGCGGTTGCGGCGGTGACGTTCGCCGGCGCCGCTCACGCCGAGGACAAGAAATTCACCATCGGCGTCTCCATTCCGGCCGCCGACCATGGCTGGACGTCGGGCGTGGTGTTTCATGCCGAGCGCGCCGCCAAGTTGTTGATGGCCGAACATCCCGGTCTCAACGTCATCGTCAAGACCTCGCCGGACGCTGCCAGCCAGGCAAACGCCGTGCAGGATCTCGATACACAGGGCATCGACGCCCTCGTCATCCTGCCGTCGGATCCGGATCCGCTCGTCAATGCCATCAAGGAAGTCAAGGGCAAGGGCAAGTTCGTCGCCCTCGTCGACCGCGCGCCGTCAAGCAACGACAACTCCGTGCGCGACCTCTATGTCGCCGGCAATAATCCGGCTCTCGGCGAAGTCGCCGGCAAGTACATCAAGGACACCACGCCTGATGCGCAGGTCGTCGTCATCCGCGGTCTGCCGATCCCGATCGACCAGCAGCGCCAGGACGGCTTCGACAAGGGCATTGCCGGCTCGAACGTCAAGGTTCTCGACCGCCAGTACGGCAACTGGAACCGCGACGATGCCTTCAAGGTCATGCAGGACTACTTGACCAAGTACCAGAAGATCGACGTCGTATGGTGCCAGGACGACGACATGGCCGTCGGCGTTCTGCAGGCAATCGAGCAGGCCAAGCGTACCGACATCAAATACGTCGTCGCAGGCGCTGGCTCCAAGGACATGGTGAAGAAGGTCATGGACGGCGACAAGCTGATCCCGGTCGACGTCCTCTATCCGCCGGCAATGGTCGGCACGGCAATGGAGCTGACGGCGGCGGCACTCTACGATCAGGTCCCGGTTCACGGCAGCTACATCCTCGACGCGACGCTCGTCACCAAGGACAATGCCAAGGACTTCTACTTCCCGGATTCTCCGTTCTGATCCATCGACTGGAGACATGCGCCCATTCGAAAGGATGGGCGCATTTTTAATGCGTCGATCCAGGGTACAGCCGAAAATGCTGCACGTACCTCTTGTCCGCCAAAGCCCACCGTGATTAGCTCGCGCCATTCGCTTCCGGCCTCGCGCCAAATCCGCTGGCTACTGCATAATTCCTTAAATCGGAATCGATTTAAGGATAAAATTGTGCAGCGATCCTAAGTGTTACAGCGTCCTTTGCGCGTCTTTTCAGACGCGCGGCGCTGTAAGGTAAGGAGGCGCCTTGCGCCCGCCAAATTGCGTGCTACAACACTTCAGAAACGTTTACGGTCGATATTCAGGGAGGAATCTGACATGAAGACGATCAAAGGCCCCGGCCTATTCCTTGGCCAGTTCGCGGGCGATACCGCTCCTTTCAACTCGTGGGACGCGATTACCAAATGGGCGGCCGACATCGGTTACAAGGGCGTCCAGGTGCCGACCTGGGCAAGCCAGCTGATCGATCTGAAGAAGGCCGCCACGTCCAAAGATTATTGCGACGAATTCGCCGGCAAGGCCCGCGAAAACGGCATCGAGATCACCGAACTCTCCACCCACCTGCAAGGCCAGCTCGTCGCCGTTCACCCAGCCTATGACGAAGCCTTCGACGGATTTGCCGCACCCGAGGTGCGGGGCAATCCGAAGGCGCGCCAGGAATGGGCGGTCGAGCAGGTCAAGATGGCGCTGACGGCCTCGAAAAACCTCGGCCTCAAGGCGCATGCGACCTTCTCTGGCGCGCTCGCCTGGCCGTTCATCTATCCCTGGCCGCAGCGTCCTGCCGGCCTGGTAGAGACCGCCTTCGACGAACTCGCCCGCCGCTGGACGCCGATCCTCGACCATGCGGATGAGAACGGTATCGACGTCTGCTACGAGATCCATCCGGGCGAGGATCTGCACGATGGTATCACCTTCGAGATGTTCCTGGAGCGGGTGAAGAACCATCCGCGCGCCAACATGCTCTACGATCCCTCGCACTACGTCCTGCAGTGCCTCGATTATCTCGACAATATCGACATCTACAAAGACCGCATCAAGATGTTCCACGTCAAGGATGCGGAGTTCAATCCGACCGGCCGCCAGGGCGTCTATGGCGGCTATCAGGGCTGGGTGGAACGGGCCGGCCGCTTCCGCTCGCTCGGCGACGGCCAGGTCGATTTCGGCGCGGTGTTCTCGAAGATGACGGCCAATAATTTCGACGGCTGGGCCGTGGTCGAATGGGAATGCGCGCTGAAACATCCGGAGGACGGCGCCCGCGAAGGGGCCGAATTCGTGGCCGCCCATATCATCCGCGTCACCGAAAAGGCCTTCGACGATTTTGCCGGCAGCGGCACCGACCAGGCGGCGAACCGGCGCATGCTGGGGCTCTAAGACATAGGGCGTGCTGCGAGGCTGCCCCTCACCCTAACCCTCTCCCCGTTCTGACGGGGAGAGGGGACCTGCCCACATCAAACGGTAGAGAGTGGCGAGGGACATAGCGGCATCGTCCTTCTCCCCGCCTGCGGGGAGAAGGTGGCGGCAGCCGGATGAGGGGCGCATCCGCACCAAGTTTTAAATTTCAGGAGGACAGAATGGCAATCGAAGCATCATCGGAACAGACCCGCGAGCCGCGGATCCGCCTCGGCATGGTCGGCGGCGGCGGCGGCGCGTTTATCGGTGCGGTGCACCGGATCGCGGCACGCATCGACGATCAGTACGATCTTATCGCCGGCGCGCTGTCGTCGACGCCTGAAAAGGCGGTTCAGTCAGGCCGCGATCTCGGCCTCGATCCGTCGCGGACCTATTCCAGCTACCGCGAGATGGCGATCCGCGAGGCAAAGCTGAAGAACGGCATCGAGGCGGTGGCGATCGTCACGCCGAACCATGTACATTACGACGCCGCCAAGGAATTCCTGAAGCGCGGCATCCATGTCATCTGCGACAAGCCGCTGACATCGAACCTTGCTGACGCGAAGAAGCTGAAGAAGATTGCCGACGAGAGCGGCGCGCTCTTCGTGCTCACGCATAATTACACCGGTTATCCGATGGTCCGCCAGGCGCGCGAGATGATCGCGAACGGCGAACTCGGCGATATCCGTGTCGTCCAGGCCGAATATCCGCAGGACTGGCTGACTGAGGCGGTCGAGCAGACCGGCCAGAAGCAGGCCGCCTGGCGTACCGATCCGGCACAATCCGGCGTCGGCGGCTCCACAGGCGATATCGGCACGCATGCCTATAATCTCGCCGCCTTCATGTCAGGCCTGGAGCTCGACAGTCTCGCTGCCGATCTCGACAGTTTCGTTCCCGGCCGCCGGCTTGATGACAACGCCCATGTGATGCTGCGCTTCAAGGCCAAGGGCTCGGAGAAGCCGGCCAAGGGCATGCTCTGGTGCAGCCAGGTGGCGCCCGGCCATGAAAACGGCCTGATGGTCCGCGTCTACGGTTCCAAGGGCGGGCTGGAATGGACTCAGAAGGACCCGAACTACCTCTGGTACACACCGTTCGGCGAACCGAAGCGGCTGATCACCCGGGGCGGCGCCGGTTCGGGCGCGGCTGCCGGCCGCGTCTCGCGCGTGCCGTCTGGGCATCCGGAGGGTTATCTCGAAGCCTTCGCGACGATCTATACCGAAGCCGCGCATGCGATCAATGCCCGCAAGAAGGGCAAGGCCGTCGACAAGGCAGTGGTCTACCCTACTGTCGATGACGGTGTGAAGGGTGTGGCCTTTGTCGAGGCTTGCGTCGCCTCTTCCAAGAAAAACGGCGCATGGGTCAAGGTCTGAATCTGCCGATCCGCGTCACCCAATGAAAAACGCCGAGGCGAGCTCAAAGTCGCCTCGGCGTTTTTGTTTATGGTGATTAGGCTGCGGCCGTGCGGCCACGCTTCAGCAGGTTGTCCACGCTCAACGGTCCTGCGCCTGCCGCCACCAGATATAGAAACACGAAGCAGAACAGGATTGCCGCGACGCCGCCGTTCTGCGCGGGGTAGATGCCTTTCGGCGCATGCCCGATGAAATAAGCGAAGGCCATCAGGCCGGAGAGCACGAAGGCTGCGATACGGGTCTGGAATCCCACCAGGACCAGGAAGCCGAGGGTGAGTTCGATAAGCCCGGCAATCCAGGAGAGCGAGCCCGCGGCCGGCACGCTGGCCGCAACCGGAAAATGCAAAATCTTCTGCGTTCCGTAGCTGAAAAGTACAAGTGACGAGACGATGCGCAGCAGGCTCAGCAGATGAGGCTGCAGCAGATGGACCGAAGAGAGCATGGGATTCCTTTCACATTTGTGATGCCATTTCCCGTGTAAGGATCGTGGCCTCAACAGCAAGTCACGCCTGCTGACATTGCCGTTATGAGTGCGGGCAGACGGGAAGAGGGGACTTCCTGCAACGTTGCAGTTTTTCTCGCTGCCAGCCTGTACTTTGCCTTCACGCTTGGCTAAATCCCGCGCAAACGGCCAACCTAGAGATAGGATTTTAAGATGATCGATCCGCAGAAACTCGCACAGCGCTTCCCCGGCGACTTCACCTTCGGCGTCGCCACCGCCGCCTTCCAGATCGAAGGGGCCAGCAAGGCCGACGGCCGCAAGCCATCGATCTGGGATGCCTTTTGCAATATGCCCGGCCGCGTCTATCATCGCGACAATGGCGACGTCGCCTGCGACCACTATAACCGACTGGAGCAGGACCTCGATCTCATCAAGGAGATGGGCGTCGAAGCCTATCGCTTCTCGATCGCCTGGCCGCGCATTATCCCCGACGGCACGGGTCCGGTGAATGAGGCCGGTCTCGATTTCTACGATCGGCTGGTCGACGGCTGCAAGGCGCGGGGGATCAAGACCTACGCGACGCTCTACCACTGGGATCTGCCGTTGCTGCTCGCCGGCGACGGCGGCTGGACGGCGCGCTCGACCGCCTATGCGTTTCAGCGCTATGCCAAGACGGTGATGAACCGCCTTGGCGATCGCCTCGATAAGGTCGCGACCTTCAACGAGCCCTGGTGCATCGTCTGGCTGAGCCACCTCTACGGCATCCATGCTCCGGGCGAACGCGATATGCAGGCCGCCCTTCACGCCATGCATTATATGAACCTCGCCCACGGCCTCGGCGTCGAGGCGATCCGCTCGGAAGCCCCCGATGTGCCCGTCGGGCTTGTGCTCAACGCCGCTTCGATCATCCCCGGCTCCGACAGCCCGACCGATCTTGCAGCCGCCGAAAGGGCGCACCAGTTCCACAACGGCGCCTTCTTCGATCCGGTCTTCAAGGGCGAATATCCGAAAGAATTCGTCGAGGCGCTTGGCGACCGCATGCCCGCCATCGAGGACGGCGACATGAAGCTCATCAGCCAGAAACTCGACTGGTGGGGTCTGAATTACTACACGCCCGAGCGGGTCACCGACGATGCCGAACGCAAGGGCGATTTCCCGTGGACGGTGAAAGCGCCGCCGGCAAGCGACGTCAAGACCGATATCGGCTGGGAAATCTATGCGCCGGGATTGAAGCTCCTGATCGAGGACCTCTACCGCCGGTACGAACTGCCGGAATGCTACATCACCGAGAACGGCGCCTGCGACAACACCGATATCGTCGACGGCGAGGTCGACGATAGGATGCGTCTGGATTATCTCGGTGACCATCTCGATGTGGTGGCCGGTCTGATCAAGGGTGGTTACCCCATGCGCGGCTATTTCGCCTGGAGCCTGATGGACAATTTCGAATGGGCCGAAGGCTACCGCATGCGCTTCGGCCTCGTCCATGTCGACTATCAGACCCAGGTACGCACAATAAAACAGAGCGGCAAATGGTACCGCGAACTTGCTGCCAAATTCCCGAAGGGCAATCACAGGCCGGGTTAGCGCCGTCGGCCTGATATAGGCGCCGGTTTGGAGTCTATTGCGTCTCATTTAAGCTCTCCGGCGCGGCACGGCGAGTCGATGCTGCTTGCCGTCATTTCGCGATGGCAATCCAGGCAGAAAAATAGATCGTTCGAAACCTGCAACAGCCGGTTGCTTAAACGTTTTTGAACCCTTGGCTGGCAAAGTCTGACGGTCAGGGAGCCGTAATGCAGACAGCCGGAAAGCCGCAGAGCAAGGGATTGGGAATAGGCCGTCACATTACCGTTACGGGCGTGCTTTTTTCCTTTGCCGTCATCGTCGCAATCGTCACCGTCATGGTGCTGACGGCGCTTGAACGCGTGGCCGAAAATGCCAATCTCCTCGATGATGAGCGCTCGCGCGAAACGACGATCGGGGCGTTGAAGACTTTCGAGGACCAGCTTGGCGCGACACTCGACGATTACGCTGCCTGGGACGATGCCGCCGTCAACGTCTATTCGCCCGATGGCATGGCCTGGACGGTGAGCAATTACGGCGAGATGTCGGTCAACAGCGCGCTTTTCGACATGGCGATCATCATCGATGACGGGAAGACGCCGATCATGGCCTATCGCGACGGCAAGCCGATGGAAGAGCCGCTCGCGGATTTCTTCGCGCCGTCGCTCTGGACCCTGTTCGAGACGGCGAAGACGGCCGGCCCGGCCGGTACGCCCCAAGCGGTCGGGTTCGTCACCACCAAACGCGGTGTCGCTGCTGTCGGCGTCGCATTGGTGCGGAAAAAATCCGGCGCGCTGGATGTGCCCGCCGGCCAACACCGCTATCTCGTTTTTGCCCGCCATCTCGACAATGACCGGGTGGCGGCGCTCGGCCAGACCTATGTCATCGGCGGGCTGAAGCTGGCGTCGGCGAGCTTCGAGGCCGATTATTTCGTACCGATCGTCGATCCGGCCGGGGGAACGCTCAAAAAACTCGTCTGGACCTCGCGTTCACCGGGTGATGTCGGCTACGCACAGGTGCGGCCGATGGTCCTGCAGGCGCTCGGCCTCGTCGGTCTGTTCTTCGTGGTGTTGCTGGTCATCGGCTGGCTTGCCGGCCGCCGGCTGAAGGCCGAGGAAAACAGCGCCCGCGAGGAGGCGCTGCGTGACCGGCTGAGCGGTCTTTCCAATCGCGATGGTCTCGGGCTTGCCGTCGACCGCTTCGTCGTCGAGGCGCGCCAGTCCAAGCGCAACGTGCTGCTCCTCTATCTCGACCTCGATGGCTTCAAGGAGGTCAATGACAGTTATGGCCACGGCACTGGCGACCAGTTGATCCGCGCGGTTGCGGCCGGTCTCGACGTGCTCATTCCGCAAGGCGCAGTTCTCGCCCGGATCGGCGGCGATGAATTTGCGATCGCCTTTCTCTCCGACAGCGAGAATGCCGCCGCACTGCAGCTTGCCGAGCAGATCCTCGATTTTCTTGTCGAGCCGCTGGAGATCGGTCGCCGCGTTGTCGTCGTCGGCGCAAGCATCGGCATCGCCATGTCGCCTTGCGGCATGATCGAGCGTGAAGAACTGGTGCGCCGCTCCGACCTTGCCATGTACAAGGCGAAGGAGGCCGGCCGCGCGCGGATGATGCTCTACGATCCGTCGATGGATGCGGATCGAGAGCAGCGCAATGCGCTGGAACTCGATCTCCGGATGGCCATCGAGAGCGGCGACCTGACGCTGGCCTACCAGCCATTGATCGATGCGGTCTCCCATGCGCCGACCGGTGTCGAAGCACTGGTACGCTGGAACCGTCCGGGTCACGGGCCTGTTTCACCAGAGGTATTCATCCCGATCGCCGAGACCAGCGGTCTCATCGAATCGCTCGGCCTGTTCGTGCTGCGAAAGGCCTGCGAGACAGCCAAGCAATGGCCGGAACTCAACGTCTCGGTCAACGTCTCGCCCGGCCAGTTCCGCAATCCCGCCTTTGCCGACTATGTGCGCTACGTGCTGAAACAAACGGAAATCGAGGCCGGCCGTATTACGCTCGAGATCACCGAAGGCTACATGATTCAGAATCCGCAGCGTACCCGCCAGTCGATCGACCGGCTGAAGGCGCTGGGGGTCAAAGTGGCGCTCGACGATTTCGGCTCCGGTTTCTCCTCGATCGGTTATCTCAGGCAGTTCGGTTTCGACCGGATCAAGATCGACCGCTCGCTGGTCATGGGTGTCAACGAGGACAAACGCCAGCGCGAGATGCTGCAGGCGACGGTGGCGCTTGCCCGCTCGCTCGACATTCCGGTGACGGCCGAAGGCATCGAGACCGAGGAGCAGGCAATCGCCATGCGCCTCTTCGGCTGCGATTGCCTGCAGGGTTATCTGTTCGGAAAGCCGGTGACGGCCGAGCTTATCACCGAGATGCTGAACGAGCGACGCGCAGCGGAGCCGGCGGCCCGGCGCCGCATCGGCGCAGCCTGACCGGCAACGCCTCCCTCAGGCAGCGAGGCTGATCCCCTGAATATCGGCTCAGCTGCCGATATGCCGCTGGCCGCGCTTTCGTGCGAGGGCGATCTGGTGCTGCCGCTGACGATAACGCAGCCGGTCTTCTTCCGTCCGCGTGTTGTAGCAGTGGCTGCAGGAAACGCCTTCCTCGTAGTGCGGCGAGGTGACTTCCTCTGAAGTGATCGGGTTGCGGCAGGCGTGGCATAGCCTGTGTTCGCCTTGCTGCAGCCCATGCTCGACGGACACGCGTTCGTCGAAGACGAAGCAGGCGCCATCCCAGAGACTTTCCTCCTGCGGCACTTCCTCGAGATATTTCAGAATGCCGCCCTTCAGATGATAAACCTCGTCGAAGCCCTCAGCCTTCATGAAGGCGGTTGCCTTCTCGCAGCGTATGCCGCCGGTGCAGTACATGGCGACCTTCGGCTTGTTGTGCAGGCCGGGATTGTCGCGCACCCAATCGGGAAATTCGCGGAAAGTCTTGGTCTTCGGGTCGAGCGCGCCGCGAAAGGTGCCGATTGCCGTTTCGTAGTCGTTGCGGGTGTCGATGACGATCGTATCGGGATCGGAAATCAGCGCGTTCCAGTCCTTCGCCGCGACATAGGTGCCGACCACCTTGTTGGGGTCGATGTCCTCGACGCCCATGGTGACGATTTCCTTTTTCAGCTTCACCTTCATGCGCAGGAAAGGCATTTTCAAGGCGCGGCTTTCCTTATGCTCCAGGCTTGAAAATTCCGGCTGGGCGCGCAGGAATGAAAGCACGGCGTAAATGCCGGCATCCGGGCCGGCGATCGTCCCATTGATACCCTCATGCGCCACAAGCAGCGTCCCCTTGACGCCGTTCTCCTCGCAAAGCGTCTGCAGCGGGCCGTGCAGGCTGGCAAAGCGCGGCACGGAAACGAAATGGTAGAGTGCGGCCACGAGGAACGGGCTGATGGGTGTGAGGCTGTCGGTCATCGAGCGGAAATACAGAAAATCGGCGGCTCGCGCAATTGCCTTCGCCGGTTGGCGGCCTTGGCGGTCGAACGACTATGCTCGTGCCTGCCATTCGGAAAACGGCCGCACGCCGAAGCTTCGGTCGGGGATGTCGTCGAGAAGGCTGATGAACTCGATCGAGTGTCCGTCCGGATCCTTGAAGTAGATCGACAGCGCCGGCATCCACCCGAGAACCACCGCCTCCGTCACCGGTTCACCAGTAAAGCCGAGTGGCTCAACACCTTTTGCCTTGAGTATGGCGGGCGCCTGCAGCACGCCGTCGGCGGTCATGCGGAAGGCGATATGCAGCCGCATCTTCAGGGGGCCGGTTCCGGTTTCCCAGAGGCCAAGCATACCGGTCTTCCTGTCGTCTACCCAGAGGAAAGCCACTTTGCGCTCCTCGAATGAGGCCGCCGGTTTGAGCCCGACGACATCGCGGTAGAAATCGGTGGAGGTCTTGAGATCGGCAACGGTCAGATGGGTCTCGTAGAGTCCGAGCACCATTGGCATCGCGGCGTTTTCGGCGGTCATTTCTTCCTCACGGGTCAGGGCTCTGCTTGTTTGACCAACGGAGGCTAGGACCTCAAGATTGGTCGAGGTCAATAGATTTACCTTGGGAAATTTCAGATGCGCCGGCGTAGCCTCTCAACCGTCGGCCGTCAGCCAGAGAAGCTCGATGCGTTGCGCTTCCTCGTCGGGATCGTCGGCGAAGACGGTTTTGGCTTTGAGAAGCGCTTGTCGCCGGTCCTCCTGCTGGCGAAAGATGATGGCGTCGAGCAGATGGGCGAGGTCGTCATTGCGGGGGAAGAGCTGCGGCTCGGCCTCGACCAGTTCGGAGAGCACGGCAAGATCGTGAATGTGGCCGAGATCCTCGGCGAGCTCCTTGGCCGCATCGCGCTTGGCCTTCATCGCGCCGGGCCAGACGTCGCGCAAAAGGCCGTGATAAAGCTGATAGTCGTAGGTGCGTTTGCGCAGATCGTGGAAATCGTCGGCCGATGCCTCGCCGTGGCAAGCTGCGAGTGCTGCCTTGGCCTTCCCAGCGGTGCGGCGCCAGCTCTTTGCCAGCATGCGGGCATTCTTGCGGTGGCCGCCATCAAAGGAGACTGCATCCAGGGCGGTGATCGCCTCCTTCAGGACGTCGGAGGTTTCCTTCAGCCGCCGTTCCAGGCCGCTTTCGGCTTCCACCATCCAGTCACGGCGGCCTTCGAGAATCGTGACGATACGGACGAGCGCCTCGCTCTCCTCGTTCCCGCGGGCTGCATGCTGCAGATATTGCGCCGTGCCGATGAGGGCGGCAGCGTCGCGGATTGCAGACAGCGACTGCGCGGCATCGCGCAGCCTGGCGTTTTCGAGGCTCTGAAAATCCGGCACCTTGCGAGCCACGAGGCGGTAGAGCGAACGCAATCGTTTCAGATTCTTGCGGAAGGAATGGATCGCCTTATGTGCGCCGTCCGGCCGCTCCTCCAGAATCATGACGGCGCGTTCCAATTGCTCAGTCGCGACGCTGCGGAACTCGTCGGTAAAATCGGCGTCAGGCCGAATGCGATAGCCCATGCCTGTCGTGCCCATATTCTGTGGCGAGGGCCTGGTTGGAATAGCGGGAATCGCCGGTCACTTCGCGGCCGAGCCAGGCGGGCAGAGCCGGATCGTCGGTTTCCGCCGTCATCTCCACCTCGGCGATCACCAGCCCACGATGCTCGCCGGCAAAGACATCGACCTCCCAGACGAAGCCTTCGTGCGGAACCCGGTAGCGCGTCTTCTCGATGACGATGCCGATGGCGTTCTGCAAAAGCTCTTTGGCATCGGCGATTGGGATGTCGTATTCGAATTCGTCGCGGGTGATGGCGCTGCGGCCGATCTTGATCGTCAGTTTCGCCTTCCTGTCGTCGAGGATACGCACGCGGACGGAACGATCGTCCATCGAGGCGATATAACCCTGCTTCAGGACAGACTTCGTCTCGACGGCGGAACGCCATCCATCGCTGCGTACGAGAAACTTCCGCTCGATCTCTTTCGCCATATCGGTGAACCTTTTGTGACGATTGCGGCACGGTAGACCAATTTCCACGCATTTCCTACCCATCTTGTCATGTGGTCTGGTTTTATCTCGACAAGGTTCGACGGGGGCGTTATTCGGGGACGAATTCAATCGTTTCAAGGAGGTCGCGCGACCATGGGCGAGAAAACAGAGAAGCTCCTTTCCATCCTGAAACTCCAGCCTGTCGTTCCGGTCTTGATCGTCGACGATGTGAAATCGGCGGTGTCGCTGGCCCGCGCGCTCGTTGCGGGCGGTCTGAAGGCGATCGAGATCACCATGCGCACGCCGGCGGCACTCGAGGCCGTACGCGCCGTCGCCGCTGAGGTCGAGGGCGCCGAAGTCGGCGCCGGCACGATCCTCAATGCCGCTCATTGGGAAGCCGCCGTCGAGGCCGGTTCGAAATTCATCGTCAGCCCGGGCACGACGCAGGAACTGCTTGATGCCGCTGCCGATTCCGATGTGCCGCTGCTTCCCGGCGCTGCGACCGCCAGCGAAGTCATGGCGTTACGCGAAGAAGGCTACCAGGTGCTGAAGTTCTTCCCGGCGGAGCAGGCCGGTGGCGCGGCCTTGCTGAAAGCGCTCTCTTCGCCGCTTGCCGGCACGCTGTTCTGCCCGACCGGCGGCATTTCGCTGAAGAACGCCAATGACTATCTCTCGCTGCCGAACGTCATCTGCGTCGGCGGCTCCTGGGTGGCGCCGAAGGAGCTGGTCGCAGCCGGCGACTGGGCGGGGATCACCAAGCTCGCGGCAGAAGCGGCGGCGCTGAAGGCCTGAGGTCGGTAGGCGGCGGGGAGCGTCACGCTACAACCCCGCTCAACCCCATATTTGTATTCCAGCCGTCGCAAACCTATGTACGCTTCCAGCCTCAAACAGGGAGATGACGAGGAATGTTCGACGCAAGGAAGCTTCTCGACCAGTTCTTGGGTTCGCAGGTGCCGGGTCTCGGCGGTTCGGTCCGCGACAGGGCGGGTGATGCGGTCCAGACGGCCAGGAACAACCCGCTGGCGACCGGTGCGATCGCCGCCGCGCTTCTCGGCACCAAGACCGGCCGCGGTATTGCCGGCAATGCACTGGCGATCGGCGGGCTTGCCGCCATTGCCGGCCTCGGCTATCAGGCCTACAAGAATTACCAGGCGGGGCAAGCGCCCGCAGCCCCTTCGGATGCACCCTCGGCAAACAATCCGGTTCTCCTGCCGCCGCCTGTCGAATCCGGTTTCGGGCCGACGTCACCAGCCGGCAGCAATGAATTCGTGCTGGTGCTGATCCGCGCGATGATCGCCGCGGCCAAGGCCGACGGCCATATCGACGATGCCGAACGCGCCCTGATCATGGACAAGGTCAAGGCTGCCGATGTCAGCGGCGAAGCCGCCGCCTTTATCGAGCGCGAACTTGCGTCGCCGACCGATATCGATGCGCTGGTGGCCGCCGCGACGACGGAAGAACAGCGCGTCGAACTCTACACCGCCTCGCGGCTCACCATCGAGCCGGATTCGCGCGCCGAGCGCGGTTATCTCGATCTGCTTGCCGGCAGGCTCGGCCTTGCCGACCAGTTGGTCGATCATATCGAGGCGACGGTCGCCTCCGCCAAGGTTACCTTGTCCCAGTGATGGGGTCCCAGTGATTGGGTCACAGTAACAAGTCGGCCGGTTGCCTTTGTCGGGCGGCTGGCCTATCCACTCTTCGGATAAAGGGGAGTGAACATGCGCGATCTTGCAAATTTCAAGGGCTGTCCGGCGCCGAAGCCGGTCACACTGAAGGGCCGTTTCGTCACCGTCGAACCCTATCGGCGCGCCGAACATCTCGAAGCGCTGTGGGACGGGCTTGGCGGCATGGGCATCAACCCGTTGCTTCTCTATTTTGCTCAAGACGACTTTTCCGGTATCGAGGATTTCGCTAACTGGCTGGAAACCGTCTATACCAAGTCCGGCTGGCTCACCCATATCTTCCGCGACAATGCCACCGGCAAGATTCTGGGGATGGCGAACTACATGCGCGCCGACCCGGCAAACGGCGTGGTCGAAATCGGCGGGGTAGCGCATGGGCCTGAGATGAAGCGTTCGCCGCTGTCGACCGAAGTGCATTATCTGATGGCCAAGCATGTCTTCGAGAATCTCGGCTACCGCCGCTACGAATGGAAATGCGACAATAACAACGAGGCGAGCAAGACGACGGCCGCCCGTTACGGCTTCAGCTTCGAAGGGGTCTTCCGCCAGCACATGATCTCCAAGCGTCGCAACCGTGACACTGCCTGGTTCTCGATGATCGACACGGAATGGCCGCTGATCAACGATGCCTTCGAAACCTGGCTTTCGCCGGAAAATTTCGACGCGGCCGGCAACCAGATCCGCCGCCTGCAGGATATTCGTGCCGATCTGGAAAAGGAAAGGCTCGCGTGAGCCCGGAGAGCCGCTCGCAGGCCATTGCCGCCGCCGCCATCCTGTTCGGCGCCGGCCTGGTCATCTATTTCCTGCCAAGCATCGTTCTGTGGATCGGCAATTTCTCGCCGATGCTCGGCATCGCAGTCGGCGCCTGCCTGATCCTGGCGTTTTTCGCGGTCTTCTGGCTACGAGCGCGCTATCAGCGGAGCAGGGGAAAGTAGGCCTATCCCTGCAGCGATGCCGCGAGCAGCAGGGCGCCCATCAGCATGACGAGCACGGCGCCGAGGATTTCGATGGCATTGCCGATCCAGATCGAGGCGGTCGAGCCGCGCCCGGAGAGGCGCACAGCGGCACTCTTGGCGGTTACTGCAAGCGTGGCAAGCAGCGAAACGGTAATCGCCGTGCCTAGCGACATGGCGGCGACCGACAGCACGCCGCCGAGATAGAGCCCGTTCAGCATCGAGAAGGTCATCACCAGCAATGCGCCGGAGCAGGGGCGAAGACCGACGGCGACAATCGCCGACCAGGCCTCGCGGGCGCTGAACCTGTCGCCGGCGAGCAGGGCCGGATCAGGCACATGGGCATTGCCGCAGGTTTCGCAGGCCATGCCGGGAACGAAGGTATGGCCCGCGTCGACAGGCTGCGCCTTGCCGTTGAAGGCATAGGCCTGGCGTTCGGCTGCATTGTCCTTCCAATCGAGCATTATGCTGACCGGACCGGCTGGCGTCGCCACCAGACGGCGGCGCGGCATGTTGCCCGCCATCGAGCGCAGTTTGCGAAATAGCAGCCAGCCGCCGAAGAGGATGACCATGACGAAGCTTGCGATCTCCATCGCATGGGTCGCCGCCGTCAATGTGATGCCGGTGCCGCGCAGCACCAGCCAGGCGCCGCCAACCAGCGCCACTGCCACCACGCCCTGGACGAAAGCCGAAATGAAGGAAATCACCACGCCGCGTTTCAGCTCGATCTCGTTGGCGATCATGTAGGAGGAGATGACCGCCTTGCCGTGGCCGGGGCCAGCGGCATGGAAGACGCCATAGGCGAAGGAGAGGCCGATCAGCGATGTTAGCTGCCACGGGTCTTGGCGCATGCCCTTTAATGCGCCGGTCAGCGCCCGGTAGAAGGCCTGCTGCTCATAGTTCACATAGAGCAAGAGCGGTGCGAGCGGCCCGCCGGTCGGCTGAAAGCTCGGCTCCGCCGTGCCGATGCCGAGCGGCGATTGCGCATGGACAAGGCTTGCCGCCGTCAGGAGCGTCAAGGCAGCGGCGGAAAAGATGAAGGGCAGGCGTTTTGTCAGCATGTGACCTCCAGCCGGGTGGCGAAGAGCTTGGACATGTTGGTGCCGGTGGGATCATTGAAGAAGGCGTCCGTCAGCGACTGCTTGTTCTGCGAGATCACCTGGTCGGCATCGGGTCGCACCACCTGACGCTTGCAGGCCTTGAAGCCGTCGCCGACGATTGCCAGTTCGTCGTCGGTGGGAAAGTCGATTGAGGTGTAGAGCGTCGGGTCGTAGACGCCAAAGGTGAGCCTGCCCTTAAGCGGCATCTTCTCCGCCGGCTTGACCGCGAAGAACATCAGGAGCTGGCCGTCCTTATAGTCGACATGGATGATGTCGGGCTTCTGAACGGTGATGTTCTTCCCGTTGATGGTCAGGTTCATGTAATAATCGTATTCGGAAAGCGACTGCTTCACCGTTTTCCCGACCTCCGCGAGTTCGTTCGGCTCCAGCTTCAGGTCGGTGTTCTTGTCGAAATCCATGACCACTGAGGAAGAGAAGACTTCGTCGAAGCGCCAGACGTTGCGCAGTTCCTCGATGTTGCCATCCTTGTCGGCCACGACCTCGAGGCGGGCCTCCACGAAGATGTGTGGATGGGCAAGGGCGGCGGCCGGCGCCAGTGAAGCAAGCGCGGCCATCAGTATCGTCGAATATCTCATCTATCCCGCTGCCCTGTTCGGTGACCCTGACTTCTTGCCAGAAATTGGGACGGAATTGGGACCGGATTCCCTACTGGATTCAGATAGCCGCGGGTCGCGATGTCGCATCCGCAAGGGCGGCGCTACGGATGTTTCTTGAACCAGTTGTTGAGGTAGTCGACGAAGATCCTCACCTTGGCCGGCAGGTAGCGGCGGTGCGGATATACGGCATAGATGCCGCGGTCGGTCGGGATATAGTCATTGAACAGTGTGACCAGTTCACCGCTCTCGATTGGCTTGCGAGCGATGAAATCCGGGATGAAGGCAATACCGATGCCGGTGAGCGCGGCGCGCAATGTCGCATGCGGACTGTTGACCTCTATCGGCCCGGAAACGGCGACGGCGAACGAGGTGTTGTCGGGGTTGTGGAAGCGGATGCTCGCCTGGGTGCGCGCATTGGTATCGACGATGAAGGGGACGTTGGAAATATCGGTGGGATGCTCGATGTTGGGATAGCGCTCGAGAAATTCCGGCGTGGCGCAAAGATGGATCCGGAAATCGGAGATCTTGCGGGCGATCATGCCGGAATCCTCGAGCTTGGTGATGCGGATCGCCACGTCGAAGCCTTCCTCGATCAGATCGACAAACCGGTCGTCGGCGGCGATCTCCAGCGAAAGGTCCGGATTCTCCTTGGCAAAATCGATCAGCGACTGGCCAACATCGGCATCGACGAAGGTGCGCGGCACTGAGATGCGAAGCCGTCCTTTGAGTTGCGCATTGTTTTCGCGCACGAGATCGGCGAGGTTGTCGATCTCCTTGAGGATATCGGAGGCGGTGCGGTAATAGGTATGGCCGGCCTCGGTCATGGAGAACTGCCGGGTGGTGCGGTTGAGGAGCAGCGCGCCGAGCTCATCCTCCAACTCGCGCACATATTTGGAGAGCAGCGCCTTGGAGCGGCCGGTGCGCCGCGCGGCGGCGGAAAAGCCTTCGGCTTCGACGACATCGATGAAAGCACGTATGCGAGTCAAGGTATCCATGGACGTCCCTTACGCTGTTTCGGAATGTTGAACAAATCGGCTCGTTTTGTTCAATTATTTTTTTGGCCCCGCGATCAAAAAATCGCTTGATTATGAAGGCGAATATTCTTATTTCCACATCAGCCCAAAGTCGCACGTGCCCATGGGTGTCCGCCGAACCCTCGAATTGGTGAGGAAATCGGTAAGGTACCTGGAATTAACCCCTCCAGTCGCTATTCCGGCCAACCGGAAAATGCGAGGACGCCTGAAGCAACGACGGTGCGGGCCTTTTTGTTCTCTCCCTGCTTTCCATCAGCGGGGGTTACTGAAGAGGCACACCATCATTGCCGGAAGTGCGGTTGGGATTCTCCCTCCAATCCATGGCAGACAAAGCCGAACTTACACCGCATGGCGGCGTTGGTTCACTATCTGCGCATCGAGCGCTTGCTATGGTTCCGGGGTCTCCACCGGCTGGTTCCAATGCGGGTTCTCGTATGCCCTTTGTCCTCCGGTTCATGCCGGAGCTCTGGAACTGGAAGAGGGAATCGATATGACCACCCAGCGCATCCGCGACTTTCTCGCAACCCGACGTCCCGACGGTCCCTGCCTCGTGGTTGACCTCGACGTCATCAGTGACAATTTCCACGCTTTCCGTCACGCAATGCCGGACAGCGCCATCTACTACGCCGTCAAGGCCAACCCGGCCCCCGAAGTGCTGAAGCTGCTTGCAGGCCTCGGCTCCAATTTCGATTGCGCATCCGTTGCCGAAATCGAAATGGCGCTCGAAGCCGGTGCGACCGCCGCTCGCATCTCCTTTGGCAATACGATCAAGAAGGAACGCGACGTTGCCCGCGCGCATGCGCTCGGCGTCAGCCTCTTTGCTGTCGACAGCCACGAGGAAGTCGAGAAGATCTCGCGCGCCGCTCCCGGCGCCCGTGTCTTCTGCCGCGTGCTGACGGATGGCGAAGGCGCCGAATGGCCGCTGTCGCGCAAGTTCGGCTGCGTCCCGCAGATGGCTGTCGACGTTCTCGTCTACGCCCATCAGCTTGGCCTGCAGTCCTACGGCGTCTCGTTCCATGTCGGTTCGCAGATGACCAAGGTCGATGCCTGGGATTCGGCGCTTGCTGATGCCAAGCGCGTCTTCGTATCGCTTGCCAAGCAGGGCATCCACCTGCAGATGGTCAACATGGGCGGCGGCTTCCCGACCAAGTACCTGCGCGACGTTCCGTCCGCAGAAGCTTACGGCAAGTCGATCTACCAGGCACTGCGAACGCATTTCGGCAACCAGATCCCGCAGACGATCATCGAGCCGGGCCGCGGCATGGTCGGCAATGCCGGCGTCATCAAGGCGGAAGTCGTGCTGATTTCGAAGAAGTCGGACAATGACGATGCCCGCTGGGTATTCCTCGACATCGGCAAGTTCGGCGGTCTCGCCGAGACGATGGACGAAGCCATCCGCTATCCGATCCGCACGGATCACGACGGCGACGAGATGGAGCCCTGCGTCATCGCCGGCCCGACCTGCGATTCGGCCGACGTGCTCTACGAGAAGAACCTCTATCCGCTGCCGATCTCCCTTTCGATCGGCGACGAGGTCCTGATCGAAGGCACCGGCGCCTATACGACGACCTATTCGGCCGTCGCTTTCAACGGTTTCGAGCCGCTGAAGGCCTACGTCATCTAAGATCGTTTCCGCCGGCCCCGTAACCAGCCGGGGCGGCAAATTCACAATTTTCCTTCATCGCCGCTGATAACGGTATTGGGTACGGGAGGCCAAGATGGCCGCTGTTCTTGATTCTGTCCGCGCATTCTTTGCGCCTACCACTTTTGCCATCGACGCCGAAAATCCCTCGGATGTCGTAGCCCGCGAGACCTTGCTCGACCGCGTCATGGGCGCCGATCGCCGCAAGAAGTCGTCGGAAAAGATCCGCCGCAACCGCATTCCGGCCGAAGGCCTGGCGCTGGTCGCGCGCGATCGCGACGGCCATGTCATCGGCTCGGTGCGGCTCTGGAACATCGAGGCCGGCGTCAATGACGAGGGCACGCCGATTAATGCGCTGCTGCTCGGTCCGCTCGCCGTTGCGCCCCATCTCGGCGGCAAGGGCATCGGTTCGGCGCTGATGCGCGCGGCGATCCTCGAAGCCAAGAAGCGCGGACATGGCGCCGTCCTGCTCGTCGGCGATGCCGCCTATTACGAGCGTTTCGGCTTTTTTGCCGAGAAGGCTCGCCATCTTGTCATGCCGGGTCCGTTCGAACGCTCGCGCTTTCTGGCGCTCGAGTTGACGGAAGGCTGGCTCGACGGCGCGGCCGGCATGATCGTCCCCTCGGGGCGCATGCTGGCTGGCGCGCCGGTTCGCCGCGCAGCCTGAAGCAACAGCCGGTCGGGTCGGACTCGTTCCGCCTAGCCGGCAATATCCGCGCCGTTTGATCATGGAGGCAGGCGGGCCTGCCGTGATTGCGGCGCGGATTATTCTTTTGGGTACCGCGGCGCATGGTTACCGGGATGCCCTGTGAAGATGCCAACACAATCGCCTGCAGCAGGGAAAAACCCGTAATCGTTAAACTTTTAGCGAAGCCCCCAATCAAACCGCAAAACGCTTCCTGTACGTTCCCCGAGAATTTCGGGAAAGCGTCATGCTGCTGGATCTCAGGACAATCTATTTCATTGTGGCCGTGAGCTGCTTCGTGCAGGGCATGCTCCAGCTTGCAGCCTATGCGACCGGCCGCTTCGAGAGGTGGCCGCTGTGGTGGGGCCTGAGCAACATTCTTGTCGGCCTCGGTTCTTTCCTCGTCGCCTTGCGCAATCTCGTTCCCTACTCCGTCTCGATCGACGGCGGTAACGTGGTGACCATCGCCGGCTACATGCTGATGTTCTTTGCCGTGCGCGTCTTTTCGGGACGAGCGCTCGAGCAGCGCTATTTCTGGCTTGCCATCGTTCTCGTCAGCGTGCCTGTCGCACTTATTGTCAGAGATCCTTCGGCAGTGTCGGCGAGGCTTCTCTATGTCTCCGTCATTTGCTGCCTCTGCGACCTTGCCGTCGCAAGGGAGGCAATCCGTATTGCCCGGTGCGAGAGGCTGTATTCGGCAGCCCTGCTGGTCGGCCTGTATGTTTGCACTGCCTCGATCTTTGCGGTTCGCAGTCTTCTTGCGGCGACCGGCGAAATCGGCGGGCCGGATCCATTCGGCAGCAGTGTGGTCCATAGCTGGATGGCGGTATCGGCGGTTGCTTTCATCATGCTTCGCAGCATGGCCATGGTGCTGATGGCCGCCGAGCGCAGCCGAAATCAGCTGACTGAACTCGCCCACCGCGACCCGCTGACCGGCGCGCTCAATCGCGGTGGCCTTGCCCAGCATCTGCCTGCTCTCGGTTCGCAGCCGGTATCGCTGCTCATCATCGATATCGACCATTTCAAGCAGTTGAACGACCGGCATGGCCACGCCGCCGGCGACGATATCCTGCGGCTTTTCGCCAGCGTTTCGAGAGGCATCATGCGCTCGGACGATCTGCTCGCCCGTCAAGGCGGCGATGAGTTTCTTGCCGTGCTGAAAAATGTCTCCCTCGAAGAGGCTATGGTGATTGCCGATCGCATCCGTCTCGCCTTCGCCGCCGCCGTGATGCAGTGCCCCGATCTGGCCGTCTTTCCGACCCTGAGTATCGGCGTTGCCGCGTGTGGGCAAAACGGCGGAGATTTTGAAAGGCTGATTCAGAAGGCGGATGAGGCACTCTATCGTTCGAAACGCGAAGGCCGCAACCGGGTCGAAGCCTTCGGAGAAACGCACCAAGCCGCGTAGGAACGGCGCGACCTCGCCCATCTCAAAGTGATCCTAGATATTCTGGTCCATCGTCTCGGCCGGGATTTCGTCGGCGCCGTGGACGCGCACGAGCGTTGCCGGCACGCCGGCGACCGTGCAATGCTCCGGAACCGGCTTCAGCACGACGCTGCCGGCGGCGACCTTGCTGAAGGCGCCGATTTCGATATTGCCGAGGATCTTGGCGCCCGCGCCGATCATCACGCCGTGGCGGATTTTCGGGTGGCGATCGCCAGTCTCCTTGCCGGTGCCGCCGAGCGTGACATTCTGCAGGATCGATACCTCATCCTCGATCACCGCCGTTTCGCCGATGACGATGCCCGAGCCGTGATCAAGCATGATGGAAGCGCCGATCCGCGCGGCCGGATGGATATCCGGGCCGAAGACCAGCGAGGCGAGATTGGCGAGCCAGCTGGCGATCTCCGGTCGGCCGGCGTTCCAGAGCGCGTGGGCGATGCGGTGGGTCTGCAGCGCATGAAACCCCTTGAGGTTCAGGAGCGCGTGCAGAAATGTCGTGCAGGCCGGATCGCGCTCACGCACGGCAACAAGATCCGCCTCGATCTTCCGCATGATATCATCATCAAGCATGGACAGGATGAGATCGACCAGATCGCCAGTTGCCACCTGCGTCGCGGACAGCCGCGCGGCCAGCACATGGGCGATGATTTCTTTGTTGCCTGCAGCATTGGTTATTTGCACCGCAAGCAATTGCTGCAAAATCGGCTCGCGTCCGGCAAGCGCAACTGCCTCGGCGCGGATGACGGCCCAGACGGATGCGCCGTCCGAAGGCTGCGACTGTTGCTCGGCCAAACCGAGGTCGGTCGATTTCGACATTCCCGTTTCCTCTGTCCGAGGCGGCGCAAGACGCCGCCTGCGCGGGGCACATATTTGGCCAGCCAAGACATTTGGCATGCCCGCCACTTTGCGGCGTTAGTCCGTTATTCTAGCCGCCAGACGGTTGCAGGCCGGGCATCAGCTCCGGAAGCCTGCGCCAATAATAGAGCACATCCGGCTCTCTTTCCTCATTATCAGTACCGTCGGTCTCCTCCTCGGCGGCAAAACCGTGTCGTACCTAGAACGCCCGTGCGCCGGTATTGCGCTGAAACGGCCAGAGCCTGATCTTGTCCATTTCCTGCTTGGCACAGCCGAGGAGCAGAGAGCCGGTGCCCAAACCCTGGAAATCCGGGAGAACGTAAAGCTGCTCTATCCAGCCGTCGCCATAGGCGATGACACCGACGAGCCGGTTTTCCAAGGCGGCGCCAAGGATCGTGCAATTCGGCAGCAGATGCATGCGCCAGTACTGTTCTTCCTCTTCGGGCGTATGAAGATCCGGCAGCCAAGGCAGTCGTTGCCGCAGGGAGACACGCCTGATTCCGGCTACGGCTTGCATGTGGTCGGCGGTGAGCGTCACGACTTCAGGCCCGATAGGATATCGTCCGTTGCCGCCAATGTGCGTCAAGCCGAAATATCGATGACGCCGCAGTCGCCGGCTTCGGAAGCGAAGGCGAGCAGCTTGCCGTTCTTGCTCCAGCTCATCGCTGTGACGGCGCCTTTGCCGGGGCGGCGCAACAGCGCCTCCTTGCTGTCGGCGATGCGGACGGCCAGAATCATGCCGTCGATGAAGCCGATGGCGAGGATATCTTCGAGCGGATGGAATTTCACCGCGGTTGCCATGATATTGGCGCGAGTGCCGAGTTCGAGCGGCGCCTTGCCCATCGGCCCGTCCTTGCCCTGGAAGGGCCAGACGATGGCGGCCGGCGCGCCAGACGAGGCGAGCCATTTGCCCTTGACCGACCAGGAGAGCGATTTGACCTTGGCGGGGTAGCCGGTCATGCGCATGTGGCGGGCTTCGGAGCCCGGCTTGCTGTCGAGTTTCCAGCCGTGAAGCGCGTTTTCCTGCATCGAAGTGACGAGGAAATTACCGTCCGGCGAAAAGGTGACGCCGGTATGCGCACCCTTCCATTCGAGATCGACTGGTTTGGCGGTCGTGCCGATCCAGTGCAGCGACACGCCGTTATACCGCGCGGCCGCGATGCGCAGGCCCTTCGGCGCAAAGGCAAGGCCCTCGACCGTGCGCTCCTCTGCAAATTCCTTGGTCGTCCCGTCGGCAAGGCGCACGAGCGAACTTTTGCCGTAGGAATAGGCAATGGCCCCTTGCGGGCCGGCCGCGACCTGCGAGATCCACTTGCGCGGCGCGGTGGCGAGTTCGCTGACGCTGCCGTCGGCTGAAATGCGCAGCACCTTGCCATCCTCGCCGCCCGAAATCAGGCTCTCGCTATAGGGATCGCGGATGGCGGTGAGCATGCCCTGATGGGCTTCAGAAACCCTGTCGCCGCCGTCCAGCCGGTGAAACGTGCCGTTGGCGCTGGCGAAGAAGGGGACATCACCTAAAAATTCGACGGCCAGAACGTGGCCGTCGAGATCAAGCGGTGCAACTGTCGGCATCAGGCGGCTGCCTCGCAGGCCTTGAAGGAGGCTTCGAGCTTCTCGCGGTCGAGATCGCGGCCAATGAAGACGAGACGGCTCTCGTGCTTTTCGCCTTCCTTCCACGGCCGCTGGTGATCACCTTCGATGATCATGTGCACGCCTTGGACGACGTACCGCTCGGGATCATCCTTGAAGGCGATGATGCCCTTGAGGCGGAGAATGTTCGGTCCCTGCGTCTGGGTGATCTTCTGGATCCAGGGGAAGAAGCGCTCCGCGTTCATCTCGCCGCCGCGCAGCGATACCGACTGCACCGTCACATCATGGATCGCCGACATGGCGCCATGGTGATGATGCTCGTGCCCGTGGTGATCATGATCGTGATGATGGTGGTCGTGATCGCAATCCGGGCCGCAGACATGGTCGTCATGGCCGTGCTCGAGGAAATGCGGATCGTTTTCGAGCGCGCGCTCCAGGTTGAAGGCGCCCTGATCGAGCACACGAGCGAGGTCGACGCCGGAGCGGCTGGTCTTATAGACGCGGGCGGCCGGGTTGATGGCGCGGACGATGTCCTCGATCACATCAAGTTCTTCAGGAGTCACGAGGTCGGTCTTGTTGATGACGACGACGTCGGCGAAGGCGATCTGGTCTTCGGCCTCGCGGCTGTCCTTCAGACGCAGCGGCAGGTGCTTGGCGTCAACCAGGGCGATGACGGCGTCGAGCTCGGTCTTGGCGCGCACATCATCGTCCATGAAGAAGGTCTGGGCGACCGGCACCGGATCGGCAAGACCGGTCGTTTCGACGATGATGCCGTCGAAGCGGCCGGGACGGCGCATCAGCCCTTCGACGACGCGGATCAGGTCGCCGCGCACTGTGCAACAGACGCAGCCGTTGTTCATCTCGTAGATTTCTTCGTCCGACTCGACGATCAGGTCGTTGTCGATGCCGATTTCGCCGAACTCATTGACGATGACCGCATATTTCTTGCCGTGGTTTTCGGAAAGGATGCGGTTGAGCAAGGTCGTCTTGCCGGCGCCGAGATATCCGGTGAGCACGGTAACGGGAATAGGCTTCTGGGTGGGAATCGCGTCGGTCATGAGAACCTCTAGGATTAGGCGTGCGGCCGAGTAGCTTCAGATCGGCTGCTTGAACGGTTGGTCTCATATAATGGCATGGGCGCGGCAGTTCAAAGGGTTTTATAATGTTATAAGATCACATCATCCGTCCGGCCCAGATGACCCATTCACCGGAGCTGCGTGACATCGAAGGCATCGACATCTTCCAGCAGTTCCACCAGTCCCTTGACCGCATGCGCAATCAGCGCCTCGCCCTTTTCAGCTGTCGCCGCCGCGGCGTTGCCCACCACGCCTTCTGCGTTGAGATCCGACATCTTCCAGCCGAATGCGTGCGGCCCATAGGCGCGCAGATGCTTGAAACGCCTGGCAAATTCGCTCTGTCGCGAAGGGAAATCCGCCGCTTTCGTCATATCCACCCTGCCCGGATGAAGCGCCAGCATCACCGAGGTCTCGATATCGCCGCCGTGGATGCCGACCGCCTTTTCCTCCGGCGGGATGACGCCATCGGGCAGGCCGAAGCGGGTCCAGCTCGTCGCCACCGCCAGCATGGCAAAGCGAACCCGCGCCTCGGTCGCGACAATGGTCATGATGGGCGAATTGCCGCCATGAGCGTTCAACATCACCAGTTTGCGGATGCCCTGCTTCGCCAAGCCTTCGGCGATTCCGAGCCAGCGGTCCACCGCTTCGCCGAAGGCAAGCGTCTTCGTTCCTTCAACATTCATATGCTCTATGGAATAGCTGACGGATTCGGCGGGCAGGAATGTGACGGGAAGGCCAGCCGGTAGGGCCATCCTCAATCGCCTGGCGATGCCTTCGGCAATCAGCGTGTCGGTTTCGAAGGGCAGATGCGGGCCGTGCTGTTCATGAGCGCCGAGCGGCAGCACGGCGATCAGGCAACGCACGTCAACGGCAGAGGCCGGGTCGCTGTCTTCGAAACGGGGCGAAGGCGTCATCATCCAGTCGTTGCCTCTTGTTTATGACGAGATCCTGGGCAATGTCATATCGCAGCGGCGCCAAGGCTTAAAGATCAAAGGGATGGCTATGGGAAAGAAGCAGAAGGACGGCAAGAAGCACAAGTCCAAGAAGAAGGACAAGACCGAGTATACGCTCGTCGACCTCTCTCCAGCGCTCACCCAGGCGGCTCGCTCCATGCGCACGGTGCTTTCGCGCAACCTTCTCGAAAGCGGGCTCTATGCCGGCCAGGACGGCGTCATCCACTCGCTTGCCGAGAGCGACGGCATGACGGCCGGCGGCCTTGCCCAGAAACTCGGCGTCAAGGCGCCGACGATGACGCGCACGATCGGCCGCATGGAGGCGCAGGGCTTCCTCGAGCGCAAGCCCGACGCCGAGGATGCGCGCCTCACCAAAGTCTATCTCACCGAGCTCGGCCGTGGCAGCGTGGAGGGGATCGAGATGGCGGCCGCGGCCTGCGACAGGCTGGCGACGCTGGAATTCTCCGAAAAGGAAATCCGCAATCTCGTCCGCCTGCTGAAGGCGATCGATGCCAATCTGCAGGCCGAAGCTCTTCATATCGAAGATCCGGATGAAGACTGAAATTTCGCAGAAAGACGAATTGCTTCCACCGATTAAATCTTTTAATTAAACATTTTAAGGGCCACGCCGGTTTTCCGGCGGCTCTTGCTGCTTGCGTGCTGCCTGGAGGAGGACACGTGGTCCAGAAGATCAAGCTTTCGACGATCGCCGAAACGCTCGGCATTTCAACGGCGACCGTATCGCTTGCCTTACGCGACAGTCCGCTCGTCGCCAGCAATACGCGGGACAAGATCAAGGAACAGGCGCGCGCGCTCGGCTATATCTACAATCGCCGCGCTGCCAGCCTTCGCACCTCGCGTTCCGGCATCATCGGCGTCGTCGTGCACGACATTATGAACCCCTTCTACGGGGAGATCCTGAAGGCGATCGAAAGCGAGCTCGATCGCAGCCGCCACACCTTCATCCTTTCCAATCATTACGACAATGTCGAGAAGCAGCGCACCTTCATCGAGACGCTCCTGCAACTCGGCGGCGACGGCGTCATCATGTCACCGGCGATCGGCACGCCGCCTGAGGACGTGCAACTGGCGGAAGACAATGGCATGCCGGCGATCCTGGTTGCGCGCTCGATGGAGGGCCAAGACCTGCCGACCTATCGCGGCGATGACAGCTATGGTATTTCGCTTGCCACCAACCACCTGATCGGCCTCGGCCACCGCTCGATTGCGATGATCGGCGGCACGGACCAGACATCCACCGGCCGCGACCGCTACCAGGGTTACGTCAATGCGCTGCGCAAGGCCGGCATCGAGGTCGATCCGAACCTGCGCATTCCCGGCCCGCGCTCGAAGCAGGGCGGTTTCGAAGCCGCCGTGCATTTCCTCTCGTTGCCACAGAAGCCGACGGCCGCCGTCTGCTGGAACGATCTCGTGGCGATCGGCCTGATGAACGGCATTGCGCGCGCCGGCCTGGTGCCGGGACGCGACATCTCCGTCACCGGTTACGACGATCTTGAGGAGGCATCGATCGCCACCCCGGCGCTGACGACCGTCTGGAACGGCCAGACCGAGGTCGGTCGCCTGGCGGCGCGGGCGCTGCTCGATCGCCTTGCCGGCAGCCACGAGCCCGACGGCATGCATCTGATCAAACCGGAAATGCGCATTCGTCAGTCCACCAGCCCTCATCGGCCCCGCGCCTGAACCAAGACGGTCATCCAAGAGGAAAAGCCATGTCCCGCATCGCCATTCTCGTTCCCGGGAAGATACACGAGCGTGTTCTCGAAAGGCTGAAGGATCGTTTTGAGATCATCGCCGTCGCCCGGGAGGAAAGGCTTGCCCTCGACGACGGGACTGCCGGCCGCATCCGCGGTGTCGCTGTCTCCGGCCCGTTCCCCGGCGCCTGGATCGACCAGCTGCCGCATGTCGAGGTGATCGCCAATTTCGGTGTCGGCTACGACGGCGTCGATGTGAAACAAGCCGCCGAGAAAGGCATCGTCGTCACCAACACGCCTGATGTGCTGAACGACGAGGTCGCCGATACGGCGATCGCCCTGCTGCTCAATACCGTTCGCGAGTTGCCGCGGGCCGAAGCCTGGCTGCGTGCGGGCAACTGGAAGCCGGGCGCGACCTATCCGCTGTCGCGCTTCTCGCTCAAGGGCCGTCATGTCGGGCTTTATGGCCTTGGCCGCATCGGGCTTGAGATCGCCAAGCGGCTGGAGCCGTTCAAGGTGAAGATCAGTTACCACACACGGTCGCGACATTCCGATGCACCCTACGATTATCACCCGACGCTGAAGGGGCTAGCGGAAGCGGTGGACACGCTCATCGCCATCGTTCCGAAGACGCCGCAGACGCATAAGACGATCGACGCCGATATTCTGGCAGCACTCGGCCCGAACGGCATTCTCGTCAATGTCGGCCGCGGCTGGACGGTGGACGAGGCGGCGTTGAGCGCGGCGCTTGCCTCCGGCGCTCTCGGGGCGGCCGGCCTCGATGTCTTTTATGAAGAGCCGACCGTGCCGGGTGAGCTGCTGGAGCCGACCAATGCCGTGCTCTTGCCGCATGTCGCTTCCGCATCGGTGCCGACGCGCAATGCGATGGCCGATCTGGTCGCCGACAATCTCATTGCCTGGTTCGAGAAAGGTGCAGCGCTGACGCCGGTGTCGGAGACGCCGCAAAAGGACTAGGCGCGCCGCATAGAAGTTGATTTATGCGAGGTATACAGCGCTGCCAAATCGACTGTGGTTCGTGGATGATATGTTGCCCAGTGCGATGCCGTCGGTTACATTCTCGCCGATTTTACAACTAAGATTCTCAACTTTTCCGTGCGTTTGGGAATTGCGCCGGCGGGCTGCAGGATAAAGGCCGAACAAAGGGGATTGACGGCATGTCGGAGCCAAGTGCGTCGAACACGAAGAGCCTCGAGACCAGCCCGGGCTTGATGCCCGCGCTTTCGACCGGCGGCCTGCCGGCCGTGGTGACGGTCGTTCTTCCGCCGGAGAAAGCCGGCGAGGTCGGCGACCTCGCAGAGCGGTACAGGCTGGCAACGGTCGAGCCGCATCATTTGATTACCTTCGGCCAGGAAGCCATCGGCGGCTTCGGCGCCAAGCTCGATGCCATCCTTTCCCAGATCACCAATGCGCAGTCGCCGGTGCTGTTCGAATTGTTCCGGACGATCCGGGACGGCATCAATGACGCCGATCTCAAAGGGCTCGAAGCAAGCATCCGCGAGAAGCTGAAGGGCAATTTCCTCGAACGCCTGTTGACGGCCGTCGGTCTCGGCGACCCCGCCAAGCGCCTCAAATCGGTGACCGACGAGGTTCGCGGCATGCTGCAGAGCAAGGCCAAATCCCTCGGAGATCTGGTCAGGCCGATGGAGGCTGAGATCGAGGAGGAGAGCAGCAAGCTCATTCTCGAAGTGTCGCGCATGAGCACGCTGGCCGAGGGATATCGCGATACGATCGTGTCTCTCGGCGTTTTCGTTGAGGCCGGAAGACGCATCCTTGCCGATGCCGGCCGCGAGCTCGACCGGTTGATGGAAGAGGCGGCTTCCGGCGATCCGCTCAAGGTGCAGGAAGCCCGCGACTTCTCGCAGAAGCGCGATATCTTCCAGAACCGGGTCCTCGTTCTCGAAACCGCCTATGCCAAGGCGCCGGCCGACCTCGACTCGATCGGCATTGCCCGGGGTGCAGCGCTTGCCACCCTTGCAGATACCGTCACCTCGGCCAATGCGGAATTCAACGACATCAAATCGATGCTGATCCGCCTGCACGCGCTCTTCCAAATGCAGTCGATCCAGCAGATGAACACGATGCGACGTGAACTGCGTGCGTCGCTGCAGCAATATGGATCCGAGGTGCTGGAGGATGTTTCGGTCAATTCGGTCAGGGCGGCCGGCGAGACCCGGCTTGCCGATGCCGATCTGGTGCTCGGCACCGCGCAGCGGCTGCGCAATATCGCCGACAAGGTGGTCGCCGAAGGCGAGCGAAACAAAGAACGTTATGCCGCCGCCCGCGCCAAACTCGAACAAGCCCGGCAAATCGTGACCGATCGTCCGATCTGAGACTTCAGGAGAAAGATAGCGCATGGCAACCTTCAAGCTCAACAAGGGGCAATCATTCCAGATCCAGAAGGAGATCCAGCTCGTCCATTCGGGACTTGTTTGGGATCCGCCCGAAGGTTCGGGGCCGGCCTTTGATCTCGACGTGCATTGTTTTGCGCTGGTCCATCCCGGTGGCGATGCGAACCGCGCGCGGCTCTACAATGAAGGCTCGCATGCACTCTGCTATGCCTTCGTGCGCAGTTCCAGCAATCCGGAAGGGTCTTTGAGCAAGAATGCCGACGGTTCCTTCCAGACGGATGACGGCTCGATGTGGCACGAACGCGACGACCGGACCGGGCGTGGCGGCCTGATCAAAGGGTCGGAACCCGATGAGGACGGCGACGATGACGATCATGGCGGCGGCCACCATGACGAGGGTTTCCGCGAGGAGTTCAAGATCGTGCTGGCGAAGCTGCCGGACGAGGTTTCCGAGCTTGCCGTCTGGGCGACGATCCATGATGCGGAGCGCAAGAAACAGGATTTCGGCAAGGTCAGGAACGCCTATATCGAAGTTTGTGACGCGATGGATGACGAGCTTTGCCGCTACCAGCTCACCGCCGAATTTGCCGGCAAGACGACGATACAGGTGGCTTCCTTCCTGAAGCAGCCGGACGGATCCTGGCGATTCCATGCCGTCGGTGCAGGGTCGAATGCCGGGCTTGGCGACGTCATCCAGGCTTATTTCAACTGAACGGGGGCCTCGTTTGATGAGCGGCAAGGCAGATGGACCGCCGGGAAAGGAGCCGGGCCGGTTGCCCAAGGTGCTTTTTCCAAAAAGCGCCTCGCCTGACGTTGCCCAACCTCCCGGACAATCCACCCAGCCGAAAGTCCTATTCGGTTCGCCGCAACCGCCGATGCTCAAGGGCGACAAGCCGCGTGTTCTCGGCGCCGGGGAAATTCGCCGGCGCATTCCCTGCAGCGTGGAGGCGTTCCTGAAGATCGATCCCGGCGCTGCCGCATCGGTCGCGACGGCAGCGTTGCGCATCGTCGACGGCACCAATCTCGACGATCATTATTTCGACGACGTCGTGCGCTTCGGCGCCCGCCTTCAGACAGAGCATGGCAGGCTTGCCGAAAGCGAACTCGCGCTTGCCGACAGCGAAGCCTTGGCGATGGGAAGGCGTCTTGGCGCCGAACTGCTCCAGCGTCTCGGCGATCTGGATCCAGACCGTGTGTTTGCCGTTCGCGGCGGCGTCTTGAAGGCAATCAAGGCGCTGGCGGCTCCGCGCGATCCCGACAGCCTCTTTCTGCAGCTTTATCCCGACGTGCAGGCCCTGGCGAAGGAGCTCGATGCGCTTGCGCCCGAAATCGTTGCGGTCGCAAAACGGCTTCGCGCCATCGGCAAGGCCTATGCGGCGCTCGGCCGTGATCTCGCCGCACACATCCTGGCGGCGCGCTTCCTGGTCGATCATATCGGCGGAGTTCAGTTTTCCGATCGCGAACGGCAGGCGCATTACACCTCGCAAGCCGACGCGATCGAGACGAGGATTGCCAGCCTGTCGGCGACGAAGGCCACGATCGAGATGAGCACGCATACCGTTGCCGGGCTCGCGCGGCACGTGGACGCGCTCGGACACGCTGGCGATGGCCTGTTGCACGAGGACCTGCCTGCCTGGCATGCAGCCTATTCCGCGGCGCTGACGGCGGCCCGAAGCGCGCAACCGCCAGCGCAGGCTGGCATCAGATCACTGCTTCGCGACATTCACGCGCGCATTCTTGGAAAACTCAGATCGGAGGGATGATAATGACGACATTCAAACTGCACAAGCCCGAGGAAGAAGTTCGACGCGTCGGCTTCGTCCTTCAGAAACAAGGCATTCACGAGCGCATTCCCGCCCAGGTCGGCATCAACATCGATGTCTCGGGCTCGATGACCGACCTTTTCAAATCTGGTGTGGTCCAGGCGGCGCTCGAGCGTATTCTTCCCGTCGCTCTTTATTTCGATGACGACGGGCGTATCGATACTTGGGTGTTTTCCAATCAGGAGAGGATGGCATCGATCGCACCGGCCACCGCCAAAAATTACGAGGGTTACGTCGAGCGTGAAATCATCGGCAACGATGCGCTGAAAGCCGTACTTTGGGGTGGCACGGATTACGGACCGGTCATCCGCTCGAACCTGATGACGTACGGTTTGATGGAAGAGGAGGCGGCTGGCGGCTTGCTCGGCATGATCTTCGGCATGAGCCGCGATACATTCGGCGAGGAGACACGGTCGGGCATTCCGGCGATCAATTACTTCCTCACCGATGGCGAGAATGCCGACAGAGATGCAGCCTGGGCCCTGCTGCAGAAGGCCGAGCATGCCGAATCGCAGATCTACTATGTCATGGTCGGTGTCGGTGACGAGCGTTTCGACTTCTTGCGCAGCGCGGCCGAGCAATTTCCGAATGTCGGCTTCGTCAGCGTCAAGGATCTTGGGGAGTTCGTCGGCAGCGACGACGCCTATGAGAAACTGCTACCGGCGGAGCTCTGCACCTGGCTCAAGCACGAGCATGACGACGAGGACGACGATCACCATTGATGGTTGCTGCTCAACGCTCGGCGGGCTGATAGCGCGCCGGCGCCGCACCGTCAGGCGGTCGCCTTCGCGGGGATGAGCGGGAGCTTGGCGGCGGCGGCGTAGGCGCGGACGGCGTCGCCGAAAGCGGCAAACAGCTTGTTCGAAGGCCTGTCGGTTTCGGCCCAGTATTCCGGATGCCATTGCACGCCAACGGCAAAGGCCTTGGCGTCGATGACGGAAACGGCCTCCACCGTGCCGTCCTCGGCGCTTGCCTCCACCTGCAGCCGCGGTGCGGTTCTGGCGATTGCCTGTCGGTGCAACGAATTCACGCGGACCTCGCCCGGGCCGAGAATGCCTGCGATGCAGGAGCCTTCCTTGACGTAGACGCTCTGGCGAATGGCGTACATGCCGTCGCGGTCGACGCCTTCCGGCCGGCGGTGGTCTGAGATGCCCGGCTGCTCCTGGATCTCGCTTGCCAGCGAGCCGCCGAGCGCGACATTAAGCTCCTGGATGCCACGGCAGATGGCGAGCAGCGGAATGGCGCGGTCGATGGCGCGGCGGATGAGCGGCAGGCTGGTGGCGTCGCGGGCGAGGTCGAAGGGACCGTCCCTATCGCTGGCATCGGCACCGTAGAGCGAAGGATGCACGTTGCTGGCCGAGCCGGAAACCAAGAGGCCATCGACACGGTCGAGGATCGCGTCGGTATCGTAGCCCTCCTCGAAGGCGGGGATGATGAAGGCCATAACGCCGGCCGCAGTCAATGCGGCACTGAGGTACTGATGTTGTACGGCGTGCCAGGTCGCGCCGTCGAAGCTGCGGATATCTGCAGGAATAGCAACGATTGGTTTCGTCATATCAGCCCCGATAAAATCTTTCTGCACATCGTTTTGCCGCCAGAACGGCGGTCAAGTCAACGCTTGGCTGTGTCAGGTGACCAAAATGCGGCGGAAGCGCTGCCGCGGCTCCGGGTTCGCTGCTAAGCCGCTGATTTTGATGGATGCGTGCCCGTTGTCCTATTGCCGTCTTGATGCCAAAGGCTAACAGACTAACGCTTGAATCGCGGCTCTCGCCATGCTTAGCTTCCCCTCGCTGCGGATAGGGGTGAAGATTGCCCGCGCAGTGCCATCTATACGGGAGGTTTTTGATGGATCGTCGTTCGTTTTTCAAGAAGGCGGGAACCGCCGGTGCCGGCGCGGTGGCCGCAACGGCATTGGCCGCGCCTGCGATCGCGCAGGAGAATCCGAAGATTGCGTGGCGCATGACGTCGTCGTTTCCGAAGAGCTTGGATACGATCTATGGCGGCGCCGAGGATATCGCCAAACATGTCGCCGCGGCGACAGACGGCAATTTCACGATCCAGCCTTTTGCTGCCGGTGAAATCGTGCCCGGCCTGCAGGCCGTCGATGCGGTTGCCGCCGGTACGGTCGAGGCTGCCCATACGACCTCCTATTATTTCGTCGGCAAGGACCCGACCTATGCCATCGGAACGGCCATTCCGTTTGGCCTGAACAGCCGCCTGACCAATGCCTGGTATTACGAGGGCAACGGCAATAAGCTGATGAATGAATTTTATGCCACACAGGGTATGTATGCGCTGCCGGCCGGCAATACCGGTGCGCAAATGGGCGGCTGGTTCCGCAAGGAAATCAATACGCTAGATGATCTCAAGGGCGTCAAGATGCGCATCGCCGGCCTTGCCGGCCGCGTCATGGAGAAGGTCGGCGTCATCCCGCAGCAAATTGCCGGCGGCGACATCTATCCGGCGCTGGAAAAAGGCACGATCGATGCGGCGGAATTCGTCGGTCCCTATGACGATCTGAAGCTCGGCTTCCACAAGGTGGCGAAGTATTATTATTATCCCGGCTGGTGGGAAGGCGGCCCGACGGTGCATGGATTCTTCAATCTCGAAAAATGGAGCAATCTGCCGAAGCATTATCAGGCGGCGCTGACCGATGCCTGCGCTTTCGCCAACACCAACATGCTGGCGAAATACGACACGAAGAACCCGACCGCGCTGAAGCAGCTCGTTGCCGAAGGCGCGACGCTGCGCCCGTTCAGCCAGGAAATCATGGAAGCCTGCTTTCAGGCGGCAATTGGCATCTACAGCGAAATCTCGGGCACCAACCAGTATTTCAAGAAGATCTACGACGACCAGACCGCCTTCAAACGCGACGCCTATCTCTGGATGCAGCTTTCGGAATACACTTTCGATACGTTCATGATGATCCAGCAGCGGGCCGGAAAGCTCTGAGAGCTTCCATCGGCGCATTACACGAACGCATACCAAAACCCCGGATCACGCTTGGTCCGGGGTTTTGTTTTGGCTCTGTTACTTGGTGGGGTTATTTGGCGGGTAGAGGCGGTGCTTGCGGCAGGCCGAGTGGCGGCAGGGTCAGGCCGGGGATCTGCGGCGAGCCATTGCCGCCGCCCAGCGGCGGCAGGCCGAGCTGGCCGCCGAAGCCCGGGACTTCGATCTTGATCGAGTTCGGGTCGACCTTCGGACCGTGATCCAGCCAATAGGTTACCGATTGCGGCCAGAAGATCACGATCGCCACCAGGATCAGCTGCATGCCGACCCAGGGAAGGGCGCCGATATAGATATCGGAGGTCTTGACGTCCTTGCCGGCGATCGAGCGCAGGTAGAAGAGCGCGAAGCCGAACGGCGGATGCATGAAGCTCGTCTGCATGTTGACGCAGATCAGCACGCCGAACCAGATCAGATCGATGCCGAGACTGGAGGCGACGGGGGCGAGCATCGGGATGACGATGAAGGCGATCTCGAAGAAATCGAGGAAGAAGGCGAGCACGAAGATGAAGATGTTGACGAAGATCAGAAAACCGACCGGGCCGCCGGGAATGCCCGACAGCATATGCTCGATCCAGCGCGAGCCGTCCATGCCCTGAAACACCAGGCTGAAACAGGTGGAGCCGATCAGGATCATCACCACCATGGATGTGATGTGCGTGGTCGACGCCATCGCCTCGCGGATCAGCGGCCAGGTGAGGCGGCGATGCAAGGCGGCGAGCGCCATGGCGCCGACGGCGCCAAGCGCGCCTGCTTCCGTCGGTGTCGCAAGGCCCATGAAGATCGTGCCGAGCACCAGGAAGATCAGCACGATCGAGGGCACCATGCCCATCAGCACCTTGATGAGCAGTGCCCAGTTGAAATCGCCGCGCACCTCTTTCGGCAGCGGCGGCATCGATTTCGGCCGGATGATCGACATCACCAGGATGAAGAGCACGAAGATCGTCACCTGCAGGATCGAAGGGCCGATCGCGCCCAGATACATATCGCCGACCGACCTGCCGAGCTGATCGGCAAGAACGACGAGCACGAGCGAGGGCGGGATGACCTGGGTGATCGTGCCCGAGGCGGCGATGACGCCGGTGGCAAGGCGTGGGTTGTAGCCGTAGCGCAGCATGATCGGCAGCGAGATCACCCCCATGGTGATGACGGAGGCGGCCACCGTGCCGGTGATTGCGCCGAGCACCGCGCCAACGAGGATGACGGCATAGGCGAGGCCGCCGGGTATGCCACCGAAGAGTTTGCCAGTGCCTTCGAGCAGGTCTTCGGCCAGCCCGCAGCGCTCCAGCACCGCACCCATGAAAGTGAAGAAGGGGATGGCGAGCAGGAGGTCGTTGGAAAGGATGCCGAAGAAGCGCAGCGGCAGCGCCTGCAGAAAGACTTCGCCAAAATGGCCGGTGACGATGCCGATGATGCCGAACAACAGGCCGACGGCGGCAAGCGAAAAAGCGACCGGGAAGCCGTAGAGCATGAAGATGACCATGCCCAGGAACATCGCCGGCGGGATGATACCGAAATCAAACAAATGTGTTTCTCCCAGCCCGCGTTACTGCAGCGGCTTTTCGTAGGTCATGTCGATGCTGATATGGCCGGTAATGGCTGCGATCCGCTTGATCAGTTCGGAAACGCCCTGAAGGGAAAGCAGCGCGAAACCGGCGACGAGCACCAGCTTGACGGGCCAGCGGATCAGCCCGCCGGCATTGCCCGAGATTTCTCCCTGTTGGTAAGAAAGCGCAAAGAAGGGCCAGCAGACCCAGGTGAGGAAGACGCAGACGGGGATGAGGAAGAGGATCAGGCCGACGATGTCGATCCAGATCTTCGCCTTGTCGGAAACCGAACCATAGATCAGATCGACGCGGACATGCTCGTTGTTGCGCAGCGCATGCGAGGCGCCGAGCATGACGACGAAGGCGAAGAGATACCATTGAATCTCAAGCCAGCCGTTCGAACTGTAGTTGAAGGCATAACGGACGATGGCGTTTCCGGCGCTGATCAGACAGCAGAGCAGCACCATATATTCGGAAATTTTGCCCATGACGCGGCTGACCCGGTCGATCAGCCGACTGGCGGCCAGGAATACCGACATTCGCCTCCCCTTGTTCTTGTCCTGCCGGTTTTCCAGCAGTTTTCCCTCTTGCAATCGATGTAGACCACGGCCTTTGAAATTGGAAGGATAAATGCCTGGCGTTGGAGTATAGTCTTAGATGCGCCGGTTGGCCGATATGACCGCCGAATATTTCAACAACCCAGGCGTGGACGAATATTTCAATAATCTCGCCATAAGGCTGCAATAACGCGCGTAGGCTGTGCTGTTCATCCTGTGGTTTTAGAAAATTTGACCAAATGTTTGATTCCATTGAAATCAATTTTTAAAGGGTTGGGCTTAGAATTCCCGCGCACAGGGAAAGTGTGGATGAAGCCAGATAACCCGAACAGGGTCCCTTTAGATGTCTATCTGTCGTTTGTGAGTTCCCTGTCCGGGAACCGCATGACGCTTTTTGTTGGCGTGATCGTGCATATTGCTACGTGCCTTGCCGTGGCCGCCAAAACGCAATCCTCCGTCTATATTCCGCTGTCGGTTGCCTTTCTTCTGGTTTTCAGCGTTCGCATGGCCATCTTCCGACGGTTCGATCGTGTCGACAAGGAGAGCTTGTCGCATGCCGGAATCGAGCGCTGGGAGCGGATTCTGGTCGCCAGTGGGGCTTGCACCACCGCCCTGCTTGGCTTTGCCAGCGGCTACGCCATCTTCGTCGTGCACGATTCCTTTGCCGAACTTGCCTGCATTTCCGTCACCATGGCGACCATGGTTTCCGTCGTCGGCCGCAACTACGGCTCACGCTTCGCAGTCGATCTCCAGACGTTCTTCTGCTGCCTGCCGATGATCGTCTGCAGCCTGCTGGCTATGGATTTATATCGCGGCCTGCTGTCGATCTTCCTCATTCCCTTCTGGCTGACGACGCGAGCCATGGCGAACGGTGTGCGCGAGTTCCTTTATGAGAATGTCATCGCGCGCCGGGAAATCACCATCATCGCCGACCGCTTCGATACAGCGCTCAACAACATGCCGCATGGCCTGGTCATGGTCGATGCCGAAAACCGTATCCAGGTCGTCAATCGCAAGGCCTGCGAGCTTCTGAAGATAGGCGCGCCGGAGCGGCTGAAGGACCGCGACCTCGGCGCCGTCCTGCGTTACGGCGCGCGCTACAGTTTCATGGACGCCTCGCAGCCGGAGCTCATCCTGCGCCAGCTCACCCAGGTCGCCGAAGGCAACCTGTCGCGCACCCTCATTCATTTTCCCGAGGGCCTGTCTCTGGAATTCTCTGCCAGCCGAAGGGCTGACGGCGGCGCCGTACTGATCTTCGAGGACGTTTCGAGCCGCGTGAAGGCGGAGCAGAAGATCATGCACATGGTCCGCTTCGATGCGCTGACCGGCCTGCCGAACCGGGAATATTTCGGGCAGCTGGTGCAGGACTATCTCGCCAAACATCAAAGGAAGTCCGGGCCGCTCGGCTTCATGGTTCTCGATATCGATGAATTCAAACATGTCAACGACATGCGCGGCCATATCACCGGCGATCATCTGCTCTGCGCTATCGCCGCACGCGTCAAGCAGGCCTCCGGCAACGCCATTCTCGGCCGGCTGATGGGCGACCAGTTCATCCTGTTCTTCCCGCACGCGAAGGACCCGGCCTTGCTCGACGTCGAGATCCGCCGCGTGCACGCCGCGATCCAGGGTCATTACGAGGTCGATGAGCTGACCTTCCTCGTCTCGCTCAGCGCCGGCTACGCGATCCTCGAAAGTACCGCGTTCGCGATGGACGAATGGAGCGTCAAGGCGGATCTTGCCCTGTTCGAAAGCAAGTCGCGCTTCAAGGGCGGCATATCAGGCTTCGAGCGGGAGATGGATGGCCGCTATATCGAGCAGCAGAAGCTGAAGGCGGATCTGCGCGATGCGGTTTCGGCGCAGGCGCTGCATCTCGTCTTCCAGCCGATGTTCCGGGCCGATGGTTCGCGGATCGAATGCGCCGAGGCGTTGGCGCGCTGGGTGCATCCGGAGAAGGGCTTGATCCCGCCCGATGTCTTCATCCGGCTCGCCGAGGATATGGGCATCATCTCGGACATCACCCGCTTCGTCCTGTTCAAGGCATGCAGCGAATGCATGAACTGGCCGGACCATATTGCCGTCTCGGTCAACCTTTCGGCGCGGGACCTCAGGGATGCCGACATTCTCCAGGTCGTCGCCGATGCGCTTGCCCATTCCGGCCTCGATTCGGCGCGGCTGCATCTCGAGGTCACCGAAAGCTGCCTGATCGACGAGCCGGCGGCGGTGCGCGCCATTCTGGCGGAGCTCAGGGCCCGCGGCATCACCATCGCGATCGACGATTTCGGGACTGGCTTCTCCAGCCTCAGCTATCTCGACACGCTGCCGCTTGATATCGTCAAGATCGACCGCTCCTTCGTCCGCAACATCGTCGAGGATAACCGCCGCCACAAGCTCCTGCGCGGTACGGTCCATCTCGCCCGCGAACTGGGGCTGAAGATCGTCATCGAGGGCGTCGAGACCGAAGAGCAGCTCGCTCTGCTCAACAAGCACCGCAGCACCGATCTCGTGCAGGGCTATGTTTTCTCTCAGCCGGTGCCTTCCCAGAATATCCCGCTATTGCAGCAGGGCATCGGCCGCCGCCCCGTTCAGCGTCGGCGCAACAAGGTCGCCTGAGCGCTCTGCTACGGCCGCTTTTCCGCTGACAATCCTCCGCGCCGTTAACCTTAATACTTTATAAACGGCCCGAATTATCGGATTTTCTTGCCTAAATCTCGCCGGCATATGATTAATGATCCGTTAACGAGCGGATCGAGAAAATGTCAGAGACACTGTTCAAGCGTAGCGATTTCAGCGCGAAAATTTTGGAAGTTTTGGATCATGTCGAGTATCGCCGCGTCGAAAGCAGCGAAGACATGGAGCAGGTAGAACGCCTGCGCTACAAGGCCTACAAGGCCCACGACGCGCTGTCGCTTGCCCCGGGAGGCCTATTGGACGATGTCGATTTCGACAGCCATGCCTATATCTTCGGCCTGTATTATTATGGGGAATTGGTCAGCACCATCCGGGTTCATTATGTGACACCCGAGCACCGTATCAGTCGGTCCGGAGAGGCCTTTCCCGAGGCGATGGATGAGCTTTTGGACGCCGGGCTGACCTTGATCGACCCCGCGCGTTTCGCGGCCGATCCCGAGCTCACCGCCGATCTGCCCTGGGTTCCCTATCTGACGCTGCGGCCGACCATCGTTGCGGCAGCGTATTTCAGGGCGGACCGCGTTCTTCAGTCCGTCCGGCCCCCACATGCCGCCTTCTATAAGCGGGTTTTCTATGCCGATACCATTGTGCCGGGCCGACTGGCGGAGAGTTACGGGGTTGACGTGACGTTGATGGCGACGAATGTGATCGAGGTCGGGCGCAAGCTGTTGACGCGCTACCCCTTCTTCATCTCCAGCGCCAGCGAGCAACGCATGATGTTTTCGCGCAATCCCAACGACACATTGCCGCCGCTCACCATCATTCCGACGGCGCGCTTCGTGCCGCAAGGCGAACTCGGCACCGACCTGCCGCTCTGATTTCTTCTTCTCTCACCGGGCGAGCATCTGAGTGAGAACAATGAGGGGCGGCAACAATTATCCGCAGTCGTCGCCCCTCATGCTTTTGCCGCCTGGAAATAGCTGGTTTTGACGCCTAAAGCGCGTCGTATCAAATTTGATTCATGCGACGCGCTTTAAGCCTTTGTTTTATGCATGTCGTTGTCCCGGAACCGCTACACACTTCCCGGCGACATGCATTAGCTGCGGCGTTCTCATGCATTGCGCTTTCGCCTGTCATTGTGTAATTCCTGCAGGCAGGGACTTCCCTCGCGGGGCGGGGGAATCAGGCAGCGCAGAGGCATTTCAGGGAGACGATATTTATGGCCGAACATCATACCGGACCGGTCGAGACCGGCGCGCCGATGGATTACAAGGAACATGAAAACACCTACGACATGTTCATTGCTGCCGCGAAATACGGCTCGATGCTTCTCATCTGCCTCCTGCTTGCGATGACCGCCGGTTTCTTCGGCGGCGCCGGCCTCCTTGGCGGCCTTTTCGTCTTCATCATTCTTCTCGCCATCGGCATCTTCCTGTTCCGCTGATCGCGGCAAGGGGAGGAGGGGCTTCTCCGAAGCTTTGTGACTAAAGCGCGTCGCGATCTTTCAGATCCGCTCCACGCGCTTCAGGTCGTTATTTTTGCGCATGTCGTTATCGCAACGCGCCGTACAGTTTTGCGCGACGACATGCTTTAGGTGCTTGGCCCGCGCAGGAAAGCCTGCGGCGGTCCGGCTGACCCGGAGGAGGGGGCAGTTGGGCAATATCGTTTTCGTTGCAAGGGAAATTGCGGGCGAGGAGACGCGTGTCGCGGCCTCCGCCGAGACCGTGAAAAAAATGAAGAGTTTCGGCTTCGACGTTGTCGTCGAAGCCGGTGCCGGTGCGGCTTCGCGCATTCCGGACGGAGAGTTCGAGGCAGCTGGCGCAAGGATCGGCAGTTTTGCCGATGCTGCCTCGGCCGACGTCGTGCTGAAGGTGCGCCGCCCGAGCGAACACGAAATCGCAGGCTATAAAAGCGGCGCCGTGGTCATCGCCATCATGGATCCCTATGGCAATGACGAAGCCATCGCAGCTCTGGCAAGTGCCGGACTTTCGGCCTTCGCGATGGAGCTGATGCCGCGCATTACCCGCGCCCAGTCCATGGACGTGCTTTCATCCCAGGCCAATCTCGCCGGCTACCAGGCGGTCATCGAGGCGGCGGCGGTCTATGACCGCGCCATGCCGATGATGATGACGGCTGCCGGCACCGTGCCGGCCGCCAAGGTCTTCGTCATGGGCGCCGGCGTTGCGGGTCTTCAGGCGATTGCGACGGCGCGGCGCCTCGGCGCGGTGGTCTCAGCCACCGACGTCCGCCCGGCCGCCAAGGAGCAGGTTGCCTCGCTCGGCGCCAAGTTCATCGCTGTCGAGGACGAGGAGTTCAAGGCGGCGGAGACGGCCGGCGGCTATGCCAAGGAAATGTCCGCCGACTATCAGGCGAAGCAGGCCGCACTCGTGGCCGAACATATCGCCAAGCAGGATATCGTCATTACTACCGCGTTGATCCCGGGTCGCGCGGCGCCGCGGCTGGTTTCGCGCGCCATGCTCGCAGCAATGAAACCGGGCGCGATCGCCGTCGACCTCGCAGTCGAGCGCGGCGGCAATATCGAGGGCGTCGTTGCCGGCGAGATTGCCGATGTCGACGGCGTCAGGGTGATCGGTTTCGCCAACATGCCGGGCCGCGTTGCGGCCAGCGCCTCGGCGCTCTACGCCAAGAACCTCGTGACCTTCCTCGAGACCATGGTCAACAAGGAAAGCAGGAGCGTCGTCGTCAACCTCGACGACGAACTCGTCAAGGCGACGATGCTGACCTATGCCGGCGACGTGGTTCATCCCGCATTCGGCGGCGCGAAGAAGGGAGATCTCTGATGGCCAGTGAAGCAATGGACAGAGCGCTGGAGCAGCTCGACCAGGCGGTGACTGCCGTCGTCACGGCAGCCGCCCACGCACCGGAAGCGGCAAGTGCTGCGACCGGCGGGGCAATCGATCCGTTCGTCTTTCAGCTGGCGATCTTCGTCTTGTCGATCTTTGTCGGTTACTACGTTGTGTGGTCGGTGACGCCGGCGCTGCATACGCCGCTGATGGCCGTCACCAATGCGATCTCCTCCGTCATCGTCGTCGGCGCGCTTCTGGCGGTCGGCATCTCCACAAGCGGACTTGCGACCGGCTTCGGCTTCGTCGCCCTCGTGCTCGTCTCGGTAAACATCTTCGGCGGCTTCCTCGTGACGCAGCGGATGCTCTCGATGTACCGCAAGAAGGACCGGTGAGGATCTGATGACCAATATCGCAGCTTTCCTCTATCTCGTCTCCGGCGTTCTCTTCATCCTGGCGTTGCGCGGCTTGTCGCATCCGGCCACCAGCCGTAAGGGCAATCTCTACGGCATGATCGGCATGGCGATCGCCATCCTGACGACGCTGGTGCTGGCCACGCCGAATTTCGGCGGCTTCGTGCTGATCGTCCTTGGACTTGCCATCGGCGGCAGCGTCGGCGCCTATATCGCCCGCACCATCGCCATGACCTCGATGCCGCAGCTCGTCGCCGGCTTCCATTCGCTGGTCGGTCTGGCCGCCGTGCTGGTCGCGGCTTCGGCGCTCTATACCCCTGCCTCCTTCGGTATCGGCGAGATCGGCTACATCCACACCGAAGCGCGGGTCGAAATGGCGCTCGGCGTGGCGATCGGGGCGCTGACCTTCACCGGTTCGATCATCGCCTTCCTGAAGCTCGACGGACGCATGTCCGGCAAGCCGATCCTGTTGCCTTACCGGCATGTGATCAATGCGAGCCTGCTCGTGCTGATCGTGCTCTTCATCATCGGGCTTGCCGCCACCGAGAGCCATTTCGACTTCTGGGCCGTGGTGGCGCTGTCGCTGGCGCTCGGCGTTCTGCTGATCGTGCCGATCGGCGGCGCCGATATGCCCGTCGTCGTTTCGATGCTCAATTCCTATTCGGGGTGGGCTGCGGCTGGCATCGGCTTCACGCTGGGCAATCTGGCGCTGATCATCACCGGCGCGCTCGTCGGTTCCTCCGGGGCGATCCTCTCCTACATCATGTGCAAGGGCATGAACCGCTCCTTCGTCTCGGTCATCCTCGGCGGTTTCGGCGGTGAGATGGCATCGGGCGGGCCCGACACATCGGACAAGACGGTCAAGCTCGGCTCGGCCGAGGATGCCGCCTATCTGATGGCGAATGCATCGAAGGTCATCATCGTGCCGGGCTATGGCATGGCGGTCGCCCAGGCCCAGCATGCGCTACGAGAACTCGCCGACAATCTCAAGAAGAACGGCGTCGAGGTGAAATATGCGATCCACCCGGTCGCGGGCCGCATGCCCGGTCATATGAACGTGCTGCTTGCCGAAGCGAATGTGCCCTATGATGAAGTCTTCGAGCTCGAGGACATCAACTCGGAATTCGCCCAGGCTGACGTCGCCTACGTCATCGGCGCCAACGACGTCACCAATCCGGCGGCGCGCGACGACAAGACCTCGCCGATCTACGGCATGCCGATCCTCGACGTCGACCGGGCAAAGACCTGCCTGTTCGTCAAGCGCTCGCTCGGTTCAGGCTATGCCGGCATCGACAATACGCTGTTCTACAAGGACGGGACGATGATGCTGCTCGGTGACGCGAAGAAGATGACCGAGGATATCAACAAGGCGATCGCGCATGGATGACGCAGATACAGCCGCTCAGCTCGAACGCGGCCGCTTCGCTCAGGTTTCACCCGGCACCAACGTCATCTTCTCGACGCCGATGGCGAGGTTCAGTCCTTCCTGGGCCTGAATATTCAGTGGCTGCAGCATGAAAGCCTTGTTGGTGCCGCCGGCGATCACCTTGGCGCCGCCGCCAGCTCCGATGCTCGCATCGGCGCCGACCCCGTAATATTCGCCGGCCAGCGCGAATTGCGGCATATCCGTGCCGGTCTTTGCCAGTACCTGCCAGATCATCACGGTCTTGCCGGTCTGGCCGAGATCGATGCCGAATTTCTCGATCTTGCCTGCGTAGACCGCCTTGGCGCCGCCTGATGCCGGGGTATAGGTGCAGATGAGGTTCTTCTGCGAGGTGACGATCAGACCTTGACCGCCATCCGATCCACAGATCAAACGGCCAAGCGCGACATAATTTTCCGCGCCCGCCGGGCTTGCCCAGGCAGCGGCCGCCAGAGCCACCGCTGTGATCATCGTTTGTTTGAACATGGTCTTTCTCCTTGGGAATGACCTGTTCGAAACGGGTAGAGGTGGCGAATGTTCCTAGCTTATTCCCGCTCCAGCGTGCCACGCTGTGCCGTCAGCACCCATAACAGGCCTTCGGGCCGAAAATCGACCTGCACCGTGCCGCGGAAGGCGGAGGCGGCATGGGCCTTGATAACGGTCGTGCCGAAGCCAGAGCGCGATGGCTCTACGACCGGCGGGCCGCCGCGCTCCTCCCAACTGAAGCGGAGCAGGGCATCCGGCTTGTCTTCCTCCGCGACATCGCGCCATTCGAAGCGGACACGGCCTTGCGGGACGGATAGCGCACCGTATTTCACCGAATTGGTGGCAAGTTCATGCAGGGCAAGACCAAGGTTCTGAACGGCATCCGGCTTCAGGATGAAATCTTTTCCTGTGATTTCGATCTGTTCGCGCGATTGCGGGAAGGCCTGCAGGTGGATGTCGACCACCCGCCGCAGCGACACGCCTCCCCATTGCTCGCTGGTCAGGAGCTCGATCGAACGCACCAGCCCCTCGAGGCGGTCGGCGACGGCGGCCTGGAAGGTCTCGACGCTGTCGGCTTGTTTGGCGAGCTGGCGCATCATTGCCTGGGCTAGCGTCAAAAGGTTCTTGGTGCGGTGGACAAGCTCGTGCATAACGAAGCGCAGCCGGTCCTCGTTTTGACTGCGATCGAAGGAGGCGTTCGACAGGGCGATCGCTACCTGGTTCGCCTCGATGACGCTGGTTTCGACCGGCGAGACGATATGGCCTTCGCCCATGCGGTTCGCCATTCCGGCAATATCGCGGATGGTGGTGCGCACCTGCCGTGCGACGGCATAGGCGCCGAGCACGGCGACCAGCAGAAGGGCCACGCCGCCGATGATGAGGAAACGCCAGGTGCTGAGGATCGACGCCTGAGCGATCGGTCCCCAGATCACCGTTTTCCACGACCAGCCGGGAATCCTGGCATAACCGAGCAGCATGTGTGGCAGGATCGCCTCGTCCTGGAAGACGCCGCGTGGAGCGGTGAACGCCGGCAGGATGCGCGGATCGAAGGGCGTGCCGGGTTCGAGATTGGCCGGGCCGGTGGCGGCGACCACGTGGCCGCTTTGATCGATGACAGCGGCCGACCAGCCGGGAGCAAGGCCCTCGGTTGTCACGAGCTTGCTCAGATCCTTGGCATCCTGGGTGATGATGAGGGCTGCGACGGGATCGTTCGCCCGCGGCAAGGTGACGTTATACACCCAGTCGCCGCTGATGCGGCCGCGAAAGACGTCGGAAGCCTCGATTCGGCCGGAGGTCATGACCGACTGGAGGGCGGTGATGTTCGCTACCTCGCCGAGTGGCGTGCCGAAGGCTCGGCGCGTGTTCAGGAGTTGCTGGCCGGTGCGGTCGACGGCGATGACGAACAGCGTATTGTCTCGGAGGGCGGTTTCCGTGCGCTCGTGGAAGGCGGCAAGATTACCGTTTTCGAGCTCCGGTGAGCTCGAAAGCAGCCGCAGCGTCGTCGCCATGTCCTGAAGCTGACGGTCGATGATCCGCGAAAGGGCGAGTGCATCCTGGGCCGTCTCGCGTCTCAGCGTCGAACGCTGGTTGTCTTCCAGCTGCAGCAGAAGCAGCGTCACAAAGGCGAAGATCGGCAGGGCGATCGCCACCGCCATGGCGACGAGGTAAGTGCCGATCGAGGCTTTGGGAAAGAACAGCGCGACGATCTTCATCTGTTGCGCCACGTCTCATGCGCTGGCGAAAGACAACAGAGTTCGCGAGCGGTCAGGAAAGCAAAGATCCGCATCTCTCGCAAGCCGCCCTCAATAAGTTTCGAACACCCGATAGCAGGCTATCGAAGCAGCGCCATGTTAGGGGGAGCAAGAGCAGGTTGCAACATACTATGATATGTCATCGAGGACGACGAGCCCTGCGGCGGCCGATTTGCCCGCCGCCCAGCTGATGTCCTTAGCCGGCGGAAGCACCGACGCGGGCGAGACCGTCGCGAGCTGGCTGGTACTTCGGATCGAGGCCGACGGCGTGACGATAGGACCGGGTGGCCTTCGCCTTGTCGCCGCGGCGTTCGTAGACGAGCGCCTGGTTGGCCCAGGATTCGGCAATGTTGCCGTTAAGCTCGATCGCGTGGTTGAAATCGGCAAAGGCGTTGTCGTTGTCGTTCAGTGCGATGTAGGAAATGCCGCGGCCATTATAGGGCTCGGGCGAATTCGGCGCGAGCGAGATCGCCTTCGAGAAATCGTCGATCGCCTTATCCTGCTGATTGCGCTTCTGATAGATCAGGCCACGATTGTGATAGGCACGGCCATCGGTGGTGCCAAGCTGGATCGCCTTGTCGAAATCGTTGAAGGCCTGATCATCCTGGCCGGCCGTGCGGTAGACATTGCCGCGGCCGATATAGGCGACGTCATAGCTCGGATTGATCTGCAACGCGGCATTGTAATCGCCGATCGCCTGGGCCTGCTGACCCATGTTGCGATAGACGAGGGCACGATTGGCGTAGGCCTGGAAAAACCGTGGATTGATCTGCAGCGCCGTATTGAAATCATTCAGAGCCGGACGGAACTGGCCGGCGCGGCCATAGGCGGAGCCACGGACATTGTAGCCTTCGGGATCCTTGGGATTGGCGTTGATAACCGCCGTCAGCGAGGCGATATTCTCTTCCGAGCCCTGCGCCTTGTCGATGCGGATCACCGCATCCGAGGTATTGGTCGTCTCGCAGCCGGCGAGGGCGAACATTGCCGCTAGCGCCAAAGCGGGCAGGAATGCGGTTTTCTGCAAGCGCAAAGCGCGGGACGGATTGAAGGTGTTGACAGCCATTCGGGCTCGATTTCCCCATGCGGCATATCCGGTGCGCGGATATGCGATCTTCAGCGGCAAACTAAAAAAGGCGGCGGCGAACCCATCGCCCCCGCCACAATGCATCTGAAAACGTCGAAAAAACGACGGCAACGCTCAGTGTGCGACCAGACCTTCGCGCTGGGCGCGCTTGCGGGCCAGCTTGCGAACGCGACGAACAGCCTCGGCCTTTTCGCGAGCACGCTTCTGCGACGGCTTCTCGTAGTAGTCACGCATCTTCATTTCGCGGAAAACGCCTTCGCGCTGCATCTTCTTCTTGAGAACGCGGAGAGCCTGATCAACATTGTTATCGCGGACAAGTACCTGCACGAGAATCACGTTCCTTTGGTTGGTTGATGCCGGCGGCGGCGCAGCGCCAGGGGCAAAAATATAACGTTCGCGCGGCCGCAGCCTTGCGATTGGTCATGCCAGATAGCAGATCGGGTTTAGGAAGTCCAGATGGATATGGGAAGCGGGGTGGAAAAATCCCGCTTGCCCTATCAGGTCAAGATCCGGCTCTGGCGCGACTTCGTCCAGCGCGGCGATCTCCTCCATGAGAGCGGTCCTGGCCCGGAGGCGATCGTTTACCCGGATGCATGCGCGAATGGCATTTGGACCGAAAGCGGCGTAGCCTATCGGCAGGTGCGAGCCGTTCTGCCGGCCGTCGAGGGAACACCCGGTGAGATCATGACGCGCGTCCAGCAAATCGGTGTCGCTATCGGCCTGGCGATCGTGGCTCTGCTGACGATCCTGCGGGCAGGCGATCCCGCGATTTTCAAGCTGATCCGCGGCGTGACTTTCGACGAATATCAGCGTCTGGTTCCGAGGACCTTCGAGCCGATGCCGGTCCGCGTGATCGACATCGACGAGGCCTCGTTACGGGAATTCGGTCAATGGCCATGGCCGCGGGACCGTTTGGCCCTGCTGGTGGACCGGCTTTCGCAGATGGGCGCTTCGGCCATCGCCTTCGATATTCTTTTCGCCGAGCCGGACCGGCTGTCGCCGCGCAATGTTGTCAGCGAGGTTGCAGGCGTCGATCCTTCCCTTGCCGAGAAACTGCCTGATAATGACGAAATATTCGCCCGCTCGATTGCCGGCAAGCCCGTCGTACTCGGCTTCGGCCTTTCCAACGAGGGCCATTATCGGCCGCCTGTGAAGGCGGGTTTCGCCTTCACAGGCGAAAGCCCTGTCTCGGCTCCTCCCTATCTCGGCGCCTCGACGCCGCTCAGGCCGCAATTGGAGGCCAATGCGGCGGGGCTCGGCCATATCAGCCTCAACCCCGGCAACCCCTCGCCGGTGGTGCGGGCGGTTCCGCTGTTCCTGACCGACGGCGAGCAGCTCTATCCAAATCTCGCCATCGAGGCCCTGCGCGTCGCCCAGGGGGCGTCGACCTATGTGCTATCAGGCGCGCCCGATCGCGCCGGCATTATGACATCGGCGAAGATCGGCGATTTCGTCGTGCCGCTGACGGCGGCGGGCGAACTCTGGCTTTATGTCAGCCCCGACCGGGCTGAGCGGTACATATCCGCCCGGCAGATGCTTGCGGCCGAAGGGGCTTCTCCCGAGGTCGCGGCTGCCATTAACGGCAGCATCGTCTTCGTCGGCACATCGGCGGCCGGGCTCCAGGACATCCGCGTCACGGCGCTCGGCGAGAACGTTCCTGGCGTTTCGCTGCATGCGCAGGCCGTCGAGCAGATCCTCTCCGGCCATTTCCTGTCGCGGCCCGACTGGGCGGACGGGCTGGAAATCCTTGTCATCGCGGTGCTCGGATGCCTTCTCGTCGTGGTGACGACCTTCGTCAGCCCGGCCGTCGCGCTGATCTGCGGCCTGTTGATTACGGCAATGGCGCTCGTGGCATCCTGGGTGTCGTTTCTTTATGCGGGGCTTCTTTTCGATCCGCTGGCGCCGATTGTCAGCGGATCAATCATCCATTTTGCCGCGACCTCATTCCGGATCCTGGTGATCGACCGGGAACGGCGGGCGGTGCGGCGCGCCTTCGGGCATTATCTTTCGCCATCGCTGCTCCATCGCATCGAGCATACCCGCGATGCATTGCGCCTCGGCGGCGACGACCGTGAACTGACGGTCATGTTCGTCGATGTCAGGAACTTCACCGAGATCAGCGAGCGGCTGGCACCGACGGATGTCGTCGCATTCCTGAACACGTTGCTCGATGCGCTGAGCCGCCATGTGGTGGCCAATGAAGGTACGCTCGACAAGTTCATCGGCGATTCGATCATGGCGTTCTGGAATGCGCCCATCGATGTGCCCGATCATCAAACCAAGGCGGTCCGCGCAGCGCTTGCCATGCGTGAAACCCTGGCCGAGTTGAACGCCGGCGACGCTTTCGGCTTCGGACCCGGACAACAGGTCGGGATCGGCATCGGCATCCACACCGGCCTCGCCTGCGTCGGCAATATGGGCGCCAAAACGCGCTTCAACTATTCGGCGGTCGGTGATGCCGTCAACGTCGCGGCGCGGCTGGAATCATGCTGCAAGGAAGTCGGCTTCGACATTCTGATATCCGACAGCACGGCAAGGTCGGTGCAGGGAATGGCGCTGATCGAGGCTGGCGCCATTCCGCTCAAAGGAAAGAGCATCCGAACGCAGATCCTTGCCGTTGTCGGCGACGAACGCGTTGCCACATCGGCCGAATTTTCAGCCCTTGTTGTCGCCCACCAGCAGCTGATGCAGGCCCTGCTTGCGCATTCGAAGAACACCCGCAAGCTTGTCGGCGCAGCAAAGCTCAGGGCGGCGGGGGTGATCGACGGCCTGGCGGAATTCTATCGGCGGGTATCCGGCAGGACCGATCATTTTCGCGAGGTGAGTGATCGGTTCGAGAAGAGCGCGGCCGACTGAACGGGTCAGCGGTTGCGATTGAAACCCCAGCCCCCGTCGTGATGCCGATCCCTGTCGTAATCGTGATCGCCATCGTGATTGCCATCGCGGTCGTGTCCTTGATGATCCTGGTCATTCCCGTGATGCTGGTCGTGGTTCCCGGGCCGGTCGTGATCATCATGACCATCATGCTTGTCGGGACGATCGGGCCTGTCATGATGCGGCCTGTCGTGATCTGGCCTGTCATGATCTGGCTTGTCGTGATGCGGCTTGTCCGGCTTGTTCGGCCGCTCCTTCTGCGGCTCGGCCTGCCTCTGCGGCGGATCCTGCCTTTTGGGAACTGGCGCAATCGCCGGCGGAGGCGGTTTTCTGTCTTTTCTTTCCGGCGCGGCTGACGCCATATTGCAGCCGCCGATCATGCCGATGCCGCCTGAAAGCCGCTGATTGCCGGAGAGAAAGGGGAGCGCGCGGGGATTTCCGAGCGTATCGAGAATGCTGGGATCGACCCGGCGTGCCGCCGACATATTGCCGTTCGGCTTGGCCACCACGCAATCGCAGCGTTGCTGCAACTGCCGGCAGCCGCCCGGGCCGCAAAACCGAGCCGCGCCATTCAACAGGACGACGGCGGTCGTGCCATCAGGGCCGACGTAGAAATCGAAAGCGGTGCCGCGCACCCCGATCGTGCCGGCGGGCGTCAGGATCTGGTAGGCTGAGGAGTTGGAACTGCCGCTCACCCAGCGGAACGTACCCTTTGCCGCTCTGATGGTCAGTTTCTTGACCGATTGGGAATCATCGAAGACATATTTGTCGATCACGACCGACGAGCCCCAGCCCACTGCGAGCTTCGTGCCGTCACGGAACAGGAACTGGCCAAGTCCCGATGGGGATGTCTTGATGCGTTCGTTGCGATGGACGCTGGTGTCGACTTCGATCGGGCCGCTCTCTCCCGTCACCTCCGTCTTGATGACGACAGCTTGGCCGACCGGCTCGGCGGCGAGTGCCGGTTGCGCGCCAACAACCACAATGCAAAACGCCTGGAGTAATGAACGCCGACCCCACATGATACAGGAACCCCGGAAACATAAGGTGAATTAACATTTTAGTAACTGGTTGTCTTCTCGCCCACTTGGGCTAGGACCGGGCGGCTGGCCGAGGAAAGGTCAGCTTTGCCTTATCCCGCCGAACGGCTTTCGCAAGCAGCGCACGATGTCGTCTGAAAACCGCGCCGTTTTCGCCATCATGTCGCTTAGTGTCAAAAGCAAAGCTCTCGCGCGTCGCAAAACAACCGTTGTGCCGCATTTGGATTTGCGATTTGTATGGGCGCGGAGAACAGCCCTTTCCTGAAGGAGAAGAAGGCGGATGCGGAAATATTCGGTTTTTGCCGTGGCGAGGGAGGCCCTTCGTGGCCACAAGGGCTGGGAGAAGCAGTGGACTTCGCCGGAGCCGCGCGCCGAATATGATGTCATCATCATCGGCGCCGGCGGCCACGGGCTGGGTGCTGCCTACTATCTCGCCAAGGAGCACGGCATCACCAATGTGGCGGTGATCGAGAAAGGCTGGCTCGGCGGCGGCAATACCGGGCGCAACACCACCATTATCCGCTCGAATTATCTCTACGAAGAGAGCATGCACATTTACGAGCATTCGATGAAGCTCTGGGAAGGGCTTTCCCAGGAGCTCAACTACAACGTGATGTATTCGCCGCGCGGCGTGATGATGCTCTCGCACAATATTCACGACCAGCAGTCGTTCAAGCGGCATATCCATGCCAACCGGCTCTACGGCATCGACAATGAATGGCTGACGCCGGAGCAGGCGAAGGCCTATTGTCCGCCGCTCGATATCTCGGCCAGCGCACGTTATCCGATCAACGGGGCAGCGCTGCAGCGGCGCGGCGGCACGGCGCGGCACGACGCGGTCGCCTGGGGTTATGCGCGCGCAGCCTCAGACCGCGGGGTGCACATCATCCAGAATTGCGAAGTGACCGGCATCCGCCGCGGCCCCGATGGGCGCGTGACCGGGGTCGAGACCTCGCGCGGCTTCATCGGCGCCAAGAAAGTCGCCGTGTCGGCGGCCGGCCATACGACGACAATCATGAAGATGGCCGATGTACGCGTGCCGCTGCAATCGAGCCCGCTGCAGGCCCTGGTCTCCGAGCCGTTGAAGCCGATCTTTCCGTGTGTCGTCATGTCGAACACGGTGCATGCCTATATCTCCCAGTCCGACAAGGGAGAGCTCGTCATCGGTGCCGGCACCGACCAGTATAATTCCTATTCACAGACCGGCGGCTTGCAGATCATCACCCACACGCTCGACGCCATCTGCGAGCTTTTCCCGATGTTCCGCCGCGTCAAGATGATGCGGCAATGGGGCGGCATCGTCGACAATACGCCGGATCGTTCGGCGATCCAGTCGAAGACGCCTGTTCCCGGGCTCTACGTCAATTGCGGCTGGGGAACCGGCGGGTTCAAAGCGACGCCGGGCTCGGCCAATCTCTTCGCGCATCTGATTGCTCGCGATGAGCCGCACAAATTCAATGCCGGGCTGACACTGGAGCGTTTCCGCAGTGGCCGGCTGATCGACGAGGCGGCGGCGGCGGCGGTGGCGCACTGATGACGAATATCATGACTGAGATTTTGTGGGGCGTGCCATCCTCGCTTCCCACTCGGATGCTCGCTCCTTTCGTCGCTCACCCCCTCATCCGCCTTTCAGGCACCTTCTTCCCGCTGGGGAGAAGGGGAGGAGAAGGAAATCACACATGCTGCTGATCCATTGCCCTTACTGTCAGGAAGAGCGCTCGGAGCTTGAGTTCCGCGGTGCCGGTGACGCGCATATCGTGCGGCCCGCCGATATCGCCTCGATCTCGGACGAGGAGTTCGAGGCCTATTTCTTTATGCGCGACAATCCGAAGGGGCTGATCTTCGAACGCTGGCGGCACATCCATGGCTGCGGGCGCTTCTTCAACGCGGCGCGCGATACGGTGAGCGACAAGTTCATCGTGACTTACAAGGCGGGTGAACCGAAGCCTGAGATCGGTGCGGCGGCCCAGCAGCATGCGCCTGTCGAGACATATGAAGCCGTGGAAGGAGAGGCGCAATGAGCGGCGTGAACCGTATCGTCGGCAAGGGGCGCCTGACACCGGCCAAAACAGCGCGCTTCAGCTTCGACGGCAAGACCTATACGGCGCTCGAAGGCGATACCGTCGCCTCGGCGCTGATCGCCAACGGTGTGCATCTCGTCGGCCGTTCGTTCAAATATCACCGGGCCCGCGGCATTCTGTCGGCAGGGGCCGAGGAGCCGAATGCGCTGATCGACGTTGCCCGCGATACGGCGCGCAAGCAGCCGAACGTGCGCGCCACCGTGCAGGAAGTTTTCGACGGCATGATCGTCACCTCGCAGAACCGTTGGCCGTCGCTTGCCTTCGACGTCGGCGCGGTCAACAACCTGATGTCGCCGTTCTTCGCCGCCGGTTTCTACTACAAGACCTTCATGTGGCCGCGTGCCGCCTGGAAACATGTCTACGAACCGATCATTCGTCGCGCCGCTGGTCTCGGCGTCGCGCCGACGGAAGAGGATCCCGATCATTATGCCAGCCGCTATGCCCATTGCGACGTGCTGGTGGTTGGCGCCGGCCTTGCCGGGCTTTCAGCGGCGCTGGCCGCTGCCGAGAGCGGCGCCAGGGTGATCCTGTGCGACGAGCAGGCGGAAGCGGGCGGGGCGTTGCGTTACGATACCGGCGTGACGATCGACGGACAGGACGGCAATAGCTGGGCGCAGAAGGCCGTGACTCGCCTGAAGGCTATGGACAATGTCGAAGTGCTGGTCCGCACGACCGCCTTCGGCTACTACAACCACAATTTCGTCGGTCTTGCCGAGCGCGTCACCGATCATATCGCCAAGCCTTCCCGCGATCTGCCGCGCGAGCGGTTATGGCAGGTCCGGGCCAAGCGGGTGATCCTGGCCACCGGCGCGATCGAGCGGCACATGGTATTTCCGAACAACGACCGGCCGGGCATCATGCTGGCCTCGGCGGGGCGGATGTATCTCAATCACTACGGCGTCGCCGTCGGGACCAAGGTCGGCATCTACACGGCGCATGATTCGGCCTATGAGGCCGCTTTCGATCTGAAACGATCCGGTGTGTCGATCGCCGCCATCGTCGATAGCAGGCAGGCGCCGGGAGCGGCGGTGCTGGAAGAGGCGCGAGCGCTCGGCATCGATGTTCTGGCCGGCCAGTCGGTCGTCAACACGTCGGGACGGCTGCGCATCTCATCGATGACGGTGGCGCGCAACGGCGGTGGTTCGCCGCGCAAGATCGCGGTCGATGCGCTGCTGGTTTCGGCCGGCTGGACGCCGTCGGTGCATATGTTTTCGCAGTCGCGCGGCAAAGTGGCCTTCGATGCCGAAAGCCAACGTTTCCTGCCCGGCTCCTATGCGCAGGACTGCCTCTCGGTCGGCGCCTGCAACGGCACCGACGACCTGCAGCGGACGATCGAAGAATCGCTTGCCGCCGGCGAGCTGATGGCGCAGGCCACCGGCGGAAGCAGCGGCGAGAAGATCGCAATTTCGGCCGAGCAGGCCTATGACTGGACAGGCGGCATGATCGGCGCTGCCGAAGGCGCCGGACCGAAGACCAATGCCAAGGCCTTCATCGATTTCCAGCACGACGTCTGCGCCAAGGATATCCGCCTTGCCGTGCGCGAGGGCATGCATTCGATCGAGCATATCAAGCGCTTCACGACCAACGGCATGGCCTCCGACCAGGGCAAGCTCTCCAACATGCACGGCCTGGCGATCGCCGCCGAAATGCTTGGCAAGGAAATCCCGCAAGTCGGGCTCACCACTTTCCGTGCGCCCTATACACCGGTCACCTACGGCACGCTGATCGGCCATTCGCGCGGAGAGCTGTTCGATCCGACGCGCAAGACGCCGCTGCACGACTGGGAAGAAGCCCACGGCGCGGTCTTCGAGGATGTCGGCAACTGGAAGCGCGCCTGGTTCTATCCGCGGGCGGGCGAGACCATGCATGAGGCGGTCGGCCGCGAATGCCGGACGGCACGCGAGGCGGCAGGCATCTTCGATGCCTCGACGCTCGGCAAGATCGAGGTGGTGGGGCCGGATGCGGCGAAGTTCCTCAACCTCATCTATACCAATGCCTGGGACACGCTGAAGCCCGGCAAGGCCCGCTACGGCATCATGACCCGCGAAGACGGCTTCGTTTATGACGACGGCGTCGTCGGACGGCTGGCAGACGACCGTTTCCATGTGACGACGACGACAGGCGGTGCGCCGCGCGTTCTCCATCACATGGAAGATTATCTGCAGACGGAATTCCCGGATCTGAAGGTATGGCTGACCTCGGTGACCGAGCAATGGGCTGTCATTGCCGTGCAGGGACCGAAGGCGCGCGACATCGTCGCGCCGCTGGTCGAGGGGCTCGATCTTTCGAACGAAGCCTTCCCGCATATGAGCGTTGCCGAGTGCACGGTCTGTGGCGTGCCAGCACGGCTTTTCCGCGTCTCCTTCACCGGTGAAACCGGCTTCGAAATCAACGTGCCGGCCGATTACGGCCAGTCGGTGCTCGAAGCGGTCTGGGCCAATGCCGAGCCGCTCGGCGTCTGCGTCTACGGCACCGAGACGATGCATGTGCTTCGCGCCGAGAAGGGTTACATCATCGTCGGCCAGGATACCGATGGGACCGTAACTCCCGATGACGCCGGACTTTCTTGGGCGGTCTCGAAGAAAAAGACGGATTTTGTCGGCATCCGCGGGCTGAAGCGGCCGGACCTCGTCAAGGATGGGCGCAAGCAGCTCGTCGGCCTTATCACCAACGACCCGAAGCTGGTGCTCGAAGAAGGCGCGCAGATTGTCGCAAGCCCGAACGAGCCGAAGCCGATGACCATGCTTGGTCACGTCACATCGGCCTACTGGTCGGATAATTGCGGCAGGTCGATCGCCTTCGCGCTCGTCGCCGGCGGCCGGGCGCGGATGGGCGAGACGCTCTATGTGCCGATGGCGGACCGGACGATCGCCGTCGAATTGACGGATATGGTGTTCTTTGACAAGGAAGGAGGCCGCATCCATGGCTGATGTTGCAATTCGCAAACCGGCGCTTGCCGGCCGTCTCGGCGGTTCCGCAACGGTGCGGCTGACGACCGCACCCACTGCAAGCCGGGTGGCGCTGCGCGCCCCGGCGGAATCGCTTGCCGCGCTTTCCTCGGCGCTCGGTCTATCCGTGCCGACCGCCCCGAAAACATCGGTCCGGGCCGGCGCCCGATCGGTGCTCTGGATCGGGCCAGACGAATGGCTGGTGATCGACGAGGACGGCGCCGATCTGATGACAGTGCTTTCGCGCGTGGGCGCCGTGCATTCGGCGACCGACGTTTCTCACCGCAATCTCGCGATCATCGTCTCGGGGCCGGGTGCGGAAAAGACGCTTGCCGCCGGCTGCCCGCAAGATCTGTCGTTGTCTTCTTTTCCGGTCGGAGCCGCGTCGCGCACGATCCTCGGCAAGGCGGAGATCGTGCTTCTGCGCACGGAAGAAGACACGTTCCGGGTGGAGTGCTGGCGGTCGTTTTCGGATTTCGTCTTCGGGCTGCTCAACGAGGCGGCTCATGACGCCGGCCATTGAGCCCGTACGGATCCCGGCTTCGTAAGTCTCATTCAAGGGATAGGTGAATGCTGCACCATGCCTCCCTCGGCGTTTCCGATATCGAGCGGTCAGCGGCATTTTACGATGCCGCCCTTGGTGCCCTCGGCTATGTCAGGGTCTGGGATGACATGAGGCCGGGGCAGACGGGACAGGCGGTCGGCTACGGCCTTCCCGGCGGCGGAGACAAACTGGCGATCAAACATCGGCCGGATGGCCAGCGTCCGGCCGGCCCGGGTTTTCATCTGGCCTTTGCCGCCCCGAGCCGCCAGGCGGTCGATCAGTTCCATGTCGCGGCAATCGCACATGGCGGCGGTGACAATGGTGGTCCAGGCTTGCGCGCCCACTACGGCGAACACTATTATGCGGCGTTCGTGATGGATCCGGACGGGCACGCACTCGAAGCCGTCTGCAATTCGGCCGAGTAACAAGCCGCGTTTCGCTCAAACGTCCTCGGGACGGTCCTTGGGGTCGAATTGGATAATGGTGATCCATTTTGCCGTCAGCGCCGGCTTCTTCTCGTTTTCGATTTCGATCGAAACGTCATAGGTGGTCATCAGCATGCCGGCGCCGCGGAAGCGGGCGTCGGAAAGCAGGAAGCGACCACGGACGCGGGCGCCGCTTTTCACCGGCGTCATGAAGCGGACGCGATCGAAACCGTAATTGATGCCCATGGTCTGCTCGCGCACTTTCGGCAGGCAATTGTAGTTCAGCGTCGACAGCAGAGATAGCGTCAGGAAACCGTGGGCGATGGTGCCGCCGAAAGGGCTCTCCGCCGCCGCGCGCTCAGGATCCACATGAATGAACTGATGGTCGTCGGTTGCCCCTGCAAAAGCGTCGATCATCGTCTGGTCGACGGTGATCCAATCCGAAAGGCCCGTTTCCATGCCGATCAATCCCCGCACGTCGGAGAGTGAAATTTCCGTGACCATAAATTCCTCGTGAAACAAGCCGCCGGCCCAAGCCTTATCGTGCATTTGTGACGATTGCGACAAGGATTTGCGCAAGCGAGAGGCGGCGGTCAATTTTCTACGAAAAAGGCGACGGACCGCGGCTCGACGGTTGCGCGGTCGCCGATTTTCTTCGCGCCCTCCGGTGTCAACTGGCGCCAGCCCGGCTCGGCCCCGGACGGCAGCGTGAAAAATTGGCGATCCCCCGAACGGTTGAAAAGCACGGCAAGCCGGGTCTGCCTGCCGCGCAAGGAGCGGTCGCCGGTCGACAGCAGCATGCCGAGCGTGGAAAGCGACGGCGTCTCCCATTCGACAACCGTCATCGGCTCGCCGGAGAGCGAAATCCATTCGACATCGCCGTTTCCTGACAGCAATCCCGTTTCGGAGAAGGCGGTGAAGCGGCGACGCAGGCCTGCGACGAAGGCGGTATGGGCGACCAGACCTTCGTCCAGCGCCTTCCAATCCAGCCAGGTGATCTCGTTGTCCTGGCAATAGGCGTTGTTGTTGCCGTGCTGGCTGCGGCCGCCCTCGTCGCCCGCCGTCAGCATGATGCTGCCGCGGGTGGCAAACAGCGTCGATATCAGCGCCGTCACATCGTCCCGGCGGCGCTTGCGGATCGTCGGATAGACGGTTTCTCCCTCGACGCCGCCATTCCACGAGTGGTTCTCGTTGTGGCCATCACGATTGTGTTCGCCATTGGCGTCATTGTGCTTTCCGGCGTAGGAGACGAGATCTGTCAGCGTGAAGCCGTCATGGGCGGCGAGGAAGTTGACGCTACGCGTCTGCCTGCCGTCGTTGCGGGAGAAGATGTCGGAGGAGCCGGCGAGTGCGGTCGCCAGCGCGCCGGTCTTCCAATCGTCGCCGCGCCAGTAGCAGCGCAGATCGTCACGAACACGATCGTTCCATTCGAGGAAGGAGCTGGGGAAATTGCCGAGCTGATAACCGCCCGGGCCGATATCCCAGGGTTCGGCAATCATGATGCGGTCGGCAAGCACTTTGTCGGCGAGGATCGCGGCAAGCGTTCCGCCGTCGCGCTCGAAGCCTGTCGCGGTGCGGCCGAGAACCGGGGCAAGATCGAAGCGAAAGCCATCGACGCCGGCGTTCAACACGAAATGGCGTAGGCTATCAATGATGAGACGCCGGACCTCTGGATGGTCGCAGGCGAGCGTATTGCCGGTACCGGTGTCGTTGACGAGCTCGTTAGGGCTGCTGTGGGCGTGGCGATAATAATGCAGGTTGTCGAGACCGCGCAGCGATAGCGTCGCGCCGTAACGGTCGCTCTCGCCGGTATGGTTGAAGACGAGATCGAGGATGACGGCGATGCCTTCGGCATGGAGGGCCGCGACCGTCTGGCGCAGCTCGGCCATGCCGCCGGGGGCGAGCCGCGGATCGAGCGCCATGAAGGCGACGGGATTGTAGCCCCAGCCATTGGTGAGGCCGAGCGGCGGCAGGTGGCGTTCGTCGATCCAGGCGGTTATCGGCATCAGCTCGACGGCATCGACACCGATCCGCTTCAGATGGGCGATGACGGAGGGATGGGCAAGGGCAGCGACCGTGCCGCGCTCGGCCTCCGGCACGTCGGGATGGAGAATGGTGAAGGGCCGTACCGCCACTTCATAAATAAAGCCGCCCGGTTTGAAGAGCGGCTTGCGGATTTCGGCAGGCGTATCGGTGGTGACGATCGCCTTCGGCATCAGATCCTGGCTATCCTCGCCATAGATGCCGAGGCGGGGATCGTAGCGGAACGGCCTATCGATTTCCTTGGCGTAGGGATCGATCAGCAGTTTGGAGGGATCGTACCAGAGGCCGTTGTCAGGGGCGTAGATACCGTCGGCACGATAGCCGTAGCGAGCCCCCGCCTTCAGCCCGTCGACAAAGAGACGGTGGGTGTAGTTGCTGTCGCGCGCCATCGGCAAGCGCGCGAACTCCCTGTTGCCGTCATCCTCGAAGAGGCAGAGTTCGATTTGTGCGGCATGATGCGACCACACGCCAAATTCGACGCCGGTCTCGAAGACGATCGCGCCGCTTTGCGCCGAACTGTTCCCCCGCATGTTCCCCCCGGATCAGGTGATCACGGTTGGCGCATCGCGTCCCGTGCGTTCACGAATGCTGGCAATGCTTTCGGCGGCCGCAATCAGATCGGCGAGCGCTTCCTGCGTTTCGATGTTGTGGCGAGTCGAATCCGGCTCGTAGCGCTCGATATAGACACGCAAGGTTGCGCCAGACGTGCCGGTGCCGGACAGGCGGAAGACGACGCGGGAGCCGCCTTCGAAGAGCACGCGGACACCCTGATGCTCGCTCACCGATTTGTCGATAGGGTCGTGATAGGCGAAGTCGTCAGCCTTTTCGACCTTCAGGCTGCCGAAGCTCTTGCCGGGCAGGGTGGAAAGCTGGCTGCGGAGATTGTCCACAAGGCCGTTCGCCGCATCGGTGTCGAGACCTTCGTAGTCATGGCGCGAATAATAATTGCGGCCGTAGGTCTGCCAGTGCTGGGTGACGATATCGGCGACGCTCTCGCCGCGCACGGCAAGAATGTTCAGCCACAGCAGCACGGCCCAGAGGCCGTCCTTTTCGCGGACGTGACTGGAGCCGGTGCCGGAGCTTTCCTCACCGCAGATCGTCGCCATGCCGGCGTCGAGCAGGTTGCCGAAGAACTTCCATCCGGTCGGCGTTTCGTACATGCCGATGCCGCGCTTTTCAGCGACACGATCGGCCGCGCCCGATGTCGGCATCGAGCGGGCGATGCCGGCAAGGCCGCCGGAATAGCCGGGAGCGAGATTGGCGTTGGCGGCCAGAATCGCCAGGCTGTCGGAGGGCGTGACGAAGATGCCGCGGCCGATAATCAGATTGCGGTCGCCGTCGCCATCGGACGCGGCGCCGAAATCGGGCGCGTCATCGCCCATCATCTCATCGAAGAGTTCTTTGCAGTGAACCGGGTTGGGGTCCGGATGATGGCCGCCGAAATCCGGCAGCGGCATGAAGTTGCGCACCGATCCCAAGGGAGCGCCAAGGCGATTTTCGAAGATTTCCTTGGCATAGGGGCCGGTGACGGCGCTCATCCCATCGAAGGCAATGCGGAAGCCGAGGCTGATCAGGTTGCGGATGGCGCCGAAATCGAACAGCTCTTCCATCAGCGCGGCATAGTCCTCGACCGGGTCGATGACCGACAGGATCGTGCCGCCGGGAAGCTCATCCTTGCCGATGCGGTCGAGATTGACGTCGGCGAAATCGGCGATCTTGTAGCTGTCGATCGTCTTGGAGCGTGCATAAATCGCGTCGGTGATCTTTTCCGGCGCCGGGCCGCCATTGTTGATGTTGTATTTGATCCCGAAATCTTCGGTCGGACCGCCGGGATTGTGGCTGGCGGAAAGAATGATGCCGCCGAAAGCCTTGTACTTGCGGATGATGTGGGAGGCGGCCGGCGTCGACAGAATGCCGCCTTTGCCGACCATGACCTTGCCGAAGCCGTTGGCGGCGGCCATCTTGATCGCCTTCTGGATGACTTCGCGATTGTAGTAGCGTCCGTCGCCGCCGATGACGAGGCACTTGCCCTGAAAGCCTTCCAGTGAATCGAAGATCGACTGGATGAAGTTCTCCGCATAGTTCGGCTGCTGGAACACCGGAACCTTCTTGCGCAGGCCCGACGTCCCGGGCTTCTGGTCCAGATAGGGCGTGGTGGGTACAGACTTGTTCATTTTAGTTCACATGCCTTTCGAGACGAGGCTTGAATAGAGGGCAGCGTAGCGTTCGGCGCTCTTCTCCCAGGAGACATCCGATTTCATGCCTTGCTTTTGCAATTGGGTCCAGAGTTTCCGGTCCGCGTAAAAATGCATTGCACGGCGGATTGCCTGTAGCATGCCCGTTTCCGTCACAGGTGAGAATTGTATGCCGGTTGCCACTTTCGCCGCAAGTGCGGCGTGATTGGCGTCGATCACCGTGTCATTCAGTCCGCCGGTGCGGGCGACGATCGGCACGCAGCCATAACGCAGGCCGTAAAGCTGGGTCAGGCCGCAGGGTTCGAAGCGCGAAGGGATGATGATCGCATCGCAGCCGGCCTGCATCAGATGCGACATCGGCTCGTTATAGCCGATCGAGACGCCGATGCGGCCGGGATGGCGGGCGGCGGCGGCCAGCAACGCGCCTTCAAGTGCCGCTTCGCCGGAGCCGAGCACAACGAGCTTGCCGCCCATGGCAACAATCTCGTCGGCGACGTTGGCGACGATATCCATGCCCTTCTGCCAGGTGAGACGGCTGATGACGCAGAAAATCGGGGCGTCGTCATTGTCGAGATGGAAGAATTCGGCGATCGAGCGACGGTTCTCCTCGCGGTTCTTCAGCGTCGTCGCGCCGTAATGGGTGTGGACGACGGGATCGGTCGCCGGGTTCCAGATATCGGTGTCGACGCCGTTGACGATGCCGTGCAGATTGTCGATGTGGCTGGCAATGACGCCCTCGAGCCCCATGCCGAATTCCGGCGTCAGAATCTCGTCGGCATAGGTCGGGCTGACCGTCGTAATCGCATGGGCGGTCTGCAGGCCACCCTTGAGGAAACCGACAGTTCCGTAATATTCGATGCTGTCGGTGGCGAAGGCATGGGCGGGCAGGCGCAGGCCGGGAAAGATCTCGGACCCGAACTGGCCCTGGAAGGCGATATTGTGGATGGTCAGCACGCTCGGCAGTTCCGGCGTCGGATAATAGCGCATGTAGACCGAGGTCAGCGCCGCCTGCCAGTCGTGGGTATGGACGAGATCCGGCCGCCAGCCGGGCAGCAGGCCGGCGGCGATCTCGGAGGCGGCGAGCGATAGAGCGGCGAAACGCCGCCAGTTGTCGGGATAGTCCTTGCCGAGCGGATCGACGTAGGGGCCGCCCGGCCTGTCGTAATAGGCCGGCGCATCGAGAATGAGCAGATCGAGGCCCTCGTGCTGGACCTCAAGTACGGTCGCCGGCTCACCGAGCAGGTCGGGGAGTTCGAGCATGACGACCGGGTCGCGAATGACCTTCATGACGGCGGGATAGCCGGGCAGAAGGGTCTTGGTCTCGACGCCGAAGGCTTGCAGAGCAATCGGCAGGGCGCCTGACACATCGGCCAGGCCCCCTGTCTTGATCAAAGGGAAGACTTCGGATGAAACCGAAAGAACTTTCATAAGTCAGATATCCAGCTTGTCGATCATCGGTTGGGTGATCAGGCAGATGCCGCTTTCCGTCCGCCGGAAGCGCTTGGCGTCGAGTTTCGGATCTTCACCGACGACCAGGCCTTCCGGAATGACGACACCATGGTCGATCACCACATCCTTGAGCTGCGCCCGCCGTCCGATCTTCACGTTCGGCAGGATGACCGCTCCTTCCAATTTGGAGAAGGAGTTGGCCCTGACACCGGTAAAGAGCAGGCTGTTGTTGAGGCTGGCGCCGGAGATGATGCAGTCGCCTGAGACAACGGAGGAGGTGGCCGAGCCGCGGCGATCCTCGTCGTCGTGGACGAATTTCGCCGGCGGGGTGATCTCGGCATAGGTCCAGATCGGCCAGGACTTGTCGTAGATATCAAGCTCCGGAACGATCGCCGTCAGGTCGATATTGGCCTGCCAATAGGCGTCGATCGTGCCGACGTCGCGCCAATAGGGCTCGTGCTCGAAATCGGAACGGACGCAGGACTTGGCGAAACGGTGGGCGACTGCCTTACCGTTGTTGACAATATAGGGGATGATGTCCTTGCCGAAGTCGCGGCTGGAGTTCGGGTCGGCGGCGTCGCGGCGCAGCGCATCGAGCAGGAACTTGGTGTGGAAGACATAGATGCCCATCGAGGCGAGGGCGAAATCCGGCTTGTCGGGAATGGGCGGCGGATCGGCCGGCTTCTCGACGAAGGCGATGATCTCGTCTTTCTCGTTGACATGCATGACGCCGAAGCCGGTCGCCTCCATGCGTGGCACTTCCAGGCAGCCGATGGTGACGTCGGCGCCGGAATCGACGTGCTGCTGCAGCATCCATTCATAGTCCATCTTGTAGACGTGGTCGCCGGCGAGAATGACCATGTATTCGACACCATAGTCCTCGATGATGTCGATGTTCTGATAGACGGCGTCGGCTGTGCCTTCATACCACTGCGTTTCCGAAACGCGCTGGCTGGCAGGCAGGATGTCGAAGCTCTCGTTGCGCTCAGGGCGGAAGAAGTTCCAGCCGCGCTGCATGTGGCGGATCAGCGAATGCGCTTTGTATTGCGTGGCAACCCCGATGCGGCGGATGCCGGAATTCAGGGCGTTCGACAGGGCGAAATCGATGATGCGGGCCTTACCGCCGAAATAGACGGCCGGCTTGGCACGCCGGTCGGTGAGTTCCTTAAGACGGCTCCCCCTGCCGCCGGCCAGAACATAAGCCATTGCATCGCGGGCAAGTGGCTGAACGCGCTTCTCTACCATTTTCTCCTCCCACCAGTCACTAATTTTCAGGTTCAAGCATGATTGTCGCCAAGGGCGGCAAGGTGATCGAGCAGGTGATGTCGCCGCCGGCATCGACGGCCTGCACGCGCCCGCCATTGCCCTTGCCGCTGCCGCCATAGATGTCGGCATCGGTGTTCAGGATTTCCCGCCAGCGGCCTGCGGAGGGCAGGCGGATCGTGTAGTTCTCGCGGTAGACGGGGGTAAAATTGGTGATGACGGCGACCGGCTTTTGGCCCGGCGACTTGCGCAGCCAGGCAAAGACCGAGTTCTGGTGGTCGTCGGCGACGAGCCATTCAAAACCTTCGCCCTCGCAATCGCGTTCATGCAACGCCGGCTTGCTGCGGTAGGTGAAATTGAGATCGCGCACCAGGCGCCGCATGCCCTCATGCATGCGATACTGCAGCAGGTTCCAATCGAGCGACTTCTCCTCGCTCCACTCGCTCCACTGGGCGAATTCCTGGCCCATGAACAGCAGCTTCTTGCCGGGATAGCCCCACATATAGGCGTAGTAGGCGCGCAGATTGGCGAATTTCTGCCAGTCATCGCCCGGCATCTTTGCGATCAGCGAGCCTTTGCCATGGACAACCTCGTCATGCGAGAGCGGCAGGACGAAATTTTCGGAATAGGCATAGAGCAGGCCGAAGGTAAGCTCGTTGTGATGGTGTCCGCGGTATATGGGATCGCGGCTCATGTAGCTCAGCGTGTCGTGCATGAAGCCCATATTCCACTTGAAGCCGAAGCCGAGGCCGCCTTCATGGACCGGCTGCGAGACCTTCGGCCAGGAGGTCGATTCCTCGGCGATGGTCATGACGTTGGAATGATTGCCGTAGATGTAGATGTTGAGGTCCTGCAGAAAGCGAACCGCTTCGAGGTTTTCGTTGCCGCCATATTCGTTCGGGATCCATTCGCCGTGTTTGCGCGAATAATCGAGATAGAGCATCGAGGCGACGGCATCGACGCGCAGACCGTCGAGATGGAATTTCTCGGCCCAGTAGAGCGCGTTGTTGACGAGATAGGAAACGACCTCGGTACGGCCGAAATTGTAGATCGCCGTGCTCCAGTCCGGGTGGAAGCCCTTGCGCGGGTCTTCGTGCTCGTAGAGTGCCGTGCCGTCGAACCAGCCGAGGCCGTGCTCGTCGGTCGGGAAATGCGCTGGCACCCAGTCGAGGATGACGCCGATGCCGACCTTGTGGCAGCCGTTGACGAAACGGGCGAAACCCTCCGGCTCGCCGAAACGAGCGGTCGGTGCGTAGAGACCTGTCGTCTGGTAACCCCAGGAGGGGTCGTAGGGGTGCTCGGTGATCGGCAGGAATTCGATATGGGTGAAGCCCATGTCGTCGCAATAAGGGATGAGGCTGGAGGCGAGCTCGTCCCAGGAAAGCATCGTGCCATCGTCCCGGCGCCGCCATGAGGCGGCATGCACCTCGTAGATCGAGATCGGCTGGCGGCGCTTGTCGGTCTCGCGCCAGTGCTTCAGATGAGCTTCGTCATCCCACTCCTGTTCCAGATCGGCAGCGGTGATAGAGGCGGTCTTCGGTCGGAGCTCGCTGCGGCGGGCGAAGGGATCGGCCTTCAGCGGCAGCAGCACGCCGTCCTGGCCGCGGATTTCGAACTTGTAGGCAACGCCGATCGGTACGTCTGGGGCGAAGATTTCCCAGATGCCGCTATCGGAGCGGAAGCGCATGACGTGGCGACGGCCATCCCAATTGTTGAAATCACCGACGACGGAGACGCGCTGCGCATTCGGAGCCCAGACGGCGAAATGGATGCCCTGGGCGCCATCATGCTTGATGAGGTGGGCGCCCATCTTGTCGAACAGGCGCAGGTGTGAGCCTTGGCGGGCAAAATAATCGTCCATCGGCCCGAGCACCGGACCGAAGCTGTAGGGATCGGTGACAGCCCATTCGGCATCGCCGCGCCGGGCGCGGTAACGCACCGGCTGGAGCTTGGTGAGGGAAACCAGGCCGGCGAAGACGCCGTCGGCATGGAGCTGTTTCAGTTCGCCGATGACGCCGCCGTCGAGCGTCATCGCGGTGACTTCCTCGGCACCCGGGATGAAGCACCGGGCGACGAAGGCATCGCCTGCCTGGTGTGCACCTAGGACGGCAAAGGGATTGGAATGCGAGCCGGCAAGGATCGCCGCGATTTCATCTGCCGAAATTTCCCAGGAAAGCTTTACCTCAGGGACGGTTTTCGGCGTTTTCATCCGGCTCTCCAGATTTCGTCTGCATATTGCCTGATCGTACGGTCGGAAGAGAACCAGCCCATCCGCGCCGTGTTGTTGATTGTCTTGGTGTACCAGGCGGACTGGTCGGTCCAAATCTGATCGACTTCGCGCTGCGCCTGGGCATAGGCGTCGAAATCGGCAGCGACCATGAACCAGTCGTGCGAATAGATGCCGTCGATCAGCGCCGTGTAACGGTTGCGGTCATCGGGCGAGAAGACGCCGGAGCTGATGGCAGCGAGCGCCTGGGCGAGTTCGCGCGAGCCCTCGATGATGGCGCGGGGATTGTGACCATCGCTGCGGACCTTTGAGACCTCGTCGGCCTTGAGGCCGAAGATAACGATGTTGTCCTCGCCGACATTGTCGCGCATCTCGACGTTGGCGCCATCGAGCGTGCCGATGGTCAGCGCACCGTTCAAGCCGAACTTCATGTTGCCGGTACCGGACGCTTCCATGCCGGCGGTCGATATCTGTTCGGAGAGGTCGGCGGCCGGAACCATGACTTCGGCGAGCGAGACATTGTAATTCGGCACGAAGACGATCTTCAGCAGGCCGCGCACCGACGGATCATTGTTGATCGTGCGGGAGACGTCGTTGATCAGTTTGATGATCAGCTTGGCGTTGTAATAACTCGGCGCCGCCTTGCCGGCGAAGAGTTTCACGCGCGGCACCCAGTCGAGCTCGGGATGCGAGCGGATCTGGTCGTAGAGCGCGACGGCTTCGATGATGTTCAGCAGCTGACGCTTGTATTCATGGATGCGCTTGATCTGGATGTCGAATATCGCCGACGGATCGAGCTTCACGCCCATGCGGCTGGCGACCAGGTTGGAGAGCGCCACCTTGTTCGCCCGCTTTACCGCTGCGAACTTCTCCTGGAAGCTCGGATCCGAAGCATGCGCCTCGAGCGGGCGCAGCTTCTCGGCGTCGTCGAGGAATTCGTCGCCGATCGCCTCGCGGATCAGGCCGGTGAGACCGGGATTGCACTGCTGCAGCCAGCGGCGCGGCGTGATGCCGTTGGTCTTGTTGTTGATGCGATTGGGATAGAGTTTATGCAGGTCGGCAAAGACCGTGACCTTCATCAGGTCGGTGTGCAGGGCAGAGACGCCGTTGATCGAATGCGAGCCGACGAAAGCAAGGTTACCCATGCGCACGCGGCGGTCGCCACTTTCATCGATCAGCGAGATCGAGCGGATTTCCCCGTCGGAGAAGTTTTTGCCTTTGCGCGCGTCGATCAGAATCTTGGCGTTGATCGCATAGATGATCTGCATGTGGCGCGGCAGCAGACGCTCGAACAGCGGCACCGCCCAGCTTTCCAGCGCTTCCGGCAGAAGCGTGTGGTTGGTGTAGGAGAAGGTCCGGCGGGTGATATCCCAGGCCTGGTCGAAATCCATCCCGTGTACATCACAGAGCAGACGCACGAGTTCGGCGACCGAGACGGCGGGATGGGTGTCGTTCAGCTGGATCGCTACCTTGTCCGGCAGCGAAGTGAAATCGTCATATTGTTGCAGATGACGGCGCAGGATGTCCTGCAGCGAGGCTGAGGAGAAGAAGAATTCCTGGCGCAGGCGCAGTTCCTGGCCGGCCGGGGTGGCGTCGGCAGGATAGAGGACCCGGGTCAGGCTTTCGGCCTTGTTGCTTTCGCGCAGCGCCCCGATGTGGTCGCCGGCATTGAAGGCATCGAGCAGGATCGGATCGATCGGCTGCGCCGACCAGAGGCGCAAGGTGTTGACGCGCTTGCCGCGCCAGCCGACGGCCGGCGTATCGAAGGCGGCGGCGATGACGCGCTCGGCCGGTTTCCAGACGTAACGCGGCTGGTCGTCATGGGTTGTGATGAACTCGACGGCACCGCCGAAGCCGATTTCATAGGCGCTCTCGCGGCGCTCGAACTCCCAGGGATTGCCGTGGGCGAGCCAGTTTTCCGGCAGTTCCACCTGCCAGCCGTCGGCCAGCTGCTGGCGGAAGAGGCCGTGGACATAGCGGATGCCGTAACCATAGGCGGGGACGTCGACCGTCGCCATGCTCTCCATGAAACAGGCTGCCAGACGGCCGAGACCGCCATTGCCGAGGGCGGCATCCGGCTCGAGGCCGGCAATGACGTTGACGTCGACGCCGAGCGAGGCGAGCGCATCGCGCACCTCCTCCATCAGGCCGAGGTTCGAGACAGCATCGCGCATCAGACGGCCGATCAGGAACTCGAGGGAAAGATAATAGACGCGCTTGGCGCCGGTCGCATAAACTTCGCGGGTGGAGGCCATCCATCTGTCGATGATGCGGTCGCGCACCACCAGGATCGTTGCCGTCAGCCAGTCATGCGGTTTTGCCACCTTGGCATCCTTGCCGATGCGGTAGGTCAGTCGTTCGATGATTTCTTCGGCGAGAATTTCCGGCTTTGAGCTGCGCGGGGCGGGGGAGGGGATAACCGGCTTGGAAACGGTGTTCATTGTTAGGTCTCGCCAATTTTAATTTGGTTTCAGGATGTTATGCCTGATCTAATCGATTTGTCGCTCGCATCGACGACAGTTTATGCATCGTTACTAAGCACTTGCAACAAAGGATTTGGACAAACGAAAAAATTGCGAAACCTTCATATTCACAGGGTTCAAGGGGGTTGATTTCAATCGCTTTTCCCGATCAGATGGATGGGATAGCGATAACGAAAAGCCGCCCCGGTTTGTTCCGGAGCGGCTTTTTGGTTCCCGTTTCTCGAGCGTTTATCAGTTCGTCAGGCGTGTCATCTGTGCAGAGGCCTTCGCTCCGATCGCCTTGAAGGCGGCAAGCAGATCTTCCATTTTTTCCGCCTGGAAATAATGGGCGTCATCGGAAGCGCAATAATGCAGCAGCGCCTGTCCGCCCGCGGGCGCCATGAAGGCGATCGTGTAAATTTCGATGCCCTTGGATTTCGCGGTGTCGCATGTTGCCTTGGTCAAGGTGTCGTATGAACGGCCGTAGCTGCTGTCGTCGTTGTTGTCGCCATCGGTCATGAAAACGATGTACTTCTTGGGTACTTGCCCGGTCTTGAGCTTGTGAGCTGCGTCCTCGGCGTCATTGCCCGCGGCGTTCTTGGCGGTCAGAGACGTGTAAGCCGTGTTCACTGCGCCGCTTGAATTCGTGCCGCCTCCCGATTGAAGCGCGTTAACGTAGCTCGTGACAGCGGTGATTCCCCAAGCGAGCTTACTCGGCGTGTACTCAACGAGATCGTAGGATACAGCGCCGGTGCGCACGTATTCGGCATTGGGATCGGCGCTGTTGAGCTGGCTAAAAAGATTGCCTGCAGCGATCTTCAGCGCCTCTATCTTGGTGTAATAGTGCGCACGGCTGCCGGTGCATTTGTCGTAAATCACCTGGTTGCCGCCATTATTCAGGTGAGGATTACATTTATAGGTGAATGGTTCCGTCGGATCATCCTCGTTGACGGTCGCGGTGGGATCTCCCATCGACCCCGATTTATCGAGCGCGAGATACATGGAAAGCGAGCCCTGGCTCTGCGAATGGCCGCCGACCGTCGTGCTTGATGTCGAAAGATGCTGCGTGCTGAAACCGACCGCCTGCATCAGCGGGTTGACGGTGAGGTCGTAACCTGGTGAAACCGTCACCTGATAGGATGTCGATTTGCCCGACGTCGTCGTCTTGATATCGACGCCTGTCGCGCTCTTAATATCGGCGCTGCTCTGCAGGTAATTCGCCATTTGTCCGGCGACGAAATTCCGCGCGAAGGCCTCGGCCTGCGAAGTCTGGATCGTGCCGTTCGCCAGCGCGGTCGCGGTTGCGAGCGCGGCGGAATCGGCGGCCTCCTGCAATTGCTGTTTGGAGAGCAGTATATCTCCCACCTGGATCGCCATGCCGGCTGCACCGAAAAGAACGGGCAGCAGGATCGCCGTCATCATACCGAAATTACCGCCACGGTCGCTGAACATGCGACGCAGGCAGGGATGCAAAAAAGAGGTGCTCATCATGTTCACCCGAAATAGACCCTGTGGGTGACATTAGGCACGCTCCTCCTTTCCGTTGTCCTTACGACGTCAATACAATTTTAACGAATCGGCGGATTCTTCCAGTTTTGGGATTATTTCAGCGGGATCACGTCGACCGCCTGGTCGGCGCGTTGGCCGCCATAGCTTTTCAACACGCCGATGACGGGGACGACGTCGGAATAGTCCCGGCCGTAGGCGACGACGATGTGGTCGGTGCCGGCGGCGATGTTGTTGGTCGGGTCGAGTTCGATCCAGCCGATCGTCTCGCCGCACCAGACCCGCACCCAGGCATGCATGGCATCTGCACCTTCCAGCCGTTCCTTGCCCGGTGGGGGGATGGTGCGCAGGAAACCGGAGACGTAGCCGGCCGGAATGCCGAGGCTCCGGAGCGCCAGGATCATGATGTGGGTGAAATCCTGGCAGACGCCGCGCTTCAGCGTGAATGCTTCGAGCGGCGTCGTGTCCACCGTCGTCGCCTCGGGGTCGTAGGTGAAATTCTTGTTGATGCGGGCACAGAGCGCATGGGCGATCTGCATCGCCGTCAGATCAGGCATGGCACAGCTTCGGGCAAAGTCGCTGATCTCGCGCGCTTGGGTCAGGCGCGGGCTATCGCCGAGGAAATGGTGCGGCGAATCCGGCGCCAGCGACCAGATGCCTGATATCTCCTCCGGCAAGTCGGCGAGCAATGGCGAGAAATCGGCGGCGATCGGCTGGCTTTCCACCTGCACGCGGGCCTGCATGCGAATGTCGAGCGTCTCGTGCGGCGCGCGCAGCATGAAGGAGGTGGCGGGATGATCGAAGAAATCGACGAAATGCGACTGCTCGTCCGGCGTCGGCGAGATGGTGATCGAGCCGGCGACCAGACGTTGCCGGTTGGTCAGTGACAGCGGCATCAGGCGCATGATGTGGCGGGCGCCGGAGGCCGGCACGTCGTAGCTGTAACCCATCCGAAGCGAAAGATCGTAGAGCATTGATGTCACCCGAGATAGGTCTGGGCGAGCAGCTCGGAAAGCTGCTCCAATTCGCGTTCGAGCCGTTGATAGACCTCGACCCCCATGCCCTCCGGCGTCATCACTGCCAGGCCGGAATGGAGCCGCATCGCCTCGCGGTAGAAGGGCGACATCTGGCCGTTGATCAGGGCGTTCGGCAGTTGCTCGACCTCGTGGTGGATCTCGTTCACCTGGAAGAGGACCGAGCGGGGGTTGAGGGGGTCGAGCGCCAAAAGGTCGGTGACGGTCAGCCGCGCCGTGTTGACGTTGTAGCGGCGGCGGTGGGTCATGACGCTGTCGCCGATCTCGAGCAGCATGTCGAGCGCGCCGTCGGGCGCTTCCGGGCCGGACATGTGGCCGAGCAGCCGCGTCATGTGCAGGCCGCGCTCGATATAACGGCCGAGCGAGAGGAAGCGCCAGCCCATGAAGCGGTACATGTTCTCGTGCACCAGGCCGGCGAAGCCCGCAAGCTTGCGCAGAAGGATGGTCATCGCGTGACTGGCGTCATCGCCTGCAGCGACGCTGACATGGAAACGGCGGGCGGTCTTGGCAAGATCGTTGAGGGCGAGCCAGCCATCCGGCGAGAAACGGTCGCGGATGTTGCTGGCGGAATAAACGGCGCTGTCGATGTGGCGTAAAAGCGTTTCCGGCACGGCCTCGGCGGTATCGATATCGACAGCTGTAAGATACTCGGAGACGTCGGCGAGCAGCGGCTGGCTCGGATCGGCAGCCTCGGCATAACGCGCATGCCAGGCGCGCAGGATGCGCAGCGCCCCTTCGGCGCGTTCGATGTAGCGGCCGAGCCAGAACAGATTGTCGGCCGCCCGGCTTGGGAGGCTACCCGGCATGTTGCGGGTGAAGCTGCCTTCGGCCGGCAGCAGAGTGTGGCGCTCGACCGGCTTGTCGCTGACGATCCAGACGTCGGCGGCCGCTCCGCCCGACTGCATGGCGATCGCCGCGACATCGGCACCGGAGCCGATGCGGGCAAAACCGCCGGGCATGATCTGCCAGCCGTTCGCTGTGCGGGCGGCGAAGACGCGCAGCGACATCGGCCGCGGCACGAGCTTGCCGTCCACCCAGGCGGGCGTCGTCGAGAGCGTGACGACCTCCTGTCCCACAAGTTTCGGTCCGTCCGAACTCAGCCAGTCGGTGATGGAATCCTTGGCGGCCGCACGCAGTGACGAGCCGAGCACGGATTCGCCGCTGTCGTCGAAGAAGGGGGCGCGGGAATAGGCCGGGCCGATCACCATCTTCTCGATATTCTTTGCGACGTGCTCGCGCTCTTCCTCCTGGCCGCACCACCAGGTGGCGATCGATGGAAGTTGCAGATCCTGCCCCAGTAGACGGTGACAGATGGTCGGCATGAAGGCCAGAAGCGCCCGGGTTTCGAGAACCCCCGTACCGAGCGCATTGACGATGGTGACGCTTTCGGCGCGCAGCGCTTCGACGAGGCCGGGCGTGCCGATATGCGAATTCTGGTTCAGCTCCAGCGGGTCGGCAAAGGCCGAATCGAGACGGCGCCAGAGCACGCCGATCGGCTTCAGGCCGGCGACGGTGCGCACCATGACGCGGCCCTTGACGACGGTGAGGTCCTCGCCCTCGAGCAGCATGAAGCCGAGATAGCGGGCGATGTAGGCGTGCTCGTAATAGGTCTCGTTGGCGGGGCCTGGCGTCAGCACGGCGATGCGGTCGTCGCCCGAATGTTTCATGCCCTGCAGCGCGTCGCGGAAGGCGCCGAAGAAGGAGGCGAGGCGGTGGACCGGGGTTTCGGCGTAGATATCCGAAAAGGCCCGGGTCGTCGCGACGCGGCTTTCCAGCGCGAAACCGGCGCCCGACGGCGCCTGCGTCCGGTCGGCCAGCACCCACCAGTTGCCGTCCGGTCCGCGGCCGATCTCGAAGGCGCAGAAATGCAGATAATGGCCGGAGGCCGGCCGGATGCCGGCGAGCGGGCGTTGGAATTCGGGATTAGCGGCCATCAGCGCCGGCGGCAGCACCCCTTCCTGCACCAGCCGGTTGTCGCCGTAGATATCGGCAACGATCGCCTCGAGCAGGTCGGCGCGCTGGACGAGGCCTGCCGACAGCGTCTGCCATTCGCGCTCGTCGATCAGCACCGGAATATGCGAGATCGGCCAGGCGCGTTCGCCGGTGCCCTTGCTGCCATAGGCACGGTAGAAGACGCCGGCATCCCGGAGATAGCGGTCGGCGCGGGCGAAACGCTCGGCGAGATCCTTTTCCGGCATTGCGCTCAGATGCGACAGGAAATTCTTCCAGACCGGGCGGACAACACCTTTATTGTCGACCATCTCGTCGGCGGTGCCAGGAAGCGGCTCATAGTCGAAGGCCGCATCCTTGCCGATGCGGTCCTCTGCTTCTCCCCTGCGCTCAACTGCCGGCCTCTTACCCATCAAAACCCAAGCCTTAAACCCCCGGCCTTAACCTCAGCCTCAATCCCCCGGCTTCAAATTCCGGCGGGCCGCCTCAGATCCAGCGTTAGCGGGAATTCAAGAGAACCCGTCTCGGCGCGCGGGATATAACCACCCGCCGTATGTCCCCACGGCTCGAAGCGGGCGAGCCGCCTTGCTTCCGCCTCGTTGCCGTTGACCGGGAAGGTGTCATAGGTCCGGCCGCCCGGATGGGCAACATGATAGATGCAGCCGCCGATCGAACGCTTCGACCATGTATCATAAATGTCAAAAGTCAAAGGCGTGTTGATCGGCAAGACGGGATGCAGGCCGGAGGACGGCTGCCACGCCTTGTAACGGACGCCGGCGACCGATACGCCGGAGGTGCCGGTCGGCGTCAGCGGCAGAGTGCGGCCATTGCAGGTGACGGTGTAGCGCGCCGCATTGCTGGTCTCGAGCCGCACTTGAAGGCGCTCGACGGAGCTGTCGACGTAACGGGCAGTGCCGCCCGGCGCACCTTCCTCGCCCATGACGTGCCAGGGTTCAAGCGCCTGGCGCAGCTCCAGTTTGGAGCCTTCGTATTCGACCTCGCCGCAGAAGGGGAAGCGGAATTCGAGCTGAGCCTTGAACCATTCCGAACTGACGTCGAAGCCGTTTTCGCGAAGGTCGGCAAGCACGTCGAGGAAATCGGCCCAGACGAAATGCGGCAGCATGAAACGGTCGTGCAGAGTTGTGCCCCAGCGGACGAATTTGCCATCGACCGGGTTGACCCAGAACCGGGCGATCAGCGCGCGGACCAGCAATTGCTGGGCGAGCGACATGCGGGCGTTCGGCGGCATTTCGAAGCCACGGAACTCGATGAGGCCGAGCCGTCCGGTCGGACCGTCCGGCGAAAACAGCTTGTCGATACAAATCTCGGCGCGGTGGGTGTTGCCGGTAACGTCGGTCAAAAGGTGGCGGAACAGGCGGTCGACGAGCCAGGGCAGCGGCTGCTGGCCGCGGCCGGGTGCAGCGATCTGCGCCATGGCGATCTCCAGCTCGTAGAGGCTGTCGTGACGAGCCTCATCGATGCGCGGCGCCTGGCTGGTCGGGCCGATGAACATGCCGGAGAAGAGGTAGGAGAGCGAGGGGTGCCGCTGCCAGTGCAGGACGACGCTCTTTAAGAGATCGGGACGGCGCAGGAACGGGCTGTTGTTCGGATTGGCGCTGCCGACGACGACATGATTGCCGCCGCCGGTGCCGGTATGACGGCCGTCGATCATGAACTTGTCGGCGCCAAGCCGGGTGTCACGCGCCTCCTCGTAGATCGCCGTAGTGATATCGACGCAGTCCTTCCAGTTCGAGGCCGGATGAATGTTGACCTCGATGACGCCGGGATCCGGGGCGACGCGGATGACATTGATGCGCTCGTCCTGCGGCGGCGGGTAACCTTCGATGTGGACAGGAAGCTTGAGCTCGGCGGCGGCGTTTTCGGCAGCGGCGATCAGCTCGAGATAATCTTCGATGCGCTCGACCGGCGGCATGAAGACGCAGAGCCTGCCGTCGCGCGGCTCGACCGACATGGCGGTGCGCACGGCCCCGCGGAGTTCACCGAGCGTCTGTTCGATCCGGCCGCGATTGCCCTCGTCGGCATTGAAAGAGGCTTCAGGCATGGCGCGGCCGGCCGGTACAAAGACATCAGGCAGCGGTTCACGTGGGATCGTCGGATCGGCGGGGTGGATATAGGGATAACGCGCCGGGGGAACATAGGGCAGTGTGCCGAGCGGCAGGCGGTAACCGATGGGACTGTCGCCCGGGACGAGAAAGATATTGCCGCGGCGGGTGCGCCATTTCTCGCTGACCCAGACGCGGCTTTCAGCCGCCTTGGCGTTCCATGCTTGAACCGGGAGGATGTAACCCGTGGGGACGGTAAGGCCACGGGCAAACACCCGGGCGATGCGGTTGCGTTCTTCGGGATCCTTCAGCTTCGAATTCGACGGATCGACGTTTTCGGGAAGGCTGCCTTCCTTGATGATCCAGTCGGCTGGATCCTCATAGGCCGGCTGCACCATGTCAGGCTTGATCGCCAGTTCCTTTGCGATCGCCATCAAAAACTTCTCGGCATCCTCGGCGGTGACGCCGGTATCTTTGCCTTCGACAGCCACCAGATCGAGGTTCTGCCAGACCGGCTTGCCGTCGCGGCGCCAGTAGAGCGAGAAGGTCCAGCGCGGCAGGCTTTCGCCCGGATACCATTTGCCCTGGCCATAATGCAGGAAACCGCCGGGGGCGAAGCGTTCGTGCAGCCGGCGGATCAGGCTGTCGGCCTTTTCGCGCTTGGTCGGGCCGACGGCGGCGGTGTTCCACTCCTCGGACTGGAAATCGTCGATCGAAACGAAGGTCGGTTCGCCGCCCATCGTCAGATGCACGTCCTCGGCTTCGAGGACACGATCGACCTTCTCGCCGAGTTCGTTGAGTTCGTCCCAGCTTTCATCGGAGAAAGGCTTGGTGATGCGCGGGTGTTCGGCGACGCGCGAGACCTTCATGTCGAAGGCGAATTCGGTTTCGGCCTCGCCGAAATAACCGCCCGAGATCGGCGCGGCGTTGCGATAATGCGGCGTGGCGGCAAGCGGGATGTGGCTTTCGCCGGTCAGCAGCCCAGACGTCGGATCAAGGCCGACCCAGCCGGCGCCGGGCAGATAGACCTCCGCCCAGGCATGCAGGTCGGTGAAATCGACTTTGGTGCCGGAGGGGCCGTCGAGTGCTTTCAGGTCCGGCGTCAGCTGGATGAGGTAGCCGGAGACGAAGCGGGCGGCAAGGCCGAGATGGCGAAGGATCTGGACGAGCAGCCAACTGGTGTCGCGGCAGGAGCCCTTGGCGCTTTCAAGCGTCTCCTCCGGCGTCTGCACGCCGGTTTCCATGCGGATGACATAGCCAATCTGCCGCTGCAGGCGGGCATTCAGGCCGACGATCATATCGACCGTCGGCTGGTCGGGCGACCAGTCGAGCGTCGGCAGCATTGCCTTCAGGCGGGGACCGGCCGGTTCCGGCGTCATATAGATCGAGAGATCTTCCTGGATCGTCTCAGGGTACCCGAAGGGCCACTTGGTTGCCTCTTCCTCGACGAAGAAGTCGAAGGGATTGTAGACCGTCATGTCGGCGACGAGATCGACCTCGATCTTGAACTCCGTCACCGGGTCCGGAAAGACGTAGCGGGCGAGGTAATTGCCGTAGGGATCCTGCTGCAGGTTGACGAAATGGTTGGAGGGCGTGACCTTCAGCGAGTGGCTGAGCACCCGTGTCTTCGCATGCGAGGCAGGTTTCAGTCGGATGATCTGTGGGCCGAGGCGGATCGGTTTATCATAAGTGTAATGGGTCAGATGATAGATGCTGGCTTTGATCGACATATTTCTCTTTTATCCGGCGCGCGTCGTCGTGCGGCTTGCTGTTCCCGAAATCAGTGTGTGCAATGCAGCGAAAGAAAGCAAGCTGGAAAGGTCACCGGCATAATTCCTTAAATCGGAATCGATTTAAGGAATTATGCCGCGATTCAAAATGCTACGGCGTCCTTAGCGCGTCCGAAAGACGCGCGGCGTTGTTGAGGCTGAAGGCTTTTATGCGGCCTTGGCGAAGGTGACGGCCGCCTTCAGGCCCCTGCCATCCGGGCCCGGCTCCAGCGTCAGGTTGGCATTGAAAAGATTGGCGATTTCCTCGACGATCGGCAGGCCGAGGCCGGCGCCCGGCGCACCTGTCTCATTGCCGCGCGAAAACCGCCCGCGCACCGCCTCCAGCTTGTTGCGTGGAATGCCGGGGCCGTTGTCCTCGACTTCGAGGCGGATCGTCTCTGCTGCTGCGATGATGCGGACGGTGACCTCAGCTCCCTTGCCGGCATAGGCGATGGCATTTCCGGCAAGGTTGCGCAGCATTTCGCCGATGAGCAGCGGCTCGGCGCGGATCATCGCCGGGCTTCCGCCCTCGAAACCGAGATCGATGCCGGCGACGGCAGCCGTCGGGATCTGCTCACCGGTAATTTCCTGGGCGATGGCGGCAAGATCGATGGCGGAGGCGGTCAGTGCTTCCTTCGCGGTGGCCGCGTCGATCTTTGCCATCAGGAGAAGCTGGGCGAGGATGCGCTCGGCATGCGCCACCGCCTGATCGCCCTTCAGAGCTGCCGCCTGCGCCTCCTCAAGCGAGCCGGCGCGGGCAGAGAGAGCAAGCTGGGTGCGGATGATCGCCAGCGGCGTGCGCAGCTGATGGCTGGCATTGCCGGTGAAGTGGCGGAGCGCATCGAGGGCCGATTGCAGGCGGACCATGAAGCTATTCACCGTATCGACCAGCGGCTGGACCTCGCTCGGCACCGTCTGCTCGATCGGATGCAGATCATCGGGGCTGCGTTCGCCGATGGCGTCGCCGAGTTTGTAGAGCGGACGCAGGGCCACCGTGACCGAGATCCAGACAATGACGGCGGCACCCGCGATCATGAAGGCGAGGCGGAGTGCCGAGCGAACGAGGATTGCTTGCGCCAGCTGCCGTCGGCCAATGGTGGTTTCGGCGACCGTCACCACGAAGGGCACGGAGCGGATGCCCGTCGAGGCGGAGCGTTCGAGTGTGGCGACGCGGATCGGCTCTCCGCGGAAGCTGTCGTCGGCGAAGGCGGCGGCATTGGCGGGTGTCTTCTTCAGGACCGGCAGCGACTGGTAACCGGTGATAAATTTGCCCGGCGGACCGTCGACGCGGTAGAAGACGCGGTCCTGCGCGGCCGAGGTCAGCATTTCAAGCGCAACATAGGGGATATCGACCTGCAGGGTGCCGTCTTCGGCAACGACGACGCGTTCGGCGATCGCCAGCGCGGAGCCGGCGAGCACACGGTCGGAGACGATGTTCGAGGTCTGGACCGCCTCGCGATAGGTATCGGCGAGCGCCAGCGTGCCGATGACCGCTGTGGACACAAGTAGCCAGAAGAGCAGCCGGCGCCTGAGGGAATAGGCGGCTTTCATGAGGCCTCGGGAAGCTTGTCGAGATAATAGCCGATGCCGCGGGCGGTCTTGACCGTCAGGCCGTGCGGTGAGAGACGTTTCCTCAGGCGGCTGACATATTGCTCGATGGCGTTTGCCGAAATGTCGTCGTCGAAGGCCGTCAGCGACTGGATGATCGCCTCCTTGGCGACGACCTTGCCGGCCCGCATGAAAAGAATTTCGAGCAGCCCAAGTTCGCGGGCGGGAATGTCCAGCGGCGTGGCGCCTGCCGAAAAGGCTCGGGAATTGAGATCGAACGAGATGCTGCCAAAACTGACAGTCGCCGAGCGCAGGCCTGCCTGGCGGCGCAGCAATACGCGCACGCGGGCCTCGAATTCGGCGATGTCGAAGGGTTTGATCAGATAATCGTCGGCACCGAGATCGAGACCCTTCACCCGTTCTTCCGGCGTACCGCGTGCGGTCAGGATGAGCACGGCTGCCTGGTTTTGCCGGGCGCGCATGGCGCGCAGCACGTCGAGCCCGTCCATCTCGGGCAGGTTGAGGTCGAGGATCACCAGATCGAAATTTTCAGCGGCGATGACCGCATTGGCGGATGCGCCGTCGTGAACGACATCGACGGCATGGCCCGTGCCGCGCAAGATCGCCGACAGGCCGTCGGCCAGCGCGATATTGTCTTCGGTGAGCAGGATGCGCACGGATCTCCCCCTGTTTTTCAAAGGAGATTACAGAGGTGGGGGAGCGATGTCACAGCGATTTTGGAGCTTACAGCGCCGCGCGCCTGTCAGACGCGCAAAGGACGCTGAAACACTTTCAATCCTCGCATCGTGCTTTCCGAAAATCGATGCTGATTTTCGGGCCGATGCGCCAGTGAACGGCGGGAAGGGCCTGGCTTCAGCTCCCGGTCCTTTCGACCCGTTCGCGCTGCATCATCGCGGCGGCCAGCAGCCTCTGGAAGCGAGGATCGTCGCGGATGTTGTCGAGATCGGAATCATTGTTGAACCATTTGATATGGTAGACGGAGCTGTGAGGCAGCAGCCTTTCAAGGAGATCGATCGCCTGGTCGACATCGCCGAGGACGGAATAGACGCAGGCGAGATTGTACTGCGCGACGATGTCATCAGGATCGATGGCGATCGCGCGCGCAGCCCAGTCGCGTGCCCTCATCGCGTCGCCCATATGGGCAAGCGCCAGCGCGCCGCGATGGGCCGGACCGGAATTTTCCGGATTGACGTTCAGCGCGCGTTCGGCGCGCAGCAGGCCGAGGCGCGCCCAGTTTTCCGTATCCGACACACGGCCGAGCGAGCGGTAGGCGGACATCAGGTGGATCGGCGAGACGTAGTCGTCAGGGCGGATCGCGGCGGCGCGGGTGAAATATTGAACCGATTCGGCAAAGTTGCCGTGCATGAAGAAGAACCGGGCATAATGAAAATTCGCCTCGAAAAGGTTCGGGTCCAGCGCCAATGCACGTTCGAAGGCCGCCGCCGCCCTCCCGTCAAAGCCGCTCTGATGCAGGGCCAGACCATGAGAAGCGTGGGCCTCGGGAAGGTCGGGATCAAGCGCAAGCGCGCGGGCGCTCATCTCGAGGATGCGCCTCAGCGGCACGTCATCAGGTGCCCAGTCGCGGATCGCCGCGTCGCAATCGGCGATGCCGGCATAAGCGCGGGCATAATCCGGGTCGAGTTCAACCGCCTTGCAGAACATGCGCCTTGCGAGTTCGAGATAGGATTTGGTCCAGGTATGGGAGAGCTGGCGGCCCCTGAGATAATAGGTATAGGCCTCGACATTGGCGGTCGGCTCATTGGCGATCGCCTTCTTTTCTTCCGGCAGCAGACGCACCTTCAACTGGCCGACGATCGCATGGGTGATCTCGTCCTGGATGGCGAAGATGTCGGTCAGGTCGCGGTCATAACGCTCGGCCCAGAGATGATCGCCATTGGCGGTGTCGATCAATTGGCCGGAAATGCGCACGCGATTGCCGAAGATGCGCACGCTTCCTTCGAGCACGTAGCGCACGCCAAGTTCCTGGGCGAGCCGCTTCACCTTCACCGAGATGCCCTTGTAGGTGAAGATGGTATTGCGCGGCACGACGTGCAGGCTGGAGATCTTGGAGAGATCGGTGATGATGTCTTCGGTGATGCCGTCGGAGAAATAGTCCTGATCGGCGTCGCCGCTCATATTGGTGAAGGGCAGCACTGCGATGAAGCAGGTATTGCGGTTCTGCGCGACCAATTTCGCCGAGGAGGGCGGCGCCAGGGTGACGGTATAGACCTGAACCGGCTGCCGGATGTTCTTCAGCATATGCTCGCCGATGAATTCGAAGCCGAGATTGAGGCGCGAGCCGACCTGATCGCGCACCGAGGCCGACACAGCGATGCCGCCCGGCGCTGCGATACGCTCAAGCCTGGCGGCGAGATTGACGCCATCTCCGAAGATATCGCCGTTCTCGACCACGACGTCGCCAAGATTGATGCCGATGCGGAATTCGACGCGTTCGTCCTTGGGCACGTTCTCGTTGCGGGCCGCCATGCTGCGCTGGATTTCGGCGGCGCAGGCGACCGCGTTTACCACGCTCTGGAATTCGGCAAGGATGCCGTCGCCGGTGAGTTTGACGATCCGGCCCTTGTAGTCTGAAATACGAATGTCGACCAGTTCGCAGCGATGGCGGTTCAGCGCCTGCAACGTGCCGGACTCATCGATGCCCATCAGTCGGCTGTAGCCAACGACATCCGCAGCGAGAATAGCGCTCAGTCGTCGTTCCATGACCCCTCCCATGGATCTTCCCAGTTTAGTCTAGCTTTTTATAGAGTTTTTGTCGCGCAGAGTCGTCCACCGAATAGAAATTCTGGCGGTTTCGACGTTTTAACACGGCTGCGCGACCATATAGCGTCGCCGATCTTCATCAATACTCTGAATGGGTGATGGATCGCGTTCAGCGCTAATCCTTTGGGATGAAAAGGCGATTCTAATCGACGAAGCGGAGTGATCTGCTTCAGCCGATGCTTTGGCGTCGGTATTATAAAAAGTGGCTGTCGGTCAGTTCGGGGCTTGAGCCGGACGTAGGCGCATGGCCTGGAAGACAATTGCGAGGGGTATCCGCCACGGAATGTGATTCGCGGTTGCTTCCGTGCGTGGTTGCTACGAGGCCGGCGCCCGTTATTGTGACGACGTTTCACGCGCGACGGAGATTTTGGATGACAGGTTCGACCCGGGATTTTCTGGAGTTTCAAGATATTCCGGAGGCCGGACTTCGATCGATTATCGCTCGCGCCGGGGAACTCGCCATAACTTGGGAAGAGCGCACCATGCCGCAGAACCTCGCGGGCAGGCGCGTCGCGCTGATTGCCGACGACGGCGGCTGGCGAAACACGAGTGCCTTCGATCTCGGCATCCAGGCGATGGGCGGTATCTGCGTGCATGTGCCGATCGGCTTCAACGGCCGAGAGGAAGCCGGCGATCTTGCGGGTTATCTCGGCAACTGGTTCGACATGCTGGTGATCCGCACGAAGGAGCTTTCTAGGTTGAAGGCGGTGGCGGCAGCCTCGCCGGTGCCTGTCATCAATGCGCGCACGCGCTCCAACCACCCCTGCGAGACGCTCGGCGACCTTGCCTATATCAAGAGCCGGCGCGGCTCGATCGATAGGTTGAAGGTCGTTGGCGTGGCGGCAGACGCGAATATTCTCCGTTCCTGGGCCGAAGCGTCGATCGCATTGCCGATCGACGTGGTGCAGGTCTATCCCGAGCGCTGGCACATCCATGACGTCGCACTGCTCAACGGGCGCTTCCGCATGAGCACCGATATGGGTGAGTTATCAGATACCCACGGCGTCATCACCGATTCATGGCCGGACGAAGCCGCCGCGGAGGTGCTTGCCGGTTACCGGATCGGCACCGATATTCTCGATCGTTTGCCCGGCGACGCGATCTTCCTGCCGTGCCCGCCGGTGACGCGCGGCCAGGAGGTGACTGCCGGGGCGATGGAGCATCCGCTCTGCCTGCCAAGGCCTTTTTGCTGCATGCGCAAAATGCTCTGATGGAATGGGTCGCCGCCTAGAACAGGATGATTTTAGGCCCGCTTGGCCTAAAGTCTGAATCCTGTTCTAAGTTCAATAGTTAGAGCACGACGTCCGCCGAAAACCGGACACACTTTTCGGCATCGTGCTCTAGTTCGATCTCCACGGCGCAGCTTGTTCATGATAAAAGCGATGAGGCATCGGGAGGTTTGGCAAATGGCGGAACTGACGGTCGAGTTCGCTCAGAGCCAGGCGGAAATGACCGCCGTGCAGGATCTCTGCCGATCGTTCCGGCAATGGCTCTATGACAATTACCCGCGGCATCGACCAGTCATCGATGCCTATTACAATCCGCAGAAATTCGAGGCGCTGCTCGTCGACCTGCCGCAGATTCACAAAAGGCCGAAGGGTGCTATCCTCTTGGCGCGGCTCGATGGAGAGCCTGTCGGCTGTGTCATGCATCACGAGCAAGGGCCAGGCATTGCAGAGATGAAAAGACTTTTCGTCTCGGCGGCGGCACGCGGCCGCGGCATCGCCGCAGCGCTCTGCGAGGCATCGATGGCCCGGGCAAAGGATGACGGCTACCACTCGATGCGGCTCGATACCGGCATTCTGCAGACGGCGGCGCAGGGGCTCTATCGCCGTCTCGGTTTCCGCGAACGGGATGCATATTATCCGGTCCCGCCAGCGCTTGAGCAGATCCTGCTGTTCTTCGAGCGCGAACTCTGACCCGCAAACGGGCGCCATCGACTGTCTGACCAGCGCCCTTGCTCCCCCCGGCATGCTCAGGCATTGTTGGGGCATGAGGAGAGTTTTCATCTTGCTGCTGGCGTGTTGGCCGGGCTTTGCGCTGGCCGATCAGGCCTTCTATCCGGCGAAGTCGGGCAGCGCCGATGCGCCGGTGCTGACGGTTTATTCCTCGCTCGACGAGCCGTTGGCGCAGCCGATGATCGGGGGTTTCCAGGAGGCCAATCCCGACGTTGCGGTCAGGTATGAGGACATGCTGACCGGCGACATCTACGACCGGATCGTCAGGGAGACAGATGCCGGCAAGAAGACAGCGGACTTTGCCTTTTCCTCGGCGATGGATCTGCAGGTGAAGCTCTCCAACGACGGATATGCGCAAGTCAGCAATCTGCCGATGAGTGCCGCCTGGCCGAAATGGGCGAACTGGCGCAACACCGCCTATGCGCTGACCTTCGAGCCGGCGGTGTTCGTCTATCACAAGCCGAGTTTTGCGCACGAGCCGGTGCCGAGCTCGCGGGCGGAATTCGTCGACTACTTGAACCGCAAGGGCAACGACGTCCATGGGCGGATCGGTACCTACGATATCGAGCGCTCCGGCGTCGGTTTTCTGTTCATGGCGCGCGACCAGGAGCAGTTCGGCGACATCTGGTCGGTCATCGGAGCGATGGGGGCTGCCGGCGTCAAGCTCTATTCAACGAGTTCGGCAATCCTCGAACGTGTGGCCGACGGGCGCTTCGTGCTCGGCTACAATATCCTCGGCTCCTATGCGGCCGACTGGGCCTCGCGCTATCCGGATGTCGGCATCGTGCTGCCGAAGGACTATACCGTGGTGATGTCGCGGATCGGGCTGGTGCCGCAGGCGGCCGCCGAGCCGGAGCTCGGCCGGCGCTATCTCACCTTCTTCATGTCGAGGGAGGGGCAGACGATCATGGCGCGCGAACTGCAGATCCCGGCGGTCAGCCCCGAGGTGGCGGGGGAAAATACCGCCAATACGCTGCAGGAACTGCTCGGCGCCCAACTTCGACCGGTGCCGGTCAGTCCCGGACTGATGGTCTATCTCGACCAAGTCAAACGGGCGCGGTTGATCGCGCACTGGAACGAGGTTTTGCGGGCGCAGTGACGAGCCTCACGTTTCGGCCGGTCCATATGGGACCCCGGGATTTAGACCCGCGTCTGGCAATTACGGCAAAAAAGTGTCCTCTTCGCCCAGTTTATCTCGCGGGTGTCAGCTAAATGACAGCTTGTTGTGGTGGCTTTGGCTACTTCTTCTCCGTGGAGGCGGAGAGCTGAAGCTTTGGGAGGTATTCTGCTCGTCATCAGGACACTTGCGTCCGCTGGCCGGCCATTCCTCCCGATTCCCTGGAGAATAACAGGCGGTTCGCTCAGCCGCCGACGGAGGAAACATCGTGAAGCATACGTTCATCGCAACCCTTTTTGCCGCGACCATAGCGCTGCCGGCCTTTGCGGCCGACTACACCATCATCGCACCGGCGGCTCCCGGCGGCGGCTGGGACCAAACGGCGCGTTCGCTGCAGACCGCGTTGCAGCAGGAGAAGATCTCCGGCAACGTGCAGGTCCAGAACGTTCCCGGCGCCGGCGGCACCATCGGCCTTGCGCAGTTCAGCAGCCAGGCTGCCGGCAATCCGAATTCGCTGATCGTCGGCGGCTATGTCATGGTCGGCGCGATTCTCACCAACAAGTCGCCGGTGACGCTCAAGGACGTTACGCCGATCGCCCGGCTGACCGGTGAATATGAAGCCGTCGTCGTTCCTGCTGCGTCCGACATCAAGACCATGGCCGATCTGGTTGCGGCGCTGAAGAAGGATCCGGGCGCGGTTTCCTGGGGCGGCGGTTCAGCCGGCGGTACCGACCACATCGCCGTCGGCCTGATCGCCAAGGCCTCCGGCGTCGATCCGACGAAGATCAACTACGTCGCCTTCTCCGGCGGCGGCGAAGCGCTCGCCGCCATTCTCGGCGGCCAGGTCACGGCCGGCGTCTCGAGCTACAGCGAGTTAGAATCGCAGGTGAAATCCGGCACGCTGCGTCTTCTCGCCGTATCGAGCGACAAGCGCATCGACGGCGTCGATGCGCCGACGCTGAAGGAAGCCGGCACCGACGTCGTCATCCAGAACTGGCGCATGGTTGCCGCAGCCCCCGGCCTGTCGGCAGAGCAGGTGGCAAGTGTCACCGCCGATTTCGAGAAGCTGCATAGCTCCGCCACCTGGCAGGAAACTCTGAAGACCAAGGGCTGGGCCGACACCTATCTGTCCGGCGACGCCTTCAAGGCGCAGCTCGAGAAGGACGTCTCCGCCACCGAAGGCATTCTCAAAGATATCGGGCTTGTTCAATGAGCGAGGATAACACCTCCTCGGCAACGACACGCCGCCCTGATTGGGCGGCGTTCATCATTGCCGTTTTCCTCTTCGTCGTCGCCGGCGTGATGGCCTGGGACGCCTCGCATCTGAAAACGATCGCGCAATACGACCGCATCGGTCCGGCGACAGTGCCTGAAGTGGTGGCGTTCGGCCTCTTCTGTCTCGGGATCTGGACCGTCGCCGAAGCCTGGCGCGGCGAGTTTCCGGAGCGCGAGCGGCAGGAGGTGGCGCCGGTCATCTGGATCGTCGCCGGTCTGGCCGGCCAAATGCTGCTTCTGCGGGTCGCCGGCTTCTCGATTGCGACCGGCATCCTCTTCGCGCTGACGGCACGCGGCTTCGGCAAACGCAAGCTGTGGATCTCGCTGCCGTTTGGCATCGTCCTCAGCTTCGTCGTCTGGGCGATCTTCTCGCAGATGCTGCAGCTGACGCTGCCGGCCGGGCCGCTCGAGCATCTGTTCTTCTGACCGCGCGGGACGCGCTGTCGGCTGTTTTGATTTTGCGCGGCGCCTGACCTCGAAATCGCATGGTCGGGAACGCCGCTTGGGACACCAAGATGAACACATTCGAATTCCTATGGCAGGGTATCCTGGTTGCGATGCAGCCGATGAACCTGGTTTATGCGTTGGTCGGCGTGACGCTCGGCACCGCCGTCGGCGTGCTTCCCGGCATCGGCCCGGCACTCACCGTGGCGCTGCTATTGCCCGTCACCTACAAGCTCGATCCCGGCGGCTCGCTGATCATGTTCGCCGGCATTTATTACGGCGGCATGTATGGCGGTTCGACCACCTCGATCCTGCTCAACACGCCGGGTGAAAGCGCCTCGATCGTCACCGCGCTCGAGGGCAACAAGATGGCGCGTGCCGGGCGCGGCGGGCCGGCGCTGGCGACGGCAGCGATCGGCTCCTTCGTCGCTGGTCTGATTGCCACGCTCGGGCTTGCCTTCATCGCTCCCTATATCGTCAAGCTGGCGCTGGTCTTCGGGCCGCGCGAATATTTCGCGCTCATGGTGCTTGCCTTCGTCACCGTCTCCTCGGCCTTCGGCGATTCGGCATTGAGAGGGCTGACGTCGCTGTTCATCGGGTTTGCGCTCGCCATGGTCGGCATCGACCAGCAGACGGGACAGGCGCGGCTTTCCTTCGGCATTCCCGACCTGCTCGACGGTGTCGAGGTGACGACGCTGGCAGTGGCGATGTTTGCGATCGGCGAGACGCTTTATATCGCCGCGCAGGGCAACCGGATCGCGGAGAAGGTCGAGGCGGTCAAGGGTTCGCTGTGGATGACGGCTGAGGACTGGGCGCGATCATGGAAGCCCTGGTTGCGCGGCACCTTGATCGGCTTTCCGATCGGCGCGATGCCGGCGGGCGGCGCCGAAATCGGCACCTTCCTGTCCTACGCGACCGAAAAGCGGCTGGCGAAGAACCCAGAGGAGTTCGGCCATGGCGCGATCGAGGGCGTGGCCGGTCCTGAGGCGGCAAACAACGCGTCGGCCGCCGGCACGCTGGTGCCGCTTCTGACACTCGGCTTGCCGACGACGGCAACGGCAGCAATCATGCTGGCCGGCTTCCAGCAATACGGCTTGCAGCCGGGGCCGCTGCTGTTTGCCACCAATCCGCAGCTCGTCTGGGGCCTGATCGCCAGTCTGCTCATCGCCAATGCAATGCTGCTGGTGCTGAACCTGCCGATGATCGGGCTCTGGGTAAAGCTGCTGACGATCCCGAAGCCGTGGCTCTATGCGGGCATCCTACTGTTTGCAACGCTCGGGACGATCGGCGCCAACCCGTCGGTGTTCGAGCTTAGCATGCTGCTCGCCTTCGGCGTGCTCGGCTATCTCATGCGGCTCTTCGGCTATCCGATCGCGCCTGCGGTCGTCGGCCTGATCCTTGGGCCTCTGGCCGAGCAGCAACTGCGCCGGGCGCTGGCGATCAGCCAGGGCGACGTCACGACGCTGGTGATGTCGCCGATCGCGGCGGGCCTGCTTATCGTGGCAGCGGCGGCCTTTCTCATCCCGCTGATTCTGCGGCTTCGCGGCCGCGGCCAGGTGCTGGCGCAGCTGGCGGCAAACGAAGACTAGAACAAAGAAGGCTAGAAGAAAAAGACGACATTACCCCCTCCCTCGAGGCCGGCCATGGAAATGTGTGCCGGCCTCCTGTTTCTGCATGGCTGAGGTGATTTTCTGAGCATTGTTGCAGCGGGTGCGGGTGCCCACCTATAACTGGTCAATCATAGAGCGAGAAGAAAAGACAATGTCCGCTATCCGTAATTCAGTCCATACCGGTTTCCTTGGCCGCGCATTTGCTGCGCTCGGTGCCGCAAACGCCGTCAGCGCCGCTGTTGAAGCCGGCCGCCGCCCGCGTGCCCGCGATCTGAGGGAACTCGGCATCGACCCGGTCTCCTTTGGTCAGGTCATCCGCTAAGACCTTCAAGGCATGAATGCATGAAATAGCCCGCAACCGGTTGGTCGCGGGCTTTATTTTTGTCCAATGGGGATGCCGCAACGCTGGGCGTCGCGGCTTTGGTCTTGTTTATGCATGTCGTCATCCCGGAACCGCTGCACACTTCCGGGCGACGTGCATTGTAATCGTCAGGCGTGAAGCTCGTCTTGCTTGGCGGTGTGATCCTCTATCCGCTCGCGCTTGTTGTGGCGGATGGACGACCAGAGCGACAGGCCGATGAGGGCTGCGCCGCCGAGACCGGTGATCACCTCGGGGATGTGCACCAGGGTCTGCGTATACATGATCACCGCGAGGATCAGGATGGCGTAGAAGGCGCCATGTTCGAGATAGCGGTATTCGGCAAGCGTTCCCTTCTCCACCAGCATGATCGTCATCGAACGCACGTACATGGCGCCGATGCCGAGGCCGATCGCAATGACGAAGAGGTTCTGCGTCAAAGCGAAGGCGCCGATAACGCCGTCGAAGGAGAAACTGGCATCCAGCACCTCCAGATAGATGAAGGCGCCGAGGCCGCCCTTGGCGGCAGCGCTCATCGTCTGCTGCGAGGCATCGAGCAGCCCGCCGACCACTTCGACCGCGAGGAAGGTGAGCAGGCCGTAGATGGCGCAATGGACGAAGACGGTGGCTTCCTCGCCGCCGATCAGCCAGGAGAAAACGAGCATCAGCGTCAGCACGAAAGCGATCTCGATGCCCTTGATGGTGGCCGAGCGGGCCATCATCCTTTCAAGGCTCGGAAGCCAGTGGATCTCCTTCTTGTGGTCGAAGAAGTAGTTGAGGCCGACCATCATCAGGAAGGTACCGCCGAAGGCTGCGATCGGCAGATGCGCGTCATTCATGATGCGGGCATATTCGGCAGGTTCGCGGGCGGCTAGCACCAGAGCATCCCAAGGGCCGATCTGTGCGGCGATCGCGACGATTGCCAGCGGGAAGACGATGCGCATGCCGAAGACGGCAATGATGATGCCCCAGGTCAGGAAGCGCTGCTGCCAGACCGGCGTCATCTCCTTCAGCTTATTGGCATTGACGATGGCATTGTCGAAGGACAGCGAGATCTCCAGCACCGCAAGCACCGTGCAGATGAAGAAGACGGTCGCCATGCCGCCGATCGTGCCGGTCGTCTGCCAGCCGAGCACGGCGCCGAGAACGAGGCCGAGGGCAGTGACGATGAAGGCCCAGCGGAAATAGCTGAGCGAGGATTTGTGGGTTACGGACTGGATCATCGCCGCACCTCGCGGCCGCAAATCCTGTTGGAAGGGGTGGCTATGTTGGAAAGAGGAGGCATGCCACCACGGGCATGCGGGTCAGGCATGGTGAGCTTGTTCATCGATGAAAAATCCGCCGGCTAAGCTGCAGGCGATACCGACATCACGAGAGCGCCGTTAAAAACTCTCGCCAGAGGGGCCCGGCACCAAAGTTCCCCGTCAGCCGATGTCTGGAAGGCTGCGGGATAGGCCCTAGGTAATGAACTTCCCCGGCCTGTCAAGGCCGGTGGCCGCATGGAGATCAGGTGTTTTTTTGGAACCATCCCGGTGCCCGACCGTTAGCCACTGGTTGAGCTTAAAAGAGGAGGCCGATGATGCACACTTCGACCCATGTCCCCGACAAACGCGCAGAGGCTGCCGACCGCATGAAGCGGGCAAAGCCAAATCGCATGCAGAAGGCGCAGGTGCTGCCGCCGCATCAGGTCGACCTGACACTGACACCCGGCGTCTATCACGACATTCACGTGCCGGCCCACGTTACCGGTGCAGATCTTTCCAAGGGTGGTCCCGACATCAAGAGCAATGCAGAGACCAAGAAATAACCAGCATTCCGGAAGGCTCTTTTGCGCACTGACGGCAGATTTGAAACAGGGTGAGAACAATATGACGATCAACTTTGTGCCCCGCGAGATCTTCATCCGGCACGAGAATGAATGGCAGGCCGTACGCGAGGCGGCGGACGAGCGCATCAATGTCGGCAAACGGGAAAAGCCGCTGGCCGCGTCCGTCGGTGGCACGACACCGGTTGCAAAAAACGATCCTGCAGCCGCACCCTCCGAATGAGCAACAGACAATCACGCAGATACAGGCGCCCGGTATGATGCCGGGCGTCTCGTTTTCGACTGGTCCTCATCCCGATCGACATGCCGTGCGGAATTGGAGCCGAGCCGTTGTTTGAGCTTTCAGAAGGCGAAGAGCACGCAGGCGGCGGCCAGCGTCGTGAGAAGGCAGTCGGCCGATACGGGATTTGTTCGGCTTTTTCCCCTCAGGCGTTTCGATTCCCCCACCGGCTTCTCCGATGCCGGCCGGTGCCTACATGTCATTTGAGGTAAAGATCGGCGAACAAGACATCATCCTGTCGCCGCGCCAACCTTTCAGAAAGGATTGGGCGGCGATAATCCCTGCCTCACGGGAATCGGACAGATGGCCAGGACAGCGACACGCGGCCGCCGCAAGGCGCCGGCGAGAGGAAAGAGCAAAGCGAGCAGCAGTGGCGGATTGCTGCCCTGGGCAGTGATCGGCATCGCCGCGATCGGCGGCATTGTCGCCCACGACCATTGGAAGAGCATTCAGCCGATGTTTGCAGGGCAATCGGCGTCGATGACGCGGGAAACGGCGGAACCGAGACCTGCCGTCAGGAAGGACGTGTCGCCGAAGCAGGTGGCGCTTGCCACACCCTTGCCGAAAGCCGTACCGCCGGCGCCGCAATCGCAGCTGCTGCCGCCGGCGACGATCCCGACGCCGGTCATCCAGCCGGTCAAGGCGGTGCCGTCCCCGCTTACCCCTGCCAATCCGGAAACCGGGACGGTCGCGTTCGGTTATTGCGGGCAGGGCGCCCATATCAATTGCGTCGGCGATGGCGGCGTCTTCTGGTACAAGGGCGAGAAGATCGTGATCGCCGATATGGCAAGCCCTGTCGTCGACCAGGCGCGCTGCGATGGCGAACGCAGGGTCGCCTTTGCCGCCAAGTCGCGGCTGCTGGCGCTTCTGAACGCCGGTCCCTTCACCATGAATGCCGCGGGCAAAGCCGAGCCCTCAGGCGCGCCGCGCGTCGTCTCGCGCGACGGGCGCTCTTTCGGCGCGCAGCTGATCAATGAAGGGCTGGCGCGCAAGCCGGGCGCTGCCGGCGGCGCCTGGTGTGCCTGACGGCCAGAGCATTTCCGTTTTTCTTCGAATCACGGAATGCTGTGCCTCTTTGTTTTCACGCAATCTCGGGTTTTCACTCAATCCCGGACGTAAAATCGCCGCGCACTTTTGCTGGAACTGCTCTACTTTCCCTTTCTCACCAGTTTGCCGCCGGTGCGGAAGCTGCCGGCAAACGAGGAATCCTTGCTTTCGGCAGTGCATTCGATCGCGATCGGCTTGCCAGCATAGGGATTGCCGAAAGTGCAGAAGCCGGCGACCTTGACCTCCCCGGTCATCTTGTTGCCGACACCCGTGGTGACGAGGCTGAGCGGCAGACGGGCATTACCGTTGGAAGCGGGCTTGATGCCGCTACCGTCGCCCTGGAACCCAAGCGCCTTGCCATCCGACGTGAAGATGAAGGTCACCACCCCATTGGCGAGGGTGACGCTGGCAAGTTCGTTCTTGCAGCCCTTGGTGGCATCGAACTTGGCGACAACAAGCTTGGCGCATTTGCCGGACAGCGTAATGACCCCCGGAGCCCCTGGAAACGTCTCTACAGGAGCTTGCGCGGCAGAAGCCGGCAGGGCCAGGGCGACGGAAAAAATGGCAGCGGCAACAAACGCGGATAACTTCATTTCGATCTCAAACCCCATGTCCTGGCGAGGCGAATCACACCTCTCAGCCTCGATTCGCCATGGCATGGCTCTGTGTCCGAATTTGGTTCCATTGTCCCCGCGGCACAAAGATACCATGGCCGCCGGGCCTGCCGGCGATCGATTGCAAGGTCAAGCAATGGGATTGGCGGCCGGACATCGAAAAAGGACCGATGTGACGCGACGATGGCAAGGCGCTCATCGAGCGCCTGCCGTCTTGGACGCACTTCTGGTCAAGGGGAATGGGCCCAGGCAGGGAAATCCAGGCCCATTCTTTCCCGATCGGAGGTCAGTCAGATCAGGAATTTGTAGCTGCCGGTTTACAGTGCCCCGCGTCTTTTAAGACGCACAGAGGACGCTGCAGCACTTTGAAGTGCTGCAGCCTTTTATTAGAACGCGCGCTGCAGGCGGAAGTAGCCCGAGGTCACGTCTTCAGCATTGTCCGGATCGAGGTACTGAACCGAAACCTTTGCCGAGAGGTTTTCAACGATCTGGTAGTCGATCGTTACGCCGGCCTTCCAGGCGCTGACGTCGTCGTTGAACTCGCCAGCAGTGACACCGTAGTTGTCGTAGTACTGAACAGCCGGGGTAATCTTCAGCTTGTCAGTCGCCTTGATGGCGTATTCGGCCGCGATCGCCCATTCAGCCTTGTTGTAATAGGCGTTCGGGTTCGTTGCGTAGACAACTGCGAGGCCGAGCGTGCCCGGACCGACAGCAACCGTACCCATAGCGCGGACGGCGCCTTCTTCGTTGTCGGTGTCGTAACCGGCAGTGATCTGGTAGCTGAATGCACCAGCCTTGCCGCCGAGACCGACTGCAACGCCGACGTTGTTGGCGGTTTCGCCATCATAGAACGGGCTGTCTTCCAGCTCGTCGACGCTGATGCCAGCGTAGAAAGCGTCGGTTTCGTACTGATAACGGATGGAGTTATGCAGCGTGACCGGCGAACCGATGTCGTCGGTTTCGCCTGAGAGGCCGTCATCCCACCAGCTGTAGAACAGACCGGCGCGGAAGCCGGCGATGTCGATATAAGCGGAGTCGAGCTGAGCCTTCTGAGCGGTTGCGTTGTCAGCATTGAACTGCATGACGATGACGCCGGTCAGCGGACCGTATTCGGTGTCGCTCTTGGCGGTGAACTGAACCTGGCCGCGCGTACGGGCGTCCCAATCCGAGTCGTTGGCGACGGAACCGCCGCCGCCGGCGCCGATCGAGCTGGCGTGCGGAGCAACGTCAACCTGGAAACGGATGTAGCCGTTGATCTTGAGGCAGGTTTCGGTGCCCGGGATGTAGAAGTAGCCGGTGCCGTAAGCGTCGCAGACGCGGACATATTCAACCGGTTCCGGTTCGGCAGCAACGATAGCGTCGGCAGCCTGAGCGCCGGATACTGCTGCAAGTGCAGCAGCGGAGCCGAGAAGAAGGCTCTTAATGTTCATGGAATAACCTCCAGTTCAGATGCAAGAGGATGAAGACCGTTGCCATCGGCAGTCCCTACGTATCTTCATCCCGTGTGACCGAAGCGGCACCCTTTAGCTTGGCGCCTGCCTCGCCGCGGAAATTACATAGGCGATGCTGCGCCGCAACGAGATTGTCGATCATGACAGTAGGCTCGGTCAGCTATGTTGCTGAAATAACACGCGTTTTGTCACAAACCCGTCACCTCTCCGTCACAAAACCGGACTTCCGGATGCTCGAGCAACGAGGGGCTGAATCCCAGCGAGTGATGTGCAATTGATGATCGTGTGAGCACGCCCTCATATGCGGCGCGTCATGACTGCCATCTGCACGGACCAGCCAAGGCCGACAACATGGTTTGCCGGGACAGGCCATGTCGATGTCGCCTCGAGAAGCGGCGAAGGTCCGGCATCGGCAAAAATAAATGGGATGGAGACCGAGAAAATTCACCAAACAGCGGCTTGGCGAAATCCCTTGTGGGGCAAGGGGATCGGATGGTGGGCGTGACAGGGATTGAACCTGTGACCCCTACGATGTCAACGTAGTGCTCTCCCGCTGAGCTACACGCCCATCCGATGGCGGCGGATAGATCACAAAACCTTTGGAGCCGTCAATAGGCTTTTTGCAGTTTTGTGACGTGCCGCCCGGCAAGCCTTACGCGGCAAGCATCTTGTTGACCTCGTCGACGAGATCGCGCAGGTGGAAAGGCTTGGAAAGGACCTTGGCATCCTTCGGCGCCTTCGAATCAGGGTTCAGCGCCACCGCCGCAAAACCGGTGATAAACATCACCTTCAGGTCGGGGTCGAGTTCGGTGGCGCGGCGCGCCAACTCGATGCCGTCCATTTCCGGCATGACGATATCGGTCAACAGCAGCGAAAACGGCTCCTCGCGCAGCCGGTCGTAGGCGCTGGCGCCATTGTCATAGGAAAGGACCTTGTAACCGGCCTTTTCGAGCGCTTTCACCAGGAAGCGGCGCATGTCGTTGTCGTCTTCTGCGAGAAGTATCTTCTGAGTCATCAATCCAGACCGCTGATCAATAAGTTTTTGGTGGGCTGCCAAGCGTTTACACTAGTCTTCACCCGGTAAACAACCGGTGAATTGCCCGTGCCCGACCGCCATCCCTGCTACATAGTATGGACTTGAGGCCGGGCAACTGGCAACATGGGCAAAGCAGTCAGTTCATGACATGGTAAAGAGGGCCGAAAGTGCCGGAAATACGCGAATACGAGCTTTTTGAGGTTCATGAGCCCGTGTCGCAGACCATCCCTTTCGTCTACAACTCCCCCCATAGCGGCCGTATTTATCCACCGGAATTTATCGCGCAGTCCAGGCTCGAGGGTATCGCCATCCGTCGTTCCGAGGATCACTATGTCGACGAGCTGTTCGGCTCGGCCGTCGCACTCGGCGCACCGCTGCTGGCGGCCAACTTTCCGCGCGCCTTTCTCGACGTCAATCGCGAGCCCTACGAACTCGATCCGCGGATGTTCGACGGGCTGTTGCCACCCTATGCCAATGTCAATTCGCTCCGCGTCGCCGGCGGGCTCGGCACCATCCCGCGTATCGTCGCCGAGAACATGGAGATCTATGCGCGGCGCCTGCCGGTGCAGGAGGGGCTCGACCGGGTCGAAGCGGTCTACAAGCCCTATCATGCGGCGCTGCGCCGGCTGATCGCGCGGACGCATGTGCAGTTCGGTTTCGGCGTGCTGATCGACTGCCACTCGATGCCCGGCAATGTGCGCGTCGCCGGCAGCACCGCACGGCCCGACTTCATCATCGGCGATCGTTATGGCACCAGCGCTTCGGCCGAGCTTTCGCGCGCGGCCATCGCCATCCTCGAGGAAATGGGCTTTGCGGCGATCCGCAACAAGCCTTATGCCGGCGGCTTCATCACCGAACATTACGGCCGGCCTTCGCGCGGACTGCACGCGCTGCAGATCGAAGTGAACCGGGCGATCTATGTCGACGAGGTGACGCTGGAGAAACGCGGCGATTTCGCCGTGGTCGCTGAGGCGGTCACGGCTTTCATGCAGCAGATGGCAGATTATGTCGAGAAGTTCGCCGGCGATCGGGCGCTGGCCGCCGAATAACCTCTGTCGATTATACCGACGTCTTTCCACTTGGTCTTCCCGGCCAAAAAAAACCGCGCTTGTAAGCGCGGCTAAGTCTAGGGAGGAAACACCCAAGGAGGGTATTTACAGTCAGAAGACTGTACAAACGACGCTACTATTGCATTGCACAAATGTCAAGCAATATATTGCGCTGCGACATCTTTGGGCAGTGGGCGCGTAATGGAAGCGATTGGAGGGTTCGTCGCAACCCTATCGAACTGCCTGCTGTGTTTGCATTCCCGCTGCTTTTCGTTATGAAAGCGTCACTCCCGCCAGCCAAACGGATCCCTCATGCTTCCTGACCGTTCGTTCTTCAACCGCCTGGCGGAAGCCGCCCGAGCCGAGACGCTGCCGCGCTTCCGCTCCGGTCTCGATGTCACGAACAAGCTTTCCTCCGGTTTCGATCCGGTGACGGAGGGCGACCGGGCGGCCGAACTCGCCATCCGGGCGCTGATCGAGGAGAATTTCCCCGGCCACGGCATTCTCGGCGAGGAACACGGCAATGTCGGGCTCGACCGCGAATATGTCTGGGTGATCGATCCGATCGACGGCACGCGTGCCTTCATCTCGGGCGTGCCGGTATGGGGAACCCTTATCGGCCTGCAGAAAGAGGGGCGGGCGATCATGGGCATGATCGAACAGCCGTTTACCGGCGAACGTTATTTCGCCGACCAGAACGGCTCGCTCTATACCGGGCCGGAGGGGGAGCGGCGGCTGGCGACCCGCCAGTGCGACACGCTTGCGAACGCCATCCTGTTCACCACCTCACCGCATCTCTTTAACGGCGAGGAGATGGAGAAATACCGCGAGATCGAGGGTCAGGTCCGGCTCTTCCGCTACGGCTGCGACTGCTATGCCTATGCGCTGCTTGCCGCCGGCCATATCGATCTCGTCATCGAAAACAGCCTGAAGCCCTATGACGTCGGCGGCATCATTCCCGTCATCGAGGGGGCGGGCGGCATCATCACCACCTGGGACGGCGGACGGCCGGAAAACGGCGGCTCGATCATCGCCGCCGGCAGCCGGGCGGTCTATGAGCAGGCGATCGCCGTCCTGCAGCGCTAATCCCAAGCTCGGTCGTGCCGATCGGGTGTCAGGTTCCGAGGGCGGCGACGTCCTGGTTTTCTTCGGCATCGCTGCCGGGAATGAAGGCGTGGAAGGCGGCAAGGGCTGCCGCGCGGTAGGTATCCCGTTCCTGGAAGATCTCGTGGCGGGCGCCGTTGATCGGCACCAGTTGACCGGCGCGGAAATAACGCGATAGCCGCTCCTGCGCCGTGTAGGGCACGACACCGTCACGGGTCGGGGCGATGACGATGGTCGGGATGGTGATCGAGAAGAGATGGTTGGGTGAGGTCACCCGGTCCATGGTGCGAAAAGCCTCGATCAACCAGCGGGCCGTCGGCGGCCCGAGCGTCAGCTCCGGATGGGCTTTCATCATCGCGACATTGCGCTCGAAACGGTGTTCGTCCGAGGTCAGCGGATTGTCGCGGAAATCCGGCTCCTTCAGTTTCGACGTCAGCGGCAGGAAGCCGAGGCCGAGGGCGGTCAACGTGCCGGCTAGCGTTCGGATAACGCGCGGTGATGCCGACTGGCCGGTCAGGCCGATGAAGGGCGCCGACAGCACCATGCGATCGATACGGGTGGTAAGATAGGGGGCGGCCGAGAGCGCGATCAGCCCGCCTGTGGAATGGGCGAGCAGGTAGAAGGGCAGGCGTGTATCCGGCAGCACCACCTTTTCGAGGAAGGTGTCCAGATCGCGCTCGTAATCGACGAAGCGGCGGATGTGGCCGTGATTGCGGCGCTTCAGCAGCCGCGGCGAACCGCCTTGGCCGCGCATGTCGAAGGTAGCGACCCAGAGGCCTTTGGCCGTCAGGTCGCGGATCGTCTCGAAATATTTTTCGATATATTCGTTGCGGCCATGCAGGATGACGACAGTGCCCTTGGCGACCTGGGCGCCGGAACGGAAAACGGCATAACGCAGCCGGTGGCCGTCATGGGTTTCGAAGAACCCCTCCGTGCGGTTTTCCGGGGCGGGATTGTCGGGCGTCGAATAGAGAACCTGATCCATGACTTTGCCAATGCGCCGCTGCTGACTGCTTCGTCTTCAGGGATAACGCATGGCATCCGGCTTGGAAAGCGTTGGGGCCGCCAAGCCGCGGCCCGAAAAGGGCCGGCAGGAGCATGAGGTGCTCACAGCCGGCCGAGTTTGAGGCTGAAGAAGAAGGGACGATGCACTTCAGCCGCCGGGACCAGATTCACCCGACGTTGCGATCTCTAGGCTCATGCGCCTGAATGCGCTCCGAACCGGCCGTTCATGCGCGGTTCACGGGCCGATCGAGGCGAATCCGAAAGGGTCTTGAACTCGTCAAATCCCATCACCATCTCCTCTTTGCGGGTGCCGAAGAGGGCCCGCGCAACCGTCCCGAGGCCGCCAAAGATGGGGTTTCAGGGGCATTTCATCGCAACACGTCGCTTCCACAGGAGGACATCATGCGTCACGTAGACTTCTCTCCCCTTTATCGCTCCACCGTCGGTTTCGACCGGCTGTTCACCATGCTCGACAGCCTTGCCCAGCCGGAGCAGGCCCAGACCTATCCGCCCTATAATATCGAGCGCACCGGTGAAAACACCTATCGCATCACCATGGCCGTTGCCGGTTTCGACGAGACCGAACTTTCGATCGAGGCCCATGCCCATGTGCTGTCGGTGAAAGGTGAAAAGAACGAGGAACCTGCCGAAAGCGGCGAATTCCTCTACCGCGGCATTGCCAAGCGCGCCTTCGAGCGGCGCTTCCAGCTTGCCGACCATGTTGAGGTGACGGCCGCTTCGCTGAAGAACGGGTTGCTGCACATCGACCTTCTGCGCAACATTCCCGAGGCCATGAAGCCCCGCAAGATTGCGATCGCCGCAGAACCGATCGAGGCTCCGAAGGCCATCGAAGCGCAGATTATCAACGGCTGATTGTTTCCCCTTCGGGTAAAAGAGACGGCGCTCTCATCGGGGCGCCGTTTTTATTATGGCATTCCGGTTCAAGCCGGGCTCGCGGCTTCGTCTATTTCCTTTTCCGTCGCCCGGCGGGCTGCGGCGGCCGCGTATTTCTGAGCGATAACGGCGCAGACCATCAACTGGATCTGGTGGAACAGCATCAGCGGCAACACGATCGCGCCGATCGACTGGCCGGCGAAGATGACGTTGGCCATCGGCACGCCGCTTGCGAGACTTTTCTTCGAGCCGCAAAAAGTGATGGTGATCTGGTCGGGCCTGTTGAAGCCCAGGCCGCGGCTGCCGAACATCGTCAAAACGAGGACAATTGCCAGCAGAACCATGTCGGCAACGATGACGACCGCGATATCGGCGATCGAGAAGGTATGCCACAGCCCCTCGACGACAGCTGTGCTGAAGGCGAGATAGACGACCATCAGGATCGAGCCGCGGTCGACCGGCATCAGGATCTTTTTCTTGGCGCGGATCCAGTCGCCGATCCAAGGCTGCAGGATCTGGCCGACAATGAAGGGGGCAAGCAGCTGCAGCAGGATCTGCTGCAGGGCGTCGAAGGAGAAGCCGCCATGGCCGCCGACCGAAAACAGCAGGCCGACGAGCAGCGGTGTCAGAAACATGCCGAAGATGTTGGATGCCGAGGCCGAGCAGATGGCGGCAGGCACGTTACCGCCGGCCATCGAGGTGAAGGCGATCGACGACTGTACGGTCGACGGCAGCACGCAGAGGAAGAGGATGCCGAGATAAAGCGGCTGCGGCAGGATGGTGTCGGGAATCAATCCGAGCGCCAGGCCAAGCAGCGGGAAGATGCCGAAGGTGGTCAGCAGGATGACGAGGTGCAGTCGCCAATGCAGCAGGCCGGCAATGACGACATCGCGCGAGAGGCGGGCGCCATGCAGGAAGAACAGCAGCGCGATGGCAAGATCGGTGGCGATGCCGAAATAACCCGCGAATGTGCCGTGTGCCGGAAGCAGCGAGGCGAGGATGACGGTGCAGACCAGCAGGATGGTGAATGTATCGGGCAGAAAGCGGCGCATGGCGATCTCGCGGCATGATAAAACAGTCATTGTTTTCTCGTCCATTGTGATCCAGGATGCAAGGAATAACAGTTATCGAGAAACTGGATATTCATGCTCGACCTTTCGCAATTGCGCAGTTTCGTCGCTGTCGAACAGATGGGCAGTTTCACGCTCGCCGCAGACAGGTTGGGCCTCGGGCAGTCGACGGTCAGCCAACATATCCAGCGGCTCGAGGCGGCGCTTGGGCGCAAGCTGCTCGTCCGTGACACACATAAGGTGATGCTGACCGGCGATGGCGAGGCGCTATTGTCGCACGCGCGCGCGATGCTTTCGGTCGCGGGGCAGGTGCAGTCGCTGTTTCAGAGCAACAGCCTGCGCGGCAGCCTGCGGCTCGGGGTGTCGGAGGATTTCGTCACCAGCCAGTTGCCGGCGGTGCTGGAGGATTTCGTTCGTTCGCATCCGTCGGTCGACCTGGAACTGACGGTCGCACTATCAGGCGTCCTCTACGAGATGCAGGACAATGGCGAGATCGACCTGGTGCTCGCCAAGCGCCGGCTCGGCGATGCCCGCGGAAAGCTCGTCTATCGCGAGCCGCTCGTCTGGCTGGCGCGTGATCCGGAGCGTGTGCTGGCCTCCGGCCCTTTGCCGCTGATCGCCTTTCCGCCGCCGAGCGTCACACGGGTAATCGCCTTGGAGGCGCTGGCGCGAAACGGCGTCGCCTGGCGGATCGTCTGCACCTGCGGGAGTCTCAGCGGATTGACGGCGGCGGCGCGGGCCGGGATGGGCGTGCTGGTGCAGCCGCGCAGCATGGCGCCCTCGGGCCTGAAAGAGATCGCTGCGGGTAAACTCCCGGTGCTGGAGGATGTGGAATTCGTGCTGGTGCCGCGCAAAGGGGCGGATCAGGCGCTGGTCTCGGCGCTGTCGGACGATATTCTGCAAAAGGTGAGGGGGCTGAGGTCGGGGTGAGGCACTGCCGTTTCGGCGGTCGATCAGGCGGCCAGGCACTTGAGGAAACCATCCACGTCCGCTTCCGTCGTCGCGAAGCTGGTGACCAGGCGGATCAGGGTTTCACTTTCGGAAACGAGCTCGGGCGTTGCCGCTGGGGTCGGCCATTCGTAGAATTTCGCGCCCTTTTCCTCGGCGGTTTTTGCCGCATGTTTGCTGACGACGGCAAAGACTTCGTTGGACGCGGTCGGCCAGGCGAGGCGCGCGGCGTTGCTTATGGCAATGCCGGCGCGCAGTCGATCGGCCATGCCGTTCGAGTGGCGGGCGAGATCGAGCCAGAGGCCATTTTCGAAATAGGCATCGAACTGAGCGGCGATGAAACGCGACTTGGAGAAAAGCTGGGCGGCGCGCTTGCGGATGAACGGCATTTCCCCGGCTTGATCCGGATTGAAAAAGACGATCGCTTCCGCGCACCAGCAGCCGTTTTTGGTGCCGCCGAAGGACAGCATGTCGACGCCGCGTTTCCAGGTCATTTCGGCAGGCGTAGCGCCGAGCGCGACCAGCGCGTTGGCGAAGCGGGCGCCATCCATGTGGAGCGGCAGGCTGCGCTTTCTGGCGATGGCGGCGATCTCGCCGATCTCCGGCAGGGAATAGACGGTGCCGATCTCGGTTGTCTGGGTGATGGTCACTGCGCTGGCGCGGCCTTGACGGACGGCATCTTCTGGAAAGCCTGCGATTTTGGCGACGAGCTTCGCTGGGTCGATCTTGCCGGCTTCGCCGTCGACGGCAACGAGGCGGGCGGAGCCGGAGAAGAATTCCGGAGCCCCGCATTCATCCTCGATCACATGAGCCTGCGAATGGCAGAAGGTGATGCCGCCGGGGCGCTGGACGCTTGCCAGCGACAGGGAGTTGGCGGCCGTGCCGGTGGCGACAAAGAAGACCGAAACGTCGCGCTCGAAGATCTCGGAAAAGCGGGCCGCGACCTTCTTGTCGAGATCGCCGGCGCCGTAGGCGGCGGCAAAACCGGTCGATTCCATCAGCAATCGTTCGGCAATGGATCGATGGGCGCCGGCCCAATTATCGGAAGCAAAGAACATGAGGGGAAACCGTTGGAAGGGAAAGCTTGGCAAGTCGCAGCGGAGATTACGCCAAAGCTTCACGGGATCAAGGTTGCCGCTCGCGACACATCACAGAAATCGAACTACGCAATCAATAAAAAGAATAATCACGAATATTGTAATTTTATGTCGCGACGACCATTTCTCGGGCAATCTTCCGTCGCAAATTGATGTTTTTTAGCGGCGCGCTCTTGCGGAGCGAAGTGCTTTCTGGCATAGAGCTGATGAATTAGGACAGTGTTGCTGTCCTATTTTGGCCTTCACGGCCGAGGAGGCGCTGAAAACCCTGGAACAGATGGGCTTTCACGCTATAGTTCTTCCGAGCGTCAAGCCTCAAGGGGCGGCGCGCGGAGGCGAATGGCAGGCGCGGAACGCGACGGTTTGCTTTCCTTCAAAGCAGATGTCTGCGGCCGATCTTCACCATGCAGCAGCGCTGTCATGCGCCGAACCTATCTTCGGGTTGCGGCGCGGGACGAAAAGCCGCCCGCAGCCCCGCGGGCTTCGACAGGAGGAAAGATGATGACGAAGACGCCATCCATGGAATTTGACCGGTTCGCTGCTGCCGAGGTGCGCGCCACGGCCAATACGTCCAAATCCGCCTCCGGCCTGCCGAAGAAGCAGGGCCTCTACGATCCCCGCAACGAACACGACGCCTGTGGCGTCGGCTTCGTCGCGCATATGAAGGGTCAGAAGTCGCACCAGATCGTCAAGGACGGCCTGTTCATGCTCGAAAACCTGACGCATCGCGGCGCCGTCGGCGCCGATCCGCTGATGGGCGACGGTGCCGGCATCCTGGTGCAAATTCCCGACCGTTTCTTCCGCGAGGAGATGGCCGCGCAAGGCATCACGCTGCCGCCGGCCGGCGAATATGGCGTCGGTCATATTTTCATGCCGCGCGATGAAAAGCAGATCGAGCACTTCAAGAAGGTGATCAAGGACGTCATCGCCGAGGAAGGTCAGGTCTGCATCGGTTTTCGCGACGTGCCGGTCGACAATTCCTCGCTCTCCAAGGCGCCGGCCATTGCCGCAACCGAGCCGCATCATGTGCAGGTCTTCATCGGCGCCGGCGAGGATGCCGAAAACAACGACGAGTTCGAGCGTCGGCTGTTCACACTGCGCAAGGTGATCTCCAACCGCATCTATGACGAGTTCGACGGCGAGGAGAGCAATTTCTATCCGGTGTCGCTGTCGTCGGCGACGGTGGTCTACAAGGGTATGTTCCTGGCCTATCAGGTCGGTGTCTATTACAAGGACCTGTCGGATCCGCGTTTCGAAAGCGCGGTCGCCCTCGTGCACCAGCGCTTCTCCACCAACACCTTCCCGTCGTGGAAGCTGGCGCATCCCTACCGCATGGTTGCCCATAACGGCGAGATCAACACGCTGCGCGGCAACGTCAACTGGATGGCGGCGCGCCAGGCGTCGGTGTCGTCGCCGCTGTTCGGTGAGGATATCTCCAAGCTCTGGCCGATCTCCTACGAAGGACAATCGGACACGGCCTGCTTCGACAATGCGCTCGAATTCCTGGTGCGCGGCGGTTATTCGATGGCGCATGCGGTGATGATGCTGATCCCGGAAGCCTGGGCCGGCAACCAGTCGATGGCCGCCGAACGCAAGGCCTTTTACGAATATCATGCCGCCTTGATGGAGCCCTGGGACGGGCCGGCGGCCGTCGCCTTCACCGACGGCAAGCAGATCGGTGCGACGCTCGACCGCAACGGCCTGCGACCGGCGCGCTACCTCGTCACCGATGACGATCGCGTCATCATGGCGTCGGAAGCCGGCGTGCTGCCGGTTCCGGAGGAGAGGATCATTCAGAAGTGGCGCCTGCAGCCGGGCAAGATGCTGCTGATCGATATGGAAGAAGGCCGCATCATCTCCGACGACGAGGTGAAGTCGCAGCTGGCGACGGCGCATCCCTATCGCAGCTGGCTCGGCCGCACCCAGCTTATCCTGGAAGAACTGAAGCCGGTGGAGCCGCGGGCGCTGCGCCGCGACGTGTCGCTGCTCGACCGTCAGCAGGCCTTCGGTTACACGCTCGAAGACACCCGCATCCTGATGTCGCCGATGGCGACGACGGGCCAGGAGGCGATCGGCTCGATGGGCACGGACACGCCGATCTCCGCGATGTCGGAAAAGCCGAAGCTGCTCTACACCTATTTCAAGCAGAACTTCGCGCAGGTGACGAACCCGCCGATCGACCCGATCCGCGAGGAACTGGTGATGAGCCTCGTCTCCTTCATCGGGCCGCGGCCGAACATTCTCGACCACGAGGGTGCGGCGAACGCCAAGCGGCTCGAGGTGCGTCAGCCGATCCTGACCAACGGCGATCTCGAGAAAATCCGCTCGATCGGTCATACGGAAGACCGTTTCGACACCAAGACGCTGGATTTCACCTATGATATCGAGCGCGGCGCGGCTGGCATGCCCGAGATGCTCGACCGGCTCTGCGAGCGCGCGGAAGCCGCCGTCAAGGGCGGCTACAACATCATCGTGCTCTCCGACCGCCAGATCGGGCCGGACCGGATCGCCATTCCTGCGTTGCTTGCCACAGCGGCGGTGCACCATCACCTGATCCGCAAGGGGCTTCGCACCTCGGTCGGTCTCGTCGTCGAGACCGGCGAACCACGCGAGGTCCATCATTTCTGCCTGCTTGCCGGCTATGGCGCGGAGGCGATCAATCCGTACCTCGCCTTCGACACGCTGCTCGACATGCATGCCAAGGGCGAATTCCCGAAGGAAGTGGATGCCACCGAAGTCGTCTACCGCTACATCAAGGCGGTCGGCAAAGGCATCCTCAAGGTCATGTCGAAGATGGGCATCTCGACCTATCAGTCCTATTGCGGCGCGCAGATCTTCGATGCGATCGGCCTGCAGTCGGAGTTCATCGACAAGTATTTCTTCGGCACCGCGACGATGATCGAAGGCGTCGGCCTCGAGGCGATCGCGGCGGAGACCGTCGACCGCCATACCGCGGCCTTCGGCGCGGATCCGCTGCTTGCCACGACGCTCGACATCGGCGGCGAATATGCCTACCGCATGCGCGGCGAAAGCCATGCCTGGACGCCCGATGCAGTCGCCGCCCTTCAGCATGCCGTGCGCGGCAATGCCGAGGACCGCTACCGCGAATTCGCCGATATGGTGAACAATTCGGCGCTGCGCATGAACACGATCCGCGGGCTCTTCAGCGTCAAGAGCGCCGAGGCGCTCGGACGCAAGCCGGTTTCGATCGACGAGGTCGAGCCGGCGGCCGATATCGTCAGGCGTTTCTCGACCGGGGCGATGTCCTTCGGCTCGATCTCCAGGGAGGCGCATACGACGCTGGCGATCGCCATGAACCGGATCGGCGGCAAGTCGAACACCGGCGAGGGCGGCGAGGAATCCGACCGCTACATGCCGCTGCCCGATGGTTCGATGAACCCGGAACGTTCGGCGATCAAGCAGATCGCGTCGGGCCGCTTCGGCGTCACCACCGAATATCTCGTCAATTCCGACATGCTGCAGATCAAGGTGGCGCAGGGCGCCAAGCCCGGCGAAGGCGGCCAGCTGCCGGGTCACAAGGTCGATGCGACGGTTGCCAAGACCCGCCATTCGACGCCGGGTGTCGGCCTGATCTCGCCGCCGCCGCATCACGACATCTACTCGATCGAAGATCTGGCGCAGCTGATCTACGATCTGAAGAACGTCAACCCGACCGCGGATGTCTCGGTCAAGCTCGTCTCGGAAGTCGGCGTCGGCACGGTTGCTGCCGGCGTTGCCAAGGCACGCGCTGACCACATCACGGTCGCGGGCTTCGACGGCGGCACGGGTGCGTCGCCGCTGACCTCGCTGAAACATGCCGGCAGCCCCTGGGAAATCGGCCTTGCCGAGACCCAGCAGACGCTGGTGCTGAATGGCTTGCGTTCGCGCGTCGCGCTGCAGGTGGATGGCGGCCTGAAGACCGGCCGCGACGTCATCATCGGGGCACTGCTCGGCGCTGATGAATTCGGCTTCGCCACCGCGCCGCTGATTGCGGCCGGCTGCATCATGATGCGCAAGTGCCATCTCAACACCTGTCCGGTTGGTGTGGCGACGCAGGATCCGGTGCTGCGCAAGCGCTTCAAGGGCGCTCCGGAGCACGTCATCAACTACTTTTTCTTCGTTGCCAACGAAGTGCGCGCAATCCTCGCCTCGCTCGGGTTTACCCGGCTCGACGATATCATCGGCGCCTCGGAGCTCCTTGAGAAGGACGAGATGCTGAACCACTGGAAGGCGAAGGGCCTCGATTTCAGCCGTATCTTCCACAAGGTTGATGCTGCCAAGGAGGAGACCTTCTGGACGACCCGGCAGAAGCACCCGATCGACGATATTCTCGACCGCGCGCTGATCGAGCAGGCACAGCCGGCACTGACCGCCAAGACACCCGTTGCCTTCGAGGTCGGCATCAAGAACGTCGACCGGTCGGTGGGCGCGATGCTTTCCGGCGAAGTCGCCAAGCGTTACCGCCACCGCGGGCTGAAGGAAGACACGATCAATGTGACGCTTCGCGGCACGGCCGGCCAGAGTTTCGGCGCCTTCCTGGCGCGCGGCGTCACCTTCAACCTGATCGGCGACGGCAACGACTATGTCGGCAAGGGGCTTTCGGGCGGAAAGATCATCATCCGGCCGCCGGAGAATTCGAGGATCGTGGCCGAGAACTCGATCATCGTCGGCAACACCGTGCTTTACGGTGCGACCGAGGGTGAATGCTACTTCCGCGGTGTGGCGGGCGAGCGGTTCGCCGTGCGCAATTCGGGCGCAATCGCGATCGTCGAGGGTGTCGGCGACCATGGCTGCGAATACATGACCGGCGGCGTCGTCGTCGTGCTCGGCGCCACGGGCCGCAACTTCGCGGCCGGCATGTCCGGCGGTGTCGCCTACGTGCTCGATGAGACCGGCGATTTCGCCAGCCGCTGCAACATGGCGATGGTCGAGCTCGAGCCGGTGCCCGAGGAGGACGACATGCTGGAGAAGCTGCATCATCACGGCGGCGATCTCATGCACAAGGGACGCGTCGACGTCTCCGGCGACATGACGCGCCATGACGAGGAGCGCCTTTACCAGCTGATCTCCAACCATCTGCACTATACGGGCTCGACCCGCGCCAAGCAGATCCTCGACAGCTGGGCCGACTACCGTCCGAAGTTCCGCAAGGTCATGCCGGTCGAATACCGTCGTGCGCTCGAGGAAATGGAACGCAGTCGGATGGGCATCGCCGCGGAATGATTTGTACTGGGGCATCCGTCACCTGCTGACTGAGGTGACGGATGACGAAATATCTCGACGACCCGTGTGGAGCCGACGGCGAAGGCTGTCTTGATCGCACGGATGTCTTGCAAGGGATATGATCCAATGACGGTCAAGACAAGCAACTCGCTCGGGCTACCGGGACTGACGATAGACAGATTGGCTGCGGTGAGGCGGTCATGAGGGTAAGGGACGAAAATATGGGTAAGGTAACAGGGTTTCTGGAAATCGACCGGCAAGTGGCGAAGTACCAGCCGGCGTCGGATCGTATCCGTCATTTCCGTGAGTTCACGATCCCGATGTCGGACCTGGAAGTGCAGAAACAGGCTGCGCGCTGCATGGACTGTGGCATCCCCTATTGCCACGGCCCCACCGGTTGCCCGGTTCATAACCAGATCCCCGACTGGAACGACCTCGTGTACAACAACAATTGGGAAGCGGCGATCCAGAACCTGCATTCGACCAACAACTTCCCTGAATTCACCGGGCGCGTCTGCCCGGCGCCTTGCGAGGAAGCCTGTACGTTGAATCTCGAGGATGCGCCGGTTGCCATCAAGACGGTCGAGCAGGCAATCGCCGACAAGGCCTACGAGCTCGGCTTCATCCGGCCGCAGCCGGCCACGGTGCATACGGGCAAGAAGGTCGCCGTGATCGGCTCCGGTCCTGCCGGCATGGCGGCCGCCCAGCAGCTCGGCCGCGCCGGCCACGAGGTGCACGTCTATGAGCGCGAGACCAAGCCGGGCGGCCTGCTGCGTTATGGCATCCCCGATTTCAAGATGGAGAAGAACTTCATCGATCGCCGTGTCGAGCAGATGAAGGGCGAGGGCGTCACCTTCCATTGCGGCGCCAATGTCGGCGTCGACGTCAAGGTGGAGCAGCTGTTGGCCGATCACGACGCCGTTCTCTACTGCGGCGGCTCCGAAACCCCGCGTGAGGCTGGCATTCCGGGCGCCGACCTTGCCGGCGTGCATGATGCGATGCCCTATCTCGTGCAGCAGAACCGCCGCGTCGGGCGCGAGAACATCGACAGCGTCGGCTGGCCGTCAGACCCGATCCTTGCCGGCGCCAAACACATCGTCGTCGTTGGTGGCGGCGATACGGCTTCGGACTGCGTCGGCACGGCGTTTCGCCAGGGAGCCGTCAAGGTCACCCAGCTCGACATTCGGCCGCAGCCGCCGGAGAAGGAAGACAAGCTTGCCGTCTGGCCCTTCTGGGCGACGAAAATGCGCACCTCCTCCTCGCAGGCCGAGGGCGCGGTGCGTGAATTCCAGGTGGCCACACTTGAATTCGTCGGCGAAGACGGCGTGCTGATCGGTGTCAAGTGCTGTGAGGTCGATGAACGCCGGCGGCCCGTTCCGGGCACCGAATTCGTCATCCGGGCCGATCTCGCCTTCATCGCCATCGGTTTCCGTGGCCCGTTCACCGGCAGCGTGCTGAAGGAGCTCGAGGGCAAGCTGACGCTCAACACCGACAAGCGCGGCTCGACCAACGTCGTCGCCAACGACCGCAACTACAAGACTTCGGTCGACAAGTTCTGGACGGCGGGCGACGTACGCCGCGGCCAATCGCTGGTGGTCTGGGCGATCCGCGAAGGCCGCCAGGCGGCGCGCGCTATCGACGAGGAATTGATGGGCTCGACCGTCCTGCCGAACTGACCGTCGGCGGCACAGACGCTCACAACACAAGAGCTCCGCCCTACGGCGGAGTTTTATAGTAAAGCGCTGCGTGTCCTGTCGACGCGCAAGGACGCTTTAAAGCGCGTCGGATCAAATTTGATTCATGCGACGCGCTTTAGCTCTTTGTTTTGATGCATGTCGTTATCCCGGAACCGCTGCACACTTCCGGGCGACATGCATTATCGCTTTGGACTATACCCGGGTGCGACCGCTTGACGCGCCGGCATTCGGCGCAAGCCTCAGGCAATACCGGGAAGCGAGATTTTCGCAGGACGCGGGCTCGGGAAGAGTCGGCGGCGACCGGAGCGGAGGTGCCATGCCGTTTCGGTGAAGGCATTTCACCATCGGCCGCGGGCGTTAGGGACATCGACCGCCGCGAATGTTCGACAAGGATTTTTCAAATGGTTTCTGCACTTGACAGCACGCGGCTGGTTTCTGCCCGATATGCGCTGAAAAACCTTCGCAGCTCCGATGACAGTTCGCAGGATACGCAGAGTTCGTCGGCTGCCGGTATCTTGAGCAGCTATGGGCTCGATCCGAGCTCCGCCTCGCTGCTTTCCAACCAGGCCCTGTCAGGGCTGCTCGACACGCTTTCATCCCAGAACGACACGTCCGATGCGACCGACACGACGGGCGGAAGCGCCGACGTGACCAGCGCCTCCTTCATGTCGATGCTGAAGAAGCAGCTGCAGGATGCGGCTGCGGCCGAAGGCGAGAGCGGCAAGGCCCACGACATGCTAGCCGCCCTCGAAGCGGGCACGCTGACCATCTCCGACCCGACGCAGGGCGTATCGATTGCTGCCTGGGACGTGGACGATGCCGATGAGGCGGAAACTCAGAGCAAGGACGGCAAGGAGATCGATGTCAGCGGCTGGAGCGACTTCCTCGATGCGCATCTGGAGCGCGGCGCCGACGGCGCTTTCGTCAAGGAAAACGGCAGCTATGTCGACCAGACGAACGACAGCAACGCCTTCTTCGGCCTGATCGGCTCGAACTACTATTATCTGAGCTGGCCGCAGGCGACGGCGACATAAACGGAACGACGAGCAAGGCTGGCGCACGCGGCCTTTTCATTTGACCGAGACTTCGGCCGCCGTCTTTGCCACCGGCAGGCGGTAATCATCGATGCGCCCAGGAGGCGCGGGCGTCATTTCGCCCTGCTCGACCAGCAGGTCGCGGGGCGACCGCGTCAAAGCCACAGGCGGCGGCCTTGCGCCGAGAAGCTCGGCGCCGCCGTCGAGATTGGGATCGGAGAGGCTGATCGGCACGGTGTGTTCGGCCGGATTGGCGGGAAGGCCGAGACCGGGCAGATTGCTGGAGTCGAGGCGAACCAGATCGGGGCTTGCCTGCGTGCCGAGAAGACGCCGTGCCGGTTTTTCCACATAGAAGGCGAGCTTGCGCCGACCGGCCTGGGTAAGGTTGATGCCATCGGATGTGCGCAGTCTGACCTGCTGGCCGTTCACATCCGAACCGGTGACGATGAAGTTGCTGTTTTCATCGACGAAACCATCCCAGATATCGACGAATTCACCACCGATGCTTTCGACCTGATTACGGTAGAGCTGGTTCATCTGGACGGCATCGGCCGTCATCTGATCGGATTCGAAGGCGGGAAGGCCGACCCAGAGCAGCGGGATCTTGCGGTCGGTAACTTGCCTGCCGAAGGAGAGAACACGGCGGCGGTATTCGGTAAACCAGCTATCGGTGCGGAATTTTTCCTTGGCCGTATCGGTCATCATCTGCTGGCGATCGTTGGCGCCGATCATCACGACGACCATTGCCGGCTTCAGCTCGTCGATCATCTTCGGCAGTTGTTCCGGCCAGTCGTAATAATCGTCGCGGACGAGACCCGATGAGACATTGCCGCGGGCTTCAACGACAACCCCCGGCGAGGTCTCGAAGGCGGCAGTGAGGCCGTCGCCAAGGCCGCTGGCCAGGAAATCGCCGACGATCAGGATCTTCTTGGCGTCGCCGAGCTTCTGCACCACCGGCTCCTCCTGCACGGGCGCGCGGAGCGGCGGCGCGGTGCGGGTGTTGACGACGGCTTTCTGCGACGGCGGTCGCTTGTGCTGCTGGCGCCTCGGCTGCGGGACGTCGGGGGCTTGCGGGCCGTCGTCGAGATAGCGCCGGCCGAGGAAGAAATCGAGGATCGAACGCCGCTGGTAGCGCTGCTCCTGCGCTTCCGCAATATGCACCGGCGCAAGGGCGCCGAGGCATAGCGAAGCGGCCGCCACGGCGAGCATGAGCCAACGGATTGGGGTTCGATCAGTTTTATTCGTCATGGGCAGTTCCGCATCTGCCGGCATCTTGCACGCAGGGTAGGCCAGCGTCCACTCCCGCTGCTATGTAGGTCACGGTTCTGCCAGTTGTAGGGCATATGCCGAAAAGTATGTGTGGTCTTCGGGCGGCATCATACCCTATTTCCTTGATTCAAAGGCGGATTCAGGTTCCGTTCGATCCGGTCGGGATCATCAGGTCTAGCGGCGTAGTGCGTTCAGAAGCGGCAGCGAGGGCTCGCCATCCGGCTGCATTCCGATGCGCGACTGCGCGGCTGAGATCGCCGCCTTCGAACCCGAGCCGAAATTGCCGTCGACCTCGCCATTGTAATAGCCGAGCGTCTTCAGGCGGGTCTGCAGCTCGAATTTCTCGGTGACGTCAAGGGCGCCGTCCGGGCGCGGCCAGCGCTGCTGCAGGCCGCCGTAGCCGGCGATCTGGTCGGCGAGCAGGCCGACGGCAAGCGCATAGCTGTCCGACGCATTGTAGTTCTTGATGGTGAAGAAGTTGGCGGTCATCAGGAAGCCTGGGCCGCCGGCGCCAGCCGGCATCTTCAGCATGGCCTTGGTGGTGCTCTCTCGGAAAGCCTTGCCGTTCGGGCGTGCCAGGCCGAGTGCCGCCCATTGGGCCAGTGTGTGGGTTTTGCCGGCCTGCTTGGCGGCTGCGGCGGGAACGACAACCTCGTAGCCCCAGGTCTTGCCGGTGTCCCAGCCGTTCTTCATCAGAAGATTGGCCGAGGTCGCCAGTGCATCGGGCACCGAGTTCCAGATGTCGCGATGGCCGTTGCCATCGGCATCGACAGCATAAAGCAGGTAGCTTGTCGGAATGAACTGGGTGTGGCCCATGGCGCCGGCCCAGGAGCCAGTCATCTCGCGTGCCGGCACATCGCCGTTCTGCAGGATCTTCAGCGCGGCGACCAGCTGCTTCTTGGCGAATTTGGCGCGGCTCGGATCGGCATAACCAAGCGTTGCGAGCGCCCGCGGCACGTAGTGCAGCCGGTCGTCCTTGTCGAGGATTGCGCCGTAATTCGATTCCATCGACCAGATGGCCAAGAGAATGGTCTTGTCGACGCCGAATCGCCGCTCGATCGCATCGAGCGTTCTTGCGTGCTTAACGGCCATCTCGCGGCCGATCTTGATCGTATAGGGATTGACACGGGAATCGACGTAGTCCCAGATTTTCGAAGTGAATTCCGGCTGGTAGGCCGCCTTTTCGAGCACGGTCGGATCGGGCTCGGTCACTCCGGAAAAGGCCTTTTGATAAGTTGCCTTACTGATGCCACTCTGAGCGGCAGTTTGGTAAAAATCCGCGATCCATTTCTGGAACCGGGAATCGGCTTTCGCGTTGTCAGGAACCAGCCCGACCTGGGCGGCGACAACGAGGGCGAGAGCAAGACCACGAAGGGAGTATTTGTGATTCTGGGCCATCGACAATCGTATCCGTCATCTTCAGTTTCCGGTGCAGCGGGGCATCATGTCCGCCCAAACCCGAGACTACAGGAACGGAGTCAACAAATTCTTTACCATGGCGATCCGCTGCGGTCACCATTTGCAAAACCGTAGCAATTCTATACTAGTTAAAGCTAAAAAGCTCCATTTCCAAGCGATATGATCGAACCAGGAGGCCGCGTGTGGCTCAACACAATAAAGTTCGTAAAGCAGTATTTCCGGTTGCGGGGTTAGGAACGCGATTCCTACCGGCAACCAAGGCTGTTCCGAAGGAAATGTTGACCGTCGTCGACAAGCCAATCATTCAATATGTCGTCGATGAGGCGATCGAGGCCGGGATCGAACATCTGGTTTTCGTCACCGGACGCAACAAGCACGTCATCGAAGATTATTTCGACATCCATTTCGAGTTGGAGCAGACGCTGCGCGAGCGCGCCAAGAAGGCCGAGATAACCCTTCTCGCCCAGCAATTGCCGAAGGCCGGCACGGTGAGCTTTACCCGCCAGCAGGAGCCGCTCGGCCTCGGCCACGCGGTTTGGTGCGCCCGCGAAATCGTCGGTGACGAGCCCTTCGCACTGTTGCTGCCCGATATGATCATGAAGGGCGACAAGGGCTGCATGAAGGGCATGATCGACCTCTACGGCCAGAGCGGCGGCAATATCATCGCCGTTGAGGAATGCGCGCCCGACCAGGCCCATAAATACGGCATCGTCGGCGTCGGCGAGGCGATCGGCGATGGCTTCCGAATCACCGGCATGGTGGAAAAGCCTGCCAAGGGGACAGCGCCTTCCAACTTCTTCATCAACGGTCGCTACATCCTGCAGCCGGAGATCTTCAAGATCCTCGAAACCCAGGAGCGTGGCGCCGGCAATGAGATCCAGCTTACCGACGGCATGCTGAAGCTGCTGAAGGAGCAGGATTTCGCCGGTTACCACTTCCGCGGCGCGACCTACGACTGCGGCGCCAAGGATGGCTTCATCCTGGCAAACGTCGCCTTCGCTCTCGAACGCGACGATATCCGCCCGACCGTCGAAGGCGGCTTCAAGGAATTGCTCGCCGGTCTGAAGTAACCTTCCCGCACAGCATATAAATGATAGAGCGCCGCGTATCCTCCCAGATGCGTGGCGTTTTTGCATCCCTAAATTAAAGCGCGTCGCACTTAGCTTGATTCATGCGACGCGCTTTAGCTCTTTGTTTTTGTGTATGTCGTTATCCGGGAACCGCCGCACACTTCCCGGCGACATGCATTAGCGCTTCAACTTGAGACCAACGCCGGCTCGCAATTGCTGCGAATCGGTGCCTTCCTTGCGCGTTGTCAGCTCGTAACCGAGCGTGCTGGTCAAATCGAGATAGCGGTTGATGTTCCAGGTCAGACCGGTCGCGGCGGTATAGACGAGTTCGTCATTGATGGTGCTATCTGTGGGATAATCGCGCCACGTTACCCCGCCGATCATCGTCCCGACCAGATTGTCGCGCAGCTGGTGGGTGACCGTCGTCGTCAGCGCGTGCGAGACGTAGCCGCTTTCGCCCGCCGTGGTCGAGGGCTGGATGCTCGTCTGCAGGTCGAGATTGACGTCGGTGCCGCGGATCGGCGACCAGAGCAGGCTCGCATCGAGCGTGGCGGTATCGATCGAGGACAGGCGGCTGTCTTCGAAATTCGCCATCTCGTAGCCGACACCGACTTCACCCTTCAGCTTTTCGCCGAGGTCGACCTCGACGCCTGCCTTGGCGCCATAGGCGTGGCCAGAACGCTCATAGCCGGCGGAATCGCGCGTCTCGTCATAGACACTCCGGCCGATCGTCGCCTCGATGAAGGGGATGAGCGCGGGGGACAGCTCGTAACCGACGCGGCCGCGCAGCGTGCCAGCCGTCTGGTTGCGGTCGCTCAGCTCAACGGTCGTGCCGTTCGCAAGCGTGGCATCCGAATAGATCGAGCGGGTCAGTGCCAGTGCCGTCGTGCCGCGCAGGATGCCGAAATCGCGTTGGACTGAGGCGCCCGCGCTAAACTCCTGCACATCAGACTGCTGTGCTGCGTTGGCGATGGCCTCGGGATCGTCCGTATCCTCGCGGTAGAAATTGTACCCGGCGGTGAGATGCGCGACCGTATCGTCGGAAAGATCCAGCCGGAGGTCGCCGTTGACTTTGAAGGACGGCTGCTCCTCGCCCTCGCCGCTGATATTCCTCTGCCAGGCGCCTTCCGAAGTTACGGTCAGCTGATGCCGGCCCCAGTCCGAGGTCAGGGTCGCGGCTGCGTCCGTTTCGAGGAAGGCGCGCCGTTGCCTGGTGTTGCCGTCCTTGGTGGTCTCGGTGTTGATGCTCTGGGTGACGCTCGGGCGGAGCACGAACGTGCCGATCGGAATGCCCGGCGTTTCGGCCGCCGAGGCACTTTCGGCAGTCCTACGGCGCGGCAGCGTCTCGTCGATCGGCGTTTCGCGTGTGTTCAGCCGGCGGATGTCGTCGTCGAGGATGGAGCCGGTAATGTCGTCGCTGGCTTGCGCATCCGGTATCGCCGGCCTCTGCTGGGCATCGTCCGCGTTCGCGGATGTGCCGTTTGTCGCGGGCGTGGCGGTATCGTCGGTCTCGTCATCAAAACCGGCAGCATTGTTCGTGGTGCGATAGTCCTGAGAGGCCGTGGAGCGCCTGTTTGCCGTGCCTGCCGGCTGCGGCGAGGCGGACTGTGCAAAGGCTGTCTGACCGAGCAGCAGACTGCAGAACGCGACAAACGAGACGGCACGGCTCATGGCGCGGAGCGGCGTCACACTGCTCGTCTGTTTTGGCTGGCCCATGCAATTCGCGCCTGACATGCTTTCGGTTCTTACCCAAAGGTAAAGCCTCGTGGTTAATCATTCGTTGCCGGCGGCGGGCGCTGTTCACATTTCGGAAAGAGTGCGGGGTGGACTTGGAAAGTGAAAAGGTCTAACGCAATTTCATGAACAGAAGAGCGATAAACCTCGTTGAAAACAGCGTGCTCGAATCGGCAAAACGCACGATAGAGACCGAAAGACGCGGTCTTGAAGCGCTTGAACAGGCCTTTGACAATGGATTGGCCGGTCCTTTCACGCGCGCCATTGAAGTGATCGGCGACATCTCGGGGCGGGTCATCGTCACCGGCGTCGGCAAAAGCGGACATATCGGCGCCAAGCTCGCGGCGACGTTCGCTTCAACGGGGACACCTGCCTTTTTCGTGCATGCGGCGGAGGCCAATCACGGCGACCTCGGCATGATCGCGCGCGACGACGTCGTGTTGGCGATTTCCAAAGGCGGCGAGAGTGCTGAGCTCAAGAGCATCATTTCCTTCACGCGGCGCTTCTCCATTCCGCTGATCGCGATCACTTGCAGCGACCGTTCCTCGCTTGCGACCGCCGCCGATATCGTCCTTCTCGTGCCGAATGAGCAGGAGGCCTGCCCGAATGGGCTGGCGCCGACGACCTCGACGCTGATGCAGCTTGCGATCGGTGATGCGCTGGCGGTGGCGCTGTTGGAGGCGCGCGGTTTTACCGCGACGGACTTCCACGTGTTCCATCCCGGCGGCAAGCTGGGGGCGAGCCTGATGCACGTCGCCGATATCATGCATACCGGCGAGCGGCTGCCGCTCGTTGCCAAGGGCACACCGATGCCGGAGGCGATCACGGTGCTGTCGCGCAAGCATTTCGGTTGCGTCGGCGTGCTTGACGAGGATGGGCGGCTCTGCGGGATCGTCACCGAAGGCGACATGGCGCGCAACCTGACCCGCAATCTCTCCGAACTTGCCGTCGACGACATCATGACGCGGACGCCGAAAACCGTGAAGTCGACGGTGCTGGCGACCGCCGCCCTGGCGTTGCTCAACCAGCATCACATCGGCGCGCTGATCGTCACCGACGACGACCGCAGGCCGGTCGGACTGGTGCATTTCCATGACCTACTGCGGATTGGCGTCGCCTGAGGCGCGCCGCGATCCAACGGGTTCACTTCCTGCGCTTTAGGTCTTTGTTTTTGCTCGATCAGACAGGTTCGACTGTGAGGTCGCGGCCGTTGCTCGAAACCACCTTCACCTGCGTTCCGACGGGCAGGTCCGGTCCCATCACCTGCCATAGCGTATCGTCGAGGCGGATGCGGCCGCGGCCCTCGCTGATCGGTTCGTGCAGCGTCGCGGTGCGGCCGACGAGGCTCGCGCCGCGCTGATTGAGGAAGGGCTCGTCGGTCGTGGAATTGCGCAGCGTCAGCCGACGGCCGGCGAACGTCGTGGCTACCGCGAGCAGCGCAAAAAGGATCGCCTGCAGCTCCCAGACCCAGAAGGCGCTGTCCCAGAAGAGCAGCGACAGCGCGCCGACGATCAAGGCGGCCAGGCCGATCCAGACCAGGAAGAAGCCGGGTACGATCATTTCCGCGGCGAGCAGCACGAGGCCTGCGACCCACCAACTCCACGGACCAAGTTCGGCGACGATCTTCGCCAGCATGGCTTATCGCTCCGGATCGGGATTGAAAGGATTGGGGGTCGACGGATTGATCGGCGGCGTCGAGCGCGCCGGCGCGGGGCGCGGACGCGACAAGGGTGGCAGCGTTGCCGGGTTGTTGCCGGCATCGCCGAAGACTTCGCGGGCAATGGCGCCGATGCCGCCGAGCGAGCTGAGGATGGACGAGGCTTCCATCGGCATCATCACGATCTTGGAATTGGATGCGGAGCCGATCGAGGTGAGCGCCTCGGTGTATTTCTGCGCAACGAAATAATTGATCGCCTGAATGTCGCCGGCGGCGATCGCTTCGGAGACCATCTTGGTCGCTTTGGCTTCAGCCTCGGCCAGGCGTTCGCGAGCTTCAGCATTGCGGAAGGCGGCCTCGCGCTGGCCTTCGGCCTGGAGAATGGCCGATTGCTTGGCGCCTTCGGCCCTGAGGATCTGCGCGTTGCGCGAGCCCTCGGCTTCCAGCACCTGGGCGCGCTTCTCGCGCTCGGCCTTCATCTGGCGAGCCATGGCATCGACGAGGTCGCGCGGCGGCTGGATGTCCTTGATCTCGACACGAGTGACCTTGATGCCCCAGGGATGCACGGCCTCGTCGACGACGCGCAGCAGCCGGTCGTTGATTGCATCGCGGTTGGAAAGCAGCTCGTCGAGATCCATCGAGCCCATGACCGAGCGGATGTTGGTCATGGTCAGATTGAGGATGGCATTTTCGAGATTGGCGACCTGATAGGCGGCCTGGGCGGCGTTCAGCACCTGATAGAAGGAGACGGCATCGGCCGAGACCGAGGCATTGTCCTTGGTAATCACCTCCTGGGTCGGCACGCTCAGCACCTGCTCCATCACGTTCAACCGGGCGCCGACACGCTCGATGAAGGGAGTGATCAGGTTAAGTCCGGGCTCCAGCGTGCGGGTATAACGCCCGAAGCGCTCGATCGTATAGCGGTAGCCCTGCGGCACGGTTTTGATCCCGGCAAAGAGCACCAGAATGACGAAAATGACCAGCACGATCACGACGATATCGAAGCCGCCGAACAGCATGAAAAATTCCTCTCATCCGCGCATGCGCGCGCGTGCACACCATAGATGTGGTGAGTTAGCATGTTCTTTGCGAGGAGGAAACGACACACGCATGCCCACCTCCCATCCAAGTGGAAAGAAGGTTTGGTCTTGCAATGCCCATTCGGGCTGTCGCCGGCTAACCGTGCAGTGCTGCCTTCTGAAAACGGTTTCTCAGACCCAGCCCTGCAATTCGCGGCGGACGACCTTTTCCAGCACAGTCATGCCGTCCTCTCCGTCGTTGAGGCAGGGGATATGCGCGAACGTCTCGCCGCCGTTCTCATGGAAGGAATGAGCAGCCTGTTCGGCGATCTCCTCCAGCGTCTCCAGACAGTCGGAGACGAAGCCGGGATTGATGACAGCGATGCGCTTGACGCCGTCCTTGGCAAGCTTCTCCACTGTCTTGTCTGTATAGGGCTGCAGCCATTCCTCCGGCCCGAATCGGGACTGGAAGGTGACCATGAAGTTTTCCTTGGTGAGCCCGAGCCGCTCGCGCAGCAGCCGGCCGGTCTTCTGGCATTGGCAGTAATAGGGATCGCCCTGCTTGAAATAGGATATCGGAATGCCGTGGAAGGAGGCGAGCAGCATTTCGGGCTTCCAGTCGAGCGTCGAAAGATGCCGTTCGACAGACTTCGCGAGCGCCTCGATATAGGTCTCGTCGTCGTGATAGGCGGGCACGGTGCGCAGCGCCGGCTGCCAACGCATCGAGAGCAGCTTCTGGAAGGCCTTGTCGTTGACCGTGGCGGTCGTTGCCGCCGCATATTGCGGATAGAGCGGGAAGAGCACGATGCGGTCGCAACCCTCTTGCTTCAGCGCCTCGATGCGCGAAGCGATCGACGGGGTGCCGTAGCGCATCGCCCAGTCGACCTTGACGTTATCAAGATCCCTCAGGCGCCCGGTCATCAACTCCGACTGGTTGCGCGTGTAGGTGCGGAGATAGCTTTCGTTCTTCTCCTTGTTCCAGATCAGCTCATAGGCCTTGCCGACTTTCTGCGGGCGGGTGTTGAGCACGATGCCGAACAGGATCGGATACCACTTCCAGGGCGACCATTCGATGACGCGGCGATCGGTCAGGAATTCCCTGAGATAGCTGCGCATCGAGGTATAATCGGTGCCGTCGGGCGTGCCGAGATTGACCAGAAGGACACCCACCTTGCCTGACTTGACGGCCGGATGGTCCGCCGGGCGGTGTGAAAGATCTGCTGTCATTTGGCCCCAACGCTCTCTTTTCTGTCTCGTCGGCTCATACGCAGCCTGGAGATCTTGGTTCACCCTATAGAAAGAAAAACCGGCCCGGGAAACCCCGGACCGGTCATGGCAATCGGGACAAATTGTCTTATTTTGCCGGAACTTCGATCTCTTTGCCGACCGTCAGGTGGCGTGGGTTCGGACTGCCGTTGGCCTCCGAAAGCTTCCGCCATAGCGTGCCGTCGCCATAGAAGGTCACGGCGAGATCCCAGAAGGTGTCGCCCGCGGCGATCACGTAGGTGGACGGCGCCGTTGCGGCGGGTGCCGACGCCGGTACCGGTTCCGCAGTAGGCGCGGGTGCGGCCGGCGTGGCCGGAGCTGGCGCTGCCGCAGGGGCGGGGGCAGGTTCGGTGGTTGGTGCAGGTGCTGCCGGCGTCGCCGGAGCAGCGGGTTCGGCGGCGGGGGCCTGCGCCACAACCGCGGCGATTTCGGTGACGCGGCCGTCGGTATAGGGTTTATACGGTGAGTGGGCTGCCAGATATTCGGCGGTCACGTCGGCGAGATCCGGGCCAAAATCATAGGCGTTCTTGCCGTCCTTAAAGATCGAATAGCCATCGCCGCCGGCCCGCATAAAATTGTTGGTGGCGACCTTGTAGGTCTTACCAGGGTCGATCGGGGCGGAGTTGTCGCCCTCCTTCACCTGGACATCGCTGACGCGGCTGCCGACAGGTTTGGACTGGTCGAAGGAGAATTTCAGGCCGGCGACCTGCGGGAAGCGGCCGGCGCCCTGATCGATCTGGCTGACGCCGTTTTCAAGCGCCTTGACGACATCTGCGCCGGTTGCCTCGAACGTGGCAAGCGTGTTCTGGAAAGGCAGGACGGTGATGACTTCGCCCTGGGTGACCTCGCCGCCGTCGATCGAAGCACGCAGACCGCCGCCATTCTGGACGGCGATGGTAACGCCTTGGTTTTTGGTGCGGTCGAGCATGGCGTCGGCCACCAGATTGCCCATCGAGCATTCCTTGACGCGACAGACCTTGCGGTCGCCCTCGATCGGGGCCTCGGAGGAACCGATGACCTTCTTGCGCAATTCTTCGATCGGTTTGGCCAGTTCGGTGATGCGGGCAACGACGGCCGGATCGGGCGTAAAGGTTGAATCGATCAGGATCGGATCGCCCTTGGCATCCTTGACGACGCCGCTATCGTCGAAATTGACGACGAGATCGCCGAGATATTTGCTGTAAGAGGCAGCCTGAACGACCGGCACCTTGTAGCCACCGGGATTGTCGACCATCGTCGGGTAGGGGCCTTCAGCCTTTGGATCGGTATTGGAGAGCAGGCTATGGGAGTGGCCGCCGACAACGACATCGACGTCTGGGATCTTGGCGATCAAAGCGAGATCGCGGGGGTAACCAACATGGGTCAACGCGATGATCTTGTTGACACCCTGGCCCTTCAGATCCTGAACGGCGGAGGTTATCGCCTGGACGTCATCGGCGATCGTGACATTCGGGCCGGGGGAGGAAAGTTCGGCCGTATCATTGGTGACGGCGCCGACAATACCGATCTTCTGGCCGCCGACATCGAGCACCAGCGACGGCTTGATGCGGTCGCCGAGCTTGGAGGCGGCTGTCGCCTTAACGTTCGCCGTCACGACAGGGAACTGCACCTTGTCGAGGAAGGTCGCAAGCCCGTCCTCGCTGTCGTCGAATTCATGGTTGCCGACGGTCATGGCGTCGAACTTCATCAGGTTCAGGAATTCGGCTTCGGCAGCGCCCTTATAGGTCGTGTAGAAGAGCGAGCCCTGGAAATTGTCCCCGGCATTCAGGAGGACGACGTTCTTGCCCGACAGCGCCTGACGCCGCTGGTCGATCGCGACCTTCAGGCGGGCAGCACCCCCGAAGCATTCGTTCTTGCCTTCTTCCTCGGCCGAGCAGGTGGAGTCGAACTTGTTGATCGATTCGATGCGCGAATGGAAATCGTTAATATGAAGAATATTGAGTTCGTAATCCGCAAAGGCAGCGCCCGCGCTCAGCGCCAGCATGGACGCGGTCAAAAGACCGAAGCTGAAAGACTTCGTCATCCCTGTTCTCCTGATTGGGCGAGAGATCCCCCTGATCCTCGCCGATCCCTTCATAGTCCGCCGGGGGCGGTCCCGGCCTGCGGATGTTCCATCAGAGGATGGGCGACCGCAAGAGAAAGCTGGGCTAGGCCTGACGCTTTCCAAGGGGGCAGGGCAAAAAAGCCGGTTGCTATCCCCGGCATTCGCCGGCGGCGGCATTTCGATAGAGTTCGTGCACGGCCTCCGCAATATTCGGAACCGTAGCGAGCGCGATGCTCAAACAGAGAAGGAAAATGAGGCGATTAAAGCGCCGGCCGGCTCGATAGGCAAAGAGTGCGCCGGCGCCGTAGATCAATATTGCCGGCACGGCCAACATCAGCACCTGGCCCGGTCTGTCGCAATCGGGAGCGGCGATGCCCTGGGCACGATAGACGTTGGCCGGAAAAACGACGGCAAGTGCTGCAAGCGGCAGCGCGAGCAGCAGGACGAGATAAACGGCGAGGGCGCGCATGGCGTGCTTAGCCTATCCCCTTAGCCTCGGCGGGAAAGCGTGAATTGTGCGCCGGAATCGGAGGTGCAATTGAGCTGGCTCTGATTGACAAGGGCGCAATTCACCTTGGACTGGGTCTTACGCACCAGCGAGGTCATGTTGATCTCCACCAAGGTCGGCGAAGTGTTGATATAGGTGCCCGAGGCAAGAAGCTGGTTGCTGTCGGTCGTGCGGGTGGTGAAACTACCGCCCTGGAAGGTGGAAACGATGCCGTTCGGATCGCTCCAGTTGCCTTCGACGCCGGTGGCTGACGGCGTCATTGCAACTGGCAGGCGGCGCGGCTCTGATGAAACGCAGGCGGCAAGAGCAGCCGCTGCACCGACAAGAACGAGACCAGTTCTGATTTTCATAAAGCTTCTCCCGGCGAATCGGCGCGGCGGAACACCCGCCAAGTTCGGGCAAAACATGGCGCGCGCCCGCCGTGAAGGCAAGCCTTGGCGGCGCGCCGGGCGGCATTTAGACAGCCGGCGTTACAAAAATGCCCGCCTTGCGGCGGGCATCTTCAGGGTCGCGCGAGCGATCTCAGCGAACGAGAATGTTCTTGAACTGCCACGGATCCTTGGTGTCGATATCTTCCGGGAAGAGGCCTGGGCGGCCATCGAGCGGGGTCCAGTCGGTGTAGTGTCCCTCGACCGGGCCGAGATAGGGCATCTGTACTTCGAGGCAGCGCTTGTAGTCGATCTCGTCGGCCTCGACGATGCCGGCATTCGGGTTTTCCAGCGCCCAGACCATGCCGGCGAGAACAGCGGAGGTCACCTGCAGGCCAGTGGCGTTCTGATAGGGCGCGATGCGGCGCGTTTCTTCCAGCGACAGGCGCGAGCCATACCAGTAGGCGTTCTTCTCATGGCCGTAGAGCAGGACGCCGAGTTCGTCGATGCCGTCCTCCAGTTCGTCCTCGTCGAGAACGTGGTGGACCGGCTGCGCCGTACCGCCATTGCCGAACATCTCATGCAGCGAGAGCACGGCGTCGTTGGCCGGGTGGTAGGCATAGTGGCAGGTCGGGCGGAAGGTCACTTCGCCGTCCTTGTCACGGACGGTGAAATAATCGGCGATCGAGATCGACTCGTTGTGGGTGACGAGGAAGCCGTATTGCGGGCCGGGCGTCGGGCACCAGGTGCGTACGCGGGTGTTGGCGCCCGGCTGCTCCAGGTAGATCGCCGCCTTGTTGCCCTTCTTGTGCTTCTTGGCGTTCTTCGGCATCCACTCTTCATGCGTGCCCCAGCCAAGTTCGGCCGGCTGCAGGCCTTCGGAGATGAAGCCTTCGACGGACCAGGTGTTCCAGAAGACGTTGAGCGGCTTCGGATGCTTGGTGCGCTGGGTGTCGCGCTCGGCGATGTGGACGCCCTTGACGCCGAGCTTCTTCATCAACTTTGCCCAGCCTTCGCGATCGTGCTGGTCCGGTTCCTCGAATTTGAGGCCGGTGTCGTTGGCGAGATTGACAAGCGCCTGCTTGACGAACCAGGAGACCATGCCCGGATTGGCGCCGCAGGTGGAGACGGCGGTGGCGCCACCCGGGTTCTTTGCCTTTTCCTTGCGCATGGTTTCGCGCAGCGCATAGTTGGTGCGGTCGGCATTGCTCATGCCCTTGTCGAAATAGAAGCCGAGCCAGGGTTCGACGACGGTGTCGACATAGGGCACGTCATGCTTGCGGCAGAGCTTGATAATGTCGAGCGAGGAGGTGTCGACCGAGAGGTTGACGCAGAAACCCTGGCCTTCGCCTTCGGTCAGCAGCGGCTTCAGCAGTTCCTTGTAATTTTCCTTGGTGACATATTCCTTGATGTGGCGAACGCCGTGCTTCTTCAGAATCTCCATGTCGGAGGGCTCTTCGCGCGGGTCGATGACGACCATCCGGCTCTTGTCGAATTTGAAGTGGCGCTCGATCAGGGGCAGGGTGCCGCGGCCGATGGAGCCAAAGCCGATCATCACGATCGGACCGGTGATTTCGGCATATACCGGATAGTTTTGTTCCGTCATTCTTTTCTCCTATGGAAGGGGACGAAGGCGTTCAGCCCGAAGAATTCTTTTGAAATTGCCGCAGAGATGCGAAGTGACCGGCTCTAACCATAAAACGGCGTCACAATAAAGAGCGTTGAGGGGGAAAGGGCAAATATCGGGTCGGCGAGGGACGACGGGATCATCCGACCGGCCTCTCTAAAATCAGCGCTTCAGGATTTCCAGCCCTTCGGCCGTCGTCGTCACCGCAAGCTCGGTGATGTCGTATTCGGCAACACCATGGATTGTAAAGGGATCGGCGGCGACATAGGCCTCGATTGTGGCGCAGTCGCCGACTGCCAGGATCGCGCCGCCGGTGCGCGGCACCTTGCGGCCGGAGGCGAGGAACCAGCCCTTCGCATAACCCTCCTTCACCCAGGCCAAGTGCGGCTCCATATGCCGGTCGGCTTCGTCATTGGATTTGATGTAGGTGAGGGAGAGAATGAACATGGTCAGTTCCTGACGAGGTTTGCGCGGATCAGGCCGCGCAGCGAGTTGCCGATATAAAGCGCGCCGGCATCGAGATCGGCAAGCGTGAGGCGGCCGACATGCGCCTTGCGGGCGCAGATCAGCTCCGTGCGCAGCACGCCGGCGAGCAGGCCGCAGGAGATCGGCGGGGTGCGCAGCATGCCGGTTCCGTCGTCCAGGAAGATCGAGGTGATGGTGCCCTCGCAGACTTCGCCGCGTTCGTTCAAAAGAATGACTTCGTCGGCCTCGTCGAGCCTGTATTCGGCGCGTGCGCTTTCGTAGACGGCGCGGCGGGTGGTTTTGACGCGCAGCAGCCTGTCGGTGGAGTTCAGACGTGTCTCGGCAAGGCGCACGGTCCAGGTGGTGTCGGGCGCCAGCGGCACGAACGCGGCGCTTGTCACCTCGATGTGGCCTTGGGCGTCGAAAGTCAGGCGGACACGCAGCCGACCGGCAGCACCGGCAACGGCTTCGTCAAGCCTTGCCATGGCGTCGATCGGTTGCGGGAAGCCAAGGCGACGGGCGGAGCGGGAAAGCCGGGCGAGATGCAGCCGCAGGCGGATAAAACCCTCACCAGGCTGCCAGCGCAGCGTCTCGACCAGCGAAAAATCGATCATCGTGCAATCCATTGGTCGCCGACGGCGAAGCGGGCCTTGAGCAGGCATTCCTCATATTCGGCCTCGGCTGTGGAATCAAAGACGATGCCGCCGCCGACATTGAAGACGGCTCTGCCGCCGTCAAAAAGCGTGATGGTGCGGATGGCGACGGAAAAGCGCATGGCGCCGCTCGGCGAAATCATGCCGATCGCGCCGCAATAGGCGTCGCGGGGCGTGTCTTCGAGCGCATGCAGAATTTCCATCGACCGCATCTTCGGCGCGCCGGTGATCGAGCCGCAGGGAAAGAGCGCGGAGAAGACGTCGCGGATCGAAAGATCCGGACGGAGCCTTGCCTGCACATGGCTCACCATCTGGTGGACGGTCGGATAGGTCTCGATGTCGAAGAGCTTCGGGACGTCGAGCGTGCCCACCTCGGTGATGCGGGAAATATCGTTGCGTAGCAGATCGACGATCATGCGGTTTTCCGCCTGCGTCTTGATATCGCGGCGCATGGCCTCGATGATTTCGGCATCTTCGGCCGCGGTAGCGCCGCGTTTCGCAGTGCCCTTCATCGGATGGGTCTCGATCCAGCCCTCTTCATCAATGCGGAAGAACAGTTCCGGCGAGCGCGAAAGGATAACCGGACCGCCGAGATCAACCAGCGCGCCGTATTTGACCGGCTGGCGTTCGATCAGCGACCAGAAGGCAGCACGGGGATCGCCGTTCCAGCGGGCCTCGACCGGCATGGTGAGGTTCGCCTGATAGGCGTCGCCAAGCCGCAGGTGCTGGTGCAGGCGGTCGAAGCGCTCTTTATAGAGAGGGAAATCCCAGGCAGCCTTGGGGGCCGTCAGGAATTCCTCGTTTTCGAGGCGCTGTTTTGGTTGGGCAAGCGGGTGTGTGTCCGGCTGCGGGGCGTCGAAGACGCCGAAACAGAGTAGCGGCGTTTCACGGTTTTCCCCGGCGAAGGGAGCGAGTTTTTCTTCGAAGAGATATCCGGCCTCGTAGGCCATGTACCCGGCGAGCCATTTGCCCTCGGCCTTGGCCTCTTCCATTCGGGCAAGGCCGGCAAAGAATTCGCCCCGCGTCCTGGCAATAATGATCTCTGCCGGCTCGGCGAAAAGCATCACCTGTCCTGATGTGTCGTCGCGGTAGAGAATAGAGGGTTGGGTTTCGGCCATCAGCGGCGTCTTTTCTTGGAGCACGATCCCTTATCCGCCTGCCGGCGCCTCTCCCCGCCTGCGGGAAGAGGTCGGCCGTGGGGAGGCAGATCAGGCAGCTCTATCCAAAGCTTCCAATTCGTCGATCAGCCCTTCGATCATCGACAGGCCCTGGCTCCAGAACGACGGATCGGTGGCGTCGAGGCCGAAAGGCTTCAAAAGTTCCGAGTGGTGCTTGGTGCCGCCAGCCTTCAGCAGTTCGAAATACTTTTCCTGAAAGCCCTTTTCGGCTTTCTGGTAGACGGCATAGAGCGAATTCACCAGGCAATCGCCGAAGGCATAGGCATAGACATAGAAGGGCGAATGGATGAAATGAGGGATATAGGCCCAATAGGTCTCGTATCCTTCAGAAATGTTGATCGCCGGCCCGAGGCTTTCCGACTGGACGGAGAGCCAAAGTTCGCCGATGTCGTCGGCGGTAAGTTCACCTGATTTGCGGGCGGTGTGGAGCTTGCGCTCGAATTCGTAAAAGGCGATCTGGCGCACGACCGTGTTGATCATGTCCTCGACCTTCTGGGCGAGCATCGCCTTGCGCTCGCGCATGTCGCTGGTTTTTTCCAGGAGCGCGCGGAAAGTCAGCATCTCGCCGAAGACCGAGGCGGTTTCGGCAAGCGTCAGCGGCGTCTGGCACATCAGCGCCCCTTGCGCGCCGGCCAGAACCTGGTGCACGCCGTGCCCGAGTTCATGGGCAAGCGTCATCACGTCGCGCGGCTTGCCCATGTAGTTGACCAGCACATAGGGGTGGGCCGAGGGAACCGTCGGATGGGCGAAGGCGCCGGGCGCCTTGCCGGGGCGGACCGGGGCATCGATCCACTGCTCGTCGAAGAACCGCCTGGCGATCGCCTCCATCTCGGGGGCGAAATTGCCGTAGGCCGAAAGTACCGTGTCCTTCGCCTCGGGCCAGGAGATGACGGCAGTGGAGGTTTCCGGAAGCGGCGCGTTGCGGTCCCAGAAATTCATCTGCTCCATGCCGAGCCATTTCGCCTTCATCTTGTAATAGCGGTGCGAAAGGCGGGGATAGGCTTCGCGGACGGCGGCGGCCAACGCATCGACGACCTCGCGCTCGACGCGGTTTGCCAAGTGGCGGCTGTCGGCAATGTCCTCGAAGCCGCGCCAGCGGTCGGCGATCTCCTTGTCCTTGGCAAGTGTATTGGTGATCAGCGTGAAGGTGCGGATATTCGCCTTGAATGTTTCGCCGAGCGCCATGGCGGCCTTGCGGCGGGCTTCGGGGTCCTTTTCCTGCAGCCTGTTCAGCGCCACTTCGAGCGGCACTTTCTCGCCATCGATATCGTAGCGAAGTTCCGCCATGGTTTCGTCGAAGAGGCGGTTGAAGGCAGCGGCCGATGTCATCGACTTTTCGAGGAAGAGCTGTTCCAGCCTGTCGTCGAGCTGGTAGGGCTTGTCCTTCCTGAGGTCGATCAGCCAGGGGCGATAGTGTCCGGCGGCGGTATCTCTAGCCATGCAGGCGTCGATCACCGCGTCGTCGATGCGGTTCAGTTCCAGCGCGAAGAACAGGAGATGGCCGGAGAATTCGGTGATCTTGGTCTGCACGTCGCCATAGAGCTTGCCGTTTGCCGGATTGGCGGTGTCGGAGAAATAGGTGAGGCCGGCAAAGGAGCCGAGGCGGCCGATGATGTCGTCCAGCGCCTCATATTCTTTCAGCGCCGCGCCGATGCCCTCAGTGCCGGCCTTGGTCGCCGCCGTGGCCAGTTTGCCCTTCCACTTTTCTTCAAAGGCGATCGCGGCCTTGCCGGCCTTTTCCATGTCGGCGACGAAGGCGGTCGAGGTGGCGGAGGGATAAAGATCCTGCAGCTTCCAGACCGGCAGTTCGCCGAGCGCCGGATCGGTCGCCCCAGCTGGCGCTGCTGCCGACAAAAGAAGGCTGGCGTGCGGGAGCTTGATTTTCATGGGGCAATTCCTCTCCACTTTCATAACAGGTCTGCTTGAATAAGCGCGAGAAGGCCCGGCATCAAGGGCCTTTCGGCGCAAGAAAGGCATCGGTTCGGCACGAAAATGACCCGTTCCAATCGTTAAAATGCAATTATTTCTCAAAACTGGATGTTCAAGCCTTCCTGTCAGAGTGCGCTCCATGGTTTCGCATGAAGTGAGGCGACAATGACCGGTTACAATGAGCTCAAGGGAGCAGGGCAAATCCTCGTGGTCGAGGACGACCCCGTGCAGCGCCGCCTGCTCAAGAATGCAATCGAGCGGCACGGCCATGTCGTGCACCAGGCGGAAAACGGTCGCATCGGCCTGGAAATGGTCAAACGCGACAGCGGCCTTTTCAGCGTCATCGTGCTCGATCTGATGATGCCGGAGATGACCGGCCTCGAGTTCCTCGACGCGCTTCACGAATTCGGCACGCAGATCCCGGTCATCGTTCAGACGGGGCAGGGCGGTATCGAAACGGTGGTGCAAGCGATGCGGGCCGGTGCCTTCGACTTCGTCGTCAAGCCGGTCTCGCCCGAGCGCATCGCCACCTCGATCTCGAACGCGATGAAGCTCGACCAGCGCGAGGTGAAGGCGCGGGCCGGCCGCCGGTCGCGCTCAGGCTCGGTCGGCTTCGACGACATCGTATCGGCAAGCCCGGCGATGATCCGCGTCATCGATCTCGCCCAGCGGGCGGCTCAGTCCAATATTCCCGTCGTGCTCGAAGGCGAATCCGGTGTCGGCAAGGAACTGGTGGCACGTGCCATCCAATCCGGCGGCGACCGCTCGAACAAGCCCTTCGTCACGGTCAATTGCGGGGCGATCCCGCATAATCTCGTCGAGAGCATTCTCTTCGGCCATGAGAAGGGTGCGTTTACCGGCGCGACCGAGCGCCATATCGGCAAATTCATGGAAGCCGACGGCGGCACCATTTTCCTGGACGAGATCGGCGACCTGCCGCTCGATGTGCAGGTGAAGCTGTTGCGCGCCGTGCAGCAGGGCGAGATCGAGACCGTCGGTGCGCGCACCGCCCATAAGGTCAATGTCCGGCTGATCTCGGCGACCAACAAGGATCTGATCGAGGAGGTCAAGAACGGCCATTTCCGCGAGGATCTCTACTATCGCCTCAACGTCTTCCCGATCACCATTCCGGCGCTGCGCAAACGCAAGGAGGACATTCCGAATCTGGTGCGTGTCTTTGCCGAGCGCTTCTCCAGCGAGCAGAAAAATGGTCGCCGCATGACGGTGAACTCGGGCACGCTGGCGTTGCTGACCGCCTATGACTGGCCAGGCAATATCCGCCAGCTCGAAAACGCAATCTTCCGCGCGGTCGTTCTCGCCGAAGGGCCGGAGCTGACCGAGGGGGACTTCCCGCAGATCGCCGCCCAGCTTCCGGAATACGAAGTCGTGGATCACCTGGCGCTCGTTGCCGACAATACCGGCCTCGATCCCGACGACACCTATGGTGAGGATTTCAGGGCGTCGATCTCGGGAGCGGTGCATCACCGTCTGTCCGAAGCCTCCGAAAACGCGATCGCCAGCGTCAATCCCGCCGGCGACGTACGCAGGCTTGCCGACGTCGAGGAAGAGCTCATTCGATTCGCGCTCAAATTCTATCGCGGGCAGATGAGTCAAGTGGCGCGCAAACTTGGCATTGGCCGGTCCACACTTTATCGCAAGCTCAAGGATTACGGTATAGACCCCGACAATCCCCAGAAAGATGCGGCTTAAGCGCTTTTTGTTAAGACTAAGGCAACCACGATTTGTTACTGGTCATAAACCACTTGTTAGTGGCTCGTTCACTATGTAAAGAAAAGGTTGATCATGTGTGGCATTTTTGCCATCGTGTGACCGCATTTGACAGTCATCTGAGACAGTACGGGACATTGTCTGTCTGACGGGGATCGAGTTGCCGAATCTGAATGGGAATTCCAAGCGTTCGCGCTTGAGCTGGCGTTTGTTGTGCGCCGACATTTGCGGAAAGGCAATAAGGACGGCAGCGGCCGCCCTTCTTGCGCTCGCGGTTTCCTCACCGGTATTCGTTGGTACACCTTCGCAGGCCGCGGGCGACACCCGCAGCCTCAAGCTCTATTTCATCCATACCGGCGAAAAAGCCGTCATCACCTACAAGCGCAACGGCAAGTTCGACCCGAAGGGTCTGGAGCAGCTGAACCGCTTCCTGCGCGACTGGCGCAAGAATCAGCCGACGAAGATGGATCCGCGCCTGTTCGACCTGATCTGGGACGTCTATCGCCAGAGCGGTTCGAGGGATTATATCAACGTCGTCTGCGGTTTCCGTTCGCCGGGAACTAACGAGATGCTGCGCGGCCGCTCGCGCAACTCAGGCGTCGCCGAAAAGAGCCAGCATATGCTCGGCAAGGCGATGGACTTCTTCATTCCGGACGTCAAACTCGCGACATTACGTGGGATCGGCATGAAGATGCAGGTCGGCGGCGTCGGCTTCTATCCGAAATCAGGATCGCCCTTCGTGCATATGGACGTCGGCGGCGTTCGCGCCTGGCCGCGCATGAGCCGTGACGAGCTTGTCCGGCTTTTCCCGAACGGCAACACCATTCATATTCCGGCTGACGGCAAGCCGCTGCCGGGCTACCAGCAGGCGATGGTCGACTACAAGCGCCGCGTCAGCGGCACGCAGATCGAGATCGCCAGCGCCTCCGAATCGGCGCCGAAGCACAAGACGCTGTTTGCCGCGCTGTTCGGCGGCGGAGCGGATGAGCAGGAAGACGATACGGACGATTCGACCCCTGTTGCCGTCGCCAAGGCGACGCCGCCGAAGGCCGAGCCAGCCCCTGCCGAGCCGCAACAGACCGAGGTCGCCGATCTGAACGCGCCGGTGCCGCAGGTTCGCCCGGCATTCAGCAACCAGCCGGCCGGCAGCGACGTGGCGAGCGCGCTCGTCGCACCGTCTTCGGGTAATGCGGCGCAACAGGCTCTTGCGGCGGCCCTTCCGGCCGATCAGGCCCAACCGCAGCAGTTTGCCGATCTCAGCGCCTATAGTATTCCGGTCCCCTCGCTTCTCGGCCCGCGCCGTGCGCCTGGCGACGCCGAGCTTGCGTCGCTGACGGGCGCCAATGCCCTGCCGGTTCCGACGCCGGTCGAACGCCCTGCCGTTGCCGAGAACCTTCTTGCCGCGGCCGATGCCGATCCCGAAGCGGAGGCCGACGAAGCTGATCAGGACGCGTTGTCTCCCGCCGTCGCCGATGCGCTCGACCAGCAGCGAAACGAGGGTGCGGAAAGTCAGATCGCGTCGAAGGCGCCGCCAATCACAGTAGAGCAGGCGATCAACGCCGCGATGACGCAAAAGGCGCCTGCCGCAAAGCCGCCGCTCGAACTCGCCGCCTTGGCGCCGATGTCCAAATCGGCAAGCTTTGGCGACGGCTTCGACGAACCGGCCGCCGAAAGCGCTGTGGCTCAAGGACTTCCTGCCAAGGGCGGCCGCCCGACGCACAAGGAAGCCGCCGCAGCCGATGCCAGCCGCGCGGCAGTGCGCACCGAGCCGAAGCTGACGGAAAAGATGATCTCGCAGTGGGCGCTGACCAATGCCCGCCTTGAAATGGCCTCCAAGCAGGTCAAGGCGCCGCGTTTCGTCAGCCAGACGATGCGTGCCCAACCGACCGCCGTCTATGCCGAGGGCTTCAATGTCAAGACCGCTTCGGTCGACCCCGCCCGCTTCAGCGGCACGGCGGTGAACTTCATGCAAGTGCGCAAGTTCAACACGAACTGAGCCGGCCGATCATGAAATATCGAAAACCGTCGGAGCGATTCCGGCGGTTTTTCTTTGTCCGCTTCCACCGAGGCGAGGTGACCGTTTAGCCAAGCGTGTTCCAGAGCATGATGCCGAAAAGTGTGAGCGGTTTTCTTATGACATCCTGTTCTAAAGCGCGTCGCATCAAGCTTGATTCATGCGACGCGCTTTAGTCCTTTGTTTTATGCATGTCGTTATCCCGGAACCGCTGCACACTTCCGGGCGACATGCATTGGGCAAAAGACAAGCCGCCGGAAGGCCCGGCGGCTTGTCGGCATCCGCGATGCGCGGCGGATCAGCCTTCCGGCGGCGACTCGATCATACCGAGCGCGAGCAGGTAGGTGTCGAGGATGGCTTCCTCCTCCATGCGCTCCTGCTCGTCCTTCTTGCGCAGCGCCACGACCTTCTTCAGGATCTTGGTATCGAAGCCGGTTCCCTTGGCTTCGCCATAGACGTCCTTGATATCGTCGGCGATGGTCTTCTTTTCTTCTTCCAGCCGTTCAATGCGCTCGATGAAAGCGCGAAGCTGATCGCGGGCGACGCCATGAGCATCAGACATCGTGTTCTCCTGATTTTTCGGGTGATCAATTTGGATGCACGTGACTGCCGCGAAGCGGCGTCACGGTCAAGCCTGTTGTCGGCAAGCCAAGCTATTTGTGTGGGTTGTTCAGTTCAAAAGCAGCCTTTTGCACAGGCGAGGCCTCGTTCTGGTGAAGATTCTTCCAGTCTTCATACGGCATGCCATAGACCATCTCGCGCGATTCGTCCCGGGTAATTGGGACACCCTCAGCCTCGGCGGCTTCGCGATACCAGTTCGACAGGCAGTTGCGGCAGAAGCCGGCCAGGTTCATCAGGTCGATGTTCTGAACGTCGTTGCGCTCGCGAAGATGTGCGAGGAGGCGGCGGAAGGCTGCGGCCTCGAATTCGGTCTGCTGTGTTTTGCTGAGCGCGGTCATCTCGCTTTCCTTTCTTCACCAGGGGCCTTCGGGGGCCTTTCACTCAATAGGGACCTGTGCGCGACAGGTGGACGTCGTATTCGTGCAGGGCCGGATCGGCATTCATCGCCGCAAAGATCGGCGCCAGGCGTTCGGCCCATGCTGATATTCCGGCCTCGTCTGCGATCAGGTCCTGGCGCACCTCGAGCAGCGCGTGCGGAATGCCGGTGATCATGCAGTGCTGGTACATGGTATCGCCCTTCAGCGCGCCGTCATAGGGTTCGTTATCGCCGACGACAAGATCGGGATCGGCGCGCAACCTTTGGAGCAGCGGCCCGACGGCGCGGTGGTCGCTATCCCAAAGCACGGCGGCGTGCCAGGGGCGGGAAATGCCCTTCCAGGCCGGGGTGAAGGAGTGCAGCGACAGCACCAGCGGCGCCCTGCCGGTGGCATTCGCCACCTTGTCGATCGTTACGGCCACGGCACCGTGATAGGGGCGATGAAAGGTTTCGATGCGGGCATTCCACTCCTGCGGCGTGATCGGATGATTGCCTGTTATGACGGCGCCGTCGGAGATCTTCATGATCAAGGTCGGATCGTCTTCGCCGCGGTTCGGGTCGATCAGCAGGCGCGAAAAGCCGCCGAGTACCGCGGGCACGCCGAGCCTCGCCGAAAGCTGCCGCGTCAGCCCCTCAATGCCGATGTCATAGGCGATGTGCCGGGCGAAGGCGGCGTCGGGCAGGCCGAGCCGGCCATATCGCGCCGGAAGGCGGTTCATCGCGTGATCTGCGAGGATCACCATGCCTTTGTCATGTTTGCCGGGTAGGATTTCGAAGGATTGGAAGTCGTCCATCAGGAATTGCCGTTTGTCATTGCGCAGTCGGTGGCAGTGATCGCATGCGTCTGCGCCACGTTCAAGCGCCGCAGGCGGACAGCGGTTGAGCCGGACCCTCGACGGGTGGTTTGTGAAAGGAAATATAATCGATTAGCATTGCGTTGACTTTCGCTTGACGGCGGCGCAAGAAGACACCGATACGAATAACCGTGGAGCTATTTGGGAGCCGTGTTGATCCAAGCCGCGCCAAGTTTCCTCACGCGGTCCGGACCGCTGGTCCGTCTCGCTCTGTTCGCTCTTGCAGCCATCATGCCGTTTTTCATCGCAGATGCCGCACGCGCCGATTTTCGCGTCTGCAACGGAACGCAAAATCTCGTCGGCGTCGCGATCGGCTACCGGGCCAAGGATGGCTGGATGACCGAGGGCTGGTGGCAGGTGCCGGCAACGACCTGCGCCACGTTGATCGAGGGAGAATTGCAGTCGCGTTATTATTACCTCTACGCAGAGGACGCCGCCCGGGGAGGACGATGGACGGGCGACGTGCAGATGTGCGTGGCGGAAAACGAGTTCAAGATTACGGGTGTGCAGGATTGTTATGCCCGCGGTTACCAGAAGATGGGATTCAAGGAATATGATACGGGCCGCCAGGGTAGCTGGATGGTCCAACTCTCCGACACCCCAGGGACGCAAGAAAGCCAGAATTGATGAAGCGTAATCGCAAAATTAAAATCCTCGCCACCCTCGGGCCTGCCTCCGCCGAGGAATCGATGATCGAGAAGCTGCACCAGGCCGGTGCCGATGTCTTCCGCATCAACATGAGCCATGCAAGCCACGACCTGATGCGTACGCTGATCCAGCGCATCCGCTCGGTTGAAGCGCGCTGCGGCCGGCCGATCGGCATTCTCGCTGACCTGCAGGGACCGAAACTGCGTGTCGGCAAGTTCGTCGACAGCAAGGTCGACCTGAAGCCCGGCCAAACCTTCACGCTCGACAACAACGAAGCGCTCGGTGATCAGAACCGCGTCTTTCTGCCGCATCCCGAGATCCTGGAATCGGTGCAGCCCGGCCACCGCCTGTTGATCGATGACGGCAAGCTCGCGCTCCGCGCCGAAAAATGCGACGGCAAGAGCATCGTCACCACTGTTATTTCGGGCACGCGCATCTCCGACCGCAAGGGCGTCAGCCTTCCCGACACGCTGCTCGGCGTCGGCGCACTGACAGACAAGGACCGCGCCGACCTCGACGCCGTGCTCGCCACCGACGATGTCGATTGGGTGGCGCTGTCCTTCGTCCAGCGTCCCGATGACCTTGCCGAAGTGCGCAAGATCGCCCGTGGCCGTGTCGGCCTGATGTCGAAGATCGAAAAGCCGCAGGCGCTCGAGCGTATCGAGGAAATCATCGAGCTTTCCGACGCGTTGATGGTCGCCCGCGGCGATCTCGGGGTCGAAATGCCGCTCGAATCGGTTCCCGGTATCCAGAAGCAGCTGATCCGCGCCTGCCGCCGTTCGGGTAAGCCGGTGGTCGTCGCCACGCAGATGCTGGAATCGATGATCTCCTCGCCGGTGCCGACGCGCGCCGAAGTTTCCGACGTCGCAACCGCCGTCTTCGAAGGTGCGGATGCCGTCATGCTCTCGGCCGAATCCGCTTCCGGCGATTATCCGGTCGAGGCCGTCTCTACCATGGCGTCGATTGCCACCGCCATCGAGCGCGAGCCGCATTATCCCGGCATCATCTACGCCCAGCGTGCCCAGCCCGAAGCGACCGGCGCCGATGCGATCTCGCTTGCTGCCCGTCAGATCGCCGAGACGCTGAAGCTGTCGGCGATTGTCTGTTACACCTCGTCGGGCACGACGGGCCTTCGCGCCTCGCGCGAGCGGCCGCAGGTGCCGATCCTGGCGCTGTCGCCGATCATCAAGACGGCACGCCGCCTTGCCGTCGTCTGGGGCCTGCATTGCGTCGTCACCCATGACGCGACCGATCTCGACGACATGGTCAACCGCGCCTGCCGCATCGTCGCCGACGAAGGCTTCGGCAAGCCGGGCGACCGCATCATCATCTCGGCCGGCGTGCCGCTCGGCACGCCCGGCGCCACCAATATGATCCGCATTGCCTATATCGGCTCCGACGGCCAAAGCGGCATCTGATCCGATCGGTCCGTTTGAAAGCCCGCTGCCTCAAGAGGCGGCGGGCTTTTTCTTTGACAGGACAGCATTGCTAAGCGCTGCTGTGCGTGCAAGTTTCGATCCCTGGATTGGGAGGGATCATCATGGATATCGTCACGCTTCTGGCTTTTGCAGCCGTTTCTTTTGTCGGTATCGCCACACCGGGGCCGACGGTGCTGCTGGCGCTGACCAATGGTTCGAGGCATGGCCTGCGCCGGGCGATTGCCGGCATGATCGGCGCGGTGCTTTCCGATTTCGTGTTGATCGGCGCCGTCGCGATCGGCCTCGGCGCCTTGCTGGCGGCATCGGAATTCTGGTTTTCAATGCTGAAATGGGCGGGTGCTGCCTATCTCGCCTTTCTCGGCATTATGCTGCTGCGCTCGAAGGGCACGATCGATGCGGCGCTGAAATCCGGGGCGTCTTCGAGGGCGATATCTCCCTTCTCGATCGGACTGAAGAGCTTCATGGTCGCGGCGACCAATCCGAAGGGCTATTTGTTCTTCTCGGCCTTCCTGCCGCAGTTCATTGATCCCACCCTGCCACAGGCAACGCAGTATGCGCTGCTCGCGCTCACCTTTGCCGCACTCGATTTTCTCATCATGTTCGGCTACGCCTTTTTCGGCTCGCGGGCGGTGCGTTTCCTGAAAACCTCGGGCGCCCTATGGTTGGAACGGGCTTGCGGCGGCGCGCTGTTGGCGCTTGCCGGCTCGCTCGCCTTTTATCGCCGGGCAATTGCTTGAGCTCAGGGTCGAGCCAGGGATAGATGGCCGACGCGATAGGCCTGCGTGTGCGCGTCAATTTCAGGAATTTCTCGCCACAGCCTGAAGCGCACCCGCGTCCATGTCGTCGGCTCGAAGCCGGAGGCCGAGGCGAGTGCGCCGCCGGTCGCGACGTCGGCCGCAGCCTCCGCGCTGTCGGCACGGCGGATTTCGGTGAGCGGCGCGTAGGGCTCGATACGCAGTACATCGCGCGTGGCAAATCTGGCCGCGGCGACGTCCGGCGAGATTTCTGCCTGCCAGACGATCCAGGTCCTCACCTGCGGCCAGCCGAAGGCGCCGGTGAGCGTTTGGAAAGCCGGGCCGCAGAGGAAGTCGCTTGCCCCTTCCGGCTCTTGCCAGAGATAGAAGGGCGCATAGAGATTGTCGCGGCTGCCGAATTCGCCCTTAAGGGCACTGAGATAGGCCTTGAAGCCGAGATTGGGAAAGCCGTCGAGCAGCGGACCTTTGTCGCGGATGCGGCGGTCGATGACCGACATGTCGTAATCGGCGGGCAGGGTAAAGCTGTACTGCATGGCGATCATGACCGGGCCTCCACCGGCTGCAGCCATTCGACGATGCTTCCGTTTTCGGCCGGCTGGATGCTGATATAGCTGAAAGGGCTGTCATCGGCTGCGCCATGCCAGTGGCGCTCGCCGGGGGCAAACCAGACGGCGTCGCCGGCGCGCAGTTTCTCGACGGGACCACCCTTGCTCTGTGCCAGCCCATGACCCGAAAGCACGTAGAGCAACTGGCCCCTGGGGTGCGTATGCCAGCGTGTGATAGTGCCGGGATCGAGTGTCGCGCGCATTGCGGTGTTCTCACCGTCGGCCCCGCCTTCGAGCAACATTTCGACCCAGAAAGGCGCCGTTGCAACGCCTTCCGGCGAGCGCACCGCCCTGCCGGGGCGCCTGATGGTCATCGTCTTCGGGTTCAACGTGGTCATTGCCGGCCTCCGACCGTCCGCAGCCGCCAGTCGGGATCGGTCATCTGGGCGATGCCGTTGCCGAAAGACCAATCATCCGGTGCGCTGGTGCTGATGACGATCATCACATCCTCGGGCCGGAGGCCCGGCGATTGCGCCAGAAGTTCGCCGAGCCGCCGATAGAGCGCAGCCTTCATCTCGGCTGTCCGGGGCCTGCCGATCGTGATCGAGATGTAGACGAAATCGTCGGAGCGGGGACCGGCGAGGTAGCTGCGGTCGAAGATCAGCTCGTTCTCATCATGCTGATGGATGGCCTGGAAGCGGTCGTTTTCGGGCACGTCGAAGGTCTCGACCAAGGCACGCTGGATGTTGTCGGCCAGTGCGGCGAGATAGTCCGACGACTTGCCTTTGCGAAGCGAAATTCGAACGAAGGGCATCTGGATCTCCATGGTTCAGGCCGTTCGTCGGCCTTGACAGCAGAACCATCGCACAGCACAATGATGCTGAAAATCAGAAAGTTATGGATCGATGATCCTGAAAAATGGGATTATAGAATGCGGCGGACAATTTTCGATCTCGATGTGCTCCGTACCTTTTCGACCGGTATGGAGCTCGGCAATTTCGCCAAGGCGGCCGAAAGGCTCGGGCGTTCCACCTCGGCGGTCAGCGCGCAGCTGAAGAAGCTGGAGGAGCAGGCCGGCACGCCGATCTTCCGCAAGGTGGGGCGCGGCCTGGCGCTGACCGACGCCGGCGAGACGATGCTCGGTTATGCCAGGCGGCTGCTGGAACTCAACGACGAGGCGGCTGCGGCCGTGCACAGCGTCGAGCTGGAGGGCTGGGTGCGGCTCGGCCTGCAGGAGGATTTTGGCGAAAACCTGCTGCCGGAGGTGCTCGGCCGCTTCGCGCGTGCCCATCCGAAGGTCCGCATCGAAGCGCGGGTGGTGCGCAATGCCGAACTGCTCGAGCGCGTCACCTCAGGCAAGCTCGATCTGGCGCTTGCCTGGAGCGATGGCACACGGACTTCGCATTGCGAGCAGATTGGCGAGGTGCCGATGCGTTGGATTGGACCTGTCGAGGGAGCCCCGGGCTGGCATGCGGCAAGCGGTGAGCCGATGCCGCTCGCTTCGCTGGAGGCGCCATGCCTATTGCGAAGTGCTGCGACCCGGGCACTTGACGAGGCGGGCATTTCCTGGCGTCTCGCCTTTGTCAGCCCCAGCCTCGGCGGTCTCTGGGCAGCGGCGGCGGCGGGCCTCGGCATCACCATCCGTACACCGATCGGCCTGCCGGCAAAGGTCCGACCGCTGGCGCCGGAGACGATTGGCCTGCCTGATTTGCCAAAGCTCGGTTTGGTCCTGCATCGGGCCGAAGCCGAACCGCAACCGGCTGCGGCCCGGCTTGCCGAACTCGTGCTGCAATCGGTGCATGGCGCCCTGCGCGGGACGGCGGCCTGACACATCACATCTGCCGTTGCTGTAGGGCGGTGCGCCGAATTGCCTGCGGCGGCTGGCCGAAAGCGCGCAGGAAGGCACGGCGCATGCGCTCGTGATCCCCAAAGCCGGTTTCGCGGGCAACGACGTCGATCGGGTGGCGGCCCTGCTCCATCATCAGGCGGGCGGCTTCCAACCGCAGGTTCTCAACTGCCTTGGCCGGTGATTGTCCGGTCTCGGCGCGAAAGGCGCGGCTAAACTGGCGGAGGCTAAGGTGGGCCGCTTCCGCCAGTTCCTCAACTGGCAGCGCCGATTTCAGATTGCTGCGGGCGTAGGCGAGTGCCTTCTGGATGCGGTCCGATTTGGGCTCCAGTTCCAGAAGGGCGGAAAATTGCGACTGGCCGCCGGCCCGGCGATGATAGACGACGAGCTTGCGGGAAATGGCACGGGCCACCTCGAAACCGTGATCCTTCTCAACCATCGCCAAAGCCAGATCGAGACCGGCCGTCATACCGGCCGAGGTCCAGACGGAACCGTCGATGATGAAGATCCGGTCTTCTTCCATTTTTATTTTTGGATATCGGCTTTGCAGTTGGCGCGAGACATACCAATGCGTCGTCGCCCGACGGCCGTCGAGAATGCCGGCTTCGGCAAGAAAGAAGGCGCCGGTGCAGATCGAGGCCAAGCGACGGGTAGCGGGCAGGGCGGCGCGGATGAAGTCGGCTTCTGCTGCGCTCGGCAGCCTGACGCCAGGCGCTCCCGCCACGATCAGCGTGTCGAGGGCCGGGTCGCCAAAGGCCTCCGTCTCCATCACCATGCCAAGCGAGTTGGCAATCGACCCACCATGTTCAGAGAGATAATGGATGTCGTAAGCCTTTTCCTCAAGTTCGATATTGGTGAACTCGAAGGCGGAAACGGCCGCCAAGCTCATAATCTGGAAGCCGGGATAGAGCAGAAAGCCAATTCGTTGCACGATCATCAGATCCCAAATGATGTCCTGAAAGGTGGTATATATGACATTCAGGACATGCGCAATCGGGCGTAAGACTCTCCTCAAGCGCAGGGCATCAGGCCAGGGCGTATTCAAGGAGACGGATCATGACACAGGAACTGAAGGGCACGGCGCTGGTGACCGGTGCATCCTCGGGCATCGGCGCAGTCTACGCCCATAGGCTGGCGAAGCAGGGTTACGACCTCATCATCGTCGCCCGCAACGGCGAACGGCTGAAGTCGCTGGCAAGCCGGTTGACGGCGGAAACCGGCCGGACGGTCGAGACTGTCGTGGCCGATCTCGGCGACAAGACAGGCCTCGCCCGCATCGAAGGCGTACTGAAGGAAGACCGGAGCATTACGCTTCTCGTCAACAACGCCGGCGTCGGCGGAACGGCGCCGCTGCTTTCCTCCGATGTCGACAAGATGCAGGCGATGATCGAGCTCAATGTGACGGCGCTGACACGGCTGACCTATGCCGTCGTGCCGGGTTTCGTCGCCCGCGGCGGCGGTACGATCATCAATATTTCTTCCATCGTCGCGATCTCCCCAGAGATGCTAAATGGCGTCTATGGCGGCACGAAAGCCTTCGTACTCGCCTTCAGCCAGTCGCTGAAGCATGAGCTGGCGGAAAAGAACATCCGCATTCAGGTCGTGCTGCCCGGCGCCACTGCGACGGAATTCTGGGGCATCGCCGGCACGCCGGTCGAGTATCTGCCGAATGAGATCGTGATGTCTGCAGAAAACATGGTCGATGCGTCGCTCTCGGGCCTCGGGCAGGGCGAGTTCGCAACGATCCGGTCACTCGAGGATGCAGGCCTGCTTGCCGCCTACGAGGAGGCGCGTCAGGCGTTGATGCCGAACCTGTCTCGCACCGTGCCGGCGGAACGCTACAAGATCGCATGACGGTCGCCGATGAAAGACCGTCCGCCGCTGCTGCTGCGGACGGGTCACGGGCGTTCCTGAAATCCGAGGCCGTTTACAGCCTGCGCCGACACGGTATCTCAGCCGAAGCGTCCCAGCGCCATGGCGAAGATATCGGCATCGACATTGCCGCCTGAGGTAACGGCGACGACGGTGTCGCTTTCCAGCGCCTCGCCATGGAAGAGGGCGGCAGCAAGCGCCACCGCCCCGCCGGGCTCGACGACGATCTTCAGCCTGACGAAGGCGAGCGCCATGGCGCGCAGCGCCTCATCGTCGGTGACGACGATGCCGGCGCCGGCGAGACGCTTGAGGATCGGGAAGGTGATATTGCCAGGCTGCGGCGTGAGGATCGCATCGCAGATCGAGCCTGCTGTCGACGCATTACGTTCGATCCTGCCGGAGGCGAGCGAGCGGGTGGTGTCGTCGAAATCCTTGGGCTCGCAGGGGCGGACGCGAAAGCCGGGGGCGCTGGCTTCGAGTGCGAGCGCGATGCCGGAGGTCAATCCGCCGCCGCCGCAGGGAACGAGGACTTCAGCTGACGTCACGCCTTCCTCTTCCGCCTGCTCTGAAATCTCCAGACCGGTCGTGCCCTGACCGGCGATTACCAGCGGTTCGTCGAAAGGCTTGATCAGTGTCAGGCCGCGCTCGGCCGAAAGCCTCGCGCCGATCTCGTCGCGATCCTCATTGACACGGTCGTAGAGGACGACGTCGGCGCCGAAGGCGCGGGTGTTGGCGATCTTCAGCTTCGGCGCATCGCTCGGCATGATGATGACCGAGGGCACATTGTGCAGCTTTGCGGCAAGCGCGACGCCCTGGGCATGGTTGCCGGAGGAGAAGGCGATGACGCCCTTGGCGCGCACGGCCGGATCGAGGCCGGAGACGGCCGACCAGCCGCCGCGAAACTTGAACGAGCCGGAATGCTGCAGGCATTCCGCCTTCACGAACAGGCGCCGGCCGGCGATTTCGTTGAGGAAGGGGGAGGAGAGAAGCGGCGTACGCCTGATGTGACCGCGCAGACGGGCGCGGGCGGCGACAATCATTTCAATGCTGACCATTCGGGAATCGTCCTGCTTGCGGGTTCGCTCTTGCTTAGGGTGCGGCAAGCGACTTGTGAACGGCGACTTTGTCACCGTGACATGAATGGTGCATCGCGTTTGCCGCTCGCTGCAAGCTGCCGACGTCAGTAGCCGTTGGCCGAACCCTCCGCCGCGCGGCTGTCCATGGCCCCATTATACCGCGCACCGCCGCCCTTTTTGATGGCGGCGAGGCTTTTGCCGCCGACGAGGATGCCGGCGGCCTGGCCCCAGAGCGGCGCGTCATTGCCGCCATCGAAGCTGTAGCCCATGGCGGCGAGGGTCTTTTCCGTATCGGGCGACAGCGCATAGGGTTCGAGATAGACCTTGTCGGGCTGCCATTGATGGTGGATACGCGGCGCGTTCACCGCCTGGCTGATATCCATGCCGAAATCGACGACGTTGAGGATCGCCTCCAGCGTAATGGTGATGATACGCGAGCCGCCGGGGCTGCCGATCACCATGAAGGGCTTGCCGTCCTTGGTGACGATCGTCGGGCTCATCGAGGAGAGCGGTGTCTTCTTCGGAGCGATGGCATTCGCTTCGCCCTGCACCAGGCCGTAGAGGTTCGGCACGCCGGGCTTGGAGGTGAAATCGTCCATCTCGTTGTTGAGCAGGACGCCGGTGCCCGGTGCCACGACGGCGGTGCCAAAGGAGCCGTTCAGCGTATAGGTGACGGCAACGGCATTGCCCTCGTCGTCGATGATCGAATAATGCGTCGTCTCGGTACTTTCCTTGCCGCCGAGCGGTTTGAGGTTGGCGGAAGTGCCAGCCTTGTAGGGATCGATCTTGGCGTCGATTTCCTTGGCATAGGCCTTGTCGATGAGTTTTTCGACCGGATTCTCGACGAAATCGGGGTCGCCGAGCGCAGCATTGCGATCGACATAAGCATAGCGCATGGCCTCGACCATGACATGGACGGTGTCGGCTGAACCGTAGCCCAGGTAGGAAAGTGGATAATTTTCGAGAACGTTGAGGATCTCGCAGATGATGACGCCGCCGGAGGAAGGCGGCGGTGAGGAGATGATGTCGTAGCCGCGATAATTGCACTCGACCGGCTTCAACTCGCGCACGGCATATTGCTCGAAATCCTCCTTGGCGAGGATGCCGCCCTTGGCCTGGCTTGCCTTGACGATCGCCTCGGCGGGTGCTGCCTTATAGAAGGCGTCCGGACCTTTTTGGGAGATGCCTGCCAGGACCGCGGCAAGGTCGGGCTGCTCGAGCTTTTCGCCCGATGCATAAGGTTTGCCGTCGGGTTTCAGGAAGATCTTCGCCGCCGCCTCGTCTTTGGCGAGCCGCTTGGCGCTGCCGGCGAGGCTCGCGGCGTCGCCCTGTTCCAGCGTGAAGCCCTCCGTGGCGAAGCGCAGTGCCGGTGCGATCAAATCCTGGCGCGACTTTGTACCGTATTTCTCGCGGGCGGTTTCGAAGCCCATGACGGAGCCTGGAACGCCAACGGCAAGATAACCGTCGAGGCTGGCGCGCGGCACGATATCGCCCTTGGCATCGAGATACATGGTCTTCGTGGCGGCGAGCGGCGCACGTTCGCGAAAATCGAGGAAGGTCTTCGTGCCGTCCTTCAGGCGGATGGTCATGAAGCCGCCGCCGCCGAGGTTGCCGGCCGAGGGATAGACGACCGCCAGCGCATAACCGACGGCGACGGCTGCATCGACGGCATTGCCGCCGCCCTTCAGCACCTCGACGCCGACATTGGTCGCCAGGTGCTGGGCAGTGACGACCATGCCGTGCTCGGCTTCGACAGGGGCAGGCGAGGCGGCGAGCGCCGGAGTCAGGCACAGCGACAGGGCTGATATGACGGAGATCGTCCCAATATGCAGGCGGCCCATGACTTCCCCTCTAGTGGACAATGATGGGAAGCATATGGGGCTGCGGCGGCCCGAGGCAATGCAAGGTTTGGCTTTAGGCGAGAAGCTCGGCGAGTTTCCGGTTGGTGTCCTCATCATCCAGCGGGGTATAGACAACGAGCTTCATCTCCGGCCGGCTCGTCAGCGTCAGCGCTGTATGCTCGAAGCACATGCGGCCTTTTACCGGATGGTCGATGCGCTTGATACCCGACAGCGGGCTGACGACTTCGTGGCGCTGCCACCAGTCACGAAATTCAGAGCTTGCCTGTTTCAGCAGGGCGATCAGTCGCTCGAAATCCGGATCACCGGCATAACGCGCGCTGTCGGCGCGAAACATCGCCAGCGAGACGCGGGCAACCGCCTCCCAATCGACGAGGAGCCGACAATGCGTCGGGTCGGCGAAGAGGCGATGCATGATGTTGCGCTCGTCACGGTCGAGCGTGTCATAACCGCCGAAGAGTACTTCGGCGGCGCGGTTCCAGGCGAGCACATCCCAGCGGCGGCCAAGCACATAGGCCGGTTGGTGCGTGAGGTTGGCGAGTATACGCTGCAGCGGTTCGTCGACGCATTCGGGTATGCTGGATACTGTCTGCGACGCCTGGCGGTCATTGAGGGTGAAGAGATGTTGGCGTTCGGCCTCGTCGAGACGCAGCGCATCGGCAAGGGCATTGAGCACCTGTGCGGAGGGGCGGACGTCGCGGCCCTGTTCCAGCCATGTGTACCAGGTAGTGCCGACGCCGGCGAGCATGGCGAGCTCCTCACGCCTCAAACCCGGCGTGCGTCGCCGAAAACCCTCTGGCAAGCCGACCTCGAACGGCGTCAGCCGCTCGCGACGAGAGCGCAGGAAGGCCGCGAATTCACGGCGGCGGGCTTCGAATGTGTCGGCTCTCTGGTCCATGCCAGGGATCATATCAGTATCGATACCAGGATAAAAACAGAACTGTTTGACGTTTCCAGGCGGCGCATGATGCAGGCGTCGCTGGTGGTCGAAGCGCCTGCGGCTCGATTAATTTAGGAGCAGCATCATGTCTTTACAGCATGTCGTCGTCATCGGCGGCTCTTCCGGCATCGGCCTCGCCACGGCGAAATTACTTTTGAAACAGGGATATACGGTCACCATTGCGGGCCGCGACGGCGAAAAGCTTGCCGCAGCAAAAGCATCGCTCGACGGCGATATGCGCAGCCTCGTGCTTGATGCGACGGATTTTTCCACACTCGGGCAGGCCTTCGCCGGAATTGGCGCGTTCGGTCATCTGGTGCTGGCGATGGGCAGTGGTCACGGCGCCGGACCTTTTGCGACGCTCGACATGGCGGATCTGCTTGCCGGGTTCCAGAGCAAGCTCATTCCGCATGCCGCGGCGGCGCAGGCGGCATTGCCAGTGCTTGAGCCGGGCGGCAGCATCACTTTCGTTTCGGCGGTCAGCGCGCAGGCCGCGATGCCCGGCACGGCTGGCCTTGCGGCCGTCAATGCCGGCATCGAGGCGATGGTGCCGGTGCTGGCCGCCGAATTGAAGCCGCTGCGCGTCAACGGCGTTTCACCTGGGGTCGTCGATACGCCGTGGTGGGGTTTCCTGCCGCCCGAGCAGCGTGGCGGCGTGTTTGCGGACTTTGCCAGCCGCACGCCGGTCGGCCGCGTCGGCAGGCCCGAGGACATCGCGGAGGCGATCGCCTTCCTGATCGGAAACGGCTTCATGAGCGGCCACGTCATCACCTGCGACGGCGGTGTGCGTCTCAGCGCCTGATGCAGGTTTAATGCATGTTGCCCGGAAGTGTGCAGCGGTTCCGGGATAACGACATGCATAAAAACAAAGGACTGCAGCGTTGCCGCCGAGAAACGCGAGCCGGAGAGGTCATACGCCCGTCTGGGCGCCAGGCCCCAACGAGGGTACGATTCCAAGCGTCTGATCGCGTGATGCGGCGGCGAGCCTCTCCTCGGCTCTGCGGGCGATTGCCTGCAGGTCGCGTGGCTTGCCGGCCATCTTCTCGATGGCGGCGATGGCGACGTCGGTTGCGAGATAATCCGGCTTGTGGCCGACACCGCGAACGGTGATGAGCTCGGAGCCTGTTATGTCGCGGGCCAGGCCGCGCGAATGCAGGTGCTCCCAGACGATCTCGTCGCTGTCGCCTGTTATGATGACGGTCGGCGCGGTGATCCGCGCATAGAGCGGCGACTGTTCCTTCACATAGGCAAGCAGTTTTTTGAAATCGGCGGCGTTGTTGTGGAAGGTGCTCGGCCGCAGCACCAAGGAAGGACCGGTCTTTTCGATGTAATCGACCGGGCGCGGATTGGGGCGGAAAATATTCAGGGTGCCGCGTTCCAGCCGGCTCAGCCCGAACGGCACGACGATCGCGTGGTTGAAGAGCCAGCCGACGATCGGCACAGTTGCCACGTGATAATACCAGTCGATGCCGCCGGGCCAAGGGTGGGTGGCGGGTGCGAGGAAGAGCAGGCCTGATGTCTTATCGGGATGGCGCAGACCGAAGGCGGCTACGATCGCACCGCCGAAGGAATGGCCGACGATAACAGCCCTTTCGATGCCGCGCTTTTCCATCAGCCTGGCGATCGCATCGGCCTGACCGGAGGGAACCGCGTTATCAGGACCGCCGCGTTCGGAATAACCGTGGCCGGGACGATCGACGAACAGCATTTCCGCCCTGCCTTCGAGCGCAGCGCGGAAGGCAACGATCTGGTCAAGCAAGTTGCCACTGGCGCCGTGAATGAAAACGAGGGCCGGCAGATCGGCATTTTCGGGACGCTCGATATGGACGGCATTCATGCGGTAACCGCCAACATCCGTCAGTTCGCCGATATTCGGATAGGCATATTCGAATTGCCGCGCCTTATAGGAGGAGTAACCGATGGCGGCGGCGAGCGGGGCGAGAAGAGCGGAAACTTCTGCAAACATGATCTTAACGGCCGATAGTTGCGGCGGCTTTGCCGAGAGCGGACGCGCTGCGTCGTTTCCCGTCTACAGTTCTAAATTGCGCGGCTTGGCTGGAGGTCAAGATCGGCGAGCCGAGATCAGGTGCGGTTGCCGGCGAGTTTTTCCGCAAGCGTGTTGACCTGTTCCTGGGCGGTGCGCTCGGCGGGATAGACATCGAGGAAACGCTCCCAAGCCTTCAAGGTCAGCTGGTCGTTGCCGGAGTTGCTGAGAATCGCCGCCATGCCGGAGAGCGCGCCGAAATGGCGCGGCTCGAGATCGAGCACGTGTTCGATGTCCGACATCGATTTGCGATAATTGCCCATGACGAAGTTCAGCGTGGCGCGACGGTTCCAGCTTTCGGCATAATCGGGCTTCAGCGCGATCGCCTCGTCGAGGAAATCGAGGGCGGCGGGATTGCGCTTTTCCTCGATTGCCTTGTCGGCCCACTGCATCAGCAGATTGACGGTGGCGCTGCCGGAATCGTTCCATTCCATGCGGATCTCATTGGCGATGCCGTTGGCCTTGTCGGGGTCGCGCTCGCGTTTCAGCTGGCTGAAGAGTTGGTCGAGGTGTTGCTTCGGCGAATTGGCGACATCCGTCTGCTCGACGATAACATCCTTTTCCGCCGCAGCAGCCGGAAAGGCGGAGGTTAGGAGGATGAGGGCGAGCGGCAACGCCGCTGACGTCAAAGCAAAAAAGCGCATGGCGGACATACTAGCCCGCCAACGCCGAAGATCAAACAAATTTGACGTGATCACCGCAGCGACCACCGGATATATCTGCTGGCGCAACTGCGCGGCAAGGCGATCCGGGCGCGCGAAATCAGCCCTGACGAGCCTTGAAGCGCGGGTTCAGCTTGTTGATGATATAGATGCGGCCCTTGCGGCGAACCAGACGGTTGTCACGGTGACGAGCCTTGAGCGACTTGAGCGAATTCTTGATCTTCATTTTTCTGATCCGCGATCTCTATGGGGGAATTCACATTCGCCCGTATCTTTAACAATCAAAAGCGCGCCATCGGGCGCGCTGTTTAGGTGGGGAGCAGATACCCCGTCACCTTTTCCGTGTCAACCGCATGACGGTGTTTTTCCAAAGGCGCAAAGGTGTTTTCTCAGGCTAAAACCGGCGATTTCGGCGTCAAGGTGGTGACATGACCCATCTTGCGGCCGGGGCGCCACTCGGTCTTGCCGTAGAGATGAACCAGCGTATCCGGACGCTGCAGCCAGTTGGGAACGGCCAGGATATCGTCGCCGATCAGGTTCTGCATGATGCAGTCGGAATGACGTCCAGCGTCTCCCAAAGGCATTCCGGCAACGGCGCGGATATGCTGCTCGAACTGGCTGACGACGCAGGCGGCCTCCGTCCAGTGACCGGAGTTGTGGACACGCGGCGCCATCTCGTTGGCAATCAGGCCGCCATCGGCAAGCACAAAGAATTCGATGCCAATGACGCCGACATAGTTCAATGCTGCGAGGATCTTTTCGGCCGATCGGCGCGCGGCGTCCGCCGTCGTCGGCGAGATCGTAGCGGGAACCGTCGAGGTGTAGAGAATGCCGCTGCGATGGACATTCTCGGCGGGATCGAAGCAGACGACCGTACCGTCCGTGGCGCGCGCAGCGATGATCGAGATCTCGCGCTCGAAGGCGACGAAGCTTTCCAGGATGAGCGGCACGGCCCCGAGCGCGGCATAGGCGCCATCCGGGCTGTCGGCCACTGAGCGAAAAACCTTCTGGCCCTTGCCGTCATAACCGAGACGGCGGGTCTTCAGCACGCCCTGGCCGCCGAAATCCTCAAGCGCCATTTCGAGATCGGTCTGGCTGTCGATCGCGTGGAAGCGGGCGGTGGTTATGCCGCAGCCGTTGAGAAAACGTTTTTCGACTAGGCGGTCCTGGGCGGCCTCCAGCGCCTTGGGCGGCGGATAGACGGCCACGCTGGCCGAGAGCGTTTCGGCGGCTTTAACGGGCACGTTCTCGAATTCGTAGGTAACGACATCGCAGACATCGGCGAGTTCGGCGAGTGCCGCCGGATCGTCATAGGCGGCGGTAATCTGCCGGTTGGCGAGTTGGGCGGCCGGGCAGTCCGTCTGCGGTTCGAGAATGACCGTGCGAAAATTCAACCGGGCGGCGGCAATGGCCAGCATGCGGCCGAGCTGGCCGCCGCCGATGATGCCGATCGTTCTTGCCGTCATAGGTCGTCCATCGGGTATTCGGCGACCGCAGCACTCTGGCGCTCGCGCCACTCGTCGAGCCGGTCGGCGATTTCTTCGTCGGAAAGGGCAAGTACGGCGGCGGCGAGAAGGGCAGCGTTGACCGCGCCGGCCTTGCCGATGGCGAGCGTTCCTACAGGAATGCCGGCCGGCATCTGCACGATGGAAAGAAGGCTGTCCTGGCCCGACATGGCTTTGGACTGGACCGGTACCCCGAAAACCGGCAGCGGCGTCATCGATGCGGCCATGCCCGGCAGGTGGGCGGCGCCGCCGGCGCCGGCGATGATGACCTTGAAGCCCTCCGTGCGGGCGCCCTTGGCAAAATTGAACAGCCGGTCGGGTGTGCGGTGCGCCGAAATGATGCGCGCGTCATAAGGGATTTCCAGCGCCTCCAGTGTGTCGGCGGCGTTTTTCATGGTCTCCCAGTCGGACTGGCTGCCCATGATGATGGCGACGGACGGTCTGTCTGTCATCATTGCTGCTATCCCCTCAGGCGATGATGTCAGGGATGATCTGATCTTCCAGCTTGGAGAGCCTGTCCTTGATGACAAGCTTCTTCTTCTTCATGCGCTGGACCCGCAGAGCATCGCATCCTATCTGGATCATGGCGTTGATCGCGGCGTCGAAATCCTCGTGCTCCTGGCGCAGACGCGCCACAATGAGCCTGATTTCCGCCTGTTCCTGATCGGCCATATGCATTCCCCGTTATCGTCCTCGGACCTTGTCCGATCTGCCGATGATTTCCGCAAGCTCCTATCACCAAATACAGGTAACGGCTAGTTAGTCTTGATCATGAAATTGCCATCCAGTCTCCATCTTTTGGCCTTCGACAAGCCTTCAAAAATATGTCACAGTCCGCCGCGTTGACACCTTGATCCCCGACGATGATGGCCGGGGAGGGTAAGAGGAAGGAAGGGTCAAATGACAGTTCAAGCTCATCTTGAATCACTCCAGAAAAAGCATGTCGCTCTTGAGGAGGAGTTGCATACGCTCAGAACAGCTCCCTCTATCTCCGATACGGAAATTGCCGAATGCAAGCGCCGCAAGTTGCGCATCAAGGACGAGATTATGCGTCTCAAGTCATCCGTCCACTGATCTTCCCAAGGGTCGCCGGTCGACCATCTTGCGAACGAAAAGGTAAATCCATCCATTCCGCCTGAAATCAGCAAGAACCGGTGATTTTACACCAGATTTGCGCCAGCCCGATGCCTGCAGCATCGCGGCTGGCGCTTTTGGGTCGTAGGCTTTGAGCAGCGGTGCATCATAAGCATCATGTCCCACAGTCTCGCGGGAGCAGGCATCAAGCCCAGAACTGATCGAGCCACAAATTAAGCTTGTCGAATCCGCGGTTATTGACAGTGTAAATGCGCTTCGTGCCTTCAGAGGTCACTGAGACGAGATTGCTTTCGAGCAGCGCCTTCAAATGTTGCGACACGGCCGGGCGGCTGATCGGCAGACCCTCGGCGAGCTCGTTGACTGTCCGTGGCGCGCGGCGCAGTTCCTCCAGCAGAAACCGCCGGTTCGGATCGGCAATCGCAGAGAAAGGGTCCGTGTTCGACATGGCGGGAACGCTACGGCAAACCGGCCGGTCCAGCAAGGAAATTGTGCATTGCAGCGTACTACAGCGCCGCTGTTACACTTAGAATTGCCGACTCTACCAGCCAAGACCCTCGCGCACGATCAGGAAGGCGGCGATCAGGGCCATCGCATACATGAACGGATAAAAGATCGCCGGCTTCATACGGCGCACGCACCAGGCGCCGGCAATGGTGGCGAGCGGAGCGAAGGGCAGAAGCGTCGCGGAGGTCGCAAGATTTTGGGTGTCGAGCTGGCCGAGCGCGAAATAGGGGATCAGCTTGATGGCGTTGAGGATCGCGAAGAAGCGCACGCTTGTGCCGGTATATTCGCGCGGCTGTAGCTTGAGCGGCAGGGCATAGATCTGGAAGGGCGCACCGCCGGCATGGGCGACAAAGCTGCCGTAACCAGAAAATGTGCCCCAGAGGCCGGCGGCCACCGGTCGCTGGCCGCGCGGCGGGATTATCTTGCCGGCGCCCGGGCCGTAATTGTTCCAGAAATAGCGCAGGCAGAAGAGAATGGTCACCGCGCCGATGACGATGCGCAGAATATTGCCCGGAACGAGCGCCGAAGTCGCCCAGCCGAGCGCGATGCCGAAGATTGCCCCCGGCAGCATGATCTTCAGCGTCGCCCAGTCGCCATGTCTGCGCCAGATGACGAGCGAGATCATGTCCATGAAGACCAGGATCGGCAGCAGGATCGCCGCCGCCTCGACCGGCGAGACGACGAGGGCGAGGAATGGCAGGCCGATCAGCGACAAAGCGTCGCCCATACCGCCCTTTGCGAGGCCTACCAGCAGAACGGCGGGCACGGCGGCGTAGTAGAATGACAAATCCTGCGGCATGCTTTCGACGTCCTCCTCTTGCAAGCCTCGTCTAACGGAACTACTCACACAAAACGAGTGCGGATCCCTCCTTTCGAAGGGGAATTCGCAGGAAACGGAAAGACCCCATGACCGAACCGGAAAACCGCTGCCGCCTTGTGCTCATCACACCTGATATCGCCGATGCCGATGAACAGGCAAGGATCGTTGCCGACGCGCTGAGGGGCGGCGATGTCGCCTCGGTGATCGTGCCGCAATACGGGCTTGACGATGGCACCTTCCAGAAACATGCGGAAAAACTGGTGCCGCTGATCCAGAGTGCCGGAGCGGCCGCGCTAATTTCAGGCGACAGCCGTGTGGCGGGACGGGCAAAGGCCGATGGCCTGCACCTTTCCGGCAATGCCGAGGCGCTTTCGGAAGCGATCGAAAAACATGCGCCGAAGCTGATCGTCGGCGGCGGTAACGCAGCCGACCGCCACAATGCACTGCAGATCGGCGAAGTCAGGCCCGACTATATCTTTTTTGGCAAGCTCGACGGCGATATCAAGCCGGAGGCCCATCCGAAGAACCTTGCGCTTGGCGAATGGTGGGCCTCGATGATCGAGATTCCTTGCATTGTCATGGGTGGCACCGATCCTGCTTCGGCGCTTGCCGTCGCCGAGACCGGAGCGGAGTTCGTGGCACTGCGGCTGGCAGTCTTCGGCGAACCCACCCGAGCGCCATCGATCGTCGCCGAAGTCAACGCGCTGCTTGACGAAAAAGCGCCACGGTTTGAGGATTGAAATCGCGCTCATGCCGATCCCGACCGCCCCCCTGTTGAAATTTATCCTTGCCAGCATGGCCGCCCTCGTTGCGGCCGGGCCGGATGTCGTCCTGGCGCAGGCCACCGACAGCGTCATCAGCCAGCCGGGCTCGGCGCCGGCTTCGACTTTCCGCACCGACCGGCCCTCCGGTCCGGTGGTGAGGCCTTCCGATGGTGTCGGCGTGTTCGACCGCATGGGTGCGAAGCTGCCTGACCTGCCGCCGGAGAAGGATTACAAGGGGCCGGTCGACGAGGCTTACGGCGCCTTCCAGCGCGGCTATTATCTGACGGCTATGGACAAGGCGCTGCCGCGCGCCCAGCTCGGCGATGCGGCGGCGCAGACGCTGATTGGCGAAATCCTCTCGCAGGGCCTCGGTGTCAAGAAGGACGTGAAGAATGCTGCCTTCTGGTACGGCAAGGCGGCCGAAGGCGGCGATGCGGCGGCAATGTTCAAGTATGCGCTGATCCTGATGGAAGGCGAAGGCGTGCCGCGCGACAAGGTCAAGGCCGACGACTACATGCGCAAGGCGGCCGAAGCCGGCAATCCTTCGGCGGAATTCAACTGGGCGCAGCTTCTCATCGCCGACAATCCCGGCGAGAAGGGGCTGAGGCTTGCGCTGCCGTTCTACGAGAAATCGGCCGAGCAGGGCATTGCCGATTCGCAATATGCCGTGGCGCAGATCTATTCGACGCTGAAGGACTTGCCGGAGGAAAAGAAACAGCTCGCCCGAGAGTGGATGGCACGTGCGGCGCGCGCCGGCTTTGACACGGCCCAGCTCGATCTCGGGATCTGGCTCGTCAACGGCGTCGGCGGACCGAAGGATTACGTCAAGGGCTTCGAATGGCTGAAACTTGCCGCCAATGGCGGCAACGTCGCCGCACAGAACAAGCTCGCCCACCTTTATATCAACGCCATCGGCACGGCGCCCGATCCGGTCGAGGCGGCGAAGTGGTACGTCCTGTCGCGCCGGGCTGGGCTCGCCGATCCGTCGCTTGAGGATTTCTATCTCGGCATCGAGGACGATCAGCAGAAAGCGGCGATCGAGGCGGCCAACAAGTTCCGGCGGCGATAGCAGGCGCACGTCCAACTGAAGCGCGTCGCGATCTTCAGATTCGCTTGTCGCGCTTTAGCTTATTGTTTTTACGGATGTCGTTATCCCAGAACCACCGGGCACTTTGTTTGAATTTGCTCTAGAAAAGCGCGTCGGCGAACAGATCCTCGTCGTTTTCGGCTTTGCCGATCTCGGCTGGAGCGGGGGTGCTGTCTTCGCTCGCCGGGATGATGTCGCGATGAATGTTTCGCTCCTGGGCCATCGTATAGTGCTTGAAGATTTTGCGATCGAGCGGCGCGATCACCTCAGCGAGGTCGGAGATATCGGCGATATCGGTGCCGGCAACGCCTTCGAGCAGATCGGCGCAGCGGGCAAGGACTTCGCCGAGATCATGCTGGAAATCGAGCTTGCCAATCAGCAGGCTGATTTTGGTGGCGACCTCGCGGCCGTTCTCGGCGAGTACCTTCAGCTCGTTTTCCATCGCGTTGGCCGCAGAGCGGATGTTGCCGACGGCCGACGTCAGGCTTTCTCCCAGGCCGCCAGGCTCGGCGTCCGTGGCGGGGGCGACCCGCCCGGCCGCGGCTTCGAGCGCCGGCAGGCCGTTGACGATGGCGTCGGCGGAATCATCGAGCTTGCCGGCAAAGATGCGTAGTTCGGCGGTGACAACGTTGATCGACTTGCCTTCCTCGCCGAGGCGGCTGCAGCGCAGGTTGGTATTCAAAGCCATATAGTGAATGTCGGTCTTGACGGCGCGGATGTTGCCGATCGCCTCGAAGAGCTTGGCGGCCGTGCCGATCGTCGACTGGCTCACCTGGTCGGCCTGGCGGCTTGCCGTATCGACCTGCTTGACGATTTCGTGGGCGGCCGAAACGCTGGATTCCAGCGCGCGCATGAAGTTGCCGCCGGCTTCGCCGCTCTCGCCGCTCATCTGATCGCGCAGCTTGAGGATCTCCCGCATATCGTGGTCGAAACTTGCTATCGTCTTGACGACGTTCTCCGAATCCCGCTGGAAATTTGCGCACATGTCGCTCATCTGCGCTGCGGTCAAATGGTGAATGATGTTCTGGAGGCGCTGGCGCGCGCCGGCGTCGAGGCTTGCGCCATCCTCGCCGGCAAAGAAATCGTCAAGCAGCGAAAAGGTGGCCTGCACATGCTCGATGCGCTGGCGGGTGATGTCGCCGATCTGCAGGGCCGATAGAGTCGAGGCGACTTTACTCTGGACGGCGCGTGCAATTGCGCCGACGTCGCGGGCGATGACGCCGAGATCTTTGCGGTGCCCGGCGATCTTGGCTGCATCATCGCGCAGGGCTCCGGCAACCGCCGGAACGGTATCGGCATATCCCTTGGAAACGCTGGCGCCGAAAGAGGCTGCGAGCTTCACCTCCTTGTCGAGGCTGTCGAGATGGGTGGCGAAGCGGTTGACCTCATCGGTGCCGGAATAAATGCGCTCCAGGATCTCCTGGGCGAAGCCGGCGAATTCGGCAAGGCCGGCACCGGTGATCTTCACGGTCACGGCGAAGGTTCTGAGATAACGCATCGTCTCCTGCATGTCGGAGACATGCTTGCGTAGCTCCCTGCCGGTATGCGCCAGCGAGACGAGCGCCTGCTGACGGTTTTCTTCGGTGACCGGCAGCGCTGTCAGGCTCTCCACGGTGGCGCTGAGATCGGCGCTGGTGTCGCTCGCTTCCTTGTTGTCGAGCGTCGTGGTGACGCTCTCGAGCGAATTCAGCAAGCGGTTGAGGACATCCATCACCGACAGCAGCACGGTGCCGCCTTCGAGGAAGCGTTCCTCGACCTGGCTGCGGGCGGATTCCAGGGTCTGGCTGATGTCCCGCCCTGACGTGTAGGTTGCAGCGTTCGATGTTACCAGGGCGTGTGCCACTTTTATACCTTTTCTTAGAACACAGGCGATTTGACTCTATTTTTACGGGCAGGATGGAAACGTCCGGTAAACGCGCCGGACTCGCCAGCGTTGTGATTAACGAAAGATGTGGATGGCGCTTCGGCACGAAGCGTCACGGCCGAGAGATCAATTCAACATGCTGTTTTTGCTTTATTTTTTTCTAAATTTTGAGAGAAAAATACAACTTTTCCCGGATGAGAATTGAGAGTCGCGCGGCGCGCTATACGGCGGTTTTCTACAACCGTTGTTTACCCTGCGTTAACGCTGCCATGAGAGTCCTTTTAGGGTCCTCAAGTATTTCCCTGGCCCAGGAGGCTGCATTGGATACTCCGAAACAATATTACGAATCTATAAATTTGCCGGGCGTGCTCAGCATTCGCAACGTGTCCGAACTACTCTCCAAGATTTTCAACGAATTTCATAGCCGCGATACAATCATCGTTAGCATTCCGGAAGGCGCTGAAGCAGATCTGAGCTTCGTTCAACTCATCGAATCCTCGCGGCGACAAGCAAAATCCCATGGAAAGACCTTCAGGCTTTCTTCCCCGGCTAGCGGCTCTGTCCTGAACGTACTTGAGCGCTCAGGTTTCATCGAATCCTTCGATCAAGAAGACGCAAATTTCTGGTTGCATAAAGAGGTGTCGTTATGAGTGCAAATATCCTGACTGTCGACGATTCCGCCAGCATTCGTCTGACGACCAAAGTCACGCTGACCAATGCCGGCTATAGCGTCACCGAGGCGGTCAATGGGGCCGAGGGCCTGGCGACGGCCAAGGGCAGCAGCTTCGATCTGATCGTCACCGATCTGAATATGCCTGTCATGGACGGGCTGACGATGATCGAGGAACTGCGCAAACTGCCGGCACAGGCCGGGGTTCCGATCATCTTCCTGACGACGGAATCGGACGCCGATCTCAAGGCGCGCGCCAAGGCTGCCGGCGCGACGGGCTGGCTGACCAAGCCGTTCGACCCGGAAAGTCTGGTGAAGATCGTGAAGAAGGTTCTCGGACGATGAGTACGCTCGATCCTGTCGCCGTCTTCCGCACAGAGGCCGCCGAATGCCTCGAAGCGATCGAGGCTGGTCTTCTCGACCTGACCCACCAGCTCGACAACAAGGATCTCGTCGACGCCGTCTTTCGCGGGCTGCACACGCTCAAGGGCTCCGGCGCGATGTTCGGCTTCGAGGCGCTCGCCGCCTTCACTCATCATTGCGAAACCGCCTTCGACCGCGTCCGCAAGGGCGAGGTCGCGGCGACCAGTGAACTCGTCGCCGCCGTTCTTGCCGCCCAGGACCATATGCGTGCCCTCGTCGACCAGCCGGACGCCGATCACGGCGATACCGGCAGCACGCTTCTGGCGCAGCTGCAGGCTGCCGTCGGCGGCAAGGAGACGCCGACTGCTGCAGCGCCGGCCGCTGCTGCTGTAGTCGCTGCCATCCGCGAGGCACCGGCGAAGAAGAAAAACAGCTGGCGCATCCACTTCAGCCTGCCCGCCAATTCGATGGCCAACGGCACCAACCCGCTCGGCCTGTTGGACGAGCTGCGCGATCTCGGCGAATGCACCGTGCGCGCCAACACCTCGGCCATTCCGCCGCTCGACGAGCTCACTCCGACGGAACTCCACATTTCCTGGGACGTGACGCTGACCAGTGAGCAGGACCGCTCGGCGATCGACGACGTCTTCATCTTCGTGCTCGACGATATGGAGCTCAGCGTCGAGGATATCGATGGCGCGGCAGCGGCAACCGCCGCCCCGGCCGCGGAAAAGGCAGCCGCACATGGCGCTGCAGCATCGGCGCCGGCCGTTCCTGCAGCACCCGTCCCGGAATTCCGTCCTGTCGAGGCGGTTTCGGCCAAGCGCGAGGCGCCCGCCGCCGTCAGCCAGGCGAAGGCGACCGAGAATGTCCGCGTTCCGGCCGAACGTCTCGACGAGTTGATGGATCGCGTCGGCGAGCTCGTCATCGCGCAATCGCGTCTCAGCCAGCTCGCCAGCGCCAGTAGCGATATCGCGCTGCGCTCCGTCTCGGAAGAAATCGAACGTCTCTCCGGTGAATTGCGCGACACGATGATGATGCTGCGCATGGTGCCCGTCGCCACCCTCTTCTCCCGTTTCCGCCGCCTCGTCCACGATCTCGCCCGCGAGACCGGCAAGGTGATCGAGCTGGTGACCGAGGGCGAGAGCACCGAGGTCGATAAAACGGTCATCGAACGTCTGGCCGATCCTTTGGTGCATCTTGTGCGCAACTCGATCGATCACGGCCTCGAAACGCCCGCCGATCGCCTTGCCGCCGGCAAGTCCGAAGCCGGCACGGTGACGCTTTTGGCCCGTCAGGCCGGCGGCGAAGTGATCATCTCGATTAAGGATGACGGTCGCGGCATCAATCGTGAAAGGGTTCGCGCCAAGGCGGAATCCTCCGGCCTCATCCAGCCCGGCCAACCGCTTTCCGACTCTGAGCTGTTGCAGCTGATCTTCGCTCCCGGCTTCTCGACGGCCGCGGCGATCACCAATCTGTCCGGCCGCGGGGTCGGCATGGACGTGGTCAAGAAGACGGTCGAAGCGCTTCGCGGCGCGATCGACATCGTCAGCGTGCCGGGGCAGGGTTCGGAAGTGTCGCTACGCATCCCGCTGACGCTCGCCATTATCGATGGCCTGTTGGTGCGCGTCGGTTCCGGCCGCTACGTCATCCCGCTCTCGGCGGTCGAGGAATGCCTCGAACTGTCGCTCGAGGAAGATCTCCGCTCGCGCGGCCGCAGCTTCATCTCGCTGCGGGACAGCCTGGTGCCGTTCTTGCGCCTGCGCGATCTCTTCCGCACTGGCACCAAGCCCGACGTACATCAAAAGGTCGTCGTCATCTCGACCGGCACGGAGCGTGTCGGCCTCGTCGTCGACCAGATCATCGGCGACCACCAGACGGTCATCAAGTCGATGTCGAAACTGCACAATAACGTCGCGACATTCTCGGGCGCCACCATTCTCGGCGACGGCAGCGTCGCCCTCATTCTCGACGTCGGGCACCTGGTTGCCGCGGGCCAGCAACAGGAGGCGCAATTGCGTGTAGCAGGATGAGCGCAACAGCAACGACAGCCGAACGATTTGACAATCACTGGAGCTATGCCGAGGAAGTCGAGGTTCTAACCTTCGATCTCAACGGCGAAACCTTCGCGCTGGAAGCGGTCATCGTCCAGGAGATCCTGGATCTGCTTCCCGAGACTGCGGTGCCAGGCAGCCAGCCCTTCGTTGCCAGCGTCATCAACTTTCGAGGCAAGGTCATTCCGCTCGCTGATCTGCGTCTCGCCTTCGGGATGGAAGCCGCAGAGGCGACGATCGACAGCCGCATCATCGTCATCGAGATCGATCTGCAAGGCGAGCACACGCTCGTCGGCCTCAGGACCGACAAGGTGAACGAGGTGACGACGCTTGCAAAGACCGCGAGCGAAGCGCCGCCGAGCATCGGCATGCGCTGGCGCGCCGACTATATCAACTGCCTGGTGAAGAGGGGCGGAGAATTCATCATTCTCCCGAATCTGCAGGCGATTTTTTCATCGAGGCGCAATGCGGCGGGAGCCGCCAGCTGATGTCGGCTGAGTTCAGGTTGGGGTTAAACCGATGCGATTGACCATCAAGACAAAACTGGTGACCGCGTTCACCTTCATCATCCTCATGCTGATGGGCACCGCTGCCTACGGCATCGTCAGCCTTGGATCGCTGAACGATACGATCGGCAATCTCATCGCCGGTCCGGCAGCCCGTCTCGACCTGGCGCAGCAAATCAACATCGCCCAGCTCGAGGCCATTCGTCAGCAGAAAAACTTGCTCACCGCCCGCACTGCCGACGAGACGGCCGGTGCGATCGCAAAGGGCAATCAGGCCCGCAAGGAATTCACCGATGCCTTCAGCCAGGTGCTGGCGCTGGCAACGGAAGAAGGCAAGGTTCGCTGGGCGCGCATCGCCGAACTTTCCAAGACATTCAATGCAGCCGACGACCAGATCCGCGACTATGTGAAGGCCGGTAACGCCGAAGGCGCAAATACCATCTCTGTCACGGCAGCCCGGGCCGCCGCCAACGATATCGACTCGACGCTCGGCGAAATCCTGGCACTCGAAAAGCAGCGCATGAAGGCTGCGGACGATAGCGCCGACGCGCAGTACGCGACCACACGCACGATGATGATGGCGGTGGCTGCCTTTGCCCTGTTGATTGCGGCCATTACCGCCTTCTGGATCGCCAGCACGATCAGCAAGGGCCTTAGCCGGGCCAATACCGTGGTTCGCGAAGTGTCGGAAGGCGATCTGACGAAGATGGCCGATATCACCAGCCGCGACGAAATCGGCGAGCTTCTCGGCAACGTCAACATTATGATCGAACGCCTGCGCGGCGTCGTTGCCGATGCCCTGTCGGCCGCCGACAACGTCTCTTCAGGCAGCCAGGAACTGTCTTCGAGCTCCGAGCAGGTGTCGCAGGGCGCCAGCGAACAGGCCGCTTCGGCCGAAGAGGCTTCCGCTTCGATGGAGCAGATGGCCGCCAACATCAAGCAGAACGCCGACAACGCCGCTCAGACCGAGAAGATTGCCCGTCAATCGGCCAAGGACGCGGAAGCCAGCGGCGAAGCCGTCTCCCGCGCCGTCGAAGCCATGCGCACGATCGCCCAGAAAATCGGCATCGTCCAGGAAATCGCCCGCCAGACCGACCTTCTCGCCCTTAATGCTGCTGTGGAAGCAGCACGCGCCGGCGAGCACGGCAAGGGGTTTGCGGTCGTCGCCTCCGAGGTGCGCAAGCTCGCCGAACGCAGCCAATCGGCCGCTGCCGAAATCAGCGCCATGTCGGGCAATACCGTGACGGCCGCTCAGGAAGCCGGCGACATGCTCGGCCGCCTGGTGCCCGACATCCGCAAGACGGCCGAGCTGGTTTCCGAGATCAGTGCCGCCTGCCGCGAACAGGATATCGGGGCTGCCCAGATCAACGAGGCGATTCAGCAGCTCGACAAGGTGACGCAGCAGAATGCCGGTGCCTCCGAGCAGATGTCGGCAACTTCCGAGGAACTAGCCTCGCAGGCCGAAGAGCTGCAGACGTCGATCGCCTTCTTCAAGGTCGATATGGTGGGCGGGCGCCGTGAGCGTGCGCCAGCTGCAAAAGCCGCGGTCCGCAGCCGGCCTCAGCCCGTACCGCGCAAGCCGGGCACCAAGTCACCCGCCAATACGGTCGCCGGTCAGCAGGCCCGCGTGAAGGGATTTGCCCTCGACATGTCGATGGGTGGTCCCGACACGGCCGATGACGAGTTCAGGGAGAGCGCATAGCTCCCTGGGGAAGCGCTATGCGCTCTCGTGCGAATTGTCGTGGGCCAGTCAGCTCGCCCGCGACACACGCTTCCGGCACGCGCATGCCGGCATGGAAGTCTGTCAACTTCCTTCCGTGGCATGTCTTCGCCTACCAGAATTTCTTTGCTGCATGATGCCGCGCCCCTTGGTCCATATTTATTGCCTCGCTCTCAGAGAGGAACATTGAGATGCGTATTACGATTAAACTTAAGCTCGCAGCCGCATTCGGCTTTGTCATACTGTTGCTGGTGGGCAGCGCGGTATATGGGATCATCAGTCTCAGTTCACTCAACGATGCCGTCGGCAACCTCATCTCGGGTCCCGCAAAGAACCTGGAACTGGCCCTGGAAGCAAAAGCCGCGGAGCTCAATGGCATTCGCTGGCAGAAGAATGCCCTTCTGGAAATGGATCCCGAGGTGGCCAGGAAGAATTATCAGAACTCGGCGAGGAGCATGGATGAAATGCTCGCCTTCGCGGCGAGCGGCCAACAGCTTGCAACTGCTGACGGCAAGCCCATGTGGGATAGGCTGATCGAACTGGCCAAGCGCTTCACCGAAGGCTCCCACCAGGTTGCCTCCATCCAGGAAAGTGGTGACAGAGCAGCGGCCAATGCCCTGTCGTCAGGAGAGGTTCGCGCCCTCGTCGCGGAACTGGAAGACGTCTTCGCGGCGCTCGTTACGCAGCAGCAGAAGGCGATGACGCAGGCCGATGACGACACCGAAAGCCTTTATGGCTCCACCAAGAACCTGCTGATCGGCATCGCTATCGCCGCTTCCGTCATCGCCTTTGCCGCCGCATTGTGGATCGCGCTCGGAATCAACAGCGGCCTGCGCAAGATCATGAACGTTGCCAACGCGGTCGCCATAGGCGACCTGAACCAGAAGGCCGAGATCAAGAGCAACGACGAGATCAAGGATCTCGTCAACACGATCAACGTCATGACGGGTAATCTTCGCAACACCGCAGAGATCGCCAACCAGATTTCGAACGGCGACCTGACGGTGTCGCCCAAACCGCTTTCCGACAAGGATATGCTCGGCATAGCGCTCGAGCAGATGGTCGAGCGCCTGCGCGGCGTGGTCTCCGATGCGGCCGCGGCCGCGGAAAATGTTTCGGCCGGCAGCCAGGAACTGTCTTCGAGCTCCGAGCAGGTTTCGCAGGGCGCGAGCGAACAGGCCGCTTCGGCCGAAGAGGCTTCCGCTTCGATGGAGGAGATGGCCGCCAACATCAAGCAGAACGCCGACAACGCGGCGCAGACCGAAAAGATCGCCCGCCAGTCGGCCAAGGATGCCGAGATGAGCGGCGAAGCGGTGACGCGTGCGGTCGACGCCATGCGCACCATCGCCCAGAAGATCGGCATCGTCCAGGAGATCGCCCGCCAGACCGATCTGCTGGCTCTGAATGCCGCCGTCGAAGCTGCCCGTGCCGGCGAACATGGCAAGGGTTTTGCGGTGGTCGCCTCGGAGGTGCGCAAGCTTGCCGAACGCAGCCAATCGGCGGCCGCCGAAATCAGCTCGATGTCGGGCGATACGGTCAAGGCCGCTCAGGAAGCCGGCGACATGCTCGGTCGGCTGGTCCCCGACATCCGCAAGACGGCCGAGCTGGTCTCCGAGATCAGTGCCGCCTGCCGCGAACAGGATATCGGCGCCTCGCAAATCAACGAAGCGATCCAGCAGCTCGACAAGGTCACGCAGCAGAATGCCGGCGCCTCAGAGCAGATGTCGGCAACCTCCGAGGAGCTCGCCTCCCAGGCCGAAGAACTGCAGGCGTCGATCGCCTTCTTCAAGGTCGATGCCGCTGGCAACCGTCCGTCCCGCATGCCGGCTGCCCGTATGACGGTCCGCAGCCCGGCTCCCGTCGCCGGCCGCAAGCCCAGCGCTAAGAAGTCGGCCGCCAACAGCATCTCTGGCCAGCAGGCGCGGCTGAAAGGTTTCGCTCTCGATCTCTCCATGGGCGGTCCCGATGATGGGGACGCCGAATTCAAGGAAAGCGCATGATCATGGCCACGACATCTCTGGAAGCGCAATTCGTGACCTTCAGCCTCGGCGAGGAGATCTTCGCCGTGCCGGTAGAGGTGGTACGGGAAATCCTCGACTATGCGGAAGCTTTCAAGATTCCGAATGGTCCCGACTATCTGCTCGGCCTGCGCGATGTGCGCGGGCAGGGCGTGCCGACGATCGATCTTCGATTGAAGCTCGGCATGGCCAAGACCGTGCCGACGCCGCACACACGGGTGCTCGTGCTCGACGTGCCAATGGAAAGCCGGCTGCTGACGCTCGGCCTTGTCGCCGACCGCGTCTTCGAGGTCACGCCGTTCCGGCGCGAGCAGATCGAGGCGGCCCCCGACATCGGCGTGCGCTGGCGCTCGGATTATATTGCCGGCGTCGTTCGCCGCGAAAACGGCTTCGTCGTCATCATCGATCTTGCCCGGTTGCTGTCGCGCGAGGACGCCTCGGCGCTGCAATCGGCCGCCTGACCGCGTTATCAACTTGGAGTACGGCGTTCTATGAGTATGGCAGCAGCGGTGGAAACCCAATTGCCGGGCGACCGGATCAGCAAGCGCAATTTCGACAAGCTTGCCCGGTTCATTTACGACTATAGCGGCATCAAGATGCCGCCGACCAAGCTGACGATGCTCGAAGGGCGGCTGAGGCGCCGCCTTCGTGCGACCAACCATTCGACCTTCGATGATTATTGCGACTTCCTGTTCGATCATGACGGCCTCGCCCAGGAAGCCGTCTACCTGATCGATGTGGTCACAACCAACAAGACCGACTTCTTCCGCGAAGCCAAGCATTTCAACTATCTGCAGACAGTGGCGTTGCCGGCGATCGCCAATAGCGGCGTGCGAACCATCCGCACCTGGAGTTCTGCCTGTTCGACGGGGGCGGAGCCCTATACGATGGCGATGGTGTTGGCCGAATTCGCCGAAAGCCGCAGCGACGTCTCCTACAACGTGCTTGCCACCGACCTTTCCACCGACGTGCTGCAGACGGCGCGCCGAGGCATTTATCCGGAGGATTTGATCGCGCCCGTGCCGCGCGACCTGCAGCGCAAATACGTGCTGACAGCCAAACAGCCGGGTCGGCGGGAGGTGCGCATCACGCCGAAACTGCGCAGCAGGGTGGGTTTTGCCCGCATGAACCTGATGGACGAGAAATACCCGATTGGCGAGGCGATGAACATTATCTTCTGCCGCAACGTGCTAATCTATTTCGACAAGCAGACCCAGGCCGGCGTGCTCAACCGCCTCTGCAACTGCCTGGCGAAGGGCGGCTACATGTTCATCGGTCATTCCGAATCGATCACCGGCTTCGACTTGCCGTTGAAGCAGGTCTCGAACACGGTGTTTCAGCGTATCTAGAGGCTTCATGGCTAAGAAAATCCGCGTACTGATTATCGACGATTCCGCCAGCATCCGCCAGACGCTGGCGCATGTGCTGGAGCAGGATCCCGATATCGAGATCATGGCGGTGGCATCCGACCCGTTCATGGCGGCGCGGAAGCTGCAGGAGGAGATCCCCGATGTCATCACGCTCGATGTGGAGATGCCGCGCATGGACGGCATCACTTTCCTGCGCAAACTGATGGCGCAGCGGCCGATCCCGGTCGTGATGTGCTCGTCGCTGACGGAAGCGGGCTCGGAAACCCTGATCCAGGCGCTGGAGGCCGGTGCCGTCGACGTCATTCTGAAATCGAAGATCGGGGCCGCCGACGGCCTCGCCGAAGATGCCATGCGTATTCGCGAAGTCGTCAAGAGCGCCTCGCATGCGCGGCTTTCCAACGCGCGGAGGGCCGCCGGAACCATCCGCTCGGCTGCCGCGGAGGGGCCGGCCAAGAAGCTGACGGCGGATGTGATGCTGCCGCCGCCGACGGGGCGGGCCATGGCGAAGACGACGGAGATGGTGGTCTGCGTCGGCGCTTCCACCGGCGGCACCGAAGCGCTGCGCGAGTTCCTGGAAGAACTGCCGGCAAATGCGCCTGGCATGGTAATCGTCCAGCATATGCCGGAGAAATTCACCGCGGCCTTCGCCAAACGGCTGAACGGTCTCTGCGAGGTCGAGGTCAAGGAAGCCGTCGATGGCGATCCGGTGCTGCGCGGCCATGTGCTGATCGCACCTGGTGACAAGCACATGCTGCTCGAACGCCAGGATGCGCGTTATTATGTGAGCGTGAAGACCGGGCCGCTGGTGTCGCGGCACCGGCCTTCCGTCGACGTGCTCTTCCGTTCGGCAGCGCGCTCGGCCGGTTCGAATGCCATGGGGATCATCATGACCGGTATGGGCGATGACGGTGCGCGCGGCATGCTGGAAATGCATCAGGCCGGCGCCTACACGGTGGCGCAGGACGAGGCGAGCTCCATTGTTTTCGGCATGCCGAAGGAGGCGATCGCCAAGGGCGGCGTCGACCGTATCCTGCCGCTCGATCAGATCGCTCGCGAAGTGCTGATGACGCAGCAGAAGTTCTGAGGTCCGTTTCGACCGAACGCGAAAAAGCCGGCGATATCGCCATGCCGCCGGCTTTTATGTGCTCCGTCCGGATCAGGCGAGATATCCTCCATCGATCGTCAGGCTAGCGCCAGTGACGAAGCCGGCTTCGGCGCTTGCGAGATAGGCGGCAAGACCGGCGATCTCGCGGTCTTCGCCCAGTCTGCCGAGCGCCATCAGCGGTTTGAGGCGCTCGTGATCATCCTCGTGGGGGTTCATATCGGTTGCGGTCGGGCCGGGCTGGATATTGTTGACGGTGATGCTGCGCGAGCCCAGATCGCGGGCAAGGCCGCGGGTCATCGAGGCGATCGCGCCCTTCGTCATGCTGTAGACCGAAGATGTCGGAAAGCCGCTGCGATCGGCGGTGACGCTGCCGATGGTGATGATGCGGCCGCCCTCCTTCATGTGCTTAGCCGCTGCCTGGATGCCGACGAAAGCGGCCCGGACATTGACGGCGAACATGCGGTCGAAATCCTCGAGCGAATATTGGTCGAGCGGGTTGAGGATGAGGATGCCGGCATTGCTGACGAAAATGTCGAGCCCGCCAAAATGCTCGGCTGTCAGTGCGACTGCGTCCTGCACGGCTTTCACATCGGCACTGTCGGCCCGGATCGACAGCGCCCTGCTGCCGGCAGCCTCCAGCTCGGCGACGATCGCCTTCGCCTTGTGCTCGGAACTCGAATAGGTGAAGGCGACGGCTGCGCCATCAGCGGCGAGCCTTCGGACGATGGCGGCACCGATGCCGCGTGCGCCGCCGGTAACGAGGGCGATCTTGGTTGAAAGAGATTGAGACATGCAGGTTTCCTTTGTTTTTAGATCGATCAGTCTAGAATTGATCATGGAAAAGTCACCTCGGTGGTGCCCTTTCGTCAGCGGAGGCTTCTGATTGCCATGCGTGCGATGCCGCGAAGTATATCGGGTGAGGCGCCGTTTCGGGCGCTGATTTTCATGCCCGACAGAGCAGAGCCGAGAAATTGAATGGCGTCGGCGATATCGATATCGGTTCCGAGTTCTCCGGCCCTTTGAGCCTCGTCGAGAAGGCTCTCGATCGCCGAGTGAAGCGCGTGGCCGGCGCTGTCGGTAAGAGCTGCAATCTTGGCATCGGTGCGGCCGAATTCGCAGATGGCGCTGACGCCGAGGCAGCCGCGCCGCGCCTCGGCGGCGGGGCGCGAGGCGAAGGCGACGAGCGCGCCTTCCAGTGCCTCGATTGGCCGGCCTTCGCGGTGAAGATCGGCCATGATCTTGCCGGTGCTTTCGGTATTGTAGCGTGTCAGCGCTTCCAGATAGAGACCGCGCTTGTCGCCGAATGTGTCGTACATGCTTTGCCGGCTGATCTTCATCGCCGTCAGCAGTTTCTCGGTTGAGGTGCCTTCATAGCCGTGCTCGGAAAATACGCCGATTGCGGCGTGAAGTGCGATGTTGCGATCGAATTCCTTGTGTCGTGCCATGTCAAAGCTTTTACCGTTATTGGACTGATCTGTCCAGAATAAAATTGATGGTTTCTGGCGCCGCAGGGCAGCCATGCGTGTGTCCCCTTGAAATTTCCCTGATTTTGTGGTCTTGAGGCCGCCAATCTTTGCAGCGCTGCCTGTCATGCATGTTCAGGGACACTTCCCGCCCCTGGCAGCGCGCACCCCGTATCAGTCCCAAGGAAATGCGCCAATGGCCCGTTCAGCTCTTCTCAATGTCATGGTTCAGGCTGCCCTCAAGGCAGGAAAATCGCTGGGACGTGATTTCGGCGAAGTGCAGAACCTGCAGGTTTCCGTGAAGGGACCGGGCGACTTTGTTTCCACCGCCGACCGCAAGGCCGAAAAGATCGTCAGAGAAGAGCTGCTCAAGGCGCGTCCGACCTATGGTTTCCTCGGTGAGGAAAGTGAGGAGATCAAGGGCACGGACGGGGCGCATCGCTGGATCGTCGACCCGCTCGACGGGACGACCAACTTCCTGCACGGCATCCCGGCCTTCGCTGTCTCGATTGCGCTCGAACGCAACGGCGAGATCGTTGCCGCCGTCGTCTTCAATCCGGCGACCGACGAGCTCTACACCGCCGAGCGCGGCGGCGGCGCCTTCCTCAACGACCGGCGCCTGCGCGTCGCCGCGCGCCGCGCGCTGTCGGATTGCGTCATCGGCTGCGGCGTGCCGGCGCTCGGCAAGCGCAATCACGGCAAGTTTCTGGTCGAGCTTCGCCACGTGATGGGCGAAGTGGCGGGCATCCGCCGCCTCGGTTCGCCGACGCTCGACCTCGCCTATGTCGCGGCGGGGCGTTTCGACGGTTTCTGGGAGGTGGAGCTTGCGCCCTGGGACGTGGCAGCCGGCATCCTGCTCATCCGCGAAGCCGGTGGGTTTGCCACCGATTGGGACGGTGGGACGGCCATTCTGGAGAGCGGAGCGATCGTCGCCGGCAACGAAGCTATCCACAAGGCGTTGATCGAAGTCGTCAAGCGACCAATTCCCGCCAGGTAGGCGAACGAAAATCTGGCTGTTGTAAAGTCACGGTTTTCGCCCCGGCATACTTCAATTCGGCACAATGTTGCTCTAGTCTCCGCCAGCAATGACTCCGGAGGCAGCGGACCCTATGGAAAATGTGAATGTGGCGGAGATCGGCTCCACCGAAAAGACGGCCGGCGGTTATGCCTACAGGCTTTCGAGCCCCATGCCGTTTCTCTGGACGATGCTGCTTTTCCTCGTCATCGTCGGCTTTATCGCCGCCATCCTTTTCCGCCAGACGCAGACCGCCTTCATGCACAATCCGGGCCTCAACGGCCTGATCGTCGGCGTTCTCGCGGTCGGAATCATTCTTGTTTTCAACCATGTACTGGCGCTTCGCCCCGAAGTGCGCTGGTTCAACTCGTTCCGCGCCGCCGGCAGCGCCGACAAGGTCAACCGCAATCCGCGGCTGCTTGCGCCGATGCGGGCGCTCATCGGCAGCCGCAAGTCTGCGCTGTCTACGACGACGCTGCGCTCGATCCTCGATTCGATCGCCACCCGCCTCGACGAATCGCGCGATGTCTCGCGCTACCTGATCGGCCTGCTTGTCTTCCTCGGCCTGCTCGGCACCTTCTGGGGCCTCATCGGCACGATCGGTTCGATCAGCATCGTCATTCAGTCGCTCGATGCCGGCTCGAACGGGACGGGGGACGTGCTCTCGGCGCTGAAGGAAGGGCTTTCCACGCCGCTTTCGGGCATGGGCCAGGCCTTCTCCTCCTCGCTGCTCGGCCTCTCCGGTTCTCTCATTCTCGGCTTCCTCGACCTGCAGGCCGGCCGCGCGCAGAATCGGTTCTACATGGAGCTGGAAAACTGGCTCTCATCGGTCACCGATGTCGGTTCCGATCTGGCACCCGCCCTCGAGGCCGTTTCCGGGGCTTCCTCGGAGGACATGCGTGAGCTCTCCGATTATCTGCGCAAGGTCTCCGAAGAGGGCGGCGCCGGCAGCCAGCGCTCCGTCGCTGCCATGGCGAGCCTTGCTGAAGGCATTCAGGGTCTCGTCAAGAACATGCGCAACGAGCAGCAGATGCTGCGCGACTGGATCGAGGCACAGCAGGACGAGGCGAAGGCGATGCGCCGCACGCTCGACCGACTGGCCGAACGCATTGGCGTGCAGGAGCGTGCGGGCGACCGGGGCGAGCGCATGCGCGACCGCGCCAGCCAGACAGAAAAGAGCGAGGGCAAGTAAGCCATGGCTCTTGCCCGCAACCGGCGCCGTGAACGCACGGTGGATTACTGGCCGGGCTTCGTCGACGCGCTGTCGACGCTGCTCATCTCAATCATGTTCCTGCTGACGGTGTTCGTCGTCGGACAGTTCATCCTCAGCCGCGAGATTACCGGACGCGATGAGGTGCTCAGTCGCCTCAACAGCCAGATCAACGAGCTGACGCAGCTTCTTGCGCTCGAAAAGGGCAGCAACCAGGACCTCCAGGATTCGGTCGCCAATCTGCAGGCCTCGCTTGCCAGTGCCGAGGGCGATCGTTCGCGGCTGCAAGCATTGCTGAGTGCCGGATCGGGTGGCCAAGATGCGGCGCAGAAGCGGATCGGCTCGATGACGCAGGAGCTCGACGAGCAGAAGCAGGTGAGCGAGCGGGCGCTCAGCCAGGTCGAACTGCTGAATCAGCAGATCGCCGCGCTTCGCAGCCAGATCGCCGCCGTCGAAGCCGCCCTTCAGGCGTCGGAGCAGAAAGACCGGGTGTCGCAGACCAAGATCGCTGATCTGGGCAGCCGCCTCAATGTTGCGCTCGCCGCGCGCGTCCAGGAGCTGAACCGCTACCGCTCCGACTTCTTCGGCCGTCTGCGCGAGATCCTTTCCGACCGCGAGAATATCCGCATCGTCGGCGATCGGTTCGTCTTCCAATCGGAAGTGCTGTTTCCCTCGGGCGGCGCCGATCTCAACCCGGAGGGGCAGGCCGAAATGGCAAAACTTGCCGCCGCCCTTCTCGACCTTGCCAAGGAAATTCCGCCGGAGATCAACTGGGTGCTGCGCGTCGACGGCCATACTGACAATGTGCCGCTTGGCGGAACCGGCCGCTATCGCGACAATTGGGAACTCTCTTCGGCTCGCGCGATTTCGGTTGTCAAGTTTCTGATCGCACAGGGTGTGCCGGCCGACCGGCTTGTTGCCGCCGGCTTCGGCGAGTTCCAGCCGATCGCGCCGGGCGAAACACCGGATGCACGCGCCACCAACCGCCGCATCGAGCTGAAGCTGACCGAAAAGTGATCAGCTTGGCATGGACTGCCGCGCCTCCTTCAGCCGGTCGGCGAGAAAATCGCGCACCGCGGGGCTGTCGCTGAGGCCGATCGCCGCCATGTAAGCGTCGGCTGCGGCGGCATCGTCGCCGGTCCGTGCCAGAAGAAAGGCTCGCACGGCCCAATAGGGCTGATATGCCGCAACGTCGCGCGGGTCGAGCTTGTCGAGCTGTTCCAGGCCGGCGGCGGCGTTCGAGGCTCTGCCGATCACCGCAGCCTGGCTGACGCGTGCGCCGAGCGTCGGTTTCATCATCACCAGTGCCGCGTAGAGTGTCGTCAGCGCCTGCCAGTCGGTCGTTCCCGAAAGCCGGCGCGCCGCATGCACGGATTGGATCGCCGCCTGGCACTGAAAGGGGCCGAAATGGTCGAAACCTCCGGCCTTGCGCAGCAGGGCATCCGCTTCGGCTATCATGATCGCGTTCCATGCAGCCGTATCTTGCTCGTCCAGCGGCACATATCGGCCATCGCTGTCGCGCCGGGCCTTGTGGCGGGCCTCGCACTGAAGCATCAGCGACAGGAGGCCGATCGCCTCCGGCTCGTCCGGCAGCACCGTCAGAAGCGCCCGGCCGAGCCAGATCGCTTCGCCGGCAAGCGAATGGTGTTCTTCTACGCCGTCGAGACCGTCCCATCCGAGGCCGTAGGCGGCGTAGATCGCCGAAAGCACGGCGGCGAGCCGCCCTGCTAGAGCCGGGCGAGGCGGGATGGCGAAGGGAATGCCGGCATCGCGGATCTTCACCTTGGCCCGCACCAGCCGCTGGCTCATCGTCTCCGGCGAAACGACGAAGGTCCGTGCGATGGTTCTCGCCTCGATGCCGAGAACGGTCTGCAGCATCAGCGCCGTATGCACGGAGCTGTCGATGGCGGGATGGGTGCAGGCGAAGAGCAGCTTCAGCCGCTCATCGGGAAAGACGGCGTGGCCAGCATCATTCATACGTTCCTCCGCCTCCTCGAAGGCGAGCGATATCGTCGTTTGCGCATTGGTCTCGACGGTACGGTGGCGGGCCGCCTGCATGAGGTTGCGGCGCGCGGCCACCAGCAGCCAGGCTTCCGGGTTGCCGGGAACGCCGCGCTCCGGCCAGACACGAAGGGCCGAAGCCAGCGCTTCCGACAATGCGTCTTCCGCCGCCGGCATGTCGCGCGAGCGGGCGGCGAGGAAGGCGATCAGCTTGCCGTAGGACTGTCGCGCTACCTTTTCGGCAGCGCGACCGGCATCGGACGGCATTACCGCCTCACATCTGCAGGCGCGGGCGCACCTCGACCGACCCCTTGTCGGAGATCGGCACGCGGGTCGCCCATTCGAGTGCGGTGTCGATGTCGGGAACGTCGATCAGATAGAAGCCGCCGAGTTGTTCCTTGCCTTCCGGATAGGGTCCGTCTTGAACATCGTGTTCCTGACCTTTGCGACGCACGATCGTGCCGGTCTCCGGGCCTGTCAGCCCGGCGCCTCCGGTCATGATCCCAGCCTGGGCGAGCGCCTTGCTGTAGGCGACCCAGCCGTCGCGATAGGCGGGATCGCTGCGACTGGCGAAATCCTCGGCGGCTTCGCGAATGATAAGAGCATATTGCATGAAAAACTCCTGATCTCGTTGTGGCGTTGATCCGGGCATCGCGATATCGGGAACATCCCGACAGCCGTGACTCCCGGAGGAGCGGTTCAGCCGTTCCGAGACAATGAGGCGCGGCCAACGGCCATTTCGACATGGTTTTCAAGAAATCTGCAAAAAAGAGAAGTGGCGCGGAGATCACAAGCAAATAGGCCGGGCTCGAGGCGCCAGCGCTGCTTATCGGCCGCGCGGAGAGGCAGGGCGGCGTTTCACGCCGCCGCTGCCATCCTGTTCAGGCTTCGGCCTTCGTCTGGTCGATGACGTCGGCACCTGGCGTGTTCTTCTTGATCGATTCGATAGCACTCATGGCGGACGCCTTCGCCTTGTAGCCTTCGGACGAGAACATGGCTTCCCCGTTCGATGCCTTGAAGCGGAAGCGGAACTCGCCGGCCTTATCCTTATAAACTTCGAATTTATACATGGATGTCTCCCGAAACGCTGAATTGCAACCATCAGCGTCAGGGAGGCTAGATCAAAATGGCGAGCTTTTCCACTGCCTTAATTAGAATTGGCTGCTCAGCGTCCAATTGCCACGATTTCCATCGGACGCAAGCGAAAGCGTCTGCGCCGCCGCCGTCACTCCATCTGGATGTTCGCGCCCTTGACCACCGGTCCCCATTTGGCGAGCTCGGCCTTCACATGGGCGCCGAGTTGCTCCGGCGTCGAGCCGACGATGGTGGCGCTGAATTCCTTCATCCTTTCGGCAACGGCGGGGTCTTTAAGCGCCTTATTGGCCGAGGCGTTGAGGCGCATCACGACCTCGCTCGGCGTCTTAGCCGGCGCGAAAAGCGCATTCCAGGTATAGGTCTCGTAACCTGCTATGCCTGACTCGGCGATCGTCGGCACGTCGGGAAAGGAGGGCGCGCGCTCGGCCGTGGTCACTGCCAGCGCCCGCAAAGTGCCGGCCTTGATGTGGCTCGACGAAGAGGGCAGTTGTCGAACATAATCGGCACCTGATTGCCGATGACGTCGTTCAATGCCGGTCCGGCGCCCTTATAGGGAATGTGCTGCATGCTGACGCCAGCCATGGCTTTGAAGAGCTCGCCGGAAAGATGCAGCGGCGTGCCGTTGCCCGACGAGGCATAGCTGTATTTGTCGGGCTCGGCCTTCAGCAGCGCGACCAGTCCCTGCACGGTCTTTGCCGGCAATTCCGGATTGACGACCAGCACGTTCGGCACGACGACAAGCAGTGAGACCGGCGCGAAATCCTTCTCGGGATCATAGGGGGTCGACTTGAGGATCAGCGGATTGAGCGCGTGGGTCGCGACGGTGCCCATCAGAATGGTGTAGCCGTCAGGTTCAGCACGGGCGACGTTATCCGCGCCGAGATTGCCGCCGGCGCCAGCGACGTTTTGGACGATCACCTGCTGGCCGAGATCCTCCGACATCTTCTGCGCGACGATGCGGGCAACGACATCGGTCGAGCCGCCGGCCGCGAAGGGCACGACCATGGTGATCGCACGATCGGGAAAATCCGCGGCAGCGGCTGATGTGCCGGCGGCAAGGGCCGCAAGCACGCCGAAACCGAGCGCAAGGCCCGCACGTCGCGTCATATCGAAAGGCGCCATTCCTATCTCCTCCCAAGAATTTCGATAGCGATATTCCCCACCCCGGGGAATGTAGAGCTTAGGGCAGGAGGCACGAAAGACAACCGCAGGGAGGTGCGGGGGAGCCAGACTTTATGGGTATTCGGCGACACGTTTCCCGCTCGCGCATCGTCGGACGCTCAGCCGAGAGCATCCCAGTCCGGGGCAAACGGTGGCCGAACGAAGCGTTGATCCTTCAGCAGCGCCGCGACGGCTGCGCGATCCTCGTCGTCGAATCCGAGCTTGCGCAGCCCCACCGATGCTTCTCCGGCGAGGCTGGCCGCTGTCAGTCGGCCGCCTCGGGGCGGCTCTGGCCGACCAGTTCCGCGATGACGCTTGCGAGTGTCACGGTGCCCTTGACCGCCGACTTGCCCTGGTCTTGGAAGGCGATCCAGCCCTCGTTGAAGCCGTCGAGCATGCGGATACGGGACTGCGGGTTCCGAGCGCCCTGAGCGCGGAAGATCTGCTCCCAGCTGTCGCGCGCCAGAATCTCGACCCCGACGGGATGTCCGAGGGCTCTCGTGAAGGCGAAAGCGATGTCTTGCGGCGATACGCGGGCCGGCCCTTCCAATTCGACGACCCGCGTCCCGCTCCAGTTCTCGCGCAAGAGTGCGGCCGCCGTGCGCCCGACATCTTGCGTCGCGACCATCGGAAAGGTTTTGTCGGCCGGCTGCAGGAAGCTGCGCAGGACGCCTTCGTCACGCGCGGCTGGGATGTCCCACAGGGCATTCTCCATGAACCAACTGGGCCGCAGGAAGGTAATCGGCAAACCGAGTTCGCCGAGAGCCTGCTCCAGCAGCGTGCGCTGGGTCAAAAGGTTCTCATGCGGCGCGTCCGCCCCAATGGCCGACAGGCAGACGATCTTGGCGGGACGCGCCTCGGTCAGAGCGGCCACCAGCGCCTCGACCACGCTCCGCGCTTCGGGAAAGCAGGGTTTGGGATCGAATTCCGATGGCGGCAGGATGAAGACGCCCTCGGCACCGCGGAAGGCGGCGGCGAGACTCACCGCATCGTCCATCTCGGCGAGTGCGACCTCGCAGTTCATCGCCGACCATTCGGCCGCCTTGGCCCGGTCACGCAGGACGGCGCGGACGGGCAGCGTGTCGGCAAGCAGGGCGCTAGCGAGGGCGCCGCCGACCTTGCCGGTGATTCCGGTGATTGCGTACATGTCGGTTCTCCTGAAGTTGGGGCTCGCGCGGTGATCAGGCGAGCCCGGCGCGGGGATCGCAGGAAAGCCGGCTGGTAGCCGCTTGCCCACGATGGCGTTGTGGTCCCGCTTTTGTACGCCGCATCATGGAGTGATTCACGCGCATTAATATCAATGTTATAGTGATTAAAAATCACCATCATATCGGGAAGCGTCCTTCCGACATCGACGCTGGCAAGGAGGGATAGAATGGCTTTCGACACGCGGCTTCTAACCGGCGTCGGCGTCCTTGCGGCTGTCACGGAGGCTGGAAATTTCGCGCGGGCGGCCGAGATGCTCGGCCTCACGCCGTCGGGGGTGAGCCGGGCGGTGGCGCGTCTGGAGGCGCGGGTCGGCGTCCGCCTCTTCGACCGCAACCCGCGCGAGGTCAGCCTCACCGAGGAAGGACGGCGCTTCCACGCGCAGGTGATGCCGCTCCTTGCCGGTCTCGACGAGGCGGCGGCAGAGGCGGCGGGCGCTGCGGCGGTCGTGCGTGGCCGACTGCGCGTATCCGTTGACCCCTGGTTCGCCCGAATGGTCCTCGCGGCGACGCTCCAGCAGTTTCTGGTGCGTTATCCGCTTCTGTCGGTCGATTTGTTCACCAGCAACTACCGGGAGGAGATGATGGCGGGCGTCGATGTGGCGGTGCGCTTCGGGCCACCGGATGGGTCATCGCTCATCTTGCGCAAGCTCCTCGAAACACCGATCCTGACGGTTGCCGCGCCGGCTTATCTCAAACGCCATGGCCAACCGCGGTCGCCCTATGATCTCGCCCACCACGAGGCGCTCCGCTTCCGCGATCCACAGACGGGATTGCCGTTTCCGTGGGAGTTCCACCGAGGCGGCGAGCTCGTCGAGGTCAAGATGTCCAGCCGGCTGGTGTTGGATGATCCTTCCGTCGCGGTGTCCGCCTGTATGGCGGGCCAGGGGGTGTTCCAGAGCCTCGCCGTGGGTCTTGCACCCTTCCTGGCACGTGGTGAACTGGTGCGGATCCTTCCGGACTGGTCGGAGGAGCTTTATCCGCTCTATGCTTATCAGCCCTCGCGCCATCTCCCTCCGGCAAAGGTCAGAGCGTTTCTGGACTTCATCCAAGAGATTGCGGCCGGATTGTGAGGCGCTAGTCGTTCATGCGCCCGGAAAACGCGAGTGGCTATTTCGTGGCAGCGAGCACATCCTCGTTGGCGGCGTCGAATTGCAGCCGCGCCAGCCGCGCATAGATGCCGCCATGGCGGATCAGGCTCTGGTGGGTGCCCTCCTCGACGATGCGGCCCTGATCCATGACGAGGATGCGGTCGGCCTTCAATACGGTTGCTAAGCGATGGGCGATGACGAGCGTCGTGCGGCCGTCCACCAGGCCGTCGAGTGCCTTTTGCACCAGCGTCTCGCTTTCGGCGTCTAGCGCGGAGGTCGCCTCGTCGAGCAGCAGCACCGGCGCGTTCTTCAGGATGGCGCGAGCGATGGCGATGCGCTGGCGCTGGCCGCCGGAGAGGGTAATGCCACGTTCGCCGACCTCGGTCTGGTAACCCTGATCCAGCCGCGTGATGAATTCATCGGCCTGGGCCGCAAGGGCTGCTGCGCGGATCTCGTCATGCGAGGCTCCGGGACGGCCGAAGGCGATGTTATCATGGATCGAGGCGGCAAAGATGGTGACATCCTGGGGTACGATGGCAATGCGCTGGCGCAGCTCGTCCGGCGTCGTAAGCTGAGCGTCGACATCGTCGATTTTCACGCTGCCCAGCTGCGGATCGTAGAAGCGCAGCAGCAGCGAGAAGACAGTGCTCTTGCCGGCGCCGGAAGGGCCGACGATGGCGACCGTCTCGCCCGGCGTGATGGCGAAGCTCAACCCATGCAGCGCCGATTTGCCGGGGCGCGAGGGATAGGCAAAGTGCACATCGGCAAATTCGACGCGGCCACAGCCGGGCGAAGGAAGAGCCTGAGGGCTGGCGGGGGCGGCGATCGGCGAGACTTCGTCGAGAAGCTCGGTCAGCCGGTCGGCAGCACCGGCTGCCTGCGAGAGTTCGCCCCAAACCTCCGACAGCGCGCCCAGCGAACCGGCGGAGATGACGGCATAGAGCAGGAACTGGCCGAGCGTGCCGGCCGAAAGCGTCCCGGCGAGCACGCTGTGGGCGCCGACCCAGAGCACGGCGACGACGCTGCCGAAGATCAGCGTGATGGCGATCCCGGTCAGCAACGCGCGCGAGCGGATGGCGGCGCGGGCAGCCTCGTAGGCGGATTCGACGGCGGTGCCGTAGCGCGTCGCTGCGGCATCTTCGCCGTTGAAGGCCTGGACAGTGCGGGTCGCGGCGATCGTCTCGTTGGCGAAGGCGGAGGCACCGGCAAGCGTATCCTGGGCAGCGCGTGAGCGCTTGCGCACCGAGCGGCCGAAGGCGACGAGCGGGAAGACGATCAGCGGGATCGCTCCGATGACAAGGCTGGAAAGCTTCGGCGAAGTGACGATCATCATGCCCATCGCGCCGAGACAAAGGATGAGATTTCTGAGCGCCACCGAGGCTGTGGCGCCGACGGCGGATTTGATCTGCGTCGTATCGGCGGTCAGGCGCGAAACGATTTCGCCGGACTGGTTGACGTCGAAGAAAGAGGGCGACAGCCTCGTCACATGGGAAAAGACATCGCGGCGAAGATCGGCGACAATGCGCTCGCCGATGGTGATGACGAAATAATAGCGCAACGCGCTTGCGACCGCGAGCACGACAGCCATGATCATCAGCATGGCGAAGTAGCTGTTGATGAACCGACCGTCGGACTGGGTGAAGCCATGGTCGATCATGCGACGCACGGCGAGCGGCAGCGCCAGCGAGGTGATGGCGGCAAGCGCCAAGGACATCAACGCGCCAGCCACCAGGCCGCGATACCGTATGACGTAGGGCGTCAGCCTGCCGAGCGGCCGTAGCGACCGCCTCTTGTTTTCCTCAGCCCGTGCCTGCTCTGCCAACTCGTCTCCGATCGCCCGCAGGACCCGCTCAATGCGGCCTGCTGGCTCTTGTTATCTAGGCGTCCTTCATGTATAGGCACCGCATCCTAATGGGAAGCCGTAGCCATCATGACTGCGGCTTCATTTATTCAATCGGTTCTTTGGCCGCAACTGCATGCGGCAAATTGAACTCCGGTAGCGCAGGAAGATTGTTATGAAGGCAGGCATCCATCCCGAATATCACATGATCAAGGTGGTCATGACCGATGGCACCGAATACGAAACCCGCTCGACCTGGGGTTCGGAGGGTGCTGTCATGAACCTCGAAATCGATTCCAAGTCGCATCCGGCCTGGACCGGCGGCAACCAGCAGCTCATGGACCGCGGTGGCCGCGTCTCCAAGTTCAACAAGCGTTTCGGCGGCCTCGGCCTCTAATCGCTTTTGCTCGATGGAATTGAAGAGAGCCCGGTTTTGCCGGGCTTTTTTGCGTTCTCGATGTTCGGAAATAGCTGAGTTAGCAAGCAAATAAAAAACCGGCCGCAGACGCGGCCGGTTTTTATCGAATTCTCGCAGATACGGTCAGTTGTTGCCGAAGGCGGTCTGGAGCAGGGAAAGCTGGGCCTGGACGCTGTTCTGATTGTCATGAACGATCACAGCTTCGGACGGGCGGTAGATCTCGCGGTCGAGCAAGGCGATACGGTTCTGCAGACGCAGCGAGCGCTCAACGAGGTCGCGGAAGGATTCCGGCAGGTCGCCCCAGCCCGGCGCGGCGCGGTCGACGTTGAAGCCATCGAGACGAACCTTGTTCTTCTCGGCCAGCACCTGGTCGCGAGACATTTCGCCATTGTTGACGGCGCGCTGCAACAGCAGCCAGGAGGCCATCTGCATGAGGCGGGTGGTGAGACGCATCGATTCTGCGGCGTAGAGAACCGAAGCCATCCGCGGCAGAACCTTGGAAGCAGCGCGGCCCTGGCCATCCAGATAGGCGGCAGTCTCTTCGACCAGCGACATGCCTTCCGCATAAAGTGCCTTGAACTGCGAGGATGCAGCGGCGCGACCTGCAAAACTGATCGTGTTCAATCCAACTTCCGACATCGCAATAGTCCCTGTTGCACGCAGCTACATATATTCAGGTAACGCGGGCACCGACGGAAAAGTTTCCGAGCCCGGTCTTTATGACTTTAAGATGGTATCATTAGCCCAAATGCGCAAGCCGTTTCTTAAGAAAGGGTTAATCTCCACAGTTTCGTGGAGAAGCGCCGGCCAGAGGAAAAAGAAGAGCCGCAAAAGCGGCTCTCAAGGTAAAACAGGGAGAAAAATCAGACCAATTCACCGCTTGGAAAACTGTCTGAGATCCAGAGAAAATCCGGATGAGTACAGTAATACCTTATAAAGCTTAATAATTTATTAACATTGTGCCGAAGTAAGACTTGAGGCGAACTCGTTTATCCGCCTACAGCTTTGATTTTCGGGGTTTTATCGGACTATGAGCGGAAAAGGCTTTCCGCTGCCTGCCGCCCGGAAGCCTTGCGGGCGGCTTCGGCCTCGAGACGGGCGATCTCCGCCTTCAGCAAATCCACCCGCGCGTTCAGTTCGTCCACCGAAAGCATGGAGAGATCGGCGCCGATCTCGTGGGCGGTCTTCTTCTGCGGCCGGTCGTCATCGATGAAGCTCATGGGTTCTCCTCCGTTGCTGCCTGAAGCATCCTGCCGAAAAGTTACGGAATCGGAATTTAGGCCGATCCGGCCTGAATTCATCCTCAACTCTGTTTTTATGCGTGTCGCTATGCCGGAACCGCTGCACCCTTTCGGGCGACCTGCATTAGCCGAACTTTACAGCGGGATCACCGCTTTCGGGAGACTTCCCGGTTTCAGGCGGTTTGCCAGCGCCGCGATCGGCAAGCGACATGCTTTGCGGTGTCAGCATCGGCGAGGTGCCGGTCGGGATCGTCGTGTAGGCGTCACGATCGCTGGCCGGGACGGCGGCGCGGATGCGGCTCCGGATGATCGCGTAAACGGTGATCAGCACGTGGGCGATGGCGGTGACGAGGAAAAGCGCATGCGGAGTGATCACCGACATGACGGGACCGCCGATCGTCGGGCCGATTACCGTGCCGATGCCGTAGAGCAGCAGCAGTCCACCGGAGACCTTGACGAAATCCTCCGATGCCGCGAAGTCGTTCGCGTGGGCGACGGCGATCGGATAGAGCGTATTGGCCACCGCGCCGTAAAGGACCACGAGCCCAATCAGCAAGGCGGGCGACGTCGGGTGGAGCAAAAAGATCAGCAAGCCGGCAAGGGCGGCGACCCCGGACATGGCAGCGAGCACATAGCGCCGGTCGATGCGATCGGAAAGCCGGCCGGCCGGCAGCTGCATCACGGCGCCGGCGAAGATGGTGGAGCTCATCATGATGGCGATGCTGGTGTCGGAGAGCCCGGCGCCTGCGCCGAAGACGGCGCCGAGCGTACCGTAGGCGCCGTTGGCGATGCCGACGAGCAGAATGCCGAGGCAGGAGACCGGCGAATTGCGATAGAGCGCCGGCAGGTCGAGGCGCACCGCCTTCAGCGGCTGCGGCGAAGCGGCGGTCGAAAGCGTCGTCGGCAGCATGGCAATGCAATAGAAGATGCCGCAGATCATGAACAGCACCGGCGTGCGCACATCCTCGAGCGGGATCATCATCTGGCCGCCGACGACGCCGAGCAGCGTGATGCCGATATAGAGCGAGAAGATCGCGCCGCGGCTTTCGTTGCTGGCGCGCTCGTTCAGCCAGCTTTCGATGATCATCGAGGTGCCCGCCGTGGAGAAGCCGGTGACGGCGCGCAAGACGACCCACCAGACCGGATGGATGAGGATACCGCTGACCAGGGCGATGATGGCGATGATCGAGATAAAGCCGGAGAAGGCGCGCACATGGCCGACGCGGCGCACCAGCTTCGGCGCCACTAGGCAGCCGATGACGAAGCCTCCGGCCCATGAGGTGCCGAGCAGGCCAAGTGTCGTCGTGGCATAGCCTTCGAGATTGCCGCGCACGGGAAGCAGGATGCCCTGCAGGCCGTTGCCCATGAAAAGGAAGAGCGTGCCAAAAAGCAGCGCGGCGACGGACAGAAGGTTTCTCTTCATTTCCCCAGACTCGGTCTCAGTGATTTTGAAATAGACATAAGGCAGGACCTGCGTCAGCCAGCCTCAAGATGATTGATTGTGCCCCGGAATGTCTTTACGGCGTGTGGAGATCCTGTGTTCGCGCGGAAAAATGTCCGTCCTGTGACATTCCGAAAAATGGAAAAAATAAAGCATGACAAAGCTGATAGCCTTGCTGCTCATCCTTGCCATGGCGATACAGGTGATCAAGCCGCTCGGGTTTCCCGGCCTCAGGCGGCGGATGGATTTCTGGAAGATCGCGCTGATCGCTTTCGCCGTCTGGGCATTGGCATTGCTTTCGCGCGACTTCCTGATGTAACCCCTCGATCACATGAACCGGAGGCACGGCCCAAACTGCGGTCGCTAGTCCTGCAGAATAATTTCTCCACGCATGACGGAAACGCAGCGTCCCGAGATGACGACATCGGTGACGATGCCGCCCGATTTCACGACATCGAGGGTGATGACGCTGCGGCGGCCCATTTCGACGCCCTGTTCGACGGTGATGCGGACGTTCATATCGGCGGCCGGCGCAAGCGAAACGAGATAGGCGCCGAGTGCGGCCGAAGCGCTGCCGGTTGCCGGATCTTCGGGCACATTGTCGAGCGGTGCGAACATGCGGGCGCGGATAGTCCACGGATCGTCGGATGCGCGGACATAGAGGAAGAGCGAGAAGTCGTGGCCGCTCGTCGTCTGCCGGCCGGCAGCCGCCTGGAAACCGGTAAGGTTCGGGCGGGCGGCGGCCAGCGCTTCGAGCCCATCCAACTCGGCGACGGCGAAGTTCAGCCCGACGGACGCAAAGACCGGGGCGTGGACGGTGCTGACGACGACGCCGGGTTCGAGCGAGACGCAGCCGGCGATGGTTTCTTCGGCAATGGTCTCGCCGATCGCCAACGGCTGCGGCGCGCGGATGGCGGTGGCCTCGATCCGTCCGTTGTTGCGTTTCAGGCTGACTTCGACGATGCCGGCCTTTTCCTCGAAGCGCAGCTTCTCGCCGACCGGCTTGCCGAAGATCTCCGTCCGCTGGCCGAGCACATAAGCGGTGCCGACATTCGGATGGCCGGCGAAAGGCACTTCCATCGTCGGGGTGAAGATGCGCACGCGGGCGGAATTCTCAGGGTCTTCGGGCGGCAGGACGAAGGTGACTTCGGAATAGTTGAACTCGGTGGCGATCTTCTGCATCGCCGCGTCGGTCAGGCCGCGCGCATCGGAGATGACGGCAAGCGGATTGCCCTCGAAGCGGGTGGAGGTGAAGACATCGACGGTGACGTAGGAGAGGGTGTCCATGGCGGCTCCTGCTGCAGTTGCCGCTATGGATAAGCACGATCTTGCGGCGAGGCGAGCCGCTTTCTTGTCGCCGTGACAATGCAGGAAGGGGCGGCAACATGGTGTTGTCGCCCCTTCTTTATCGGAGTTAAGGCTGCTGAAAAAATCAAGCTGCCTTTTCGAGGTCCTTCTTCCAGCTGCCCTTGGCCGCGAGGCTGTTCATCTCGGCACGGTGGGTGAATTCGCGCTGGCCGGCGGCGACGTTCTCAGGCTTGCCGTTCCAGGCCTTGAGGGCGCTGTCCTGCAGGGCGCGGCCGTAGGAGAAGGTGACGAGCCAGGGCAGGTCGGCACTGGAATTGATGGCGGAAAGATGCGCCGTCGCTTCTTCGGTCGTCTGGCCGCCCGACAGGAAGGCGATGCCGGGGACGGCGGGCGGAACGGTCGCCTTCAGAACCTTGACCGTGCGCTCGGCAACTTCCGCGACCGAGGCCTTGCGGGCGTTCTTGCCGTCGATGACCATGTTTGGCTTCAGGATCATGCCTTCGAGGTTGACGCGGGCATCGGCCAGTTCCTCAAAAACGATGCGCAGCGTCGATTCGGTGACTTCGGCGCAGCGGTCGATCGTGTGGTCGCCCGGTTTCCCGTCCATCAGGCATTCCGGCTCGACGATCGGAACGATCCCGGCCTCCTGGCAGAGTGCGGCATAACGAGCAAGCGCCTGAGCGTTGGCGCGGACGGAACCGCGGGTCGGCAATGTCGACGAGATGGCGATGACACCGCGCCACTTGGCGAAGCGGGCGCCGGCTTCATAATAGCGGGCAAGGCGTTCGCCGAGGCCATCGAGGCCTTCGGTGATGGTTTCCGCAGGATATTTCGCCATCGGCTTGGCGCCGGTGTCGACCTTGATGCCGGGAATGGCACCTGCAGCGCGAATGATGTCGACGAAAGGCGTGCCGTCCGCGGCCTTCTGGAAAAGGGTCTCTTCGAAGAGGATGACGCCGGAGATATATTTCTTCATCGCCTCGTCGGAGCGGAAGAGCATCTCCCGGTAGTCACGACGGCTGGTTTCGGTCGATTCCAGGTTGATGGTGTCGAAACGCTTCTTGATGGTGGAGGTCGATTCATCTGCCGCAAGCAGTCCCCGGCCGCCTGCAACCATCTGCACTGCAATGTCTTCCAGTCGTTCGCTCATCTCGTTCTCTCCACAGCATTAAACATCGGCGATTTAAGAATATAGGACGGCGATAACAGAAGTTGATAGTGAGGAAAATGGAAGGCTAAGTCATTGAAACGATTGAAATCAATTCAATCGTTTGAATATCTGGGATTTTTTCCACCGGCTGAGCAAAAGACCGCGGAAGGCGCTCTCGCCGCCGCGGTCTATCCACATGTAAAACCAGTCGAATCGGCTTGTGACTATCTGGCGGCGTTGAGGACGGCGACGCCGGGAAGCTCCTTGCCCTCCATCCATTCGAGGAAAGCGCCACCGGCTGTGGAGACATAGGTGAACGCGCCGGCAACGCCGGCATGGTTCAGCGCCGAGACGGTGTCGCCGCCGCCGGCAACGGAGGTGAGCTTGCCGGCTGCAGTGCGCTCCGCGGCGTATTTCGCGGCAGCGACCGTGGCGGCATCGAAGGGCTCGATCTCGAAGGCGCCGAGGGGGCCGTTCCAGACGAGAGTCGAAGCGCGCTCGATCCAGGCGTTGATGGCCTCGACGGATTTCGGCCCGACATCGAGCACCATGGCATCAGCGGGAATGGCGTTGATATCGACTGTCTCATTGGCGGCACCCGCCTTGAACTCCCGGGCAATCACGCCGTCTTCCGGCAGGATGATGGCGCAGCCGGCGGTCGCGGCCTCGATCATGATCTGCTTGGCGGTTTCGGCGAGATCATGTTCGCAGAGCGACTTGCCGACATTGGTGCCGCGGGCGGCGATGAAAGTATTGGCCATGCCGCCGCCGATGACGAGCGCATCGACCTTCTTCACGAGGTTCATCAGGAGGTCGATCTTGGTCGAGACCTTGGCGCCGCCGACGATCGCGACGACAGGGCGGGCGGGATCACCCAGACCCTTTTCCAGCGCCACCAGTTCGGCCTGCATGGTGCGGCCGGCATAGGCCGGCAGGTGGTGGGCGAGGCCCTCGGTCGAGGCATGGGCGCGGTGGGCGGCGGAGAAGGCGTCGTTGACATAGATGTCGCCGTTGGCAGCAAGCGACTTGGTGAAGTCGGGGTCGTTCTTTTCTTCGCCCTTGTGGAAGCGGGTGTTTTCCAGAAGCAGGATATCGCCGTCATTCATCGCCGCGACGGCGGAGGCGGCCGCCTCGCCGATGCAATCGGACGCCGTCAGCACGGCATGATCGAGCACTTCCTCGACCGAAGGGGCGATCAGCGACAGCGACAGGTCCGGCGAAGGGCCGTCCTTCGGCCGGCCGAAATGAGCAAGCAGGATCACCTTGGCGCCCTTCTCGGACAGTTCGAGGATCGTCGGCGCCACACGCTCGATGCGCGTCGTATCGGTGACCTTGCCATCCTTGACCGGGACATTGAGATCGACGCGGACGAGAACGCGCTTGCCGCGGATGTCGGAAAGATCGTCGAGGGTCTTGAAAGAAGGCATGGGGAAATCCAGTCTTGGTTGGCGGAAGTTGCGGCGACCATAGCAAGGATCATTTGAGACGCAAGGCGTTCAACGGCCGTTTTCGCGTGTGCCTTCGTCACGTCGGGGCGGTGCTTTCGCCGCGATTTCGGAGGCGGCGGTTTCGCGGCTTCGGCGCCCTTTCAGCCGGTCGCGGATGCGTTGGATGATGTCCTTGAGATTGATGAAGATTGGCAGCGTGATCGCTGGTTCGACCGCTTCGAGCGACATTCCGACGGAGGTGATGTGGTCGTGCTCGTCGAGATCGCGGACGATGAGAATGATGGAGCCGAGACGGACGCGGTCGGCATAATCGGCCTTACCGCCGAGGCGCTGACGCATCAATTCGGCGATCGTCAGGCCCTTTTCCGTTTCGTTGAGCAGGCCGGGGCCATAGGCGGCGTCGAGATCGGCGGCGGGGCGGGCAGGTGAGAGCGCGAAGGCTCCGAAAAAATCGGCATCGTCCTCATCCACTGGCGCACGGCTGGCGAAGAGCCGGTCGAGCAGGCGGGAGTAGCTCGGCACGATGAAGAGGTAGACGAGATCGTTCTCGCGCAGCCGCCCGGCATATTGGTAGCGCATCGACTTGCCGTCGCGGATCACCAGCGAAGGCGTCGCCCAACGCGGGATGCGTTCGCCACGCAGCACTGGACTATCCTTGATGACGCGGTAGGAGAGCAGTTCGTGGTTGGCCGCGCCCGGCAGGTCGACCTCGACCTTATCGACGGCACCGATGCGCGGCGGAATGATCAGGCCGAGCTTCTTGGCGACGGGCTTGATCGTCCAGCCCTGGAGGAGCAGCGAGACCAGCACAATAATGAAGGCCGTGTTGAAATAGATTTGTCCGTTCTCAAGCCCGCCGAGGATGGGCATGATGGCAAGCAGAATGGAGACGGCGCCACGCAGGCCGACCCAGGCAACGAAGCCGATTTCCTGCTGCGTGTAATCAAACGGGAGCAGCGACAGCCAGACCGCCAACGGCCGGGCGACAAAGGTCAGGAAGAGGGCAAGCAGAATGGCGGGCACGATGATGACCGGGAATTGCGACGGCGTCGCAAGCAGGCCGAGCACCAGGAACATGATGATCTGCGCCAGCCAGGTCATGCCGTCCTGGAAGCGTTTGATGGTGCCGATCGCCTGCATCTTGCGGTTTCCGGCGTAAATGCCGGCGACATAGACGGCGAGGAAGCCGCTGCCGCCGACCGCGCCGGTGAAGGAGAAGACGAGAAGGGCAAGCGCCAGCACGAAGATCGGCGTCAGGCCGCGATCGGTGTCCAGCTTACTGACGATCAGCACGATCATCATGCCGCCGAGCAGGCCGAGGATGACGCCGAGGCCCATCTGCTGCACGAACATGGCGAGCATGCCGATATTGATGCCGGCGGAACGCTCGCCGCTCGCCAGCACCTCGACAAGGGCGATGGTGAGGAAGATCGCCATCGGGTCGTTGGTGCCGGATTCGACCTCCAGCGTTGAGCGCACCTTGTCGCGGATGTTGATGCCGCCAATGCGCAGCAGGAAGAAGACGGCGGCGGCATCCGTCGATGCGACGATCGAGCCGAGCAGCAGACCTTCCAGCCAGGTGAAGTTCAAAAGCCACATCGCCGCGAAGGCAAAGAGCGAGGCGGTAATCAGCACGCCGACCGACGCGAGTGCCAGCGAGGGAACGGCCGCCAGGCGGAAGGCCTGCATCGGCGTGCCAAAGCCGGAATCAAACAGGATGACGGCCAGCGCGATAGAGCCGAGAATATAGGCGAGGTAATTGTTGCTGAACTCAATGCCGAGCCCGTCGACGCCGGCGGCGAGGCCGATCATGAGGAAAAGCAGCAGCAGGGGGGCGCCGAAGCGGAAGGCAAGCAGGCTCGAAAAAGCGGCAAGAAGCACGAGCGCCGTCGAGACCAGCACCACGATATAAAACGCTTCCATGCCCACCCCTTTCCATCGACTGCTTGACGAATACAGCCGCCCCGGCCGATCCGCCTTACTCCAACCCCTCCTCACCCGCGGCGGTCCAGTAAACGGCAAAACGTCAGAGAAGGGTAGGCCTTGCGGCTTAACCTCGTCGCGACGCTGCATCATGCTACTGAACGGCTGCCGGACGGCCAACCGACACGGAATGCTACGGGAGAAATTGTCTATAAGGAATGTATCGGAAATTCAGGCGAGAGCAGGGCAAAAGAGACAGGCACGGATTTTTCCTGCCGGTATCTGCGAACGACAACAGGCCAAGCCACGTTTTTGCGTTCACGCGGTGCGTCTGCCTTCTCAATGATGGGAAAAGGGATTGCAGGCGCGCATGCAGAGAGCGGGGCCGCTGCTCTGCTATCCCAACACCGCCTGAAAAATGACGATGGCGAGAAACGAGAGACCGATGAACGCGGCGACCCAGATAACCAGGCGATTGGCCTTTGCAAGCACCGCAGGTCGGACGTCCCGCTTGCGGTGAAACCGCTGCCGCCGCTTGAGCGTGGTGTGGGACAAGCGTTTTTGTGCCTCTGCCATTAATCGCCTCCACTTGGATTATCTTCGCCATTGCGCGGCGCTATGCATCTCGGCAATCTATCACGCTTTGCCAGCGGATTGCCAAGTGATCAATCCTTGCCTGCGGACGGCAACGCCACACCGAACCCGTCGCGTCGGTGTGGCTTTCGAAATCGGAAAACGATGCAGATCGTCGGTCAGTCTTCTGAGTCCTCGCCCACGTCGGTCAGATCCGCGACCGGGACCAGGAAAACGACGAACTCGTCCTCGATGGTCCGTTCCGGATCATCGTCGAATTCATAGGCGTGCTCGACTTCGCTGGCCTCCTCGGCGGTTGCCTTGCGCAGGCTGAGCACCGCTTTACGGTCCCACAGGGGTTTGCCTTCGGATTCCAGGATGGTCAGATCGTCACGAAAGTCTTCCGCCTCGAAGAAATGGGTCGCTTCCTCGTGATTTTCGGAGCGAAAGCTGGCAACGGCACGGCCGGCGATTTCTACGGTAAAGTAATCCATCCATCTCTCTCATATCAGCGACACTGCTGCCGCACGGTATTGGTGTTCCGCGCCTGGCCGGTGGCCGATGCGGCGCGAGGAAACTGGGCATTTTGGAATGTCCAGGCGAGTTATCCTAACAGATCTCATCTCTGCAATGGACGAAAAGATACCAGTGCGGAAAGGTTGGTTTCGTTTGCGGCATGGCAACAAAAAGCGGCCCGGTTTCCCGGGCCGCTTGCATGTCGATGCCTTAAGAGCGCTCAGATGAGCTTGGCAAACGCAACAGCCGTGTCGGACATGCGGCTGGAGAAGCCCCATTCATTGTCGTACCAGGACAGGACGCGCACGAAATTACCTTCCATGACTTTAGTCTGATCGGTTGCTAAGATCGAGGAGTGGCTGTCGTGGTTGAAGTCACGGGAGACGAGCGGCTCGTCGGTGTAGCCGAGGACGCCCTTCAGCTTGCCATTTGCGGCAGCCATGATGGCTTCGTTGATTTCGCCAACGCTGGTGGCCTTCTTGGCGACGAACTTGAAGTCGACGACGGAAACGTTAGGGGTCGGAACGCGGATCGAGGTGCCGTCGAGCTTGCCCTTCAGATGCGGCAGAACGAGGCCGACTGCCTTGGCAGCGCCTGTCGAGGTCGGGATCATCGAAAGAGCGGCGGCGCGGGCGCGATACAGGTCCTTGTGCATCGTGTCGAGCGTCGGCTGGTCGCCGGTGTAGGAGTGGATCGTCGTCATGAAGCCGTGGTCGATGCCGACGGCGTCGTCGAGGATCTTTACAACCGGCACCAGGCAGTTTGTCGTGCAGGACGCGTTGGAGATGACCATGTGCTCCTTGGTGAGCTGGTCATGATTGACGCCGAAGACGACAGTCAGATCGGCGCCGTCTGCAGGTGCCGAAACGATGACGCGCTTGGCGCCGGCCGTCAGGTGGGCGGCAGCCTTGTCACGGGAGGTGAAGATGCCGGTGCATTCCATCGCGATGTCGACGCCGAGTTCGCGGTGCGGAAGTGTCGCCGGATCCTTGATGGCGGTGACCTTGATCGGCTTGCCGTTGCCGACGATGATCGAGTCACCCTCGACTTTCACGGTGGCCGGGAAGCGACCGTGGATCGAGTCGTAGCGTAGCAGGTGGGCATTGGTTTCGACGGGGCCGAGGTCGTTGATGGCGACGACTTCGATGTCGGTGCGGCCGGATTCGACGATGGCGCGAAGGACGTTGCGGCCAATGCGGCCGAAGCCGTTGATGGCAACCTTGACTGTCATGTTCATTCACTCCCGATAGAGTAGGGCCCGATACAGCCGGGCCTGGAATTGAGGAGATGGAGAGCGCCTCAAGGCGCCCTCATTAAAGCTTTGCTTCCGCGGCCGCAACGACGGCGTCGGTGGTGATGCCGAAATGCTTGTAAACGTCCTTCACCGGGCCGGAAGCGCCGAAGCCCTTCATACCGACGAAAGTGCCTTCCGGTCCGATAAAGGCATCCCAGCCTTCGCGGACGGCGGCTTCGACGGCAATCTTTACCGGTGAGTTGCCGAGGATTTCCTTGCGATAGGCGTCCGGCTGCTCGAAGAACAGTTCCGTGCAGGGAACCGATACGACGCGCACCGTGACACCCTTGGCTTCAAGGGCTGCGCGGGCGGCGATGGCGATTTCGACTTCTGAACCGGAGGCGAAGATCGTCACTTTGGCGTCGGCATTGCCGGCCAGCGTATAAGCGCCCTGTTCGCAGAGGTTCTTTTCGCTGTATTCGGTGCGAGACGCAGTGAGGTTCTGGCGCGTCAGAGCAAGGCCCGAAGGACGGTTGTGCGTCTTGATGGCGATCTGCCAGCATTCCGCCGTTTCCGTGGCGTCGGCCGGACGGAAGATCATCAGGTTCGGGATGGCACGCAGACCGGCGAGCTGTTCGACCGGCTGGTGCGTCGGGCCGTCTTCGCCGACGCCGATCGAGTCATGCGTCAGGACATGGATGACACGGATGCCCATCAGCGAAGCAAGGCGGATCGGCGGGCGGCAATAATCCGTGAAGATCAGGAAGCCGCCGCTATACGGGATCAGTCCGCCGTGCAGCGCAATGCCGTTCATCGCAGAGGCCATGCCGTGCTCGCGGATGCCCCAATGCATGTAACGGCCGGCGAAATCCGTCGGCGTGATCGAGTGCATCTGGCTGGTTTTGGTGTTGTTCGACGGCGTCAGGTCGGCGGAGCCGCCGAGCGTTTCCGGCAGGAAGCCGTTGATGACCTCGAGCGCGTCTTCCGAAGCCTTGCGAGTGGCAACGGTCGGCTTGGTCTCGGCAAGCTTCTTCTTGAAGGCGCTGATTGCGGCATCGAAGCCTTCCGGCAGCTCGCCTGCCATGCGGCGGGTGAATTCGGCCTTGGCCGGAGCCTTGGCCAGACCCTGTTCCCAGGCGTTGACGAGATCGACGGAGCGGGCGCCGGCTGCACGCCAGGTATCCAAGACGTCCGACGGGATGACGAAGGGCTCAGATTCCCAGTTCAGCGCCTTGCGCGTGGCGGCGATTTCCTCGGCACCAAGCGGGTTGCCGTGGACCTTATGGGTGCCTTGCTTGTTCGGGGCGCCGAAGCCGATGATCGTCTTGCAGGCGATGAAGGTCGGCCGGTCGGACTTGTGGGCAGCCTCGATCGCTTCGGCGACGGCAGCCTGATCGTGACCGTCAATCTCGATCGTGTTCCAATGAACGGCCTTGAAACGGGCGACCTGATCGGTGGAATCCGAGAGAGACACGGCGCCGTCGATGGTGATCGAGTTGTTGTCCCAGAACAGAACGAGCTTGTTGAGCTTCAGGTGGCCGGCGAGCGCGATGGCTTCGTGGCTGATGCCCTCCATCAGGCAGCCGTCGCCGCAGATCGCATAGGTATAGTGATCCTGAAGATCGGCGCCGAATTCCTCGCGCAGCTTGCGTTCGGCGATCGCCATGCCGACGGAATTGGCAATACCCTGGCCGAGCGGACCGGTCGTCGTTTCGATGCCGGTCGCGTGACCGTATTCCGGATGACCGGCAGTCTTCGAGCCGAGCTGACGGAACTGCTTCAGATCTTCGATCGTCATGTCAGGATAACCGGTCAAATACAGCAGCGAATAGAGCAGCATCGAGCCGTGGCCGGCCGAGAGTACGAAGCGATCGCGGTTCGGCCAGCGCGGCTTCTTCGGATCGAACTTCAGATATTTGGTGAACAGGACCGTTGCCACATCAGCCATGCCCATCGGCATGCCGGGGTGGCCTGAGTTCGCCTTTTCAACGGCGTCCATGGCGAGAAAACGGATTGCATTCGCCATCCGGTCGTGTTGTTCGGGAGAGGTCATGGCTTTTCCGCAAGTTCCGGGTGTCGGGGGATGGCCTCGAGCCTCCAAGACCATCGAGTGAAAGCGGCAGAGACATAGCAGTTGGGGCGGGCAAGTCAATAAATGGCAAGCCAAATCCGGGCGGGTAATGGCAATTTTGACATTTGATCGCGCGGTTGTACAAATGACAAATCACCTATTGTCGGCATGTGTAAAACGCTCATCCACAGGATAGGCCGGTAGGCAGGTGACAGGATTTATTGACGGGCCGTCGGCGAGCTGCATATCTTTTTTAAATCGCAGGATCGGCGCGGCGTGCCGATTCGCGGATCCTGCGCGGGAATCGGGAAGGCATGATGCCCACAGGCAAAACCATGGAAGCAGCGCTCAACGAATTGAGACAGGCGATTTCGGGCCTCGAAAATGCCGTCGACATGCGCGTCGAGCGGCAGCGCGAGCAGGGCGAGATCGAGGGCGAGGTGCGGCGCGTGCACGCCGACCGTTCGCGGCTGGCGCAGGAGCTCGACCAGGCCGAATTCCGCGCAAACCGGCTTGAGGAAGTCAACCGCGAGGTATCGCGGCGGCTGGTGACGGCCATGGAAACGATCCGCGCGGTTCTGGATCGCTAGAACAGGATGATTTTAGGCCAAGTTGGCCCAAAATCTGAATCCTGTTCTCATTTAAGCGTTAAGCATGATGTCGTCCGAAAACCGCTCATACCTTTCGGCATCATGCTCTCGTAGAAAGAGTTTGGCATGGCGCAGGTGACGGTAACGATCGACGGCAAGGCCTATCGCATGGCCTGCGAGGAAGGGCAGGAGGACCACCTGACCGATCTGGCGACCAGTTTCGACCGCTATGTCGGCCATCTCAAGGGGCAGTTCGGGGAAATCGGCGATCTCAGGATCACCGTCATGGCCGGTATCATGATCATGGACGAGATTTCCGAGTTGACGCGCCGCGTCGCCGGGCTCGAATCCGAGCTCGAGTCGCTGCGCGGCAACCGCGACACGGTGCTTGCGGCCACCGCCCGCACCGAAGAAAATCTCGCGGCGGCGCTCAGCGAGGTTTCAAGTCGGATTCGCGGAATCACCGACAAGCTGAACGGACGGCCCGCCCCGAACTCAATGGATCTGAATTAAATAACGACGACGTGCCGCCGCCACTGGCGCGCTGGCGCAAACGACCTTATATATCGCGATGCGGTCTGCGCCTCTCGACAGGAACCACAATCCCTGGGGCCATACTCGATCCAAAGGGAGCTGTCCCTGGCTAGGCCCGTGGGCCTGGACACACGGCGCCCACCTACGTTTGTAGGCACCCAGGATCGTAAACATCCATCGGTTGTCGTGGATCGCACCTTTCCCTTCCATCCCCTTCGACGGCGCCGGACCGACAGGGCGAACGCGGTTTACGCGTCCGCCCGGTTCAGCGCGTCCGCTATTTTTTCAGACCTGGAAGGGTGACCTGGAAGACCTGGAACAACGTGTCGACATCGGCACCGCCGTCCGCTTTGTAAGCCACACCGACCTGGAAACCATCCTGTGTCAAGAAGTCGTTGTCATTGGCGAGGAACAGGAAGTAGTCGTCCGGCAGGTTCGGGTCGAGAACGCTTGCAAGACCCATGGCTTCCCATTTTTCTGACAGGTTGTTCTTGTCGTTCGGCGCACCGTTGTGCAGGCCGAAGCGAGCAAGGTCGGCCTTGTTGTTGATGTCGATGAAGGGCGTCAGCGTCGCCGGCGTCAGCGAGGGATCGACGACGCCCTTCGGCGCGATCGGCTTGTCGGCATCGAAATCGCTGCCGGCGATATCGGTCGCATCGGAGAGGTCGACGATGTTGATCTTGCGGTAGAGCGAGGTGTCGCCCTTCAGGCCCTGGCCGTTGCCGCTGTCGCGGGCGAGCATCAGGAAGGTCTTGTCGGACAGGGCGACGATTTCGCTCTCGGCGGCGATCACCGTCTTGTCCTTGGCATCTTTGAAGACCGGCAGCGGCACGACATATTCATGCACCAGCTTCAGATGATCGGGATCGGCGGCGTCATAGATCATGGCGCGGGTATTCTGACGGGTCGAGCTGGAATCGCCGCCGTCCTGGCGGGTGGCCGACTGCAGCACTGATATGATGAACTTGCCGTCCGGCGTCATTGCCATGCCTTCGAGACCCTGGTTGTTCTGGCGTCCGGTCTCCGGATCCTTCGGATCAGGAGCGGAGGCGCCGGGGCCGGGATTGTTGGAGGCGAAGCTCAGCGCGCCCTTGCGCATCGGCAAAAGCGCCTTCGGCGGCTGGGTCGCCGAGAGCAGGTGGCCGTCGGCTGCGAAGCGGTAGATATAAGGGCCGTATTCGTCGCTGACGAACATCGTGCCGTCGGCCATGCGGATGATGGCTTCATTGTCGAGCGCGATCTTGCCGTTTACAGCCTGCGGCAGCGGCGGAAAATTGTCGGCAGCGACGCGCACGCCGGATTCCGGATCGAGACCGGTCATGTCAGCGCCCTTGTCATCGACAAAGAGCATGGAATCGACAAGCTTTGCGTCGACGCCGGACTGCTCCTTGCCGGCCTCGGGTGTTGCGCCCGGAGCAACCGGCGTGAGGCTGATCGCGATGGTGTTCAGGCGCGGGCGGTAGTCGACTGTGCCGGTGACATTGTAACCCCGGTCGGGCAGCAGGTAGAGCATGCCCTTGTAGCTGGCGCCGTCGCGGCTCCAGGCGGTTGGATCGATCGCCATGCCAGAGCCGGAACCGAAGGTCTCACCGAATTTGTCGCGTTGGTTGGCCGGGATGCGGCCGATGCCGACCAGGCCTTTGTTGATGAAGGTGAGGCGGCCGGCGGTGGCGGAATTCTCGGCCATTGCGACGGCCGGAACGGCGGCGGATGCGGCAAGAACCGCGGCGAACAACCGCGATGCATATGGTCTGACGTTTTTCATGAAAAATACCCTCTCGGTCAAAAGCGCTCTCGAAACGGCTTCCGCCGGCAGGCCGGACACCGCAGACGGTCTATGACGGGATCATGATATCTGGATGACGCTTTGCAGCGAAAAGGCCATGCCGAGAGAATGTCGGGCATCCGCGTGTCCGCATTCCAGCTTGCTGCTTACCCGGCCGGATAAGGCCCTTCGGCAAAGACCTCGTCGCGGTAGAATTTCGAGCCGACGTCCAGCGCCAAGGGGCTGCGCCATTCCCTGTTGTCGCGCAGGCAATCGAGTACGAGTTGGAAATCATATCGGGGCTGCCAGCCCAGTTCCCGCCTTGCGCGGGCGTTGACATAGACACGGTCGAGCGTCGGGGACATCGTCCACCCGCGTGATGCATAGAGGGCGCCTGTACCCGGAAACAGTCGTTCGACGACAAGAGACGCGTCGTGCCGGATCGCGACGAGATCGGTCGCCGAAAACGGCGTCGTGGCGGAGACGATGTAGCGGCCGAAGCCGATTGCCGGCGCCTTGTCGAGCGCCAGCAGATGGGCGCGGACCACATCGGCGATATCGACGCGGCGGTGAAGAAGCTCGTTGGCTTGGGCATTCTCTGCCGAATAGCCGCCGCGAATGTGAGGATCGTCGTCGATTTCGGGAAAGAAGCGCGATGTCCTGAGAATCACGACCGGCAGGCCGGAGTTGCGGGCGAAGAATTCGCACAGACCTTCGGCGGCGAGTTTCGTCACTCCGTAGATGTTTTTCGCGACTGGAAGCATGTCCTCGGTCACCCATGCCGCCGGTTCGCCGGCGGCCGGCGTCAATGCCGCACCGAAGGCGCTGGTGGTGCTGGTGAAGACGAAGCTTGCAACGCCGGCGGCGACCGCCTCTTCGAGCAGGTTCAGCGTGCCGCCGACATTGGTGTCGAGGAAATCGCGATTGCCGTGGGTCGCCACATGCGGCTTGTGCAGTGTGGCGGCATGGACGACGTGGCGGATGTCAGACATCGCCTGCCGGATGAAAGCGCGATCAGCGATCGAGCCGATCATGTCGGTGGACGCTGAGGGTTTGATATCGATTCCGCGCGCCGTCCGGTCTTGCGCTCGCAGGCTGCGCATCAGCGCCTCGCCGAGATGGCCGGCGCTTCCCGTCACCAGTATCGTCATTGCATCCTCTCCTTCGGCGGCGGCGGCTATAAAGACTGACGTTTGCGGACAACGCATGATTTATGCATGAGCATGCAGGAAAGCTGCAGGCTCAGCCGATGCTCTGACAAAGGGCCGCGATGCAAGCTGTTCGACCGCCGGATCATTATTCCGGCTGGCCTTCGAGATCGCTCCTCAACCGGTCGAGGATCGATAGAGCGTGGCCGGCGTAAGCGCTGATCCAGCGGTCATGGATGTGCTTGATCGGCAGGCTGTTCAGGTGGTTCCAGCGTTCGCGGCCTTCCTTCCGGGCGATGACCAGATCGGCTTCCTCCAGCACTTTCAGATGCTGCATCACCGTGCAGCGGTCCATTTGCGGAAACATCTCGCAGAGCGTCCCTGTGGTGCGGGGGGCATCCTTGAGCAGGTCGAGGATTTCGCGGCGGCGATGATGCGCCAGCGCCTTGAAAACGGGGTCGTCGGTCGATTCGCTTGACATGTTATGGTTTTATAACATAATGGATCCGAGTACAATGGAATACGAGCATAATGGAGAAGAGGAGAAGTGCCATGTCTCTCGGAATCCGTGTTTCCGGCCGCATCGGCCGTCCCGTCGCAGAGGTATTTGACGCCGTCGTTAACCCGAAGAAGCTCAGCAGCTATTTCACCACGATCGGCGGGGCGAGCGCACCGCTCGTCAAGGGCACGACGGTGACCTGGTGGAAGGACGCCCAAGTGGAGGTGGTCGAACTCGTGCCGGAAAGCCGCATCGTGCTCCGCTGGGATGGCGGCATCGACGACGACAAGACGACCTATAAGACGTCGGTGGAGATGAATTTCAAGCCGCTGGAGGATGGCGGCACCTTGGTGACCATCGCCGAGACCGGCTGGCGCGAGGACGATGCCGGCCGGCGCGGCAGCTATCTAAACTGCGAGGGCTGGACTCAGATGCTCTGCTGCATGAAGGCTTTTATCGAATATGGCATCAATCTGCGCGAGGGCATGTTCCTCAGCGAAATGAAGGGAGAGCCGGCCAGCGCGCCGGATGTCTGACGAACCTCAAGGAGATCGGCGGCGCAATCGTCGCATTCGCCCATAGGGGCCAGACTTCGCTTGCCTGTCACACTGCGGGTGCTAATTTCCGGATTCGATACTTCATCTCGATTTCCAGGAGATTTTATTATGCAGCTTGGCATGGTTGGTTTGGGCCGCATGGGCAACTACATGGTCCAGCGGTTGATGCGGGGCGGTCACGAATGCGTCGTCTACGACGCCAGGCCGGAAAGCGTTGCCGAACTCGCGGGCCTCGGTGCGACCGGCAGTGCTTCGCTCGAAGAGTTCGTCTCGAAGCTCACCCATCCCAGGGCAATCTGGCTGATGCTGCCGGCGGCGATCGTCGACAAGGTGCTGGCGAGCCTGATGCCGCTGCTGCAGAACGGCGACATTGTCATCGACGGCGGCAACTCGTATTACCACGACGATATCCGCCGCGGCGCCGAACTTATCACCAAGGGCATCCACTATGTCGATGTCGGCACCAGCGGCGGCGTCTTCGGCCTGGAGCGCGGTTATTGCCTGATGATCGGTGGCGAAAAGGGCACCGTCCAGCATCTATCCCCAATCTTCGCGACGCTGGCGCCCGGCGCCGGCACGACGGAAGCCTCGCCGAACCGCACCGCCGAAGCGGCTGCGGCCAGCACCGCGGAACAGGGCTACCTGCATTGCGGCCCGCATGGAGCCGGTCATTTCGTCAAGATGGTGCATAACGGCATCGAATATGGCCTGATGGCCGCCTATGCCGAGGGTCTCAATATCCTGCAACACGCCAATATCGGCGCTGCCTCGCATGTGGCCGACGCGGAAACCGCGCCGCTTGCCCATCCCGAACATTTCCAATACGACTTCAACCTGCAGGATGTCGCCGAAGTCTGGCGCCGCGGCAGCGTCATCACCTCCTGGCTGCTCGATCTGACAGCCGATGCGCTGCATGCCGACCCCTCGCTGTCGAAATATGCCGGCCGCGTCTCCGACAGCGGCGAGGGCCGCTGGACGATCATGGCGGCAATCGACGAAAGCGTGCCGACACCGGTGCTGAGTGCTGCGCTCTACGGCCGCTTCTCCTCGCGCGACAACGACGAATTCGCCAACAAGGTGCTGTCGGCGATGCGGGCGGGCTTTGGTGGCCACGTGGAAAAGCCGGCCGCCAAATCGTGAAGTCAGGCGTCGTGCGCGCCCGTTTCGCATTGTGACCTGGTGTGGCGAGGGCGGCGGCCATAAAACTGCCGGCCTTTCCTCACGGTCTTCGCTTTCGCCCTCCTTGCTGCCGGCATCGGTCGCGGCTATTCCATTGCTATCGGGAGACGTCCGCCTCGCCTTGTGTCGGCGGCCGGCGCTCCATCGGAGGGCGGCAATGAAGCGTGACATGGCAGGGATATTCAGGGTCGCCCTATTCTGGACAATGGCGCTGTCGACGCTTGCTGCGGCAGTTTCCCCAGGAGCGGCGCAGAGCCCATCTTCGGTTCCTGCCGCAGCAGGTCCGCCGGCCGAAGTGCGTGAGATGATGGAGCTCATGCAGAAACCTGAAGTCAAGCAGTGGATGTCGAACCAGATGGCGACAGCACCTGCGGGCGGTTCCGCGGCTGCGGATCAGATGTCGGTGCTGTCAGGCCTATTGCAGCATGCCCGCCGGCACGTCTCGATGGTCTCCGATGCAGCGATGACGCTACCCTTTCAGATCGGCAATGCATCCTCGCTGTTCTTCGGTGAGATCGCCGCGAACGGCTGGTCGCGCATGGTGGCGCAGTTCCTGGCGATCTTCCTGCTCGGCGCTATTGTCGAGAGCATTGCCCGTTATGCCTTCCGCCGTCGCCGGCGTCGCCTGGCTGAGATGGCCGGCATGCATTTGGCGCCGCGCGTCATCCCGGCGTTGATCTTCGCGGCGGCAACGGTGCTTGCGCTTCTCAGCCTCGGCTGGCCACCGCTTAGCCAGAGCATCGCGATCGTCTGCGTCGTCGCGCTCATCGTGCAACGCTTCACGATCTGCCTCGGCGGCGTGCTGGTCGATCTCATCTGGCTGGCGCGGGCCGAAGAAGAACGACAGGGCATCACCGCCCCGACCATGCCGGGGCGTGCCGTTGCGCTCTTCTGGTACCGCCGTTGCGCGACCTTCGTCATCTATTTCATGCTTGGCTGGGCGGTGATCCAGTCGATGGAGCCGCTCGGCTATTCCGCGAGTGTGCGGCTCCTCGTCGGTTATATCCTCGGCATCGGCCTGCTATTGATTGCGATCGCAGCGGTCTGGTCGCGGCCGCACAAGGATGAGAAGCGCGGTCACGGGACCTCCTGGGCGCTCATCGTTTATTTCCTGTTGCTCTGGAGCCTCTGGGTCGCAGGCTTCAATTGGCTGCTCTGGCTCGGCATCTATGTGCTGCTGCTGCCGCGCGTGCTTGCCGTCTCGACGATTGCGGTAAAATCGCTGCAGCAGACCGAAGCAAGCTTCCTGGCCACGCGCCGCATTGCGGCCGTGTTGCTCGACCGCGGTGTGCGGGCGCTGATCATTGCCATTGCCGCCATCTGGCTCGGGCGCATGCTCGGCGTCGGCGCCGATACGATGGCCGCCGGCGACACCATGGTCGACAAGATCGCGCGCGGCGTCATCGGCGGCATCGTCATCCTGCTTGCCGCCGATCTTCTCTGGCATGTCATAAAGGCCTATATCGACGGCAAGCTGCTCGATTCATCCGTGGATGGCGGAGCAACGGACGAAGAGAAGGCCAAACGCGCACGGATACTGACGCTGCTGCCGATCTTCCGCAATATCCTTGCCGTCGTCATCGCCGTCATCGCCGCTTTGATGGTGCTCTCCGGCCTCGGCATCGAGATCGGGCCGTTGATCGCCGGCGCGGGCGTCGTCGGCGTCGCGGTCGGCTTCGGTGCGCAGACGATCGTCAAGGACGTCATCAGCGGCATGTTCTATCTCTGGGACGATGCCTTCCGTATCGGCGAATACATCGAAAGCGGCAGCCACAAGGGCGTGGTCGAGGCTTTCAGCCTGCGCTCGGTGAAGCTCAGACATCATCGCGGGCCGCTGACGACGGTGCCGTTCGGCGAACTCGGCGCGGTGAAGAACCTCAACCGCGACTGGACGATCGACAAGATCAGCCTCAACGTCAAATACGACACCGATCTGGTCAAGGCGAAGAAGGTGATCAAGCAGATCGGCCAGACGCTGCTCGAAAATCCGGAATTCGGCCCTCATATCATCGAGACGCTGAAGATGAAGGGTGTCGAGCAGTTCGGCGAATTCGCGATCGAAATCCGGCTGTCGATGATGACGAAACCCGGCGAGCAATTCGTCATCCGCCGCAATGCGCTGGCGATGATCCGCAATGCCTTCAAGGAGAACGGCATCGAATTCGCCGTGCCGACGGTGCAGGTGGCGGGTGATCGCGATGCGGAGGTCGATGCTGCCGTCGCCCGCTACGCCGCCCATGCGCGGGCGAATGGCGAGCCGGCGGCATAACCGCCTCACATTGCACCGGCGGCTGTAATCAACAGGCCGCCGATGATCGCCATGTTGGTTTTCCAGGTGTTGATCGCGCTTTCGCGGGCCGTTCCCTGCATATCCCAGAAATTCAGCAGCATGACCGTGGCGGCAAGAGTGAAGAGGATGAGACCGAATGCCGCTGCCGTGACGAAGAGGCCCAGCATCAGCAGGAGGCCGGCAACGATCTGGAATATGCTGCCCGAGAGCAGCACCGATTTCGCAAGAGGGACGCCGCGGGCCTCGATCGCGTCGGTCAGCGGCACGATGACGAAAAAATGATGAATGCCGCCAGCGACATAGATGCCGCCCAGCAACAGACGGCCGAGGACGATCATCATCAGCGCCGGGCCATCATGCATATCGAACTGTTCTCCCGCATCTCAAATCTCCGGCAAGGGTCAAGCTCGCCCGAAGCTTACGAAAATGCAATGTGCCGTCACGCTCGCCTGCGCAAATTCGCCCCAATTGAGGGTGATGGAGGCCAAGGCGGCGGGGCTGGGGTAGCGGCGGCACGGCTTCATGGAGCTTATATGCCTGTCATGTTACGTCTTTCAAAAATGATTCCCGCCGAGCTGGCAATTGCAGCAGGATAAGAGATGTCGGGTCACGACAATTTGAAAGAGATGGAAGACGCGGACGGATTTTCTTTTCGCGGATTGTTCAGGCGTTACAGAACGCCGCTGACGGCAGCGGCGACACTCGTGGTCTTCTGCCTCGTCGGTTATGCGATCATGCAGCTCACCAACGAGGTGCGCTATGACGACGTTGTCGATGCGCTGGCGGCGACCAGACCGAGCGCTATCCTGCTTGCGTTGTTCTTCACGGCCCTAAGCTTCCTCTCGCTGATCTTCTACGATCTCAACGCGATAGAATATATCGGCAAAAAGCTGCCTTTCCCGCATGTGGCGCTGACGGCGTTCAGTGCCTATGCCGTCGGCAATACCGCGGGCTTCGGCGCGCTTTCCGGCGGCGCGATCCGCTATCGCGCCTATACGCGCCTGGGGCTTTCGCCCGAAGATATCGGCCGCATCATCGCCTTCGTCACACTCTCCTTCGGTCTCGGGCTTGCGGGGGTCGGGGCGATCGCCCTCATCATCATCGCCGATGAGATCGGTCCGCTCATCGGCGTCAGCCCCTTCCTGTTGCGGTTGGCCGCCGGTTCGATCGTCGCCATTCTGGGCGCAGTGATGATCATCGGCCGTGACGGGCGCGTGCTCGACCTCGGTCCCGTGGCAATCCGCCTGCCGGATTCGCGCACCTGGTCGCGGCAGTTCCTCGTCACCGCCTTCGATATCGCCGCTTCGGCGTCGGTGCTCTACGTGCTGCTGCCGCAGACGGCAATCGGCTGGCCGGTCTTCCTTGCCGTCTATGCGATCGCGGTCGGTCTCGGGGTGCTCAGCCACGTTCCGGCCGGGCTCGGCGTGTTCGAGACCGTGATTATCGCGTCACTCGGCAGCGCCGTGAACATCGATGCCGTGCTCGGATCGCTGGTACTTTACCGGCTGGTGTACCATGTGCTGCCGCTGCTGATCGCCGTGCTCGCGGTGTCGGCGACGGAGCTACGCCGTTTCGTCGATCATCCGGCCGCTTCCAGCGTGCGGCGCATCGGCGGAAGGCTGATGCCGCAGCTGCTGTCGGCTCTCGCCCTGCTGCTCGGCGTCATGCTGATCTTTTCGAGCGTCACGCCGACACCGGACCAGAACCTCGAATTCCTCTCCAACTATCTGCCGCTGCCGATGGTGGAAGGGGCGCATTTCCTTTCCAGCCTGCTGGGGCTTGCGCTCGTCGTTGCGGCGCGCGGCCTCGGCCAGCGGCTCGACGGCGCCTGGTGGGTCGCGGTGTTCTCCGCCCTTGCCGCACTGACCTTGTCGCTGCTGAAGGCGATCGCGCTGGTCGAAGCCGCGTTTCTCGCCTTCCTCATCTTCGGGCTCTTCGTCAGCCGGCGGCTTTTTACCCGCCATGCCTCGCTGCTCAACCAGGCGCTGACGGCGTCCTGGCTGATGGCGATTGCCGTCATTGTCGTCGGCGCCGTCGTCATCCTGCTCTTCGTCTATCGCGATGTCGAATACAGCAACCAGCTCTGGTGGCAGTTCGAATTCACCGCCGAAGCGCCGCGGGGACTGCGCGCTGTTCTCGGCATCACCATCATCTCGTCGGCGATCGCCGTCTTCAGCCTGCTTCGGCCGGCGACCTTCCGGCCGGAACCGGCGACGGAGGAGGCGCTAGAGCGTGCCGTCGAGATTGTCGCCAAGCAGGGCAACGCCGACGCCAATCTGGTGCGCATGGGCGACAAGAGCATCATGTTCTCGGAAAAGGGTGACGCCTTCATCATGTATGGTCGGCAGGGCCGGTCCTGGATCGCGCTGTTCGACCCGGTCGGCGAACATCGCGCCGTGCAGGAGCTCGTCTGGCGTTTCGTCGAAGCGGCGCGCGCCGCCGGCTGCCGGGCCGTGTTCTATCAGATTTCGCCGTCGCTGCTTTCTCCTTGCGCCGATGCCGGCCTTCGCGCCTTCAAGCTCGGCGAACTGGCAGTGACCGATCTGAGGGCCTTCGAGATGAAGGGCGGCAAATGGGCGAACCTTCGCCAGACGGCAAGTCGTGCCCAGCGCGACGGGCTGGAATTTGCCGTCGTCGTCCCTGAGGATGTGCCCTCGGTCATCGATGACCTCTCCGCCGTTTCCACGGCCTGGCTCGAGCATCACAACGCCAAGGAAAAGGGCTTTTCGCTCGGCGCCTTCGATCCTGACTACGTCTCCTCCCAACCGGTCGGCATCCTGAAAAAGGACGGCATGATCGTCGCTTTCGCCAATATCCTCGTGACCGAATCCAGGCAGGAAGGCACGATCGATCTCATGCGCTTCTCGCCGGATGCGCCGAAGGGCTCGATGGACTTTCTCTTCGTGCAGATCATGGAATATCTGCGCGGCGAGGGTTTCACCCACTTCAATCTTGGCATGGCGCCCCTTTCGGGCATGTCGAAACGCGAGGCGGCGCCTGTCTGGGACCGCATCGGCAGCACCGTCTTCGAACATGGCGAGCGCTTCTACAACTTCAAAGGCCTTCGGGCATTCAAATCAAAGTTTCATCCGCACTGGCAACCGCGCTATCTTGCGGTCTCTGGAGGGGGCAATCCGATGATCGCGTTGATGGACGCGACATTTCTGATCGGGGGCGGATTGAAAGGGGTAGTGAGAAAATGATCAGGACATTCCTTCTTGCCGCAGCATGCGCCTGCATGCTCGCGGCCGCACCAGCTGACGCCGCCGAGGAGACCACGCAGAGCTTTGAAACCGGGCTCATCCCGTCACCGCACATCTTCCTTCCGGAAGGGGAGGTAAAGGGCACGGTGATGCTGATCTCGGATGCCGCCGGTTGGGGCGACTATGAGAAGGCGGAGGCCGACAGGCTGGTCGCCGAAGGCGCCGTCGTCATCGGCGTCGACTTTCCCTCCTATATCCAGGCGCTCAGCCAATATGACGTCAGCCTCAACGATGGCTGCGTCTACATGGTTTCGGACATCGAATCTCTGAGCCAGCAGGTCCAGCGCGCGACCGGCAACAATGCCTATCACCTGCCGATCGTCGCCGGCATCGGCGAGGGCGGGGCCTTAGCGCTGGCGATTGCCGCGCAGACACCGGATGCGACGATCGGCCAGACACTTGCCGTCGATCCGGTCGCCGGCATTCCGCTTGCCAAAGAGCTTTGCACGCCGGCTTCCAAGAAGGTCGTCGGCCAGCGTATCATGTATGGCCTCAGCGACGGTGCCCTGCCGGATCCGATCGTCACCGTCTTCACGCCCAATGCCGCCAAGGATGGCAAGGCGCATGCCGAAGCGCTGAAGAGGGTCCATGCCGCGATCGAGATCCGCGATTCCACCGACGATGCGCAGACGGTGTTTGCCGATACGCTCGACGATCTCGTCACCGCTTCCGGCGCCTTCGGTAATCCGCTCGGCCTGCCGCTTGCGGTCCTTGAGGCGACCCCCGCCCTCGATACGATGGCGGTGATCTATTCGGGCGACGGCGGCTGGCGCGACATCGACAAGGAGGTCGGCGGCACGCTGCAGAAGGAAGGCATTCCGGTCGTCGGCGTCGATTCGCTTCACTATTTCTGGTCGGAACGCAAGCCGGATGAGACCGCCGCCGATCTTTCGAAGATCATCGATTTCTACCGCAAGCAGTGGAAGGTGAAGCATGTGCTGCTCGTCGGATATTCCTTCGGCGCCGATGTCGTGCCGGCGACCTACCAGCTTCTCAAGCCCGCTGAAAAATCGGCGGTGGCGCAATTATCGCTGCTGTCGCTCTCGCACCAGGTCGACTACGTCATCTCCGTTCTCGGCTGGCTTGGCCAGAAAACGGATGGTGCCGGAGGCGATCCCGTCAGCGATCTGAAGAACGTCGATCCAAAGCTCGTGCAATGCATCTACGGCAAGGACGACGATGACGATGTCGCCTGTCCGGCATTGAAGGATAGCGGCGCCGAGGTCATCGAACTGCCCGGCGACCACCATTTCGACGAGAATTACGACCTTCTTACCAAGACGATCATCGACGGTCTGAAAAGACGCCTGCAGGATTAACGCATCAGCTTCGCTTCGCTCCAGCCAAGTTCGGCGAGTTCCTCGCCGCGAAACCGCGCATCGTCGGCGACGATGAATTCGTCGAGCTGTGGCGGAGCAACGCTGGTGCCGGAGAGCATCGCATGCACCTGGCCGCGATGATGCGTCTGGTGCTGGAAGAGGTGAGCGAGCACGTCTTCCATCCGCTCTTCCTGGATGCGGGCGCCGCGATGGAGGCTGATGGTCGAGGTGAGCCTCTCCGGCGTCAGAGCCTCGCAAAGTGCGGTGAGGCGCTGATCAACCTTGGCCTGCGCTTCGGTCAACGATGAAACGTCATCGAAGGGTTCATCGACCTCGAAGGCCTGGTAGCCGAGCGTGCCGCCTTCCAGTCCGTCGACATAGAACCAGTCGACCGTGATATTGTGGTTCAAGGTTTCCTTGATCGAGGGGAAGAAGCTTGTGCGCGGCGCTTCGAATTCGCCGGGCTTCAGTGCCGCGCAGGTCTGAAGCAGACGGTGGTTGGCAAGGGCGTTGTTATAGCCAAGTTTGCGGAATGCCCTGACGGGATCGAAGGTCGGCATCGGCAGCTTTCCTCTTCAAGTGCTTCTAGAACAGGATGGTTATAGGCCCGGTCGGCCTAAAATGATCCTGTTCTGCATTAAAGAGTTAGAGCGTGATGTGATAAGAAAACCGCTCACACTTTTCTGCATCACGCTCTGGAACGGTTGCCTCAGTCTCAGTCATCGAGGTTGCCGTCGCGCCAGACGAGATGACGGGGTGCTAGGGGCAGGTTCTCGATTTCATTGGCGATGAAATAGGGCGGAATGTCGAGCGCGGTCAGGGCCGTGCGCGTTGCCGCCACCCATTTGAATTCGAGATGATTGTCGCCGTCTTCGACGCGATGAATGATTTGGTGTGGCTGAAACGGGAATTCCGGCGGGATGTCCATCAGGTAATAGAAGCCGAGTTCATGCCAGTTGCGGTGTTCGTAGCGGAAGAAGTTCTCGACGATCCAGAGCAGGCGGGAAATTGAGACTTCGACGCCCAGCTCCTCCACCATCTCGCGTTTCAGCGTTTCTTCCGAGGTCTCGCCGATTTCCGCCCTGCCGCCCGGAAAGGTCCAGAAGGGTTCATGCACGGCGCGATGGACGAGCACGTGGCCATCGCGGAAGCCGAGACCGGCGATGCGATAATTGAATCGCTCGGCGCCCGCATTCAGGCGGATGAGAGTGCGCTTGGTCATGCTATTCTATCCGAGATCGATCACGACAATTTCCGGCGGGACGCCGAAGCGCACCGGTGCGATGGAGCAGCCGAGGCCGCCGGACACGATGATATTACGACCCTCCTCGACCATATGGCCATATGCGTAACGATTGCCGTAACGCGAGGGGACGATCGGCGAACGGCCGAGGAAACGGATCTGTCCGCCATGTGTGTGGCCCGATAGCGTCAGCGAGACGCGCTCGGGCACCCGCGGAAAGATATCGGGCTCATGGGCGAGCAGGATGACGGGTGCATCGTCGGTCACCTGAGCCATCGTTCCATCGAGATCGTCGAGGCCGAGCATATGGGTGCGGCCCCACTTTTTGCCGGGCAGCAGCGCCAGCTGATCTTCGAGGCCTGCCAGCCAGAAGCCGCGGCCATCCTTTTCGACCCGAACGGCGCGGTTGCCGTAGACCGGGATTCCGACGTCGGCAAGCGCCCGGTGCCCGAACGTTTCCATGCCGCCGTTTTTCTGGGCCGACCTGTCTTCCCACCAATCGTGGTTGCCCATGATCGCATGGACGCCGAGAGGGGCCCGCAAGGTGGCGAGCGCCTTCGACCATTGGCTCGAATGCACATATTGCGTCACCATGTTCATGCCGGCAGCATAATCGCCGAGGAGAACGGTGACATCGCCTTCGAGTTCATTGGCTCTGTGGCAGATCGCGGTGATGCGGCTTGCCGACATCCACGGTTCGCAGGCATGAAGATCGGCGAGCGCGACGATGCGGAGCTTGAGCCCTGGCGTCCATCCGGGCGGGGTCAGCCGGTAGCGGGTGATGGCGAGCCTTGCCAACGGTTCATAGGCAAAGGCGTAACCGCCGAGGGACATGACGCCTGCGACACCGCCGCCAAGAACCTTGAAGAATCCGCGGCGGGTGATCACTCAGTTGTCCTCCTGGAACAGCCGGAACTGCGCAGCCTCCATATCCTTGGGCGGTTGCATTCCCAGATGTTTCCACGCGATTGCGGTCAGAACACGGCCGCGCGGCGTGCGCTGAATGAAACCCTGCTGGATCATGTAGGGCTCGATGATGTCTTCGATCGCGTCGCGCGGCTCGGAAAGCCCGGCGGCGATGGTCTCGATGCCGACCGGGCCGCCGCCGAAATTGACGGCGATCATGTTGAGATAGCGTTTGTCGAGCTGGTCGAAGCCGACATTGTCGACCAGCAGGCGGGTCAACGCCTCGTCGGCAATCTCGCGGGTGACGGATTCGGCCCTTGCCACCTCGGCGAAGTCGCGCACACGCCGCAGCAGCCGGCCGGCGATGCGCGGCGTGCCGCGGGCGCGTCTTGCAATTTCGCGGGCGCCTTCCTCGGTAATCGGCAGGTTCATCAGCCGGGCGCCGCGGCGCACGATCAGTTCCAGCTCCTCGACGGTGTAGAAGCTCAGGCGCACCGGAATGCCAAAGCGGTCGCGCAACGGCGTCGTCAACAGGCCGAGGCGGGTGGTGGCCGCCACCAGGGTGAATTTCGAGAGATCAATTTTCACCGAACGAGCGGCAGGGCCTTCGCCGATGATAAGGTCGAGCTGGAAGTCTTCCATGGCCGGATAGAGGATTTCCTCGACGGCGGGATTGAGGCGATGGATCTCGTCGATGAAGAGCACGTCGCGCTCCTCGAGATTGGTAAGCAGGGCCGCGAGATCGCCGGCCTTGGCGATCACTGGACCGGATGTCGAGCGGAAATTGACGCCGAGCTCCTTCGCCATGATCTGCGCCAGCGTCGTCTTGCCGAGGCCGGGCGGGCCGACGAAGAGCACATGGTCCAGCGCCTCGCCGCGGTTCTTCGCCGCCTCGATGAAAACTTTCAGATTGGCGCGCGCTTCGGCCTGGCCGGTGAATTCGTCCAGCGATTGCGGGCGCAGGGTGATATCGAGATCTTCGCCCCGCTTTTCCGGCGATATCAGGCGGGCGGGTTCGCTCATGAAAGAAGCTCCATGCCTGGCACGGTCTTGAATGCGTGCCGGTCAAATGTCTTAGTCGCCTGGCATCCCTCAGCCGCGGCGCGATAACCAATCAAGGCATCGGCAAAATCGGCATTGCGCGTTTCCACGGCTCTTAGCACCATGATAACGAGGGTTTGGTTTTCGATGTCCAAACCTCTGACGTGTGTCAATTTGCCGATTGCATGGACGACGTCCTTTTTCTTGAAGCCGAACCGCGCGCGCAATGCCCAATCCAGTTCCAAAAGGTTCAGCAGGGAGAGAAATCCACGATAATCCCTGCCGATACCCCCGCCGAATTTCAGTGCAGCCGCCCTTTGCTCCGGATCATCGTCGACGATGAGTCTCAGCAGGACGTTGGTATCTACGCCATAGGCGATCATGCTGCGATATCCGATTTCGATCGTCTGGCTTCATCGACCACGTCGCTGCCCGCAGCATCGGTGACGGCCACGTCGATCTCCTCCAGCGAGGCACGACCATTCGGAGGCGCTCCGAGAAGGCCTGCAAGGTCGTTGAAGTTGATCGATTTCGGTGTCATCACGACTTCTCCGTCGATGACGGAGAAAACCAGTTGATCGCCAGGTCGAAGGCCGAGAGCATCCCGCAAGTCTTTGGGGAGCGTGATCTGACCTTTGGGCGAAAGCGTAAATTCTCCCCACATCGTTCGGAAATCCCATTTTTGTGCGGCAGTTGGAATGCTTGCAAACTGGCAGAAAAGTGACAGTTTATCCTACTTTATCGCGCCAATTCTTTCAATCCCAACCTAATCAACTTTGCGCTGTCGGCGCCGTCGCCCGCCACCTTCATCGCCGCGGCAATGGCATTTGCCGCCTGGTCGCGGGAATAGCCGAGGTTCGTCAGTGCGGAAACCGCATCGGTAACTGGTGCGGCCGCGACACCTTCGCCGAGTTCCTGCTTGAGGGCAATATTGATCCCTTCCCCGGCAAAGGCCGGCGCCCGGTTCTTGAGTTCGGTGACGAGGCGCATCGCCACTTTCGGGCCGACCCCCGGCGCGCGGGAGACGGCGGTGCGGTCCTGCAGAGCTATTGCATTGGCGAGTTCGCCCGGCGTCAGGGTCGAGAGTACGGCAAGCGCCACCTTGGCGCCGACGCCCTGGACACTCTGGAGCAAATTGAACCATTCCCGCTCCAGCGCCGTCATGAAGCCGAAGAGCTTCAATTGATCCTCGCGCACATAGGTCTCGATGAACAGCATGCAGGCCTCGCCGGCCGAGCCAAGCTTGGAGAGGGTGCGGGCGGAGCAATGGGCGACGTAGCAGACGCCGTGCACATCGACGAGTACATAGTCTTCGCCGATCTCGTCTATGGTGCCTTTCAGCTTGCCGATCATGGGTCGCGGTCTTTCAAGGGTGCGTTTCGGGTGTGATAAGTTCCACGGAGGGAAAGTAAGACCGGTATCCGCCGGGATCGCGGGTCAAAATTTTGTAACCCCTGATCGTCGCATGGGCGCCGATGAGGAAGTCGGGCAATATCCGTTCGCGTCCTCCGCCGGCACGACGGTAAAGCCGGAAAGCTTGAGCAGCGGCAAATACAGCCGGCCAAGGCAGGTTCTCGCGGCGGAATTCATCCTGCGGAAGCAGTTGCTCAACTTCATCCATATCGTCGTAGCGAACGGAAAATTCGGAATAGATAATCGGATTTATGAGCACTGGCCCATCTCTGAAGACGTCGAGCAATTTCCGACGCGACCACCCATGCCAGTCCGAACTGACCACGGCCAGGTCGACGAGGATGTTTGTATCGACAAGCGTCGCCATCAGCGATCACGGGTCATCGACATGAGGTCTTCGGCATCGATCTTCTGATCACCGGTTCCTTCGAGACGACGGATCGTCTGCAGGAACCGGTCGAGCCGACCTCTATCCTCGATCTCCTGCCTGCCATTTTTCGGCGAGACAACCAGCTTGCCGTTCTCGATCGAGAAGATGACCTCGCTGTTGGCCTCGATGCCGGCAAGCTCCCTGAGATCGCGAGGGATGGTGACCTGGCCTTTGGACGTGACGCGCATCTTGTTGCTCCTTCAAAGTAAGAATTATCCTTACCATCGGAACAAGTCAAGAACAAACTAGCCGGCCAGTGCCTGCCGCATCCGGTTGCTGCCGCGATTGTGGGCATGGCAGATGGCGATCGCCAGGGCGTCGGCCGCGTCATCGCCCTTGAATTCAACTTTCGGCATCAGGATTTTCAACATCATATGGATCTGGCGCTTTTCGCCATGGCCGACGCCGATGACCGCCTTCTTCACGGCATTCGGAGCATATTCGGAGACCTGCAGTCCGGCGCGGGCCGGCACCAGCATGGCGATGCCGCGGGCCTGGCCAAGTTTCAGGGTCGCCACAGCATCCTTGTTGACGAAGGTCTGTTCGACGGCAGCTTCATCCGGCGTGTAGCTATGGACGACCTCCGCCAGGCCATCGTGCAACTGGCAGAGGCGAGAGGCGAGGTCCATGTCTCCATCGGAGGTCACGGTTCCGGAGGCCACAAACCGCAGGGAATTGCCCAGCGTGTCGATGATTCCCCAGCCGGTGCGGCGAAGCCCGGGATCGATGCCGACGATGCGAATCGTATTTTGCATGGTTCAACCTATAGCGACTGCGAAATAACTGCCATCGATATGTGAACAAAACAAAAACATTCTCGGATTTAAGCCGCTCCATTTACCGCGAATTAAAACAGATGCTTGAATTCTAGTGTCAAATACGAAGGGGGGTCTCGTGTCGCAAGGAGATAAGCCCCCCGATGTTCTGTTTAAAGATCGGTCGATCAGGCATGCGCTGCGTGCCCACGCCGGCAGGCGTGTCAGAAGGGGTTCGTCGTACATGGCTCAGAGATTTCAGTCCCTGTCCTTCAAGGTCATTGCCACATTCATTCTGCTGACCGTGCTATCGATCGCCGTGATCGACGTGCTTGCCTATTTCGCCAGCAGCCGGATCTCCGACGAGCAAGCGCTGAAGGCTAAGGAGAGCGTACTGATCTTTCGCGGCGACATGCTGCAGGACCAGCTGACGCAGCTTGAAAACCAGGCAAATTCCATCGCGCGCATCGAATCGTTGCAGATGTCGATCACCAGCCTGAAGAGCGGCTGGAAGACGATCGAGAAGACCTCGGGCGATGCCCGCGCCGAATTGAAGAAGGTTTTCATTGCGGGCAATCCCAACCCGGCCGACCAGCGGGAGAAGCTGATGAAGCCGGAAGGACCGAGCGGCTTTTATTATTCGAACCACGAGAAGACGCAGGGCGAAGTTGCCCGCGATCTCGAGGGTACCGCCTTCAGCGATCTGCTGATTGCCGACCTCGACGGCACGGTCCTCTATTCCTACAAGAAGCAAGACGATTTCGCCGAGAACCTCAAGTCGGACGCGTGGAAGACCACCGGCGCCGGTATCGCCTTCGCCAAGGCGATCGAGAATACCGCCAAGGCGACCGATGACGCCGCGCCGACGGGTTTTTCCGGTCTTCGCGTCGATACCGCCAGCGGCAAATCGGCGATCTTCTATGCCGTACCGATCATCAAACTCGGTGCGGCCAAGGGCATCATCCTCTTCAAGGTGCGCGACGACATCGTCACCGGTATCCTTGGCAAGGGCATCGTCCAGGGCAGCACGGCGCAGGCAGCGATCGTCTCCAGCGATGGCTCCGCCGTCGGTCTCGACGCGAGCGGCAAGCTTGCGACGCTCGATGCGGCTCCTTTCACCTTCATCAAGAACGCGCTTGCCAGTTCGGCGATGACGGTGGCCGACTTCAGCCGGGCGGACGGCGCGGCCCGCGCCTATGTCGGCGGTATCGACTATCGTGGCGACCGCTTCCTCGTTGTCGAGAGCGTGCTTTTGAGCGAGCTTAATGCCGGCTCGATCGAGATCGCCACGCTGCTGACGATGATCGGCATCGGCGTGCTCGTCGTCATGGCGGTCGCGACCGGCCTCGTCACCAATTTCCTGTTTTCGCCGCTTGCGCGGCTTGCCGGCGTCACCCGTGATGTTGCCGACGGCAAGCTCGACAGCGAGATCGGCAGCCAGAACCGCAAGGACGAGATCGGCACGATGGCGAATGCGCTCGCCCGCTTCCGCCAGTCGCTGATCGAAAGCCGCGAACTCGAAGCCGCCAGCGAAGAAACGCGCCTGAAGGCCGATCACGACCGCCAGCAGAACCTGGCTGAGCGCGAAGCCGAGGCGAAGAGCCTGCAGCACGTCGTCGAAGCGATCGATGAGGGTCTGCATCATCTGGCGACTGGCGATCTCGCCTACCAGATCGATACCCGTTTCCCGAATGAGCTTGAAAGCCTGCGCGTCAATTTCAACGAGGCGCTGGCGACGCTGAGTGAAACAATGACGGCTATCGGCGGCAACTCGATGGCGGTGCGTGCCGGCTCAGAGGAGATGCGCACCGGCGCCGACGAGCTTGCAGGGCGCACCGAGCGTCAGGCCGGCTCGATCACCGAGACGGCGAATGCGATCAGCGCCATCACCCAGTCCGTCCGCCGGCAGATCGAGCGAGCCGAACAGGCCGAGCGCATCGCCCGCGACGCCAAGAAGGAGACGACTGGCTCCGGCCAGATCATGCGCGAGACGATTGCAGCGATGGAGGCAATCCAGACGTCTTCGCGTCAGATCAACACGATCATCTCGGTCATCGACGACATCGCTTTCCAGACCAACCTCTTGGCGCTCAATGCTGGCGTCGAGGCGGCGCGTGCCGGTGAATCGGGCAAGGGCTTCGCCGTCGTCGCCATGGAAGTGCGCGAGCTGGCACAGCGCTCATCGAGTGCGGCAAAGGAAATCTCCAGCCTGCTGCAGAAATCGACATATGAAGTCGAAAGCGGCGTGGCGCTTGTGGAAAAGGCTGGCGTTGCGTTGACCGGCATCGGCGCCCATGTCGAGGCGATCAACGGACAAATCAATGAGATCATGGGTGCGACCCGCGAGGAAGCCAATACGTTACGCGAGATCAACAGTGCCGTCGCCGAACTCGACGCGATGACGCAGCAGAACGCGTCGATGGTCGAGGAGACGACGGCGGCGATCCACAGGCTGGCAACGGAAGCCCTGGAAATGGATCGCCAGCTCGGTAATTTCACGCTGCCGCACGGAAACCACCACCCAAGCGCCGAAGTGCATGTGCTGCGCCGTCACCGGTAAACCGTGGCTTCTGAGAGCTGACACTGGGTCGCGCTCGCGCGGCCCTTTTGTTTGGGTGCATGGTTTGGAATGGCTGGGGCGGCAACCTACATAGACGGCATCGTTCAACTGCCCGGTAGGTTTCCCATGGTTCCCTTCTCCATACTCGACCTTTCCCCCGTTGCCGAAGGCAGCAGCATCCGCCAGTCTCTCGAGAGCTCGGCGCGGATGGCCGGGAAGGCCGAGCAATTCGGCTACAAGCGCTTTTGGCTCGCCGAGCATCACGGCATGCCGGGGATCGCCAGCGCCGCCACTGCCGTCGTCATCGGCCATGTCGGCGCCGCAACAACGCGCATCCGTATCGGCTCCGGCGGCATCATGCTGCCCAATCATTCGCCGCTCGTCATTGCCGAGCAGTTCGGCACGCTCGAGGCGCTCTTCCCCGGCCGCATCGATCTCGGCCTCGGGCGCGCGCCGGGAACGGACATGCGCACGGCACAGGCGCTGCGGCGCAATCTCGAGGCCGGTGCGAACAGTTTCCCGAACGACGTGGTGGAACTGCAGCAACTCCTCGATACGCCAGTCGAAAACCAGACGATCCTTGCGGTTCCCGGCAATTCATCGCATATCCCGATCTGGCTGCTGGGCTCCAGCCTCTACAGTGCCCAGCTTGCTTCCATGCTAGGACTTCCCTATGCCTTCGCTTCGCATTTTGCGCCCGACATGCTGCTTGATGCGATCGCGATCTACCGGGACCGCTTCCAGCCCTCGTCGACGCTCGACAAACCTTATGTGATGGTCGGCGTGATGGGCGCGGTGGCTGCGACCGACGAAGAGGCGCGGTACCATTTCACCTCCGCCGAGCAGCAGTTCGTCAACCTGCGCCGCAATGTCCGCGGCCCGTTCCCGCGCCCGTTGGCCGATATGGAAAATTTCTGGTCGCCGATGGAGAAGATGAACGTCGAACACACGCTGCGTTACGCCGTGGTCGGATCGCCGACGACGGCGGAGGCGAAACTGACGGAGTTTCTCAAGGAAACGCAGGCCGACGAGGTGATCATCTCGATGCCGATCCACGACATCGAAGCGCGGTTGACGTCGGTGGAACTGTTTGCGGGCTTGGGAAATTTCATGCGGGCGGCCGCGTAGGCTTGCCAAGCTGCGCCTCGAGGGCGGAACATCGCGAGCGCTGACCGTCCATCGGCAGCAGAAACCCGGCATCGCGGCCGGGTTTTCCATTGATGATCGTTCTGAGGAAATTCAGGCCGAGAGTTTCGCCAGCACTTCTTCCGAGACCTCGAAGTTTGAGTAGACGTTCTGCACGTCGTCATCGTCTTCTAGGCTGTCGATGAGCTTCATCAGCGACTGGGCCTTTTCTTCGTCCACCGGCACGTTGTTCTGGGCGCGCCAGACGGCTTTGACAGTCTCGGCGTCGCCCAGGCTCGCTTCCAGCGCTTTTGCCACCTCTCCGAGAGCTTCGAATCCGCAGGTGATGTAGTGGCCGTCTTCGTCGGTCTCGACATCGTCGGCGCCGGCTTCGATCGCGGCTTCCATCACCTTGTCGGCATCGCCGACGGACAGCTTGTAGGTGATTTCGCCGACATGGTCGAAGGAGAAGGAAACGGAACCGGTTTCGCCAAGCGCTCCGCCAGCCTTGGTGAAGATCGAACGGACGTTGGAGGCGGTGCGGTTGCGGTTGTCGGTCAGAGCTTCGACGATGATCGCCGTGCCGCCGGGGCCATAACCCTCATAACGGACTTCATCGTAGTTTTCGCCGTCGGCGCCAGCTGCCTTCTTGATGGCGCGGTCGATATTGTCCTTCGGCATGGACTGGGCCTTAGCGTTCTGGATCGCCAGGCGAAGGCGGGCGTTCATCGTCGGGTCGGGCAGGCCGGCCTTGGCGGCAACGGTGATTTCGCGCGCAAGCTTGGAGAACATTTTTGACCGCACGGAATCCTGACGGCCCTTGCGGTGCATGATGTTTTTAAACTGTGAATGGCCAGCCATGGCACCCCTGTCCACGTCATATTGTTCGGAATGGGCCGCCTTATAAGAGCGAAACGGTACCCGTTCAAGGAAAAAGCAGTTTGGAACAAAGGCGGGGGGATGACGTTTCAGGAACTCCATCCAACGGAAAGGAACGGTCATGGCAAGTCTCAGCGATGCGCAGGAACAGCCAGCACGTCAGCTCTGGGATCAGGTCAACGATGTTCATGCCGGCATGCTCGGGATTTCCGGGCTGGACATGCACATGCAGCCGATGGCGCCGCATGCCGATCCCACCACCAACACGATCTGGTTCTATACCAAGACCGATGCCGACATCGTGCGCGCCATAAAACCGGGAAGCCGCGCGCATTTCTGTGTTATCGGCAAGGATCACGACTATCACGCCTGCCTTGCCGGTGTGATCGACGTGCGCCCTGACCCTTCCAAGATCGAGGAATATTGGACTTCGATTGTCGCGGCCTGGTATGATGGCGGCAAGAAAGACCCCAAGCTCACCATGCTTTCCCTCCATGTCGACGATGCCGAGATCTGGGTTTCCACAGGCAACAAGCTGAAATTCGGCTGGGAGATCGCCAAGGCCAATCTTGACGACGACAAGATGCCGGATGTCGGCATCAAGCGCCACCTGCAGTTCGCTTGATGATTTGAAGAGTGTCGCTTTAGGCCCGGGGAAAATCGCCGGGCCTTTTTACTGCACACCCTTCAGTACATAGATCAGCGGCCTTTTCGGCAGGGTGCGCATGGAGATGGTGATACTGTCATCGGGCGCATTGACGACGTCGAAATCCTTGCCGAACATTGACACGAAGGCTTCGACCGGCGGGCCGCGCCGGTGCATCGGCAGAATCAACGACGAGCGTAGCCGCTTGATGACGCGGCTCATGCTGTCGGCGCCCATGGTCAGGCCACCATCGACCGGGACCATGACGATGTCGAGGCGGCCGATCTCGGTGTAATGGGCATCCGTCAGTTCATAGTGCAGGTGGCCGAGATGGCCGATGCAAAGGCCGGCGATTTCGAAAATGAAGATGGAGTTGCCGTTTTCCTGCGAGCCGCCAAGGCCATAGCTGAAACGGATATCCGTCGGGACATTGCGGATATAGGCATCGCCAATGACGAGATTGATGTTGGCCTTCTCGCCCGGAACGTCGCTCCAGCCATGCAGCACATGCTTGATCTCAGGATCGGGCGTCAAGGTAAAGTGGCTCGTGTGCGCCTTGTTCATGGTCACGACATCGGGCATCGTTCCCGGCTTGTACCAGCCGTTATAATCTGTCGCGATGACGATGCCGCCGGGCGTGTCTATCTCGAAGGTGGAATGGCCGAGGAAGGTGAATTTGACGTCTTCGCCCTCGGAGACGGCAGGCGTTAGCGGCGTGGCGCCGGAAAAGCTTGCGAAGGTTGCCTGCGGGACGTTCTGCGCGATCGCCTGGCAGTGGCTGACGGGCGGTCGCTCACCCTGTGCCCCGGCAAGACCTGGCGCGGCGAAGGCCGCAAGGCATGCGATAGCAAGGACAAGATATTGCGGCTTCATGCCACCCCCTCCGGCGCTCTATCACTTTGAATTGGCGGCGGAAGGATGCGGCATGAGGTCGCAGCGGTCCAGACTAGGATGCTCACGATTGCGTGTGGGTCTGCGTATCGGCGCGGGGGCGGCGGGCTTAGAGCATTTCCGTTTTTCTCCAAACCACGGAAATGCTCTATCTATTTGTTTTAACACAGTTCCGGACGCAAAACTGTTGCTCACTTTTGCTGGAATTGCTCTAGCGCCAGAACTCCGGCACCGTCTCGGCCAGCCGCGGCCCGAGCCGAAGCGGCGCGATCTTTTCGGCCAGGCCGGTTCTATCGGAAATCTCCACGCCGACGCCGCAGATCGTCGCCGGGCCGTTCGCGGCTTCCATGCGGCCCTTCGGCATCTTGGAGATGAAGCGGTTGAGCGGCTCTTCCTTATCCATGCCGAGAGAAGAGTCGTAGTCGCCGCACATGCCGGCATCCGACATATAGGCGGTTCCGCCGTTCAGGATCTGTGTGTCGGCGGTCGGCACATGCGTGTGGGTGCCGACGACGAAACTGGCGCGGCCGTCGACGAAATGGCCGAAGCATTGCTTCTCGCTGGTCGCCTCTGCATGAAAATCGAAGATGATCGCATCGGCCTGCTCCTTGAGCGGGCAGGCAGCGAGGATCACTTCCGCCGATTTGAACGGGTCGTCGAGTTCCGGATGCATGAAGACCCGGCCCATGACGTTGGCGACGAGCACGCGCGCGCCATTCCTGGCATAGAACAGGCCGGAGCCGCGGCCGGGCGTGCCTTGCGGATAGTTGGCCGGCCGCAGAAATTGATCGTGCCTCCCGGCAAAGGCCACGGCTTCCTTCTGGTCCCAAACGTGATTGCCCGTCGTCACCACATCGGCGCCGGCATTGATCGTCTCCAGAAAGATGTCCTCGGTGATGCCGAAGCCGCCGGCGGCATTCTCGCCGTTGACGACGACGAAATCGAGCTTGAGGTCGGAGATCAGGCCGGGAAGGCGCTCCCAGACTGCCGTGCGTCCCGTCTTGCCGACCATGTCACCCAAAAAAAGCAGCCGCATTCCCTATCCAATCCAAGAGGCAAAAAAGCGAAGGCCGCTTTCTGTCAGGATGGCATCCAGGCTTATGTCGTGCGGCTCAGCGGGCACATGTGCCACTTCCTGGCAGTCGAATGCAATGCCGATCAGCTTCGGATGCAGGCCTTTTTGTCTCAGCCGGCTGATGGCGCGGTCGTAGTGGCCGGCGCCGTAACCGATGCGGTGGCCGCGGGCATCGAAGGCCGAAAGCGGCACGAGCATGATTTCCGGATTAAGAATGGCGGCATCCGCGCCAGGGCCGACCGTGCCGAAACCGGTATCGACAAGCGGCGCACCCTCCGCCAACTCGCGAAAGACGATGGTCTGTCGATCGAGGATCGCCGGCACGCAGAGCCGCGCACCGCGCACGGCAAAGCGCGCCATCAGCGGCCTGAGATCAGCTTCCGAACGGATCGGCAGGAAGCCGGAGACAATTGTGCCCAGCGCAAAACCAACCGCTTCGCCTGCATGTTCAGCCATTGCGAGACTCTTGGAGGCGCGTTTCTCGCCCGGGATGGCGTCGCGTGCGGACAGCCGTTCGTTGCGCAGCTGTGCTTTCAGTTGTTGAGCGGTCATTCGATCTACCGGTATGAGAGATTGACCGAGCATAGACGCCTGGATGTCCGATGCAAATGCCGGATGCGACAGTGCTGCGCCCGTTTCACGCCCTGTCGGCGGGATGCGGCCGGAGGTCAGATGACGATGCTTGTCGGTATTGTCGCGGTGCCGGTGGATAAGCCTGCCATATCAGGCACGGCGTTGGCCCCGCCCTGCCAGTCCTGCTGCCGCAGGTCGTGCATCGCCTTTTCGAGCAATTGCCTGAGTTCGCGCACGACCGCCTTGAACGCTTCCATCGTTTCTCGGTCATCGGACGAGATGCCCGAGGATTTTGGCGCGTCCTCGGCGGTGCTCTCATAGGCCTCGCGGGCCTGGGCGGCGTCGACCGGTTCCTGCGATCCGGTCGCGGTTTTTTCTGAGACATCCGTCAGTGCAGCCTCAGTCCCGCTCGTCGCGGCGGCTGTTGCATCCGTGGTTGCGTCCACCGGAGCGACTGCTGCAGGGCTGCCGGTCGCGGCGGCCGATGCGAATTCTGAAGCGGCGGTGCCGACCTTGCGCGCCAGTTCGGCGGCCAGACGGGCGACCACCTCGGGCGGCATATTGGAGCTGCGCAGCATCTCCAGCTGTTGCTTTGCCTCGTCGAGCTTGCGTTGTGCCTTTGTCTTGGCTTCGTCCCCGGAATTCGCCAAGGTCTGCCGCATCTGCTGCAGCGTCTGGGTGCTGCGCTGCAGCTTCAGCACACCCTGATCGGTCTCGTTTCCGGCGGCAGACATTGCTGCAGCAGAAGGCGTGCCGCGCAAGATGATGGAGGCAGACGTAGTTGCGACCTGCATGAACAATCCCCGACAGCCCGATTGCAATTCGGCGCATCCTGCAACGTCAGACTTGCGTGGACCTGTGTTCTGGGGCCGCCCGTAGGGCCGCGGCGAGCCGTTGCATCGTTTCTTCAAACAGCGTTGCTCCGCCCGGCAACCAGCCGAGCGCGCGGATTTTCGCCGTGCTCATGCGATTGAGCGCCACCCTGTCGGCGGGGGGCGGCAGCACGTGCCGACAGCCGGTCTCGCGCCGGATAGGCGAAAGAATATCGCGCGTGTCGACTGATATGTCCGAGACGTTGAAGACCTCGCCGGAGATGCGGGTGCTTTCCGTCTCCAGCATCAGCCGTACCGCACGCCCGAGGTCGCGGCCGTGAACTTCCGTTCCTACACGCGAAACAACCGCCCGGCCGGCGAGATAATCGGCGGTAAGCCCGTCCCATTTGTTCGGCGAGAGATCGCCGTAGATCCCGGTCGCCCTCAGGCTCACGCCGGCAAAACCCGGCGTGGAGAGGTGGGCAAGCGCGCGTTCGGCATCGAGCTTGACCTGGCCGTAGAGCGTTTCGGGCTTGGCCAGCATGGTTTCCGCCAGCTCGGTTCCCTCGGGATGTTCGCCATAGGCGGCGCGGCTGGACAGGAAGACGCAGCGGCGTGTGCCGGCGCGTTTGGCGGCTTCGAAAAGCCGGACGGTGCCGTCGAGGTTCAGCTTGTGGAAATTCTTCGGATCGTCGCCCTCGCCGCCGCGATATTTGCCCGGAACATGGCTCAAGGCGGCGTGGACGAAGAAATAGGCATCGTCGAAAACACCGATCTGATCCTTGTCGGGATCGAGCGAAAGCGCTGCGAAATCGACCGGGCGCGAGAAGAGGCGGGGCAGCGGCGCACAGCGCCCTCCGACGATCACCTGATATCCGCCAGCCAGCAGCTCCTCGACGACATACCGGCCGACGAGACCCGTTCCGCCAGATACCAGTACCTTCATGCTGCCCCTTCCGGATTATCCAGCGCCGTGATCTCGGGCACATCGCCGTCATCGTGGAAACGGTGCCACAAATCGATCAAGGGTTGTAGTCGCGCTGCCTTGGGATGATCCTTTTCCCACGGTTTTTCATATTGGTAATGCAGGATCGAAATGTTCTTCCAGTCCCAAAGCTCGGGCATGGTGAACCATACATATTGCAGCATGTTGAAATAAACAGGCAGGCCGTGCCAATCCGGGAAGAAAGTCTCGAGAAACGTCTGATCGGTGCGCCGCCAGAAAACGTCTGCCGTGTCGAGCGTTTCGAGCATGTGCCGGAATGTGTCATGCGACGGCGTGGCGACGAAGACGCCGGAATTCATGCGGCGAAAGTCGGCGAGGTTTTCATAGACATTCGGGGCGGCGGAGAATTCCGGATAGTGGAAGAGCCTGTCGACGTTCTTCAGTACGAGGGCGTCTGCATCGATGAAGACGCAGCGCTCATATTCGACAAGCTGCCACAGCCTGAGCTTGCAGAAATTGTCGAGCGGCGAATGAAAATCCGGTTTGCGGCCCTTGGTGAAGGGGGCCGCCGAATGGAGCTGGCCACGGGCATGGCGTTCGTTGAAGGCAGCTGACAGCGGCAAATGCTCGACCTCGATCAGGCGGCAGTCGAGGGTTTTGAGCGGGACGAGGGCGGTGGCATCGACGCCGCCGGTGTGGAGAACGACGATGTCGGCGGTGGTGTCGGTGCGGCGCAGCGAATTCGCCAAGGCGGTGGCGCCCATGGCGTAGTCGGCGTTGGTGACGAGGGTGATATAGGCGAAATGGGCTGGTTTTTCGCTGGCGCTCGTCATGTCGCCGCTCATGATACCGACTTCAGCCGCTTGCCTTCGGGATCGTGATTGATCGTCGCGGCGATGTCCTTGGTCCAGGCGGAGACGGCCGGCACGCGCGAGCGGTCGACGCGATAGGCGAATTTCTTCGCGACATCGACGATCTCGCCGAGCAGGCCCGCTTCCAGCGTGATCGGTTCGAGGCCGAGATCGCGGAATTTTTCGTTCCGGACGATCAGCTCGTTCTCGGCAGCTTCCTTGCGCGGGTTGGGCAGCCAGGCGATCTCGGCGCCGCTGATCCCCGCGATCATCTCTGCGAGGTCGCGCACCCGGTGGGTTTCGGTCATCTGGTTGAAGATCTCAACGCGCGCGCCGCGAGCCGGCGGGTTCGCAAGCGCCAGCTCGATGCAGCGCACCGAATCCTGGATGTGGATGAAGGCGCGGGTCTGGCCGCCGGTGCCGTGTACCGTCAGCGGATAGCCGATCGCCGCCTGGATCAGGAAGCGGTTCAGCACCGTGCCGTAATCGCCGTCGTAGTCGAAACGGTTGATGAGCTGTGCGTGGCGGCGCGTCTGTTCGGTATGGGTGCCCCAGACGATGCCCTGGTGCAGATCGGTGATCCTGAGACCATCATTCCTCGCATAGAACTGGAAGAGAAGCTGATCCAGGCACTTGGTCATGTGGTAGATCGAGCCGGGGTTGGAGGGATAGAGGATCTCCTGGCTCACCGTCTCGCCGCCTTGAGTTTCGATGCCGACCGGCAGGTAGCCCTCTGGGATGGCAGCGCCGACCGTCGAGTAGCCGTAGACGCCCATGGTGCCGAGATGGATGAGATGGGTATCGAGATTGAGCTCGGTCAGCGCGTTCAGCAGGTTGTGCGTGGCGCTGACATTGTTGTTGACCGTGTAGTTCTTATGGCGGTCGCTCTTCATCGAATAGGGTGCGGCCCGCTGCTCGGCAAAATGGATGACGGCATCCGGACGGTGTTCGGAAAGCCAGTTCTTCAGCAGTTCGTAGTCCTTGGCGAGATCGATCAGATTGAAGTGGATGCGGCGTCCGGTTTCGACATGCCAGATGCGGGTGCGCTCCTGGATCGAATCCATCGGTGTCAGCGACTGAACGCCAAGTTCCGTGTCGATCCAGCGGCGTGAGAGATTGTCGAGGATATGAATGTCATGTCCGGCATCGGAGAGATGCAGCGACGTTGGCCAGCCAATGAAACCGTCTCCGCCCATAACCGCAATCTTCATCACATCGTCTCCTTATCGGTCACTCAATGTCGGGAATAGTTAGGAATTATGACAATCATTCAATGCTTGCCTGTCAGGAAGCGTTGCGCCAAAGAGGGCACCTCAGTTTGGAGAAAATTATGACGGAGCGCCCTTTTTCCATTTCGGGAGAGCTGACCGAGGCCGGGCATCGCCTTGTCCAGCGGGTCTATTATGAAGATACGGATTTCTCCGGCCTGGTCTATCACGCCCGCTATCTGCATTTCCTGGAGCGTGGCCGCACCGATTATCTGCGTTGCCTCGGCGTCGAGCAGCGCGAACTCGTCAGCGCCGACGAGGAGGGCCTGGTCTTCGTCGTCCACCGCATGGAGATCGACTTCAAGAGCCCGGCGCGCATGGACGATGTGCTGACGATCCTGACGCACACGGAAAAGGCCGGCGGCGCCAAGATGGTGCTCAATCAGCAGATCCGATCCGGCGAGACGCTGCTGATTGCCGCCAAGGTGATCATCGCCGTCATCAACGCCAGAGGGCGGCCGCGGCGGCTGCCGGAAACGCTGGCGGTGAAATTCCTGGAAGGCAGCACGCCGCTATAGCCGCGAATCGCCCGGAATTCGGGCTTGTAAAAACTTGATCTTTATGTGAAGGAATTCCCCGCGCCGCAGGATGAGCGCTCTTTCGGCAGCCGGATCTTGCTCCGGTCAAGTAGTCCATGGGATGAAATCTTCCAAACACAGGCTTGCTGTCACAGTCCGGCACTAACGATCTATTAACCATAATAGTGTCTTACTGGGAAAGTCGGAGTTTGTGCGGTGCACGCCTTCCTTTGACCAAATTTGACGGCAAGAAGGCGGAAGATGAGCTTGGAAGCTTGACCAGGGCTTTGGGCGGCGGCCACCGGACACTTCTTGCGAGATCAATTTGTGCCGCCCGGTCCAGCACCGGGCGTTTGGATTCGGGGATTTTGGATCAATGGAACAAGTAGGATTGGCAGCAGCAACGACGGACGTCAGCCTCTGGTCGCTTTTCATGCAGGCCGGAATCGTCGTCAAGCTCGTAATGCTCGGGCTTATCGCAGCCTCGGTGTGGACCTGGGCGATCGTTATCGACAAATACCTGGCCTATGGCCGCGCACGGCGCCAGTTCGACAAATTCGAACAGGTGTTCTGGTCGGGCCAGTCGCTGGAAGAACTCTATCGCTCGCTGTCGGAGCGCAACAATACCGGGCTGGCATCGATTTTCGTTGCGGCCATGCGGGAATGGAAGAAATCCTTCGAACGCGGCGCCCGCTCACCGATCGGCCTGCAGATGCGTATCGACCGGGCGATGGACGTGACGCTTGCCCGTGAGACCGAATTTCTCGGCGCCCGCCTTGGATCGCTGGCAACGATCGGTTCGGCCGGCCCGTTCATCGGTCTCTTCGGCACGGTCGTCGGCATCATGACCTCGTTCCAGGCGATCGCAGGTTCGAAGTCGACCAACCTTGCGGTTGTCGCACCCGGTATCGCCGAAGCGCTGCTTGCCACCGCGATCGGTCTCGTCGCCGCTATTCCGGCGGTTATCGCCTACAACAAGTTCTCTGCCGATGCCGGCAAGCTCTCGGGCCGCATGGAAGGTTTCGCGGATGAATTCTCCGCCATACTTTCGCGCCAGATCGACGAGAAGCTACAGCCGCGCGCTGCCGCTCAGTAACCAACGGAGTATACTGACATGGGTATGGCTGTTGGAGGCAATGACGGCGGGGGCGGTAGACGCCGCCGTCGCGGCGGTCGGAACAGGGCCGTAATCTCCGAAATCAACGTGACGCCGCTCGTCGACGTCATGCTCGTGCTTTTGATCATCTTCATGGTCGCGGCACCGATGATGACCGTTGGCGTGCCGATCGACCTGCCGGAGACGCAGGCCAAGGCGCTGAATTCCGAGACGCAGCCGATCACCATCTCCGTCAAGAACGACGGCGAAGTGTTCCTGCAGGAAACGGCGATTCCGGCCGCCGAGATCGCCGCCAAGCTCGAGGCGATCGCCACCACTGGTTACAACGAACGGATCTTCGTGCGCGGCGACGCGACAGCGCCTTACGGCGTCATCGCCGACGTCATGGCCCGTATTCAGGGCGCAGGCTTCAAGAATATCGGCCTCGTGACGCAGCAGAAGAAGGACCAATAGCGTTCAAGATGAAGACCAGCGTCGTCACATCTGCTGTTCTGCACTGTCTGGTGCTTACCTGGGCGATGGTGTCGCTCAGCGCGCCGGAATCCTTCAAGGTGGAGGATTTCGAGGCGATGCCGGTCGATCTGGTGCCGGTGGAATCCATTACCCAGATGCAGCAAGGCGACAAGAAGGCTCCGAAGAAGGAGACTTCCGCACCCGTGCCGACGACGCGGCCGCCGATCGCGCAGCCGGCCGAGAATGCAGGCGACAACAATGTCGATCTGAAGACGCCGCCGGTCCCGAACGCCAAACCCAGCAATACCGAGGCTGCGGCGGCGAATTCGAGCGACAAGCCGATGCCGAAGATCGATCCCAAGCCGAATGACGTCAAGGAGATCGTCAAGGAGGAAACGGAGGTCGAGCAGCCGAAGGAGGTCGCTTCCATTCCGCCGCCGAAGCCTGTCGAGGTGACGCCGCCGAAGCCCGAGGAAAAACCGCCGGAAGAACAAGCCAAGCCGGAGGAGCCGCCGAAGCCCGATGCCGAGGCGCTGCCGGACAATGTACCGACGCCTGTCGCCAAGCCGCAGGTGAAGCCGCCGGAACCAGAGAAGCCCGTCGAAAAGCCGCCGGAAAAGACTGCGGACCAGCCTAAGACCGCCGACACACCGACCGACAAGAAGAAGGCGGACAAGAAGCAGGAAACGGCGAAATCCGCCTCACCGATGAAGAGCGACTTCAACGCCGACGAGGTTGCTGCGCTGCTGAATAAGACCGATCCTTCCGCTGGGGGTGCGAAGCGCTCGACGCAGGAAGCATCGCTTGGTGCGAAGAAGAGCAATGGTGGTGCTGCACTTAGCCAGAGCGAGATTGATGCCGTACGCGGCCAGATCTCTGGTAACTGGACGGTTGTTTCCGGGTTGGCCGGCGCCAACGAGGTTCATCTTAAGGTTCGTGTTCAACTTGATCAGGCCGGTAATGTCGTTGGCGATCCCGAGGTCATTGCTTCAGGCGGGCCGGATTCAACACGCCAAGCGCTTAAGAGCAGTGTCTACCGCGCTGTTATGAAATCATCTCCTCTCAAAAATTTGCCTGCAGACAAATATGAGGGAGAAAACGGCTGGAACGAGATGGATCTCAACTTCGATGCCAGCGATCTGGGGATTTAAGTGTCGAAGAACCTGATCCATTTCGCGAAGCCTTTCGGGATATACGCGGTGTTGACGGGGTTTATCCTTGGCCTCGCATTTCCGCTCAGTGCAAATGCAGAGGCGGCTGTTCGCCGAAACGGCGACGTCCTCAGCGCGGCTGAAGTTACGGCGCTGAGAAATGCGATTGAACGCCAATTCATCGTCGACAGCCGCCTGAAAGATATCGGCAGCGTGCATATGACGATTCACATAAAGCTTGCTGGAGACGGACAGATCGTAGGCAGCCCTGATGTACAGGTCATCGGTGGCAGTGAGCGTACGCGGAAAAGTATTGCCGATTCGGGCCTTCGCGCAATTCGTCGCGCAGCTCCTTTTACGATGCTTCCAAAAGAGAAATACGATGTCTGGAATGAAGTCACGTTTAACTTCGACATCAGCGCTCTTACCCATTAGATGCTGAAAGGCTTGTTTGATATGGTCAAATGTTCTCTCATCCGCGCGTTGGTGGTCGCCGTCGGTATGACTGCTGGCGCTGTTGTCTCCTCTCCGGCAAATGCGCGTGTCGAAATCAACATCAACAAGGGCAATATCCAACCGCTTCCGATCGCGGTGACCGACTTCCAGGGCGACATGGGCGCGCAGGTCTCGCAAGTCATCGCCGACGACTTGCAGCGGTCCGGTCTCTTCGCACCCATCAACAAAACCGCCTTCATCGAGAAGATTTCTAATCCCGACGCTTCGCCGCGCTTCGAGGACTGGAAGGTCATCAATGCCCAGGCGCTGGTCACCGGCAGGGTCACCAAGGAAGCGGATGGCCGCCTTCGCGCCGAATTCCGCCTGTGGGATACTTTTGCCGGACAGCAGATGGCCGGTCAGCAGTTTTATACGCAGCCGGAGAACTGGCGCCGCGTCGCGCATATCATTGCCGATGCGATCTACAAGCAGATCACCGGGGAAGAAGGTTATTTCGATACCCGCGTCGTCTTCGTCTCCGAATCCGGCACTAAGCAGCAGCGCAAGCGCCAGCTGGCGATCATGGATCAGGACGGCTTCAACGTGCGCATGCTGACGGATGGCAGCGATCTCGTGCTGACGCCGCGTTTCTCGCCGAGCCGGCAGGAAGTCACCTACATGTCCTTTGCCAACCAGCAGCCGCGGGTCTATCTGCTGCAGCTGGAAACCGGGCAGCGTGAGGTCGTCGGCAATTTTCCCGGCATGACCTTCTCGCCGCGCTTTTCGCCGGATGGCCAGAAGGTGATCATGAGCCTGCAGCAGGACGCCAATTCCAACATCTATACGATGGACCTGCGCTCACGCACGACGACGCGCCTGACCTCGACGGCTGCGATCGACACTTCGCCGTCCTATTCGCCTGACGGCGCTCGCGTCAGCTTCGAAAGCGACCGTGGCGGAAAACCGCAGATCTATGTGATGAATGCCGATGGCTCGGGCCAGACCCGCATTTCCTTCGGTGACGGTTCCTATTCGACGCCGGTCTGGTCGCCGCGCGGCGATCTCATCGCCTTCACCAAGCAGGCCGGCGGCAAGTTCTCAATCGGCGTGATGAAACCGGATGGTTCCGGCGAGCGTATTCTGACGACCGGCTTCCACAATGAGGGCCCGACCTGGGCGCCGAACGGCCGCGTGCTGATGTTCTTCCGCCAGGCGGCAGGCGCAGGTGGTCCGCAGCTCTATTCGATCGATCTGACCGGTTACAACGAGCAGCTTGTGAAGACGCCGAGCTACGGTTCCGACCCCGCTTGGTCGCCGCTTATGGAGTAGGCAATGCGCTTCTGCCTTCATGTCGTCCCAAAGTCATGGAATCGAGCGACCAAGGGACAAATCAGTAATTCGTTAACCATAATTTTTGAGGGGCGGTTAACCGAGTGCGGTTACTGTCCGGAAACCCTGATGAACCCGCAAGGAGACCGGCCATGAGCCGAATTCATACCCCGGCAATGAGCCGCATGCAGAATTTCGCCCGCAATCCCGTCATGATCGCGCTTATCGCCGGTCTCGCGCTCGCGAGCTGCGCCAAGAAGCCGCCGAACAGCCCCGGCGATATTGGCCTCGGTGGTGGCGCGGGTGGCGCTGCAACGCCGGGCTCTGCCCAGGACTTCACGGTCAATGTCGGCGACCGCATCTTCTTCGATACCGACTCCTCGTCGATCCGCGCCGATGCTTCGCAGACGCTCGACCGTCAGGCCCAGTGGCTCGGCCGCTACCCGAACTACCAGATCACCGTCGAAGGCCATGCCGACGAACGCGGTACACGCGAATATAACCTCGCACTCGGTGCCCGCCGTGCGGCTGCCGCCAAGGATTATCTCGCTTCGCGCGGCGTTCCGGCGCAGCGCCTGAAGACGATCTCCTACGGTAAGGAACGTCCGGTTGCCGTCTGCGACGATATTTCCTGCTGGTCACAGAACCGCCGCGCAGTCACGGTTCTCGGCGGCGCCGGCATGTAATTGCCGACTTAGTTCGCTTTCGGAAGGCGGTCCCATCAGGGGCCGCCTTTTCTTTTTGACCACACTTTGGCCAGACTCCGTTGCTTTTTGACAGCAATTGGAAAAATCTCCTGTTCGTGTCATCGAGGCGCGAAGAATCACTGGGACAGGACGATACATATGAAGAAACTTGTCGTGGCAGGCATGCTGTGCCTCGCGGCCGTGACCGGGAGCGAGCGGACGGCCTATTCGGCCTCGTTGTTCGGGCTGCATCTTGGCGGCCGATCCGCGGAAAACCAGCCGGCACCGCCCGTCATCAAGGTGCAGAGCGGCGATGCCGAGGTCCGCGTGCAGCAGCTCGAAGAGCAGCTGCGACAGCTAAACGGCCGGATCGAGGAGATGAGCTTCCAGCTGTTGCAGATGCAGGAGACGATCCGCAAGCAGCAGGAAGACAATGAATTCCGCTTCCAGCAGTTGGAAAAGACGGGTGCCAGCGGCGGCGGTGCCAAGGCTCCTGTCAAGAAGAGCGAGACCGATGTCGCTCCGGCAGCCTCCGGCGGCGATGACATCGCCAAGGTGATCCAAGCACCGCAGGGAGCCGAAACGGCTCCCTCCACCAACGTGCCTGCCAATAGCCGCCTCGGCCAACCGCCGAAGGAGCTCGGCTCGATCGATTTCGATCAGAAGGGCAATGCGATCGGCGGAACTGTCGATGAAAATGCGGGAATCGGCTCCGGCCCGGTTCCCAATACCGCTAATCCGCAGCAGACCGCTTCGCTCGGTGGTGAAGCGGACCAGTACAAGTCGGCCTATGGCCACGTCTTGTCCGGCGATTACAGCACGGCCGAACAGGAATTCACCCAGTACATCACCCGCTACCCGAGCAGTGCGCGGGCGGCGGACGCCAATTTCTGGCTTGGCGAAGCGCTCTATTCGCAGGGCAAGTACAATGAGGCGGCCAAAACCTTCCTCAATGCGCACCAGAAATACGGCACGTCAGAAAAGGCGCCTGAAATGCTGTTGAAGCTCGGCATGTCGCTTGCTGCGCTCGACAATACCGAGACGGCCTGTGCGACGCTGCGCGAAGTCTCGAAGCGTTATCCCAAGGCTTCGCGCGCCGTCATAAGCAAGGTTGCGAGCGAACAGAAGCGCCTCGCCTGCTAAGGTCTTCCGGCATGTCTCCGGAAGCCCGATCGCCGCAAGAGGCGATCCTCCAGTTTCTCACCTCGCTTCAAAGCCCCGCACGCATTCTCGTCGCGATATCGGGCGGCAGTGATTCCACCGGCCTGCTTCTCCTCCTCGACGAAGCCGTGAAGGCCGCGCCTCATCTCAAAATTTCCCTGTGCGCTGCGACCGTCGACCATGCATTGCGCGCCGGCTCCGAAGACGAGGCGCATGCAGTCGCAGCCCTCTGCACTTCGCGCGGCATTCCCCACACCATCGCGACCTGGCAGGGCGACAAGCCGAGAACCGGCATCATGGCCGCGGCCCGCGAGGCACGTTACAGCCTTCTGGCCGAAGCGGCGGCAGCGCTTGGCGCCGATCTCATCGTTACCGCCCATACGCTCGGCGATCAGCGCGAAACACTTGCCATGCGCGGCATGCGAACGGACCAGGCCTCGACCGGCATTGCCGATGCGGTGCTCTTCAACCGGCATTTTTGGGTCCTGCGGCCGCTTCTCTTTTCCAGCCGGGCGGATATCCGCTCTTTCCTGAAAGAGCGGGGCGTGCCGTGGATCGACGATCCGAGCAATGAGGATGTGAAGTACGAGCGCGTGCGAATCCGCCGGCAGCTGTCGGCCGGTGCGGGTCCGGAGAAAAATATCCGCAGGGCCTGGGAAGAGCGACTGGCGCTTTCGGCCAAGGCCGCGGAATGGCTGGACCGTCATTTCAGGCTTCACGGCGGCCTGCTCGGGCAGGTGATGCCTGACGGGTTGCGGCGGGATCGGGCAGTCCTCGACTATGCGCTCGGCCGTCTGACAGGCGTTTTCGGCGGGCAGCCGTTTGCCCCGGGGAGGGCGCATATGGAGCGTATCCTTGCATTTGCCACCGGCAGCCAGCCGGCACGGATGACCGCCGGCAGGGTGGTGTTCGATCTCAGGCGTGACGGGCTTTATCTCACACGCGAAAGCCGGGGGATTTTGCCGCTGGTGTTGCGGCCGGGAGAGGCGGGTGTTTGGGATGGGAGGTTTTTTGTGCGCAACGGAGTGGCCAGACCAATCGTCGTCGAGGCCGCATCACACTCCCCCTCATTCCTGTCCCTCGGGTCAAGCCCGAGGACAGGAATGAGGGAACATCATTTTGAGCACCTTCCCAAGGCGGCATGGAACCGCGCCATAGCCTCAGCACCGGCTTTATCCGCCGAAGGAGCGCTTTTATCTCAGGAATATGCCCGCATGGTCGACCTCACGCCCTATTTCGCACCGTTCGACCGCTTTTTGACACGATTTGATTTCATCTTTGCCGATAGGCTTTCGGCGGTTTTCGTAACGGCGCCCTATCCGAGGCCGCCTTTAAGAAGTATTGACGGAAAAACCATCTGACCTGGGGGATCGCCTTGGCAATCGCACGGCGCAACCCTATGTTAGAAGCGAATAAGACGGTCGCCATGAGGCGGCTGTTCCAGTGCTGGGGAGTTCAATGAACCCTAACTTACGTAATTTCGCCTTGTGGGCGATCATAGCGCTTCTGCTGATCGCCCTTTTCAGTATGTTCCAGACGGCGCCGGCGCAGACGGGCTCCCGCGAAATCCCTTATTCGCAGTTTCTGCGTGAGGTCGATGCGGGCCGCGTGAAGGAAGTCGTGGTCACGGGGAACCGTCTCTCCGGAAGCTATGTTGAAAATGGCACCACCTTCCAGACCTATTCGCCCGTAATCGACGACAGCTTGCTTGATCGCCTGCAGTCTAAGAACGTCCTGGTTTCGGCCCGTCCTGAAACGGACGGTTCATCGGGTTTCCTCAGCTATCTCGGCACGCTTTTGCCGATGCTTCTGATTCTCGGCGTCTGGCTGTTCTTCATGCGGCAGATGCAGGGCGGCTCGCGCGGCGCGATGGGCTTCGGCAAGTCGAAGGCCAAACTGCTCACCGAAGCGCATGGCCGTGTGACCTTCGACGACGTCGCCGGTGTCGACGAAGCCAAGCAGGATCTCGAGGAAATCGTCGAATTCCTGCGCGATCCGCAGAAGTTCCAGCGTCTCGGCGGCAAGATCCCGCGCGGCGTGCTGCTCGTCGGTCCTCCGGGCACCGGTAAGACGCTGCTCGCCCGCTCGGTTGCCGGCGAAGCCAACGTGCCGTTCTTCACCATTTCAGGTTCCGACTTCGTCGAAATGTTCGTCGGCGTCGGCGCCAGCCGTGTACGAGACATGTTCGAGCAAGCGAAGAAGAATGCGCCCTGCATCATCTTCATCGACGAAATCGATGCCGTCGGCCGTCATCGCGGCGCCGGTCTCGGCGGCGGCAATGACGAACGCGAGCAGACGCTCAACCAGCTGCTGGTCGAGATGGACGGCTTCGAGGCAAATGAAGGCGTGATCCTGATTGCCGCCACCAACCGCCCTGACGTCCTCGACCCGGCGCTGCTGCGTCCCGGCCGTTTCGACCGTCAGGTCGTCGTGCCGAACCCAGACATCGTCGGTCGCGAGCGCATCCTCAAGGTACATGCCCGCAACGTTCCGTTGGCACCCAATGTCGATCTCAAGATTCTTGCCCGCGGCACGCCCGGGTTTTCCGGCGCCGACCTGATGAACCTCGTCAACGAAGCCGCACTCATGGCCGCCCGCCGCAACAAGCGCGTCGTCACCATGCAGGAATTCGAAGACGCCAAGGACAAGATCATGATGGGCGCCGAGCGCCGTTCCTCGGCAATGACCGAGGCGGAGAAGAAGCTCACCGCTTACCATGAGGCCGGACACGCCATTACCGCGCTCAATGTCGCGGTCGCCGATCCGCTGCACAAGGCGACGATCATTCCGCGCGGCCGTGCACTCGGCATGGTCATGCAGCTTCCCGAGGGCGACCGCTACTCGATGAGCTACAAGTGGATGGTTTCGCGTCTTTGCATCATGATGGGTGGCCGCGTCGCCGAAGAGCTTACCTTCGGCAAGGAGAACATCACGTCAGGTGCCTCCTCCGACATCGAACAGGCGACCAAGCTTGCCCGCGCGATGGTCACGCAATGGGGATTCTCTGACCAGCTCGGTCAGGTCGCTTATGGCGAGAACCAGCAGGAAGTCTTCCTCGGCCACTCGGTTTCGCAGTCGAAGAACGTTTCGGAAGCAACCGCGCAGAAGATCGACAATGAAGTGCGCCGCCTAATCGACGAAGCCTATACCCAGGCCCGTACGATCCTAACAGAAAAGCACGACGAATTCGTTGCTCTTGCCGAAGGTCTGCTCGAATACGAGACGCTGACCGGCGAAGAAATCAAAGCGTTGATCCGCGGTGAGAAGCCGTCTCGCGATCTTGGCGATGATTCACCGCCAAGCCGCTCGGCTGTTCCGAAGGCCGGCGCACGGCCTGCCACCAAGGGTGATGAGCCCGAAGGCGGCCTTGAACCGCAGCCGCATTGAGCGGCTAGCACCATCTTGAACAAGGCCGGATTTCCCAAACGGGAGACCCGGCCTTTTCCATTGGTAACGGGATATAATCATTTTTCTTGCTAATTTACGTGCTGATAGCCTCATTTTGTGGCATTCCGCTGAATTGAGGCAAGCGTGAATCACGCTCCTGAATGAACGACATTCCATGGAAGCCGGATTCGCTTGGAACGGTGCGCTGCCTTGACTGGCGCGCGGAAAAACGCAGGAGTGCAGATGAAAAGACGCTATTTCGGTACGGACGGCATTCGTGGCCAATCCAACGTCTTCCCGATGACGCCAGATCTCGCTATGCGGGTCGGCATTGCCGCCGGCACGATCTTCCGCCGCGGCAACCATCGCCACCGTGTCGTCATCGGCAAGGATACGCGTCTTTCCGGTTATATGCTTGAGAACGCCATGGTCGCGGGCTTCACGGCTGCCGGGCTCGATGCCTTTATTCTCGGCCCGATTCCGACACCGGCCGTCGCCATGCTGACGCGCTCGCTGCGCTGCGATATCGGCGTGATGATCTCGGCCTCGCACAATCCTTACGAGGATAACGGCATCAAGCTCTTCGGTCCGGATGGTTACAAGCTTTCCGACGACCTCGAAGCCGAGATCGAGGACCTGCTGGAAAAGGACCTGAACGCCCAGCTCGCCAAATCCGACGATATCGGCCGCGCCAAGCGCGTCGACGGCGTGCATGACCGCTATATCGAACATGCCAAGCGCACGCTGCCACGCGACGTGACGCTGCAGGGCCTGAGGATCGCGATCGACTGTGCCAATGGTGCTGCCTACAAGGTGGCGCCCGCCGTGCTCTGGGAGCTCGGTGCCGAGGTCGTCACCATCGGCAACGAGCCGAACGGCACCAACATCAATCTCAATTGTGGCTCCACCAGCCCGGTCGCTCTGCAGAAGAAGGTCGACGAGGTGCGCGCCGATATCGGCATCGCGCTCGACGGCGATGCGGACCGCGTCATCATCGTCGACGAAAACGGTTCGATCGTCGACGGCGACCAACTGATGGCCGTCATCGCCGAGAGCTGGGCCGAGAGCCAGCAACTGCGCGGCAACGGCATCGTCGCCACGGTGATGTCCAATCTCGGCCTCGAGCGCTTCCTCGACGAGCGCGGTATGGCGCTTGCCCGCACGCGGGTCGGCGATCGTTACGTCGTCGAGCATATGCGCCAGCACAATTACAATGTCGGCGGCGAGCAGTCGGGCCACATCGTGCTTTCGGACTACGGTACGACGGGTGATGGTCTGGTCGCAGCGCTGCAGATCCTGGCCGCGGTCAAGCGCACCGGCCGGACCGTCAGCGAGGTCTGCCGCCGCTTCGAGCCGGTGCCGCAGCTCCTGCGCAATGTCCGCATCAGCGGCGGCAAGCCGCTGGAGGATATCCAGGTGCAGAAGGCGATCGCCGATGCCGAAGCCGAACTCGCCAAAAACGGCCGCCTCGTCATTCGCCCCTCGGGCACCGAGCCACTGATCCGCGTCATGGCCGAGGGCGACGACCGCGCTCAGATCGAGCGCATCGTCAACGAGCTGATCGGCACGATCTCGAACGTTCGAACCGCCGCCTGATTCTTTGTGGACATATCGGGCTCGACGGCAAGCTTGGCGACATGGTTGGGCCGATGCTCGGAGAATGGGCGACGAGTGCGCAACCCAGCCAAATCGTCTCGTCAGATCACTTCAGAGACTTTTACTGCGGCAATCCATGTTTCCTCTACCGGAAGCTTCAAGATCTCCGGTAAATAATCGTGGTTAAGTAGCTTTTAACGTTTCCCATTCATTATCCATCCGAAGCGTATCGGTTTGGCAGCGACTTGAGCCTGCCGACTCAACGAATTTTGGAGTGGGATCCATGAAAAGAAGCTTGTCCGGCATCTTCGCCGCATTATTGATCGCGACAAACGCCTATTCCGCCGACCTCGCCCCTGCCGAGCCTATCCCGGAACAGCCGCCCGAAGTGACGGTCAGCGAAGCGACCGGCTGGTATCTGCGCGGCGATGTCGGTTATGCCTTCACCGATCTGCGCGGAGCACGCTATTTCCAGGGCAGCAATGCCAGCGAGGTCGATTTCGACCGTGCCGACCTGGACGATGCATGGACGGTCGGCGGCGGTGTCGGTTATCAGATCAACAGCTATCTGCGCACCGATCTGACGTTCGACTATCTGACGCAGGCTGATTTCAAGGGCTCGACGGTCGGGCAGTGCGGCTTCCCCTTGGTGGATTGCACTTCCAGCGACCGCTCTTCGCTGACTGCCTACACGCTGCTCGCCAACGCTTACGTCGATCTTGGCACCTATGGTTACGTCACGCCTTATGTCGGTGCCGGTATCGGCGGTTCCTATGTGAAGTGGAAGAACCTGCGTAACGTCGCCTGCGCCGATGACGGCAGCTTCTGCGACGACCAGGTCACCCATGGCGGCAAGGGCAACTGGCGCTTCACCTACGCTCTCATGGCCGGCGCCTCGATCGACGTCACCTGCAACGTCAAGGCCGATGTCGGCTACCGCTACCTGCATATCGACGGCGGCAACATGTTCGGTTATGCCGAAAACGGCGGCCCCGGCCGCGACAAGGGTCTCAGCGTCCACGAAGCCCGCGTCGGCGCCCGCTATCTGTTCGGCGGCTGCGCCCAGGCGAGCTATGAACCTCCGCCGGAAATCCCGCTGCAGCCGGCGGTCTACAAGTAAGCGCAATTCGCCTAGATCAGAGAGCCGCCCATCCGGGCGGCTTTTTGCTGCGTCAAGCGTGTCTGCGTCAAAATATCCTCTCTCTGCGACACTTCTATCTTGACTATGACGCCTGCTACCCATAGACACGGCGGCGGGACACCCTTCCCCAACGAAGGGCTTTCTATCTGAGAGGATAGCATCATGGCGAAGACCGCAAAGCCGGACATCCGTCCGCACAATACTCATTTTTCGTCTGGCCCTTGCTCGAAGCGCCCCGGTTGGTCGCTCGACGCCCTTTCCGACGCGGCTCTTGGCCGTTCGCATCGCGCGAAGGTCGGCAAGGCCAAGCTCAAGCAGGCCATCGACCTTACCCGTGAAATTCTCGACGTGCCGGCGGATTACCGCATCGGCATCGTTCCGGCGTCCGATACGGGTGCCGTCGAAATGGCGCTCTGGTCGCTGCTCGGCGAACGCGGCGTCGACATGCTCACCTGGGAAAGCTTCGGCGCCGGCTGGGTCACCGATGTCGTCAAGCAGCTGAAGCTCAAGGACGTGCGCAAGCTCGAGGCTGGTTACGGCGAGCTTCCCGATCTCTCCGCCGTCGATTTCGATCGCGATGTGGTCTTCACCTGGAACGGCACTACTTCGGGCGTGCGCGTGCCTAACGCCGATTTCATCTCTGCCGACCGCAAGGGCCTGACGATCTGCGACGCCACTTCGGCCGCTTTCGCGCAGGAACTCGATTTCGCCAAGCTCGATGTCGTCACCTTCTCCTGGCAGAAGGTTCTGGGCGGCGAGGGCGCCCACGGCGTCATCATCCTTTCGCCGCGCGCCGTCGAGCGTCTGGTCGCCTATACGCCGGCATGGCCGCTGCCGAAGATCTTCCGCATGACCTCTGGCGGCAAGCTGACCGAAGGCATCTTCCAGGGCGAAACGATCAACACGCCGTCGATGCTCTGCGTCGAGGACTATATCGACGCGCTTGTCTGGGCCAAGGGCCTTGGCGGCCTCAAGGCACTGATTGCGCGCGCCGATGCCAATGCCAAGGTCATTCATGACTTCGTCGCGGCAAACGACTGGATTGCCAATCTCGCCGTCAAGGCGGAAACGGCCTCCAACACCTCGGTCTGCCTGAAGATCGTCGACAAGGATATCGCAGCGCTCGACGACGACGGTCAGGCGAATTTCGCCAAGGGGCTGGTCGGCCTGCTCGAAAAGGAAGGCGTCGCCTATGACGTCGGCCATTACCGCGACGCGCCGTCCGGCCTGCGTATCTGGGCCGGCGCTACGATCGAGGCATCCGACATGCAGAAGCTGATGCCCTGGCTTTCCTGGGCCTTCGAAACGCAGAAGGCGCAGCTCGGCCAGGCTGCCGCCTGACGTGATCGCATCCGGCTCCGCCCCAGGGCGGAGCCCAGCATTCTAATTTCATCCATCGCTGAACACTTTTGAAGGAGGCCACAATGGCACCTCGCGTTCTCGTATCCGACGAATTGTCGGAAACCGCCGTCCAGATCTTCCGCGACCGCGGCGTCGAAGTCGATTTCGAACCGCAGCTCGGCAAGGATAAGGACCGTCTGCTCGAAGTCATCGGCAAGTATGATGGTCTGGCCATCCGCTCCGCCACCAAGGTGACGGAAAAGATCATCCAGGGGGCGACGAACCTCAAGGTCGTCGGCCGCGCTGGCATCGGCGTCGACAATGTCGATATCCCGGCTGCCTCGCGCCGCGGCATCATCGTCATGAACACGCCCTTCGGCAACTCGATTACGACAGCCGAACACGCGATTGCGCTGATGTTTGCCGTCGCTCGCCAGCTTCCGGCAGCCGATACCTCGACGCAGGCCGGCAAATGGGAAAAGTCGAAGTTCATGGGCGTCGAGATCACCGGCAAGACGCTCGGCGTCATCGGTGCCGGCAATATCGGCTCGATCGTCTGCGCCCGTGCCATCGGCCTGAAGATGCATGTCGTCGCCTATGACCCGTTCCTCTCCAAGGAGCGCGCCGAGGAGATGGGCGTCACCAAGGTCGAGCTGGAGGAGCTTTTCGCCCGCGCCGACTTCATCACGCTGCATGTGCCGATGACCGACAAGACGCGCGGCATCCTCAACAAGGAAGCGCTGGCAAAGACTAAGCCGGGGGTGCGTATCATCAACTGCGCCCGTGGCGGCCTGGTCGATGAAGCAGCGCTTGCCGAAGCCATCAAGTCCGGCCATGTCGCCGGTGCCGCCTTCGACGTGTTCGAGGTCGAGCCCGCCAAGGAAAGCCCGCTCTTCGGCCTGCCGAACGTCGTCTGCACGCCACATCTCGGCGCCTCGACGACCGAGGCTCAGGAAAACGTCGCCCTGCAGGTGGCCGAACAGATGGCGGATTACCTCGTCAAGGGTGCGGTCTCCAACGCCATCAACATGCCGTCGATCACCGCTGAGGAAGCGCCGATCCTGAAGCCCTTCATCCGCCTTGCCGACGTTCTCGGCGCCTTCGTCGGGCAAGTCACCGAAGAGCCGATCAAGGAAATCGAGATCCTCTACGACGGCATCACCGCCAACATGAACACACGGGCGCTGACGAGTGCGGTGCTTGCCGGTCTCATCCGCCCACAGGTCGCCGACGTCAACATGGTTTCGGCGCCAATCATGGTCAAGGAAAAAGGCGTCGTGCTTTCCGAGGTCAAGCGCGACAAGACCGGTGTCTTCGATGGCTATATCAAGCTGACGGTGACGACCGAAAGCATGACGCGTTCGGTCGCCGGCACCGTGTTTTCGGATGGCAAGCCGCGGTTCATCCAGATCAAGGGCATCAACCTCGATGCCGATGTCGGCTCGCACATGATCTATATCACCAATACCGACGTCCCCGGCATGATCGGCTTCATCGGCACGACGCTTGGCGGTGCCGGCGTCAACATCGCAAACTTCCAGCTCGGGCGTGACAAGCAGGGCGGTGACGCCATCGCGCTGCTCTATGTCGATGGCAAGGTTGAAGACGCCGTGCTTGCGCAGTTGACGGCCAACCAGGCGATCCGCCAGGCAAAGCTGCTCACCTTCAACATCGACTGAGTTCGCCCTCCCAAGGCAAGACACGGAAAACCCGGCGCATAAATCGCGCCGGGTTTTCCTTATCAGGAACGGATGAGGCTTAGTGGTACCGGCGACGGCGGACGATCCTGCCGAGACGGGCGGCATCGTCTTCAGCCTTGGTGCGATGAAGGAAAGCGAGCCGGCTGCCGTCAAAACCCTGGAAGAATTCGTCCCAGGAAATTTCTTCCTGCGATTCCGAGGAAAAATCGACGCGGACGGTTTCGCTGTCCGGTGCGTTCTTGATACGGGCGGGATGGCCGCCGCGTTCTTCGATCCAATGTCTGATCCTGCTGTAATCCGTCGTTGCGCCCAACCTGCCCATGAAATCCTCCTCAGCAACGCAATTGCAACTTAGATCATCTGCAACGCACGATCGGCGGAATTGTTCCGGTTCATTCAAGTAAGTTTATCGAAGGCGGAAACCGCGATGGTAAACCCTCGGCTTTGCACATGCTGCAGGCGGAAGCCCAAAGTTTAAGTCTAGTATGATTCTGATTTTATTTAACTTTTCCTGGTATGCGCTTGGCATCGGCATCAACCGCGTGCGAATTCCATGGCCCCCTTGCAGAAGACCGAGCAGATCGAAGTACTGAACGACGACTTCCGGTCATTGTTTGCAACGCATCCGTCGCCGATGTGGGTCTACGATCCGATATCGCTGCATTTTCTCAGCGTCAACGAGGCGGCGGCAGCACTCTACGGCTACGGCGCAGACGAGTACCGGCACATGACGGTGCTCGATATCCGCCCCCAGCATGAGCGGGAGCGGATGATCGACGCCGTCAATGGCCGTACCGACATGGAAAAGGCAGAGCGTTGGGCTCACCTCAAGGCGAGCGGCGAGACCTTTGACGTGCTGACCTATGGCCGCGAAGTGCGTTTCGAGGGCCGAGCCGCGATCCTGGCGATCGTGCAGGACCGCACCGAGGTCAACGCAGCCAGACGTCAGATCAGCGATACGCGCTCGCTTCTCGACAGCATCGTCGACAACTTGCCGGTCGGCGTTTTTGTCAAGGACATGGAAGCGGACGGGCTTTACCTTCTTTTCAACGAGGCCTGCGGTGAAATTGTCGGCATGAGGGCGCAGGAGGTGGTCGGCCGAACCGACCGGGCGCTGTTTCCCGCCGGTCAGACAGATGCCTTTCGCGAGCAGGATCGCCGGGCCTTCGACGCCGATACGACGATCAGCTTCGAGGAGACTATGCTGCGCGCCGATGGCGTGCCACGCATCCTGCGCACCGTCAAACGCGCCTTGCCGACGCCGGAGGGCCGTGCACCGCGCTACCTGCTCGGCATCTCGCAGGACGTGACGGAGGAGCGCGCCGTCGAGGCAAAGCTTGCCCATCTTGCCATGCATGATTCCCTGACCGGCCTGCCGAACCGGGCAGCCTTTTCCAATCATATCAGCCAGCGCGCGGTCGAAGCGACCGCCGACAGCCCGATCGCGCTGCTCTATATCGACGTCGATCATTTCAAGCTTATCAACGACAGCAAGGGACATGCCGCCGGCGACGCGCTGCTTTGCCAAGTGTCGGAGCGGCTGCTGCGGCTGGCTGAGGAGGGCGATCTTGTCGCCCGTCTCGGCGGCGATGAATTCGCCATCGTGCTGGAGTTCGGCGAACCGGAGCGGGCCGGGCGTTTCGCGCAAGGGCTGTTGCAGACGCTTGCCGGCGCCTTCGATCTCGATGGCGTCCGGGAGCATGTCACCTGTAGCGTCGGTATCGCCCTGGCGCCCGCTCATGCCCGCGATGCAGACGTGCTGATGCGACACGCGGATCTGGCGCTCTATGCCGCCAAGGAGAACGGGCGTTCGACCTATCGTTTCTACGAGACGGAGATGCGGCTTGCCGCCGAGCGCCGGCATATGATGACCGCCGAGCTGTGGGAGGCGCTGGAGAAGCGCCAGTTCGAGCTGTACTACCAGCCGATCGTACAGCTCGACAATGACGACATCGCCGGCTTCGAGGCACTGATCCGCTGGCGCCACCCCAAGCGTGGGTTGGTTGCGCCGATGGAATTCATTCCGATCGCCGAGGAGACCGGCCTCATCGTGCCGATCGGCGACTGGGTGATCCGGGAAGCCTGCCGCGCGGCAGCCGGCTGGCCGACCCATTTGAGGATCGCCGTCAATCTCTCCGTCAGCCAGTTTCGACATGCAAGCCTGCTTTCGACAGTGGTCGCGGCGCTCAACGAAACGGGCCTCAATGCCGACCGGCTTGAAATCGAAATCACCGAGTCCGTGTTCCTGGCTGATGCCGATCAAAGCCTGCCGCTGCTGCGCGCACTGAAAGAGCTTGGCGTACGCATCGCCATCGACGATTTCGGCACCGGTTATTCGTCGCTGAGCTATCTCAGGTCGTTTCCGTTCGACAAGATCAAGCTCGACCGCAGCTTCGTTTCGGGCATTGAGACGGATGCCGGTAATCTCGCCATCGTCCGCGCCGTCGTCGGTATCGGTTCCGGCTTCAACGCGACGACGCTGGCCGAAGGGATCGAGACGGAAGAGCAGTTGCAGAAACTGCGCGCCGAAGGTTTCAGTGAGGTGCAGGGTTATCTGTTGGGCCGGCCGATGCCGCAGCACGACGCCGAGGTGCTGATCCACGGCCGCGCGCTGAGGGCCGCTTCGTCACGTTCATGATTTCCAAGCAGGCTTCGATGACGCCGCGACATTTGCAAATCTCGCCGCGCTCGATAGGGCGTGGTTCAGCGTCTGTGTGAATAGTTAAGTGATGACTTGACAATTGAACGTCACGACGCAATACTCAAGCCCATGCTTAACTATTCGACCATTGACGATATTCTGAAAGCCCTCGTCGAGCCGACGCGGCGGCAGATCGTCGAGCGGCTGAGCCGTGGCCCGGCCAGTGTCAGCGAGCTGGCGCAACCCTTCGACATGTCGCTTGCGGCGATCGTCCAGCATTTACAGGTGCTGGAGGAAAGCGGCCTCATCCGCAGCGAGAAGATCGGACGGGTTCGCACCTGCCGCATCGAGCCATCCGGCCTCGATCGGATCGCCGGCTGGGTGGCCGAGCGCAGAAGCCTGATGGAGCGGCGGTTCGATCGCCTGGGCGACATGCTTTCACAGCCGGCCGTAAATAACCAACGAGAGGGAAAAGAGTGATGACCGAGCAGTCCACGCAATCGACGGCCGCCGAACCAGCCGTTTCCCACGCCACCTTCGCCGTGGAGCGTGCCTATCCCGTGCCACCTGAGCGCGTCTTCTTCGCATTTGCTGATCTTGACAGCAAGCGGCGCTGGTTCGCCGAAGGCGAAGGGTGGGAGGTGCTGGAATTCACCTCGGATTTCAGTGTCGGCGGCGCCGAGTTTTCGCGCTTCCGCTTCGGTGATGGACCGGAGATCACCAACGACACGCAATACCAGAATATCGTGCCGGACGAGCGCATCGTCATCTCCTACCGGATGGCAGTGGGCGGAGTGCCGATCTCGGTCTCGCTGGCGACCATCGAATTCAGTCCCTCCGGCAGGGGCACAGTCATGACCTATACGGAGCAAGGCGTCTATTTCGACGATGCCTCGGCGGGCGCCAACCGCGAAATCGGCTGCCGCGAGCTGATGGAGGCCCTAGCAAGGGAACTTGATGTGGCCGCCTGAGAAGCAGGCATGCGGCCGGATGCCATCAAGCATTCGTCATTTTGAGAAAGGCGGGCGAAGCCGCATAATTGTCGTGGGCTGGATAGGAGGATGTGTATGAAACACTTTTCATTCTCGACGATCGGACTGGCGTTCGTAACCGCCATCATCGCCAATCCGAGCATCGCATTCGCCTGCAACAAGCTGATCGGCACCTGAGCCGCACCCCCGCTCCAAGGCGCGGCTTCGGCTGCGCCTTCTCTTCAGGCGGGAATGCGAAATATCGGTACCCGAAGGCTGCCCCTTGCGTCCACGGACAATCCTTTCTATATCGGTCCTTCATCGAGAGACGGCGGCCGATCCCGCCGAATATCGGCAAATCCGCCGCAATTGCAGCGCAAGGGCGGATCGTGACCCAAGCAGAATTTGGCACCACCGTTGAACACACTGGATTTTGACAAGCAGCCGGAAGATACCCGTGTCGTCGTCGCCATGTCGGGCGGCGTCGATTCATCGGTCGTCGCCGGCCTTCTCAAACGCCAGGGTTACGACGTGCTCGGCATTACGCTGCAGCTTTATGATCATGGCGCCGCCGTTCACCGCGCCGGTTCCTGCTGCGCCGGCCAGGATATCGACGATGCGCGTCGCGTCTGCGAAACGCTCGGCATTCCGCATTACGTGCTCGATTACGAAAAGCGCTTTCGCGAGACGGTGATCAATCCCTTCGCCGAAAGCTATGTGGCGGGCGAAACGCCGATTCCTTGCGTTTCCTGCAACCAGACCGTCAAGTTCGCCGATCTTCTGGCAACCGCCAAGGAGCTTGGCGCCGATGCGCTGGCGACCGGCCACTATATCCGCTCGGGCCTGAACCCTTCGCCCGAAAATCCCGGCCGCCGCGCGCTTTTCCGCCCGGCCGACGCCGATCGTGACCAGAGCTATTTCCTGTTCGCCACGACCCAGGAACAGATCGACTACCTCCGCTTTCCCTTGGGCGGCCTGCCGAAGGCCGAGACCCGCAGGCTCGCCGAAGAAATGGGCCTCGTCGTCGCCAAGAAGGCCGACAGCCAGGACATCTGCTTCGTGCCGCAGGGCAAATATTCCGACATCATCACCAAGCTGAAGCCGAATGCGGCACTCGCCGGTGAAATCGTCCATCTCGACGGCCGCGTGCTCGGAAGCCATGAGGGCATCCTGCACTTCACGATCGGCCAACGCCGCGGCATCGGCATCGCCACCGGCGAGCCGCTCTACGTGGTCTTTCTCGACGCCCGTTCGCGCCGCGTCATCGTCGGGCCGAAAGAGGCGCTGGAAACGCACCGCGTCTACCTGCGCGACGTCAATTGGCTGGGCGACGAGACGCTTGCGCAAGCCGCCTCCGGTAAAGGCTTCGCCTGTTACGCCAAGGTTCGCTCGACACGGGCGCCGGCACCCGCCGTGCTGCATATCAATGCGAACGGCACTTATGTCGACCTCACAGTCGGTGAGGCGGGTATCGCCCCCGGCCAGGCCTGCGCGCTTTATTCCGCACCCGGCGACAACGCCCGCGTTTTCGGCGGGGGTTTCATCGAGCGCTCCGAACGCGAACCTTCGGCGGAAGCTTCGCTGAAGGCCCTCTTGACCAGCCCCGTCGCCGCCTGAAACCGATAGGGAACAACAGGTGGTAAACCCACCGTTTTTCTCGATCATGCGCTTGACACAAAGCCGAAGCGCACCTTATAAGCCGCTCATCCCACGAGCCCGCTGCGCTTCGCGAGCAGGTGTCGTTTGGCCAGTGGCGGAGTAGCTCAGTAGGTCAGAGCAGAGGAATCATAATCCTTGTGTCGGGGGTTCAAATCCCTCCTCCGCTACCAGTCTTATCACGGACATTTCGACAGGCTGGACAGGAGCGCTTTGCTCGGTCTCGTTTTGGTCTCAGCTTTCCGGCGCGGGAAACCCCGCGCCGTCCACGCACCAGTCAAACGATGAAATGAAAATCGTCGTATCGCGCACCATAATAATCCGGACCGCTCGTTTCTGTAATGACGGGCTCGGTGTCGAGCACAAGATAGTCGATTTTGCCCCAGGCGCTGAGATCGATCACTTGTGGTGCGTCCATGCTGTCGGCGGTCACGTTAACCGTGGTCGAGAACACGATATTGCCATTGAGATGACCTTCGATCGTCAGAACGTTGTCATAGTCCGACGTGCCGTTTGCGACGCTGAATTGCTCGATCTGGAAGGTTCCGCCATCGGCGGATAGAATGGGTGTCCAGAACACGCCGCCCGACAGAACATGGTTGCCGTCGGCTTCTTTCTGAACCGTGGCGTCGTCACCATCTCGCCAGGCGCCCCAATCGAAGCCTTTATAGCCGGTCGGGAAGTCGTATTTGCCGACATCCTCAAAATTGACGAATACGTCGCCACGTTCCGGCAAGTCGACAGCGATATTGAGCAAGCCGAAGTCCGTGGCGCCTTTGCCATCGGAAATCTTGAAATTGAACTGGTCGACGAGTTGATCCCCTGGGCCGAGCGCTGATACCACCGGGTTGGAATGATCGAGCGCATAAGTGTAACCACCGTCGGAATAGACAGTCAGCGTGCCGTATTTCCCCTCGATCGTCGTGCTCGTGGCGGGCCCGTTCGGATCGGCGGGTTGGGGAATTCGTTGTCCATTGACGAAGTTCAGGCGCACCCGATCTCCATCGACATCGGTGGAACTGGTATTTTCGAGGATGTCGCCACTGATCGGATCGTTGATATCGAAAACAGGCAAGTATACGTCAACTGCGACCGGCTTGTGGTTTGCCATTTCTACCTCCCTTGTGATGTTGTGTTCGACTATGCAACCCTGTCGGGTGGCTTGGCAATGTAAATTGCCGGAGCATGAGATTAATTCGTCTACTCCAGCCGGCAAATTCGACTGGCTGCAGCTCCCGGCACCAAATAAAGAAGGCGGCGATGACGTCGGTCCTGCTCGTAATTCAAGTGTTGGTGCTGCTGCGGTCTCGTCGGCCGTGGCAGAAGCATTCCTGGCAGGAAATAATGACCGGCCAACAATGACGTCGTCATGACGATATACCGAATGAGTTGCTGACGTACGAAGCGCAACCTTTGTGACGGAACGAGGGAATAACCGGGAGGGCCTACGGTTCTGCGATCGTCTCATTAGTGCAGCCCGCCGACCACGAGCAATGTCTCGACAGCATCATGAGCGCTGAAGAGACTTTCCAATGTTCCCGTCCAGGCCAGTCTGCCTCGCTCGAGAATGACGACCTGATCGGCGAAATCGAGCGCGCTCCGGATGCCTTCAAAACGCAGACCTCTATGGCTCGCGCACCAGTCTCAAATCTTCATATCAGAATGGCAATCCCACATAGTTCTCCGCGAGCGCCGTCGAGGCGGCGCGGGAATGAGTGAGATAATCGAGTTCCGCCTCCTGGATCTTCTGGTCGAAATCGCCGGTATCGGGAAAACGATGCATCATCGTCGTCATCCACCAGGAAAACCGCACGGCTTTCCACACACGGGCGAGTGCTTTCTGCGAGTAGGCGTCGATGCCGTCATCCGAGCCTTCGCGATAATGCTCGATCAGCCCGGAGAATAGATAATGGACGTCGCTGGCTGCAAGGTTCAGCCCCTTGGCGCCGGTCGGCGGAACGATATGGGCGGCGTCGCCGACCAGGAAAAGCCGGCCGAAACGCATCGGCTCGGCAACGAAAGAGCGTAAAGGAGCGATTGATTTCTCGAAGGACGGCGCAGTCGTCAACGCCTCGGCGTGATGCGCCGGCAGGCGCCGTCTCAACTCGTCCCAGAAGCGGTCGTCGCTCCAGTCTTCCGCCTTCTCGTCGCGCGAGCATTGGATATAATAGCGGCTGCGCGTGGCCGAGCGCATCGAACAGAGCGCGAAGCCCCTTGGATGGTTGGCGTAGATCAGCTCATGGCTGACAGGCGCCACGTCGGCAAGAACGCCCAACCAGCCGAAGGGATAGACCTTCTCGAAACGCCGGATCGCCCGTTCGGGGACGGCCTTGCGGCTGGCGCCGTGAAAGCCGTCACAGCCGGCGATGAAGTCGCAATCGATGCGCCCGGCAGCGCCGTCCTTTGTGTAGGTGAGGAAGGGAGCGCGGCCGTCGAAATCATGCGGCGCGACATCGGCGGCATCGTAGATCGACAGGGCGCCGCTTGCTTCGCGCCGCTCCATGAGATCGCGCGTCACCTCGGTCTGACCGTAGACCGTCACGCGCCGGCCGCCTGTCAGTTCATGCAGGTCGATGCGATGGTCGCGTCCGTCGAAGGCGAGTGAGAAACCGTCATGCGGCAGGCCTTCGGCATGCAGCCTCGCTGCCGCTTTGGCTTGATCCAGCAGTCCGACGGTGCCTTCCTCCAGAACGCCGGCGCGAACCCGGCCGAGGATGTAATCCTTGTTCACGCGATCGAGAATGACATTGTCGATGCCGGCCTCGGTCAGAAGCTGACCGAGCAGCAGGCCGGATGGCCCCGAGCCGATGATGGCGACCTTGGTTCGCAAATGCGTCCTCCCTGCATTTTTGCGTTTTGCCAGATTCTGCCCCGTCGCCCTTGCTGCAGCAATGGACATCCCGGCCTTAAAATTGCACTAATCGAACATTAGTGCGGGAGAGCCCGATGAGCAGACATGTCCCGACCTACGAGCTCTACGGTGAGAATACTGGGCGAGAGCCGGATTTTTGGTTGCATTGCGAAACAGTTCGCTCCCGCAGCAGCTTGCATCAATGGGAAATACGCCCGCACCGTCACGAGAGTTTCTTTCAGATATTGTACATCAAAGCGGGTTCCGGCGATGCGATCTTCGGCGAGGAGAGGCATGCCATCCGGCCGCCGGCAATCGTCACCGTACCGCCCGGGCTCAATCACGGCTTTCGGTTTTCACGCGATATCGACGGCATTGTGATCACCCTATTGCGATCCCATCTCAGCCATCTGCCCGGCGAGCGGAGCCAGCTCGGCGAATGGCTGGCGACGCCGCATCTGACGCCCCTCGATCCTGATAATGCCGAAGCTGTGTATGTCATGCAGACGGTGCGGCGACTGGGCGACGAATTCGAAAATCGCCGCAGCGGCCGCAACGAGACGCTGGGCGCCTACGTGGCTCTGGTGCTGCGGCTGACGGCGAGGATTTCACAGGAGGGAAACAGTGACGAACTTGCGTCGAATGAGAACGAGCGGCGCATGGAAAAGCTAAACGAGCTTCTTCAGCAGCATTTTCGATCGCACAAGCCCGCTTCCTTCTACGCCAGAGAACTCGGAGTTTCGCCGGCACATCTCACCCGGATCGTCCGGTCGATGACTGGCAGCACCCCGCACGCTTTGATCGCCGGCAAACTCGTCGACGAGGCGAAACGCCAGCTCGTTTTCACGCTTGGCAGCGTTCAGGAAATCGGATTTCGGCTCGGCTTTGCCGACCCCGCCTATTTCTCGCGCTTCTTCCTGAAATATACGGGAGAAACGCCGCGGGTCTGGCGCATGAGGGAGAAGGTTCGGCTTGAACGCGCGTAGGGTTTCGGCATTCGGCTACGCAATCGCAGGTCTCGGAATCATTGACGGCATCGTCGAGGGTGATTGCGCGGGTGAAACAGTTGCCGCCGTGCACGACGCGGTGGCCGGCGGCGCGGGTGGCGGCCATGTCGAAATGATCGCCGAGATGCGCAAAGGTCTCATCGATGACGCCGTGCAGGTCTTTCATCACCTCGGCCTTCAACGGCATGTCGAATGTCTGCGATCCCCGGTTTAGTCCGAGTAAGAGCGGCTCGGCGCGGAAATCGATCACGCCCTTGCCGAGGCGCCCCGCTTTGGCGCCATCAATCGCGAAGATATCGATCTTGCTGGGATTGTGACGCCGCATGTTCATGGACGCGCCGGCCGGATATCGGTGACGGTCTATCGTCCGATGTCAGTGGCTCACGGGCCAGACAGGCGTCATGAGAGCTTCACGCGGCGGAATTATTAACAAAAGGCAAATTTGCAAAACGGAATAAGGAACTATGCCATGGCCGATATTGCCCCCAGCCAGGTTCATAGCGACGCTTCCCACCCGCTCCACAGTTCGAATTCGGCCGGCAAATGGTTCTTGCCGGTATTCGGGCTGGTTCTGGTCTGCGGCCTCGGATATGTCGCCTATGCACTCGGACGCGACCTGACAACCGCAGTTGCCGTTCCCTGGATTCTCTTGGGCCTTGCACTGCTGATTGCGCTCGGCTTCGAATTTGTCAACGGTTTCCACGATACGGCCAATGCCGTCGCCACTGTCATCTACACCCGTTCCATGCCGGCGGAATTCGCCGTCATCTGGTCCGGCTTCTTCAACTTTCTCGGCGTACTGACCTCGAGCGGCGCCGTCGCCTTCGGCATTCTGGCGCTGCTGCCGGTGGAACTGATCCTGCAGGTGGGCTCCGGCTCTGGCCTTGCCATGGTGTTTGCGCTGCTGATCGCCGCGATCGTCTGGAATCTCGGCACTTGGTATCTCGGCCTGCCGTCGTCGAGTTCGCATACGCTGGTGGGATCGATCATCGGCGTCGGCCTAGCAAACCAGTTCCTGGCACCAGCCGGCACTGCGACCAGCGGCGTCGACTGGTCGCAGGCGACCAATATCGGCCTGTCGCTGCTGATCTCGCCGCTGATCGGCTTCGGTCTCTCCGCGGTGCTTCTGCTGGTCATGAAGCTTCTGGTGCGCAACAAGGCGCTCTATGCCGAACCGAAGGGCAACCAGCCGCCGCCGCTCTGGATCCGTGCGATCCTGATCTTCACCTGCACCGGCGTCAGCTTCGCCCACGGTTCCAATGACGGCCAGAAGGGCATGGGCCTCATCATGCTCATCCTGATCGGCCTCGTGCCGACAGCTTTCGCACTAAACCGCACGCCCGATGTCAACTATCTTGAAGCCTACAAGTCGGCATCGGTCCAGGTGGAAGCCGCGCTCGGCAAATATGTGAAGCCAGGCGTGACCGTCACCGACTACAAGGCCGAAGTCAGCAACGCCGTCAAGAACAAGACCTGGACGGATGCGACGACGCCGGCCCTGCAGCAATATATTCATCAGACGAGCGCCGAAGTCGCTGGCTTCCCGACGCTCGAAGCGGTGCCGACCAATCTCGTCGGCAACGTCCGCAATGACATCTACTTGATTGGCGAGGCGCTGAAGCTGATTGACAAGCAGAAGCTGTTGCCGATGGATGCCGGCGATCTCCTCGCGGTGACGAACTATCACAAGGCGGTCGACAACGCGACGAAGTTCATCCCGCTCTGGGTAAAGGTGGCGGTCGCGATCGCGCTTGGCCTCGGCACGATGGTGGGCTGGAAGCGTATCGTCGTCACCGTCGGCGAGAAGATCGGCAAGACGCATCTGACCTACGGGCAGGGAGCGGCAGCCGAAGTCGTCGCGATGATCACCATCGCCTCGGCCGATCAACTCGGCCTGCCGGTCTCGACCACGCATGTGCTGTCGTCGGGCGTCGCCGGCACCATGGCGGCGAACGGTTCCGGCCTGCAATGGTCGACCGTGCGCAACATGCTGATGGCCTGGGTGCTGACGCTGCCGGCCTCGATCGCAATCGCCTTCGTGCTCTTCGTAATCCTGCGTCAGGTCTTTTAGAGCAAATTCCAGGAAAAGTGCGAAGCAGTTTTCCGTCCGGAATTGCGTCAAAAAGGTAGGCATAACGTCAGGCCGTTGAGGCTAGACTGGCATTACGATCGCTGATGAAGATGCCCGCCTCGGCGGCGGGCATCGCCTTACCGAAAAGATAGCCTTGGCCGATGTCGCAGCCGAGCTGCAGCAGGAAGGCGAGCTGGCCGTGCTCCTCGACGCCCTCAGCGGTCGTCTTGATGTTGAGGCTCCTGCCGAGTCCGAGCATGGCGCGGACGATTTTTTCCTGACGTTCGTCGTCGCGATAGGTGGCGATGAAGCTTTTGTCGATCTTGATCTTGTCGAAACGATAGCGGGCGAGCTGGGCCAGGCTCGAATAGCCCGTGCCGAAATCGTCGAGTGCGATCTGGATGCCGGCGGCGTGCAGTTCGTCGAGAATCACGGCGGCGATGGCCGGATCCTGGATCAGCGCGTTCTCGGTGATCTCGACTTCCAGGCGCTGCGGCGGCAGCCGGCTTGCCGAAAGCACCTTGAGAATGCGCGAGGTCAACAGCCTGTCTTCCATCTGGACCGGCGAGACGTTGAAAGACAATGTCACATGCTCGGGCCAGGTGAGTGCATCGCTGCAGGCCTGAGCAAGGAGATCCTCGAACAGCGCAGTGATCATGCCGGTTTCCTCGGCGATATCGATGAAGACCGGAGGCGGAATGTTGACGCCATCGTCGCCGATCCAACGCGCCAACGCCTCGAAGCCGCAGAGCTGACCGGTCTTCAGGTCGATCAGCGGCTGATAGAAGGGTTTGATCGCCTTATTGGCGATTGCCGCGCGCAGCCGGGTTTCCAGTGCAGCGCGTTCCGTTACCTTGTCCTGCATTGCAGGTTCGAAAACGAAATAGTGGTTGGGTCCTCGAGATTTCGCCTCGTACATGGCGAGGTCGGCACGATGAGCGGCATCTTCCAGCGGTTCGGCTCGCTCGGCCCAACGGTCATAGCCGACGCTGGCGCCGACTTCGACGGCAAAACCATCGATATGGATCGGCCGGGTGACGGCTTGGATCAGCAGCCTGGCAAAACGCTCCTCGCGCTGCGCCGTCAGAGCAAAGGCGACAATGATGAATTCGTCGCCGCCGAAGCGATAGACGCAATCGGCGTTGCCGAGCGCGCAGATCCGTCTGGCAACCTCGATCAACAGAACGTCGCCGCCCTTGTGACCGACGAGATCGTTGACCTTCTTGAAGCCGTCGAGATCGACGGAGAAGATGGTGACGTTGCGGCTCCACTCTTCGACCTCGTACTCGTCGTCCTTGACTGGCCGTGAGAGAATCTTGCGCTCGAAGGCGTAGCGGTTCGGCAGTTTGGTCAGATGGTCGTGGGTGGCGGTCCAATCGGCCTTCGCCTGAGCGGCGGCGCGCAGTTCGGTTTCCTTGCGCAGGTCGGCGATGCGCAGCACCGAATAGATGAAGCTCATGGCGCCGGCGATACCGAGCGCCAGAACGAGCTTGTCGGCGCCGTATTCGCCGAAACCGGTCATGAAGAAGACAAGGCTGTCGTCAAGCTGCAACAGCGCGCCGAGGAGCCAGAGGGTTATCCCAAGCCCGACAATCGACACGCATTGCCTTCCGGCCTTGCTTTGGAAAAACACCGGCATATGGTCTTCTCCGACTCCACCCGCGCCGAAGTAATCATGAAAGTCTGAAATGTTCGTTGAAACCAGAAGGCGAATTATCAGAGGGGCAGCCTATGGCTGTGCCGTGGAGGGACTGAGGGCGCTTTCGCGGAACCGGGTAAAACGCTGAGCGCGATCGTCGTCGTGGTTGCAGACCGGCAGGCGGGGGAAAGAACGAAGGCGAGCGTGCCGTGGCACCGCTCGCCCTTTTCGTGCTTCAGGCGGTAACGATCAGCAGCGGTACGCTGACGATGAGACCGACCAGAACCGCAATTGTGGCGACACGCACCAAACGCAGGCGCCGCGTGCGCTCCCCACTCCAGTCATATGTCATGTCTTCCATCTCCTTGGGACAAGGAAGTAGTCCCGGTAGAACCGGGTTCAATAGAGATGACGCGATTTGCTTGTGTAAGGCTGGATAAAATGAGGGATCGCTAATGCTGGAATCGCAGAGACCAGCGCCGTCCATTGCTGGTCATGCGAACAATGCCAAGCGGCTCGACGTCGACGAGCCAGAAGGAGGAGAGCGGCGCCTGAAGTACGTACGCGATCGCCGCTCGGATGACGGCCGCGTGGCTGACGGCGATCACATGGCCGCCGAGAGCGGATTCATTGTCCATCCAACCGCCGACACGTGTTCTGAGATCAACAAGGCTCTCGCCCCCGTGCGGAGCCGCTTCAGGATCGCACATCCAGGCCATGAGGTTCTCCGGCTCTTCTGCCTCGATCGCTGCGATCGACCTGCCGGCCCAGCGCCTGTGATCGCAGTCGCGAAGCGCCTGATCTATCCGGGCGTCGAGGCCGAGGGCTTCGGCCGTCTGGCGGGCGCGCAAAGCCGGGCTGGTGACAATACGATCGGCGCGGGGCAGGGCGGTCATCCTGGCCGCTTCTTCCGCGGCCTTGTTGTCCAGCGGTTCATCGAGCGGGAACAGGGCCTTGCGGCTCGCTGCCGTCGCGCCGTGGCAGATCCAGATAAGTCGCGTATTCACGGTCGTTGCGATCTCCGGATAGCGGTGGGAACAGCCCTTCGCCGCTTCATGAAGTTTCGTTGACAGGCTCTTCGGCCTGCAGATATAACCGTGCTGTTGCGGGTTTGGAAGCCGGTGTAAATCCGGCACGGTCGCGCCGCTGTGACCAGCGTGTCGAAGGTTCTTCGCGCTGGAAGTCAGACCCTGCCGCATAAGCACTCTTTCGACTGAACGCGTCATTCCCGGAGGAATACATGTCTGACACCACTTTTGCGCCCGTCGCGGCACCGGCGCCAATCCCGGTAGGAGAAATCCTGCCTTGGGCGATCTTCGGCGGCCTGTTGATGCTGATCGCCATCTATTTCGTCGGCACCGAGGAAGGCGCGATGGCGCTGTTCAACGGCATGTATGTGCACGAATTCGTGCATGACGGCCGTCATCTCCTCGGCTTTCCCTGCCACTAAGGGGGATCCTGACATGGTCGGAAATCTTCTACTTCGCGGCATGCTCGCGGGGCTGATCGCTGGCATTCTGGTTTTTGCTTTCGCGCATATCTTCGGCGAGCCGCTGGTCGATGCGGCGATCGCCTTCGAGGAGGCGAGCGCCCAGGCGGCGGGCGAAGCTGCCGAACCTGAGATCGTCAGCCGTGCCACGCAGGCCGGTCTTGGCCTCTTCACCGGCGTCATGGCCTACAGCATTGCCGTCGGCGGGCTTTTCGCGCTCGCTTTCGCTTTCGTGCACGGCCGCATCAGCAGGCTTTCGGCACGCGGCACCTCGGCGGTCATCGCCCTTGCCGCCTTCGTGGCGATCGTCGTCGTTCCCGGTATCAAGTATCCGGCCAATCCGCCGGCGGTCGGCAATCCCGATACGATCGGCGTCAGGACCGAGCTGTTCTTCCTGATGATCGTCGTCTCGATCGCTGCTTTGATTGCCGCGGTGGCGCTGTCGCGGCGCCTTTCCGAGCGTTTCGGTCTGTGGAACGGGGCGATCATCGCCGGCATCACCTATCTCGTCTTCATGGGCCTGGTGCTCTATTTGCTGCCGTCGATCAACGAAGTGCCGGAGAAGTTCTCGGCGATGGTGCTCTGGCGTTTCCGCACGACCTCGCTCGGCATGCAGGTGATCCTCTGGGCAACGCTCGGTCTTGGCTTCGGAGCGCTGGCGGAAAAGCTGCTTGCCGTGAAGGGCGGGCAGCGGGCTCGACCGGCACCGGCATTTCACTGAACGCATCGAGGGGCGCCGCCTTGCCGGCGCCCTCAAGTTTTTCGAGCGAGTATGAAAAGCAGCAAAACCATATCGATTCTGTCGACGGCGTTTGCCGCCGCCGCTTGGTTTTGTGCGGTTGGCGAAAACGCGCTTGCCCATAGCCGCAGCGTCGGCGGCAGCGATACCGGCCTCGATATCCCGGAAATCTCGCATGGCGAGATGGCGGTGATTTCAGACTACCGCGGCGAAATTGTCGGGTTGGCGTCACGCGCGACTGATACAAACGAGCTGTTCCGGCGCGTTCTGAACTATGCCGAAATCCAATATTCCTATTGTCTCTGGGGGCGGATGCCGGGCAGCGTGAGCGACGAGGAGAGCCCGTTCAACGAATGTGCTCATGCTTATCTCGCGGCGGCCAAGGCGGTATTGCTTGAGATGCGTGAGATGCCGCGGGAGGCCGTTGCGGCTAATGAAATCATTTCCGCGGTCGATGCCGACATGGTGCGGCGCAGCCTGGCGCTCATCACTTGCAGGTTCAGCGGCGAGGCCTTCAACACAGCCGATGTCGTCAAGCCGCGCTGGAGCAAAGTGCCGTTTCATCCCGCCAGCATGGCGTCGCTGACGGGGCTCGCCGCTCTGTTCGCCCTTGTGACGTTTGCGCTGGGCCGCTTTCTGCGGCCGAAGGCTCAATCGTCGGAATAGCGCTGCTCGCGCCACGGATCGCCATAGATGTGGTAACCGTTCTTTTCCCAAAAGCCGGCCTGGTCGGCGGGCATCAGCTCGATGCGGCGCAGCCATTTGGCGCTTTTCCAGAAATAGAGATGCGGTACGACGAGGCGCATCGGGCCGCCGTGATCCGGCGTCAGCGGCAGGCATTCCCACGATGTCGCAAGGATCGCATCCTCGGCGGCGAAATCGGCAAGCGGCAGGTTGGTGGTATAGCCGTCATAACTCGTCAGCATGACGTAACCGGCTTCGGGCTTTGGCATGGCGCGATCGAGCAGATCGCGGGTCGAAACGCCTTTCCATTTGTTGTCGTAGCGCGACCAGGTGGTGACGCAGTGGATATCGCTGACCTTGGTGCTCTGCTCGATCGCCTGGAAGTCGGTCCAGGTTAGGGTGAGCGGCGTTTCGACGAGGCCGCGCAGCTCGAGACGCCAGCTATTCGTGGAGATGACGGGCTGCTGGCCGAGATCGAGCACCGGCCAGTTTTTGACGAGGTGCTGGCCGGGCGGCAGGCGCTCAGCTTCGGGACGGCTGATGCGGCCGGTCAGGAATTTACCTTCAGCCGCCCATCGACGCTTGGAGCTGGTGAGCTTGCTGTCGGCGGGCGTCTGGTCGTCGCTCATGATCGGGTTCCCTACGATGCCGCAATAGGACATCGGCCTTTGCCGGGTGTCAAGTTTCGACGGGCCCTTGGAAATCACTGTGGGTATTATTAGACTTGTGCCGTCGGGTATGCCTCACTGGGGAGTGGAGGCAGAAAGGGGAGGAGCAGGATCTGTCTTCGAGATATCGTGCGATAGCGGCGCTGCTGGTGATGCCGCTGATCATCTTCGTCTTCTTCACCTATGGAGGCGCGATCGCGACGCGCGCCTATATGGGGGAAGCTTCGGCGCAGGCGAGAACGGCGCTGCGCCTTGCCGTCTCGGCGCTCAGCGGTCATCTCAACCGCTACGAGGCGCTTCCGGCGCTGATCGCCGATCACGACGATATCAAGGAACTGGTGAGTGCGCCTGAAGATGCAGCACTGCGCGGCGCGGCCAATCTCTATCTCAAGGAGATCAACGGGCTGCTGAAATCCTCCGACATTTATGTGGTCAAGCCGGACGGAGAGACGATCGCGGCGAGCAATTACGATGGACCGGGAAGCTTCGTCGGACAGAATTTCAGCTATCGGCCCTATTTCCAGGAGGCGATCGAAGGCCGGCAGGCGCGGTTCTATGCGCTCGGCACCACCTCGCTGAAGCGGGGCTATTATTTCGCTGCGCCGATCCGGGCCGGCGCGGATATTCGCGGCGTCATCGTCTTCAAGGTCGATATCGACATGATCGAATCCTCCTGGGGCGGCGGCGAATACAAGATCTTCGTCTCCGATCCGGAGGGCATCATCTTCATGTCCGGCAGCCCGGAATGGCTCTACGGTGCAATCCTGCCGCTGACGGCCGACCGCATCGCGCGAACGGAAGCGTCGCGGCGTTATGCCAATGCCAGGCTGACGGCACTGCCAGTGACCCGCCAGCGCCTTGAGCCGCACGAGCTGATGACGCTCACTGGCGAGCGCGGTTCGAGCGAATATCTGGTGCTGTCGCACTACATGCCGGCCGAGGACTGGACGGTGAACGTGCTGATGGAGACGAGTTCCATCCGCACCCAGGCGCGCACCGCGCTTGCGGCGGTTTTTCTCGTCCTCTGCATTGCCGGGCTCGCGGTTGCTGTTCTGCGGCAGCGGAGGGCGCGCTTGGCCGAGCGCATGCAGATGCAGGCTGAAGCTCGCAACGAGCTGGAGCGGCGCGTCGAGGAACGCACGGCCGATCTTGCCCGCGTCAACAGCCGCATAGAAGAAGAGATTGCCGAACGGCGTCTGACCGAGCAGCAGCTCCGTCAGACACAAGCCGATCTCATCCAGGCGGGCAAGCTTGCCGGCCTCGGGCAGATGTCAGCTGCGCTGTCGCACGAGTTCAACCAGCCGCTCGCCGCCGCCAAGACCTATACGGACAGCGCCTCCGTTCTCATCGATCGCGGTCGGACGGAGGAGGCGGGGGACAATATCCGGCGGATCGGCGGGTTGATCGACCGCATGGCCGCAATCAGCCGGCACCTGCGCAATTTTGCGCGCAAACCGAACGAGAAGCTCGGGTCGGTTTCTCTCGACGAGGCGATGCATGATACGCTCGAGATCATCGCCTGGCGGCTGAAGGCGGCCGATGCCGAACTCAGGCTTGATTTGGGTAGCCGACCGCCGATCGTGCGCGCCGGTTCGGTGCGGCTGCAGCAGGTGCTGGTGAATGTGATTTCCAACGCGGCCGATGCGGTCGAAGGGCTGGATGACAGACGCATCGAGGTTTCGGCCTTCGAGGCGGCCGGCAAAGTGGTACTGACCGTGCGGGACCATGGGCCAGGTGTACCGGCGGCCATCGCCGAGCGCATCTTCGATCCCTTCTTCACGACGAAGGGCGTTGGCAAAGGGCTCGGTCTCGGGCTTTCGATCTCCTACAACATCATCAAGGATTTCGGCGGCAGCCTTACTGCTGCCGATCATCCCGAAGGAGGCGCGGTATTCCGCATCGAGCTACAATCGGCGGCACGGCTGATGCCGGAGGCGGCGGAATGAACGATGCGAAGATCCTTTTGGTCGACGATGAGGAGGAACTGCGCCGCTCGACAGCGCAGGCGCTGGAGCTTTCCGGCTTTAGTGTCGAGACCTTTTCGAACGGCGATCATGTGCTGGAGCTGATCGGCTACAGCTTTCCCGGCGTCGTCGTCAGCGATATCCGCATGCCCGGCATGGACGGCATGACGCTGATGCAGAAGATCCGCGAACTCGACCCAGAGGTGCCGGTCATTCTCGTCACCGGCCACGGCGACGTTCAGCTTGCGGTGAAAGCGATGCGCGAAGGCGCCTATGATTTCATCGAGAAGCCGTTCACCCCCGAGATGCTCGCCGGCGTCATCCGCCGGGCGATGGAGCGGCGCGGCCTCGTGCTCGAAAACCGGCTGCTGAAGGCGGTCGCCGGCAAGCGCGACGATATCGAGGCGCGGCTGCCGGGGCGCACGCAGGTGATCGTGGATCTGCGCTACCGCATTCGCGCGATCGGGGCGACCGATGCCGATACCCTTATCGTCGGCGAGACCGGGGCCGGCAAGGAGGTGGTGGCGCGGGCGCTCCATGATATCAGCGCCAGGGCGAGCCGGCCGTTCATCGCTATCAATTGTGCCGCGCTGCCGGCGAACCTGATCGAGAGTGAGCTTTTCGGCCATGAGGTGGGGGCCTTTCCGGGCGCGGTGAGGCCGCGTTACGGAAAATTCGAACACGGGCGCGGTGGCACGATCCTGCTTGACGAGATCGGCTCGATGCCCATCGACCTGCAGGCGAAGTTCCTGCGGGTGCTGCAGGAGCGGGTGATTTCGCGGCTGGGCTCGAACGAGGTCGTGGCGCTTGACGTACGCTTCATCGCCACGAGCAAGGTCGACTTGGAGGCGGAGGTGGCGGCCGGACGCTTCCGGGCCGACCTCTTCTATCGGCTGAATGTCGCGACGCTGCATGTGCCATCACTGTCGCAGCGGCGGGCGGATGTTCCGCTGCTCTTCCTGCAGCTGGTGCGGGAGGCAGCTGCTCGCTACGGCCGCGACGAGATGGTCGTGCTGCCTGATGTGATCGCCGACATCGCCCAGCGCGACTGGCCGGGCAATGTGCGCGAATTGAGAAATGCCGCCGATCGTCTGGTGCTCGGCCTCGATGGCGGTGGGCGGCAGGCGGGCGAGGCGGTGGGGCTGGCCGAGCGCGTCGCCGAATTCGAGCGCGGCGTGATCGCCAGCGCTCTCGTTGCTCATGGCGGAAGCCTGAGACCTGTTTATGAATCGCTCAGCATCTCGCGGAAGACTCTCTACGAGAAGATGCAGAAATACGGGCTCGACAAGAAGCTGTTGGCGACGGAGATATCCGGCGAAGTCCAGCGCGAGCCTTGAGCCGAGCGCGGCGTGGTTGCCGGACGAGGTTTCCCGATTTCAATTTCACTGTCCAGCGTCGGCGGGTGGTTCGCAATCGATAAATCGCCGCTTGACAGGCAACTGTTTGGTTGCCTATAAACAATAACAGGCAACCAGATGGTTCCGTATAAAGACATGGATGACGATGCGGTTTTTCGGGCTCTGGCGGATGCGAGCCGGCGGCAATTGCTCGACCGGCTGCATGCCAGAAGCGGCCAGACGCTGGCCGAGCTCTGCCAAGGGCTCGCCATGACGCGCCAGGCAGTGGCCAAACATGTCGCGATCCTGGAGGAGGCGAGCCTCGTTTCGTCGCAGCGCCAAGGTCGGGAGAAGCTGCATTTCATTAATCCCGTGCCGATCAACGAGATCGCGCAACGCTGGATCAACAAATTCGAGCGGCAGCAGCTGAATGCGCTCGCCGATCTGAAGAAGACCCTCGAAGGCAAGGGCGGCAACTAGATCCGCGGCCTGGCCATCGGGAGTACTTAGACCACGATGCCGAAAAGTGTGAGCGGTTTTCGGACGACATCATGCTCTAACTATCTAATTGAGAGCAGGATTCAGATTTTAGGCCGACCCGGCCTAGAATCATCCTGTTCTTGTCCTGGCGACAAGGGAGTATCATCATGGCTGGCAGTACATACAACTATGTCACCTTTATCCGCACGACGCCCGAGCAGCTTTGGGCGGCGTTGACGACAGCCGAATTCATGAAGAAATTCTGGCTCGGCGCACATTTCGACACCGAGTGGAGGGCAGGCGCTGCCTGGAAGCTTCTGTTTGAGGACGGATCGGTCGCCGACACCGGCGAGATCCTGGAATGCGATCCGCCGAAACGGCTCGTATTGAAGTGGCGGAACGAGTTCATGCCCGAGCTGAAGGCCGAGGGCTATTCGCAATGCGTGATGGAGATCGAGCCGGTCAATGATACGGCCACCAAGTTGACGGTCACCCATTCCATCGCAGTCGAGAACTCCAAGCTCATCGATGCCGTTTCCGGCGGCTGGCCACGCATTCTCTCCAACCTCAAGTCGCTGATCGAGACCGGTGAAGTCGTGCTGCCTCCCAAAAAATAAGCCGGTGGTCATGGTGCAATGGGTGGATTTCCACCCATTGCGCAGGCCGTTTGTTTCCAAATGGACCCATGCCGCATCGCACTATCGCAAAATCGTCTTTCGAAAGCGTTGGCGATGATTGCAGGTCGATTTTTCCTGGCGGCAAATGAGTGATCCGAACCGGCGCGGAGGATGCGGCGGCGGGCTTGCTTATTTCATCAGGGAGGAAACGATGAAAATCCAGAAGGCCATGCTCGGCCTGACCGCGGCTGCCGCGGTCTCTCTTCTCGTCAGCGTCGCTTCGGCGCAGACCTATCCCGAGCGCACCATCACCATGGTCGTGCCGTTTGCGGCCGGCGGCCCGACGGACACCGTGGCGCGCCTCGTCGCCGAATCCATGTCGAAGGATCTCGGCCAGCAGATCGTCGTCGAAAATGTCGGCGGCGCCGGCGGCACGCTCGGCGCCCGCCGCGTGGCGAGTGCCGATCCCGACGGTTACACCGTCCTGCTGCACCATATCGGCATGGCGACCAGCGCCACGCTCTACCGCAAGCTCGCCTATGACCCGCTCGGCGCCTTCGATTATGTGGGCCTCGTCACCGAGGTGCCGATGACGATCGTCGCACGCAAGGACTTGGAGCCGACAGACCTCAAGGGGTTGATCGATTACATCAAGGCCAACAAGGACAAGGTGACGGTCGCCAATGCCGGCATCGGTGCGGCCTCGCATCTCTGCGGTATGATGCTGATGAGCGCCATCCAGACACCGCTGACGACCGTGCCCTACAAAGGCACCGGCCCTGCCATGACCGATCTGCTCGGCGGCCAGGTCGACGTCATGTGCGACCAGACGACCAACACGACGAAGCAGATCCAGGGCGGCACCATCAAGGCCTATGCCGTGACCTCGCCCAACCGCCTCGACGTGCTGAAGGACGTTCCGACTGCAGTCGAAGCCGGCCTTCCGGGTTTTGAAGTCGGCATCTGGCACGGCATCTACACGCCGAAGGGCACGCCGGCCGCGATCAACGAACGTCTGTCGAAGTCGCTGCAGGTCGCGCTGAAGAACGCGAATGTCGCCGCACGCTTCGCCGAACTCGGCACGGCGCCATCCTCGGATGCCGATGCGACGCCGGCTGCGCTGAAGGCCAAGCTCGAAAGCGAGATTGCCCGCTGGAAGCCGGTGATCGAGGCTGCCGGCGAATATGCGGACTGAGACTTGTCTCGTCCAGGACATGCCGGATGAGCCCCTCACCCTAATCCTCTGCCCGCACGCGGGGAGAGGGGACTTGCCCATTACAATGGTGGCAAAGCTGAGAGGTTTGCGGCATATCCCCTTCTCTCCGCTTGCGGGGAGAAGGTGTCGGAAGGCGGATGAGCGGTAATTGCTGCAGTAACGACGCTCCATCTCCAATTCCAGGAGACACCATGAAATCCATCAGTTTCGATACCACCAATGCGATCTGCGGAGCGCTCTTCGTCGCGACCGGCGCCTTCTTCGCCCTCCAGTCGCTGGGGCTCGACCTCGGCACGGCAGTGCGAATGGGGCCGGGTTATTTTCCGCTGGTGCTTGCCTGCGTGCTCGTGCTTCTCGGCGCCGTCATCTTCATTCAGGCCCTCCGGGTCGAGGGTGAGCCGATCGATCCCTTCGCCTGGCGCGGCATGCTTTTCATCCTGCCGGCGCCGGTGTTCTTCGGGTTGACGGTGCGCGGGCTCGGATTTGCGCCGGCGCTGTTCTTCGCCGCATTCGTCGCCTGCTTCGCATCGCAAAAGATGAATGTGTTGCTCGCTATCATTCTTTCGCTGCTGCTGACGGTTTTTTCGGTGGCGGTCTTCAGCTACGGGCTCGGGCTGCCGTTCGAGCGCTTCGGCCCCTGGGTCCGGTTCTAGGAGGCGATGATGGATCTTTTCAGCAATCTCGCGCTCGGTTTTGCGACAGCCGGCACTCCGGAAAACCTGCTCTTCTGCCTGATCGGCGTGCTGCTCGGCACGCTGATCGGCGTGCTGCCCGGCATCGGCGCAACGGCGACGATCGCCATGCTCTTGCCTATCACCTTCCAGCTCGAACCGGTCTCCTCGCTGATCATGCTCGCCGGCATCTATTACGGCGCGCAGTATGGCGGCTCAACCACGGCGATCCTCATCAACATGCCGGGTGAATCCTCCTCCGCCGTCACCGCGATCGACGGTTACCAGATGGCGCGCAAGGGACGGGCGGGGGCAGCGCTTGCGATCGCGGCGCTCGGTTCGTTCTTCGCTGGCACGGTCTCGACCTTCCTCGTTGCGATCTTCGCGCCGCCGCTGACCGCGATCGCGCTGCAATTCGGCTCGGCGGAATATTTCTCGCTGATGATCGTCGGCCTCGTTTCATCGATTGCTCTCGCGCATGGCTCGGTCGTCAAGGCGCTGGCGATGGTGGCACTCGGGCTGCTGCTCGGTCTCGTCGGCACCGACATCTATACCGGCACGCCGCGCTTCACGCTCGGCATCCGTGAATATGCGGACGGGTTGAACTTTGTGGCGCTCGCGGTCGGGGTCTTCGGGGTGGCGGAAATCCTGCGCAACCTCGAGGGCGAGTCGACACGCACGGTACTGATGGCCAAGGTGTCCAGCCTTTTGCCCTCTCGCCAGGAATTCAAGGAGATGATCGCGCCGATTATTCGCGGCACGGTGATCGGCTCGGCGCTCGGCATTCTGCCGGGCGGCGGCGCGATCCTAGCCTCCTTCGCCTCCTATACGGTGGAAAAGCGGATTTCGAAGACGCCGGCGGAATTCGGCAAGGGCGCGGTTGCCGGTGTCGCCGGACCGGAATCGGCGAATAATGCCGGGGCGCAGACCTCATTCATTCCGCTGCTGACGCTCGGCATTCCCGCCAATCCCGTCATGGCGCTGATGGTCGGCGCGATGATCATCCAGGGCATCGTGCCAGGCCCGAACGTCGCCACCGAGCAGCCGGCGCTGTTCTGGGGCATCATCGCCTCGATGTGGATCGGCAACCTGATGCTGGTCATCCTCAACCTGCCACTGATCGGGCTCTGGGTGAAACTCCTGACCGTGCCTTATTACGTGCTCTTCCCAATCATCATGGCCTTCTGCTCGATCGGGGTCTACAGCGTCAACGCCAATGTTTATGACCTCTATGCCGTCGCCTTCTTCGGGCTCATCGGTTATGTGCTGGCAAAGCTTCGCTGTGAGCCGGCGCCGCTTTTGCTCGGCTTCGTGCTCGGACCGCTGCTCGAGGAGAATTTGCGACGTGCGATGATTCTGTCGCGCGGCGATCCAACGATCTTCGTCACACGGCCGATCAGCGCCACTCTTCTGGCCATCGCGCTTGCCGTGCTTATCATCGTCTTCCTGCCAAGCGTGAAGAAGAAGCGCGAAGAGGTGTTCGTCGAAGAGACTTGATGATTGAATTTGCGAACCGTTTGATAAACAAGGGATGATCTGACGCGGGCGCCGGTTGGGCGCCCGTTTCGCATGAAGGGATTTCCAGGCCCATGAGCATTCCCGCCCGGATCAAGGACGATCTGCCGTTCCTCACGGCCTTGCGCCGCGATCTGCATGCCCATCCCGAACTCGGTTTCGAGGAGGAGCGCACTGCCGGTATCGTCGCGCGACTTCTCGAAGAGGCTGGCATCGGCGTGCATCGCGGGCTGGCCGGTACCGGTGTGGTCGGCACGTTGCAGGTCGGCAACGGCACGCGCCGGATCGGGCTCAGGGCCGATATGGATGCGCTCGCCATGCCTGAAACGGCGGAGCGGCCCTATAGATCGACGGTGCCCGGCAAGATGCATGCCTGCGGCCATGACGGTCATACGGCGATGCTGCTCGGTGCCGCGCGGCATCTTGCGGCGACGCGAGGCTTCTCCGGCACGGTGCATTTCATCTTCCAGCCGGCGGAAGAAGGGCGAGGCGGGGCAAGGCGCATGGTCGAGGAGGGGCTGTTCAAACTTTTCCCCTGCGATGCCGTCTACGGGCTGCATAACATGCCTGGACTTGCGATTGACCAGATCGCCGTGGTCGAGGGGCCGCAGCTCGCCTCTTCCGACAGCTGGCGCATCTCTTTTCGCGGCATCGGCACCCACGGCGCCAAGCCGCATCTCGGCCGCGATCCGATCACGGCCGCCGGCACCTTCCTGTCATCGCTGCAGACCATCGTCGGACGGGTGGTCGATCCGCTGCAGCCGGCCGTCGTCAGCGCGTGTTCCCTGCAGGCCGGTGACCCGAAGGCGCTGAATGTCATTCCCGATATCGTGGAGATCGGCGGGACGGCGCGGGCCTATTCACCCGAGGTACGCGATCAGCTGGAGACCGAGATCGGTCGGTTGGCGCATGGCACTGCGGCTATGTACGCGGTTGCCGTCGACTACGTATTCGAGCGGCGGATTCCGCCTGTTATCAACGATGCGAATGCAACCGCGCGGGCGCTCGCCGCGGCCGGCTCGGTATTCGGCGGGAAGGTGCGGACAAGCTTTCCGCCGTCCACGGCAGGCGACGACTTTGCCTTCTTCGCGCAGAATGCGCCGGGCTGTTACGCCTGGCTCGGCAACGGGCCAGCAGTGGATGGGGCGCTGCATCACAACACAGCTTATGATTTCAACGATGGGGCGCTTGGATATGGGGCGGCTTACTGGGTGGCGTTAGTGGAGCGGGAGTTGAGGATTTAACGCATGTCGCCCGGAAGTGTGCAGCGGTTTCGGGATAACGACATGCATAAAAACAATGAGCTAAAGCGCGTCACATGAATCAAGTCTAATCCGACGCGCTTTAGACCCGCGTTTGCGGTGGCACGGCACACCGTGCAATCGCTGGAGCCCTACAAAACCTCCAGCACCGGATTTTCCAGCAGCTCGCCCGTCACCACATCGGCAATTCCCCGGTCCGTCTGGTGCGGGCCGACATTGCAGGCGAGCGTTGCGCCGAAGCAGGCCTTGAAGACCCGATAGGGCGGTTTCCAGTCGACGATTTTTTCCATGGCCTTGCGGATGCCGGCAAAGGCCGAAGCGGTGTCCTTTAGCGATGCGTCGGTCACTAGGCCGGAGAGCGGCAGCGGCAGTAGCGCCTCGATCTTTCCGTCTTTGGCGACGGCCATTCCGCCTCCGGCTGATATGACGGCGTTGGCGGCAAGCGCCATGTCGCGCGCATTGCCGCCGAAGACGGTGAGGTTGTGGCTGTCATGCGAGACGGTGGTGCAGAAGGCGCCGCGCCATTCACCCCAGCCGGTGAGGAAGCCGATGCGCGGGGTGCCGTCGGCTTTGCCGTGGCGATGGGCGACGGCGATCATGGCGCTGCCGGCCGGCGGTACGACGAACCCGTCTCTGACCTCTGTCTCCGCCTCACCCCATTGCGTGAAACGCGGGCGGTCGATGGTGGCGACACGGACGCGCTCGCAGCTCGACGGAATGCGGAAATCATCTTCGGCAAATTGCGGGAGCTTCACCGAATTTTCAAGCGGCGCCGGATCGAGCTGCTGGATGTCAACCTGCATGCTGCCGTTGCGGGCGACGACGCGACCGCTTGAGATGACCAGCCGCGACCGGAATTCCGTAAGGTCCTCGAAGAGCACGATATCGGCGCGGCGGCCGGGGGCGATGAGGCCGAGATCGGATCGCTTCAGCCGCTGTGCGGCGTTGAAGGTTGCGGCACGGATCGCCCACTCCGGCTTCATTCCGTAGCGCACCATCCGGCGGGCGACGTCGTCAAGGCCGCCGCCTTCGTAGAGTTCATCGGGAAAGACGTCGTCTGTGCAGAGTGTCACGGTCGGGGGCAGGTGGCCGAGACCATTCAGCACCTCGACGAATTCCTGGAGCAGATGGTCGTGCGATCCGCGCAGCTCGATCGTCAAGCCGGCGGCAAGCTTGGCCGCGAGGTCGCCGCCGGAAGTGAGTTCGTGGTCGGACGTGATGCCCGAGGCCATGAAGGCGTTGAGGTCGGGGCCTTCGAGGCCGCGGGCATGACCGCAGACGAGCTTGCCGGAGGCAAGGCCGGTATTGACGATGGCCATCATGCGCGGATCGCCGTCGATGACGCCACGCATGTTCATCACCTCGGCGACGCCGCCGACGGCGGAGGAGCGCAGTATCTCGGCGATGACGGAGGCATCGAAATCGGCACCGGCAAGTTCCAGGCCGGGCGCCGACGGCACGCAGGAGGGAGCGAGCAGGATCATGCGCAGCGGCAGGCAGCGTGCCGCCTCGATCGCCCAGCGCACACCGTCAAGGCCATGGACATTGGCGAATTCATGCGGATCCCAAACGACCGTGGTGACGCCGCGCGCCAGCACGGCGCTCGCATATTCCGCCGGTGTCACCATCGAACTTTCGACATGCATGTGGGTGTCGATCAGACCGGGTGTTGCGATGCCGCCTGCCGCATCGATGATCTCGACCGCATCCGTGCGGCTTGCCGAGGTGTGGACGCTCGCAATCAGGGCGCCAACGAGGCCGATATCGGCCTCGCGGATCAGGCCCGTCACCGCGTCGAGCAGCCGGCCGCCGGTAATTAGCATATCGAAGGGAGCATCACCGCGTGCGGCGGCGACGGCCCGCGCGCGCATGGCGGGATCGTTGAGATCGCCAGGTTCCTGGCGAGGGATGGCGTTCACTTCCGGGCCTCGTTGACCAGGGCTTCAAGGATAATGACACGCGCCCTGTCGGCATCGATGTCGGCGGCAAACTGGGCATTGAAGGCTGCATGCGTGGCGCGGGTCTCGACGACGGTGCGGCCACGGGTCAAGGCGCCCTGCAGTTCGACGTCGATACGCGCGGGCCGGAAGCTGACGACATCGGCAGCGACGAAGGCGACGGCGGCTGTGGGATCGTAGATCGCCATGCCCGGGCGGCCGCGGCTGGTGCCGATGCGGATATAACCCGAAAACATATCGGCGATCAGATCGGCATTGGCGCCGCCGGCATCGCGCACCGGCTCGGCATCCTCCGGCCTTGCCAGCACCTTGCGGCAGAGATCGAGATCGACCATGCGCAGCGGCAGGCCATGGGCGATGACGATCGACAGGGCCTCGGGATCGGCGAGCGCGTTGAACTCGGCAGACGCCGTATGGTTGCCTGAGGTGACGCCGCCGCCCATCCAGACGAGTTCGCTGATACGGGCGGCAAGATCGGGGCGAGCGAGCGCCACGGCGGCGATATTGGTGAGGGGCCCGAGCGCCAGCATACGGTGCTGGCCCTGATCTTCCAACCACCGGCAAAGCGCTGCAAAGGCATCGCTTTCAGCAAGAGCGGGGGCCTCCGGCAGGCTCCTGCCGATGGTCGGGATGCCGGTTTCGCCGAGGATCGCCTGAGCGGTTTCGAGCTTGCCGAGAACAGGCATGGCGCGACCGGTGTGGATCGGGAATTTCCAGCCGAAGGCAATGGCAGCGGAGGCGGCATTGGTTTTCACCTGCGGCAGTGGCGTATTGCCGAAGACCAGCGATACGCCGTCGATGTCAAATTCCGATTGACCCACCACCAGAATGGCGGCGATGTCGTCGAAGCCCATGTCGGTGTCGATCCAGACGCCCATGATCTCACCCGAACCGCTTGAGGCTGGCCGCGCCGGCAACCGGCAGGTCGAAGGCGAGCGCGCTGCCGATCTCATGCGGCGGCAGACCGGCATCAATCTCGGCCTTGATCGGGCCGAGCGCGGTATCGAGGAGATATTCGCGTGTGTTGCCTGCGAAAGACGTGCCGCGCACGGTGCCTTGAAAGGTGCCCGAGCCGAGGATCACTTTGCGTGGCCGCCAGGCGAGGCCCGCCGCAGCTTGCGGTGCGGGGCCGGAAAGGGCGATCGGGCCGTTCGTTGTCACAAGCTTTCCATCCTTCAGCGGGAAGACATTCTCGAAGCCGACGAAATCGGCGACGAAGGCAGAGGCCGGATTGTTGTAGATCTCTTCCGGCGTGCCGATTTGTTCGATGCCCCCGTTCAACATCACGACGATGCGGTCGGCAAGCGCCAAGGCCTCCACCTGGTCGTGGGTGACGAAGATCATGGTGACGCCGGTCTCCTTCTGTACCCGCTGCAATTCGGCGCGCATCTCAAGGCGAAGGCGGGCGTCGAGATTGGAAAGCGGCTCGTCGAGCAGCAGAACTTTCGGCTCCATCACCATCGAGCGGGCGAGCGCCACGCGCTGCTGCTGGCCGCCGGAGAGTTCGGCGGGCTTGCGGCGGGCGAAAGCCGACAGGCCGACCGATTTCAAGCCGGAGGCGACACGGGCGTCGAGATCTGCGCCCGAGATACCCTTGAGGCGCAAACCGAAGGCGACGTTCTCATAAACCGTCAGATGCGGGAAAAGCGCGTAGGACTGGAAGACGAGCCCGACGGCGCGCTTGTTGGCCGAGACGCGGGTGATATCGGCTCCATCGAGGCTGATACGGCCGGAGGTAGGCCTCAGCAGACCGGCGATCGCCCGCATCGTCGTCGTCTTGCCGCAGCCTGAGGGGCCGAGAAGGGCAACGAGCTCGCCCTTGCCGATCGTAAGGTCGAGATTGCTGACCGCGACCGTGTCGCCATAGGTAAGCGTCAGCTTGTCGAGTTGAAGATAGGCATCAGACATAGCGCGAGAATCCCAGGAAACGTTCGGCGAGGAAGACGATGCCCATCGAGAGAAAGGCGAGGAGGGCGGAAAGCGCCGCGATCGACGGGTCGTAGGTGGTTTCCATGTAACCCAGCATGTCGATCGGCAGCGTGTGGACGCCGGGACCGGAGAGGAAGAGCGAGACGGGCACCTGATTGAAGCTGGTGACGAAGCCGAGGATGAAGGCGGCAAGGATGCCGCCGCGGATATTCGGCATCACCACGCGGAAAAAAGCGCCGAGTCTGGAGGAGCCGAGCAGGACGGCGGCCTCCTCGATGTCCGAGCGCAGATTGTCGAGGCTCGCCGAGACGACGCGCACGGCATAGGGCAGTACGAGGGCCGTATGGGCGAAGAAGAGTGCCAGCGTGATGTCGAAACCGAAGGGCACGACGAGATAACGCAGCAGCGACAGGCCGACGATGATGCCCGGCACGATAATCGGCAGCGAGACGATGGTGCGGACGGTCTCGGCCGCGGGCAGCCGGTAGCGGGAGAGCGCGTAGGCGGCCGGGATGCCGAGGACGAGGGCGGCGAGCGTTCCGAACACGGCGAGGAACATCGACATGGCGAAGCTGTCGCGGAAACTCTCGACGGTGAACACCTTCATGACCCACCGCAGCGACAGGCCTTGTGGCGGAAAGGCCAGCGTATCGCCGGCCGATAGTGAAGCGGCAATGATGATCAGGAACGGACCGATCAGAAAGACCAGCAGCAGGAAAAGCACGATGGGCGAAAACAGGCGGAGGCTCATCGGCGGTTCCTCGCCGTCGCAAGACGTTTCAGCAGGATGTTGGCCGCAAAGCTCATGATGATCAGAATGAAGGCAATGACGCTTGCCGAGACGAAATCATTGGCGACGGAAACCTGCTGATACAGCAGCGTTTCCAGCATCAGCACCTTTGAACCGCCAAGCACGGCCGGGGTGATGTAGGCGGTCAGCGATCCGGTGAAGACAAGCGTGCCGCCGACGACGAGGCCTTCCGTGGTCAGCGGCAGGATGACCTTCCAGAAGACCTGGAACCAGTTGGCGCCAAGCACGCGGGCGGCGGGGATCGCATCCTTCGGCATGTTCTCGAGGGAGCTGATCAGCGACAGGATCATCAAAGGCAGAAAGAGTTGCAAGAGACCGATGAAGACGGCGGTTTCGGTGAACAGCAGCCGCAGCGGCTCGGCGCTGAGACCCAGGCGCGCTATCGCCTGGTTGACGATCCCGGTGCGGCCGAGAATGACGATCCAGGCATAGGTGCGCGCCACCGGAGAGATCATCAGCGGCAAGGTGACTAGGCCGATCATACGGCCCTTGCCATTCGGCGGCAGGTGGACGATGGCGAAGGCTGCGGCATAACCGATGACCGCCGAGACAGCTGTGACTTCGAGGCCGAGCCGGAAGCTGCGCAGGAAAACGGTGCGGTTGAGCGCCTCAGAGAAGAAACCGGCATAGGCCGACAGCGTCCAGCCGCCGCCGGCATGGAAGCCCTCCGACAGCAGGATCGCGACGGGCAGCAGGAAGACCAGGGTCGCAAAGACGGCTGCCGGCAGGGCAAGCGCCAGGGCTTCTGCGCGGTTCTGGAACATGAGGCGCCTTTCGAGCGGACAGAGGATTGTCCCGGCAGAGGAGCCGGGACCGGTTCTCAGACAGGCCTTATTGGCCGACCTTTTCGTTCCATGTCTTCAGCCAGCCGGCGCGGTTGTCGAGGGCGACGGCGGAGGGGATCAGCTTGAGGCTCTTGGCGGTTTCCTCGCCATAGGTAAGGTTGTTGGCTGCTGCCTCGGAAAGCTTGACCTCGCGGTTGGCGGGGCTGTCGATCAGCTTTTCGGCGAGCTTGGTCTGGATATCGGTCGAGAGCCAGAAATCCATGAACTGCAAAGCGAGGTCCTGGTTCTTCGAACCCTTGGTCAGCACCAACACATTCATGCCGCCGGTCTGGCCCTCCTTCGGTGTCGCCCAGGCGACCGGCACGTCGAGCTTGGTGAAGCCGGCCCAGGAGAAACGGCCGATCGGGGCTGCCCAGATCTCCTCCTGCTGCATCAGCTGCACCAGTTGCGAGGATTTTTCATAGAAGGTGACGACCTCGTCCTTCTTTTCGCCCAGCGCCTCGATGGGTCCCTTCAGATCGGGCGTATCCTTACCAAGGGCCAAGCCCAGCATGTAGAGCGCCGGCGGGCCCTGATTGGTGGTCACGTTCGGAAAGGCTACGTGCCCGACATATTCCGGCTTCAAGAGATCGTTCCAGGAATCGATCTTCATCTTGTCGGACCGATAGGCGATCGAGGTGGCATAGAAGGTATAACCGACGCTCATGCCGTCGCCATTCGGGTCCTTGGCGACGTCGTAGAGTTTGGCAAAATTGGGGAGCTTGGCGGTGTCGATCTTGTCGATCAGGCCGGCGCGCGAGGCGGCCAGCGCATCGGCCATGGAAACGGCGGCAAGATCTATGACGGGATTGGCCTTGTTGGCTTCCAGCTTGGCCAGACGCTCGACGCTGTTGCCGGTCTCGACCACCAGCTTGCAGCCGCATTTGGCCTCGAAGGGATCGTAGACCAGCGTCTTGAAATCGTCCTGTGCAAAGGCATAGACGGAAATGGTCAGCGTGCGATCGGCTGCGGCCGCTCCAAGCGGAGACAGGGCAGCGAGCGCTGCCGAGGCAATGAGAGCTTTTTTCATCTTACGTGTTCTCCATCTCTGAGGTTTTTGGTGCCGGGTGCGCAGGCCCGGATGATTGGCGGACGATCAGCTGCATCGCGACGCGATTGATCTCGGCGGTAACCAGCATGCCTTGCCGCATGCTGCTTTTTCTTATGGTATCCACCAGCGCCGACACGGCAATCCCGGCAATAGCGTCCATATCCATACGAACCGTCGTCAGCGACGGCGTGACGACCGGCGACCAAATGAGGTCGTCGAAGCCGGTGACGCTGACGTCGGCCGGAATGTTGATGCCGGCCTGCTGCAGCTCCGTCAGCGCGCGCAGCGCCTGCAGGTCGGAGAGTGCTGCGAAGGCGGTGAACCCCTGCCTGACTTTTTCGGCGAGACCGAGCGGGCAGCCGCTGCCGCCATCCTGCTCCAGTCTCTCGATCCACAGTGTTTCCGAATGCATGCCCGGGCGCATGCCGGAGCGGATGCCGCCGGCGCGGTCATTCTGGACGTTGGATTCCTGATTGTTGCCGATGATGAGGATGCGGCGATGGCCGAGGCTGGCGAGATGGCCGGCGATTTCGCACCCGCCCTGCCAATGGTCGGCGGCAACGGTATTGCCTGGCGTCGACGCGGTGTCGATAACGGCGACCGGGCAGGCGGCGGCGGAAATGCGAGTGGCGCGGCGGGGAATGATGACCATGCCGTCGACGCCGCGCTCGACCAGCCGATTGATCGCCTCGGTCTGCTTGGCGACATCGCCGCGGGAATCGGCGATCAGCACGCCGTAACCGGCGGCGGAAGCGGCGAATTCGATCGCCTGGGCAATTTTCGGGAACAGCGGATTGGCGATATCGGGCAGCACCAGGCCGAGAACGCCGCTGCGGCCGGTCCTCAGGGCCCGCCCGGCCTGGCTCGGGACATAACCGAGTTCGGCCGCATGCTCGCGGATCCTTTCAACCAGTTGGCCGGATACCCGACCCTTGCCGGACAACGCATTGGAGACCGTGGCGACGGAAACGCCGAGCGACGTTGCTATCCTGCTGAGGTTCGGTCCCGAACGCGATGAAGCCATGATCGACGGCGCTCTTGATTAATCGTTTAATCAAGCTCTACCTCAGCTCTTTTCGCTTGTCGATTCCCAATTCATCTTATGTGAGTTATCCGGATACAAAATTTGGTCGACATGAAAAAAGCCCCGCGAGACGATCGCGGGGCTCTGTACGTCAGACGGCACAAGGCGGCCGATCAGGTTTTCGCGGGCTTCACCACGACAGTGGTGTTGGCTACGGTCGTCTTGCCGCCGGGGGCAAAGCCGCCGCCGACCGCGACGTTCAGCGAGACATAGTCCTTGGCCATCTGCTGGACGGCTGCGGCAAGGCTTGCTTGGGCAAGCGAAACCTGGCGCTGGGCGTCGAGAACGTCGAGCAGCGAGGAAGCGCCGTCCTTGTAGGATGCTGTGGAAAGTTCGAGCGTCTCTTGCGTGGTCTTTACCTGTGCCTGGAGTGCCGAGACCGTGCGGGCGTCACGCCGGACGGCCGAAAGCGCGTTCTCGACCTGTTCGATCGCGGTCAGCACGGTCGATTTCCAGTTGAGATAGGCCGTAGCAGCATCCGACTGTGCCGATTTGACGTTGGCGCGCAGGCGGCCGCCATCGAGAATCGGCAGGTTGAGGGTCGGGCCGAAGGACCAGGGCGACAGGCCGCCATGGATGCCGCGCTGATTAATATAGGCCGGCGAAATCGAGCCGCTGAGCGAGATGCTTGGATAAAGCTGCGCCTGGGCAACGCCGATATTGGCCGTTGCGGCAGCGAGGTCACGTTCCGCTACGCGAATATCAGGACGGTTACGGATCAGGTCCGCGGGGATGCCGGAGGTGATGCTGCCGCGGAACACAGGCTGACCGGCGCCCCTTAGCAGCTCATCGACGAGAGCTGATGCCGGCAGGCCGAGCAACGTGGCGATGTGATGGGCGGAAATGCGGATATTGGTTTCGAGGCCGGGAATTTCGGCGAGCGTCGACTGTACCAAGCCTTCCGCCTGAACGACGTCGAGACGCGAGGCGGCACCAGCTTCAAGCTGGAATTTGGTGAGTTCGTAGGTCTCCTGGCGAGACTTCAGGTTAGCCTTGGAAAGCGCCAGGCGCTGCTGGAAATAGCGGACGTCGATATAACTCGAGACCATGTCCTGCACGAGAGTGAGCTTGGCAACGTCCGCGGATGCGTAAGCGGAATCGAGCGAAGCGAGAGCGCCTTCCGTGCTGCGTTTGTAGAGGCCGAAGATATCGAGCAGCCAGCTCAGCTGTGCTTCGCCGCCGCTGGTGTTGCGTGTGTCAAACTGCGTGCGCAGCTCACCGCTCTGGCCGCTGACCGTGTGCGAGGCGTCGACTGTCAGGTTCGGCAAGCCGCCGGCTCCTGCTACGGTGACGTTGGCGGAAGCCGCATTGATACGTTCGATCGCCTGCTGGATTGACAGGTTCTGGTCGAGGCCGCTCTGGACATAGCCGTCCAGCTTGCGGTCGTTGAACGCATTCCACCAGGCCACAGTGGTGACATCGCCATCGCTCTTGGTGTTGCCCTCTCCGAATTTGGCGGGCAGTGGCATCTCAGGAGGAACATGATCCGGGCCAACAACGCAGCCCGACAACAATAACAATAATGCCGGTGTGGCAATACGAAGAGATACCATTCATTTCTTCCTGTACTCGAGCAAGTCAATTCTTGTCCGAAGCTTCATGCTTCACTAACGGCCGTCGCGCCTCGCCCTACCAAAAAACACCATGCCGAAGCAGTCGGCCGCAATGTAGCAACGAGAACCGCATTATCACAGTGCATTTATATCACACTCCCGCCGCATTTTTTCCGCGTGTGGCAAAGATGCGTCGAATGACGACAAAGAAGGACGGTACGAAGAAGATTCCGAGCATCGTCGCCGCCAGCATGCCGCCGAGAACGCCGATACCGATGGCGTTTTGTGCCGCCGAACCCGCGCCTGTCGCGATCGCCAGCGGCACGACGCCCAGAATGAAGGCAAGCGAGGTCATGATGATCGGCCGCAGGCGCAATCTCGCTGCTTCCAGCGTCGCTTCGTAGAGGCCCATGCCGCTTTCCATGCGGTCCTTGGCGAATTCGACGATCAGGATCGCGTTTTTTGCCGCCAGGCCGATGGTTGTGAGCAGGCCGACCTTGAAATAGACGTCGTTGGCCTGACCGAACAAGGTTGCTGCCGTCAGCGCCCCGAGAATACCGACAGGCACCGCCATGATCACCGAGAAGGGGATCGACCAGCTTTCGTAGAGTGCTGCAAGGCAGAGGAAGACGACGAGAACGGAGATCGCATAGAGCATCGGCGCCTGCGAACCGGAAAGGCGCTCTTGATAGGAAATGCCCTGCCAGGCGACGGTATAACCGCCGCCAAGCTGTTCGGTCAGCGCTTCCATTTCGTTCATTGCATCGCCGGAAGAAATCCCGGGTGCGGAAGCTCCGTCGAGCGGAATGGCGCTGACGGCGTTGAAGCGGGCAAGCGAGGGCGCACCTTTCACCCACTCAGTCCGGGTAAAGGCGGAGAATGGCACCATTTCGCCGTCATTGTTGCGTGCGTACCAGTGGTCGAGATCACTCGGCTGCATGCGGAAGGGCGCATCGCCCTCAACGTAGACGGGCTTGATCTCGCCGTTCAGGGTGAAATCGTTGACGTCGCGGCCGGTGAAGATGATCGACAGCATCGAATTGACCGCAGCGATGTCGACGCCCATCGCACCGATCTTTTCCTGATCGAGCACGATTCGCATCTGCGGCTCGACTTCCTTGTTGCTGCTGCGCAGCGCCACGATCTTGCCCGAGGTGTTGCCCATCTGGATCAGCCGCTTGGAGGCGGCCGTCAGGGCGTCATTGCCGTGGCCGCCGGTATCGACGAGATACATGGAGAAGCCGCTCGACACGCCGAGGCCCTGGATCGCCGGCGGCAGAAGCGCGAAAACCTGCGCCTCGCGGATCTTGAAGAAACTGCCAAGCGCACGGTTGACGACTGACTGGGCGCTCAGCGCCGGATCGGTACGCTGCGAGAAATCCTTGAGCTTGGTGAAGACGATGGCGCTGTTCTGGCCGGAGCCGTTAAAGCCGAAGCCGAGCGCGCCGAACACGGATTCGACCGCATCCTTCTCATTTTCCCGATAGTACTTCTCGACCTTTTCGACAACCGCCTGGGTCTGCTGAGTGGTCGAGCCCGGCGGCGTGGTGACGATGGTCAGCAGCACGCCCTGGTCCTCCTGCGGCAAGAACGAGCTCGGCAGGCGGGTGAAGAGATAGGCGCAGCCGGCGCCGACGAGCAGGAAGACCAGCATGACGCGTATCGGCCGCTTCAAGAGATAGCCGATGGTGCTGACATAGCCGTTGGTCGAGCGCGTGAAGTTGCGGTTGAACCAGTCGCCGACGCGGTGTTTCCTGTGTTCGCCGACCGGCTTCAGCATCGTGGCGCAAAGTGCGGGCGTCAGCACGAGGGCGACGAGCGCCGACAGCAGCATGGCCGAGACGATGGTGATCGAGAACTGACGATAGATGATGCCGGTCGAACCACCAAAGAAAGCCATCGGAATGAAGACGGCGGTGAGGACGAGGGCGATGCCAACAATGGCGCCGGTGATTTCGCCCATCGACTTTTCCGTCGCCTCGAGCGGCGAAAGCTTCTCTTCGGACATGATGCGTTCGACGTTTTCGACGACGACGATGGCGTCGTCGACGAGAAGGCCGATCGCCAGCACCATCGCGAACATCGTCAACGTATTGATCGAATAGCCGGTGACCGCCAGCACCCCGAAGGTGCCGAGCAGGACGACGGGAACGGCAATCGTCGGGATCAGCGTAGCCCGCAGGTTCTGCAAGAAGATAAGAAGGACCACGAAAACGAGCACGATCGCCTCGATCAGCGTGTGCACCACCTTTTCGATAGACAGCTCGACAAAGGGCGTCGTGTCGTAGGGATAGGTGATTTCCACACCGGCGGGCAGGCCGCGGCCGATGACAGCGAGGGCAGAGCGCACGCGGGCGGCGGTATCGATGGCGTTGGCGCCGATCGCCAGATTGACGGCAAAACCGGTCGAGGGCTGGCCATTGTAGCGCGAATTGCCGCCGTAGCTTTCCTGGCCGATCTCGATGCGCGAGACATCGCCTAAGCGCACCGTCGCGCCATCCTTTTCGACCTTCAGGATGATGTGCTCAAAATCGGCGACGGTGGTCAGCTGACTTTGCGCAGTGATGGTAACGTTGATCTGCTGGCCGGGGATCGCCGGCTGGGCACCGAGCGAACCGACCGAGACCTGGGTGTTCTGCGCCTGGATGGCTGCGGTGACGTCGCTCGGCGTCAACTGGTATTTCAGCAGCTTGAAGGGGTCGAGCCAGACGCGCATGGCGTATCCTGAGCCGAAGACGTTGATGCTGCCGACGCCTTCCAGGCGCTGGATCTGGTCCTCGATCGAGGTCGACACGATGTTGCCGAGGTCGACCGAATTGCGCTTGCCGTCGGTGGAAACGAGCGAGCCGACGAGAAGAATGCTCGAGGTCGAGCGGGTGACGCTGATCCCGGCATCGATGACGTCGCTCGGAAGCTGCGACTGAACCAGCTGCAGCTTGTTCTGCACCTGTACCTGGGCGATATCAGGGTCGGCACTCGTCCCGAAGGTCAGCTGGATGCTGGCCGAACCCGTCGACGAGGTTGAGGTCATATAGGTGAGATCGTCGAGGCCGGTCATGCCGTCCTCGATAATCGTCGTCACCGATTTCTCGACGGTCTCAGCACTCGCGCCCCGATAGGTGGCATTGATACGGACCGTCGTCGGCGCGATGTCGGGATATTGCGAGATCGACAGGGTGGAGATCGCCAGCAGGCCGGCGAGCATGATGGTGATCGCAATGACCCAGGCGAAAATCGGACGTCGGATGAAAAACTTGGCCATCGGTTGTTCCTGTGCGGCTGAGACGGTGACGTAGGGGCTCGAAGCGATTACTTCGCTGCGGGCTTCTGTGCGTCACCGGCCGCGGGCTGCTCGGCAGCCACGACCACGCCGTTGTCGGTGATCTTCATCGGAACCGGCTTCACCGGCATGCCTGAGGTGATCGATTGCAGGCCACTGACGATCAGCTGATCGCCGTCCTTGATGCCTTCGGTCACGAGCCAGGAATTGTTGGAGGGCGAGCTGTTCTCGAAAGCGCGGGTTTCGACCTTGCCATCGGCGGAAACGAACTGTGCCGTCAGCCGGCCATTGGCATCACGGCTCGTCGCCAGCTGCGGCAGCGCATAACCCGCCTCGGCGCCGAGTTCGACGGTTGCCCGGACATACATACCGGGCAGCACGATACGGTCGGGATTTGGAAAGAGTACGCGGATAATGAAGGTGCCTGTGGTCTCACTGACCACCTGCTTCGACATGTCGAGCTTGCCCTGCTGATTGTATTCCTTGCCGTCTTCGAGGATCAGGTGGAAGACGACATTGGCGGCGCCCTTGATGTCGCCGGCGGCCACCGCATCGCGCAGCTTCAGCAGGTTGGTGCTCGATTCCGTCAGCGAGATATAGATCGGGTCAAGTTGGCGGATCGTCGTCAGCGCCGTCGTCTGATTGGCTGAAACGACGTTGCCGACATTATAGGCCGTCTGGTCGCTGATGCCGTCGAAGGGCGCGATGATTCTGGTGTGGTCGAGATCGATCTGTGCGGCGGACAGCGCTGCCTTTGCCGACTCGACTTCGGCCTTGGCCTGGAGAAGTGTCGTCTTGGCTGTTTCGAATTCGATCTGGGTGGCGCCGCTGCCGACGAGGCGCTGGTAGCGGTCGAGATTGCTTTCAGCGCTCGGCACACTCGCCTCGGCTTTGGAGATTGCTGCCTTCGCCTGCTCGACGGCAGCGATATAGGGCGCATCCTCGATCTGGTAGAGAAGATCGCCCTTCTTGATCTCGCCGCCTTCTTTAAAGGCGATCTCGCGGATGAGACCGCTCACCTGCGGCCGGATATCGGCCGTCTGGAAGGTCTCGGCGCGGCCGGGAAGGATCGTGGTAATCGGGAAACTACCCTTTTTCAGCGTGATCACACCGACGGGCGAGGCCTGCTGGGCCGCGCCGGCACCTGCATTGCCGGCGGGCTTGCTGGCGTTATCGCTGCAGGCTGCGAGCAATGCGCCGAACGCCAGCGCCGAGGAGATGAGGAGGGCACGCCGTATCATTCTGAATTCCCTGTGCGGTGGCAATGGCCGTTCGATCCACGGGCTCGGCTCAGCCGAGCGCAGGCTTATAAGCGTCAGGACTGGTTCGGCATTCAAATGCCATCATCCGAATTTAACAAAAGCTTTACGAAGTGACGTAAGTCAGCAATCGTCACTTAGCAAGCGTTATTTTGCAGTGCGGCATCGACGAAGCCCACGATGTGCTCGGCGCGGTGTACGAGTGTTTCCTTGTCGTCGCGGGCGATCAGGATAGGGTGCAGCACGCAGGCGAGCACGTCTGCGACGGTGCGTGCCGCGCTCTCGGGATCGCGGCAATGATAACGTCCCTCCGCCATTCCTTCGCGGATGATCTCACCGAGCTTTTCTTCGATACGGGCGCGATAACGGTTGCCGGCCTCGAGTTTGGCTTCGATTGTCGAAAGCACCATTTCGAAGATGTAAGGGTTCTTCTGGATGTCCTGCAGATGGCCTTCCAGCAGGCGAAGGACGAAGCGAAGCAGTTGCTCCTTCGGCGGCAGGTCCTGGTCGAAGGCTGCGAAACGCTCGGTCGCATTGTCGAGATGGCGCCCGGCGATCGCATCGATCAGCGCGACCTTGGAACGGAAATGCTTGAAGACATTGGCCGGCGACATGTGGAGCGCGCCGGCGATGTCGGCAATCGACACCGCGACATAGCCGCGCTCGCGAAACAGCATCTCCGCCATGGAGAGGATGTCTTCTCGCGTTTCCTCGGCCTTGCGTCTCGGCCTTCTTGCCATCCGTCCCCCGCCGGGCGAGCCCGATCCTTCTTTCGGCTGATGTTAGCGCGATTGCACGAAATGCAGCAAGCCGGTGATTAGCCAGCCGCTTTCGCACGCCGCCATCTCAGAGGAAGTAGGGGGCGAGGTTCTTTCGGACACGGGCAAGCGGCGTCTCGCCACTATCGTCGGGCACAAAGCGCTGGCCGGTGATCGCCTCATACGCCTTGATATAGACGGCCGAGGTCTGCTCAATCAGTTCAGCAGGGATTTCAGGGATCTCATCCTTATAGGGATCGCAGCGCTCGGCCACCCAGGCGCGGACGAAATCCTTGTCGAAACTTTCCGGACGTTTTCCGGCGGAGAAGCTTGCCGGATAGCTTTCGGCAAGCCAGTAGCGGCTGCTGTCGGGCGTGTGGATCTCGTCGGCGAGGATGATATTGCCGTCGCCATCGGTGCCGAATTCATATTTGGTGTCGACCAGAATCAGACCGCGTTTCGCGGCCATCTCCTGGCCGCGGGCGAAGAGCGCAAGCGCGTATCGCGATAGGGTCTGCCACTGCTCCTTGGTCAGAAGGCTACGCGTGACGATTTCGTCAGGGGTCAGCGGCTCATCATGGCCGCCATCGAATTCCTTGCTGGTCGGGGTGATGACGGGTTCGGGCAGGATCTGGTTGTCGCGCATGCCGTCGGGCAGGCGCATGCCGTACATCTCGCGCTCACCCTTCTTATAGAGTGTCAGGATCGACGTGCCGGTGGTGCCAGCGAGATAACCGCGCACGACGATTTCGACCGGCAGGATGTCGAGCCGCGTGCCGATGACGACATTCGCATCGGGATAGTCGAGAACGTGGTTCGGGCAGATATCCCTTGTCGCCTCGAACCAGTAGCGCGCCGTCTGCGTGAGCACCTGGCCCTTATAGGGAATGCAGGTGAGAATGCGGTCGAAAGCGCTCAACCGGTCGGTGCTGATGATAATCCGGCGTCCGTCCGGAAGATCATAATTCTCTCGCACCTTGCCGCGATAATAGTTCGGCAGTTCCGGGAAATGGGCTTCGGAGAGGATTCGCACGGCGCTCGACTGTCCTTGTGATTGGGTGAAGGCTTCCTGTCGTTTCATTGCCGGGAAGTCAAGGTGGCGCCCAAGTATCGCATCACAGCCAGAACAGAGCCAGGAGAAACAAAGCGAGGCCGTAACTTGTAACGGCAAGTGGCCAGCCGGCGCGCAGGAAGTCGCTGAAACGGTAGCCGCCAATGCCCATTGCCAACGTATTGTTATGATGGCCGAAGGGCGTCAGGAAATCGAGCGAGGCGCCGGCTGCGACAGCGATCAGATAGGCGTGCGGCGCATGGTTGCCGGCTTTCGCGAATTCCAATGCGATCGGGGCCAGGACGATTGCGACCGTCGCGTTGTTGACGAAGGGCGTCAGCGCCATCGCGAGGAAGAGGATCAGAGCAATGCCGAAGAGCGGATGGGTGATCGGCACGACGAGGCTCAGCCAGCCGGCGATGGTTTCGGCCGCTCCGGTGGTTGCCACCGCCTGACCGATCGGGATCATTGCCGCCAGCATGATAATGATCGGCCAATTGAGATCGGCCATCGCCTGGCGGATGTTCAGATGATTGAGCAGGGCAAGCACTAGCACGACGCCGGCAAAGGAAACATCAGGACGCAAGCCGGCCGCGGAGGCGGCGATGCCGCAGGCAAAGAGCGCGAAGGGCCGCCAGGAGAGCGAAGCGGGTTCGCTCGAAGCAGCCGAAGCGAGCGGCAGGCACTCGCTTTCTTCAAGCGCTTCGGCGATCGCTATGCGCGGCCCCTCTAACGTCAGTATATCGCCAATCGACAGCTGCAGGTCGAGGAATCGGCCCTCTATGCGCGGCGCGCGCATGGAAAGAGCGGTGACTGCGACGCCGCGACTGTGAAAGATTTCGAGCGAACGGATCCGCGATCCGACCAGCGTGCTTTCCGGCATGACGACGGCTTCGACACGGGTAAAATCCGGCTGCAGGCCGTGCGGATGGGCATCAGCCATCAGCGCCTGCGCGGCGGCAAGGCCGACAAAGACCGTATCGCCGCCTTCGGCAAGCAGCACGTCGCCGGCTTCGATCACCGATTGGTCGAGCGGTCCGAAGACGAAATTGTCGCCACGGATCAGCGCATGCGGCTTGATGCCGAAACGCGGGGGGCAATCGGAAAGCCGCACGCCGATCAGCGGCGAAACATCGGGGATGCGACGCTCGACGACGATACGGCGCGTGGCCGGAAAGGTCGTCGCCGGCGCCTCGTCGAGATATGGAAACAGCCGTTGCACGCGAAAGGCGATGATAAAAATGCCGGCGATTGCGACCGGCAGGCCAACATAGGCGAAATCGAAAAAGCGAAAGCTCACGCCGGTCGCTTTAGTGAGCGCATCGCTGACGAGCAGGTTGGCCGGCGTGCCGATCAGCGAAACGAGACCGCCGAGCAGGGCTGCGAATGAGACCGGCATGACGAGCTGGCGGCGGGGGATGGCCAGAGCCGTGCCGAGCCGCAGCGCCACCGGCAGGGTGATCGCAAAGGCACCGATATTGTTCATAAAGATGGAGATGACGCCGGTAAGAGAAGAAATGCCTGATATGACCTGGAAACCCGAGGGGCCCGCGGCCGCGAAACGGGCAGCAAGACCGTCGAAGAGCCTGGCGCGCGCCAGCACCTGGACGATCAGCAGGATCTCGACGACGGTGACGACGACGGGGCTGGCGAAGCCCGTGAAGATCTGATCGGCGGGATAAAGGCCGAGTGCATGGCCGGCAAGCAGACCGGCGATCGAGACCACCTCGATGCGGAAGCGATCGAGTGAGAAGAGAACGAGCATCGCCAGCAGAAGGATCAGCAGGGATGCTTGCTCGAACGTCATGCATGGATCCGGTGTTTCATCGACGAGGCGGACTGTAATCGTTCCTCATGCGCTGTACAGAGGTGCCTTCAGGCAAAGATTGGACAATTCCCATATCTCGCATCAAGCTGGCGAAGCCTGCCACCGGCCCGCTGCGTTCCGCTCCAGAATGGGCGTTGCGAAAACGCCGACGGTGCGCGCGATCCATTGCGGTGCGACGGCCGCAAGGCTCTCGCGCCAGCGCTCCGATTGCAGCATCGCCGCACCGGGGCGGCGGGTTCGATGCCGCAGGCCGTCAGCAGGTGAAGACCGGCGGCGATCGAGGCGCCGCTGGAAATGACGTCATCAATCAGAGCGACGCGCCGTCCGGTCAGCAGCGGCAGCATTCGCGGATCGATATAGAGCCGTTTCTGTTGCGTCGGCGTGGTGATCGAGGACAAGGCAACGGAGAGCTCGTCGCGGTACCAGAATTTGCGTGAGGTACCGAGCGGAACGTACCTGCTATGACCGAGCTTCTGGGCCACGGCGGCGGCAAGCGTCAGGCCAAGCGTCGGCAGGCCGGCGACAACATCGATGCGCATGGGCCTGATCTTTTCGACGAGGCTTTCGGCGAGCGCATCGAGCACGGCGAAGCTCGCCTGGTTGACGATCAGCGAGGCGAGGGCGTGATCGCCATCTGCCAGTATGCGGATCGGCAGGCGAAGTTGGCGGCCATCCTCCAGCGCGGCGACATAAAAGGAGGTGAATTCCTGGTCGTCGGGAAAGGTGCCGGGAAGATGAATCTCCTGCCAGAAATCATGCGGCGCCATCGCCATCACATCGGTCAATTGCGTCTCGACCTTTCCACACCGGTTCTACGACGCAGCACCTGCAGTTCCGCCTCGCTCAGCGGACGCACGGCGCCTTTCGCCAGTTCGCCGAGTTCGAGCCCGCCGATTGCGACGCGCACCAGGCGCAGGCATTCGGTTCCGAGTGCCTCCAGCATGCGGCGGATCTGGCGATTGCGGCCCTCGTCGAGCTCGACCTCGATCCATGAATTCCTGTCACCCTGGCGCAAGCGCCGCGCGGCGGTCGCCGTCAGCAATTCGCCGTTGTCGCGGATGCCCGATGTCATGGCGGCGATACCCTCATCGTCCATGACGCCGCCGATCTGGACATGGTAGGTCTTCGTGACATGGGTGATCGGATCGAGCAGGATCTGGGCGAATTCGGTGTCGTTGGTGAACAGCAGCAGCCCCTCGCTTGCCTTGTCGAGCCGGCCGACGGGGGAGAGATGCGGGATGTCAAAATCCCGGAGGCAATCATAGACCGTCGGCCTGCCTTCGGGATCATGGCGGGTCGTGACGAGACCGCGGGGCTTGTTGAGCATCAGATAGATTTTCGCCTCTGCAGCGACAACGAGCCCGTCGACGCTGATCCGCGCAGTTGCAAGATCAACCCATGCGGCGATATCGGTGATGGTGCGGCCGTCGACGGCGACGCGGTTTTCGGCAATCAGCCGTTCGGCCTGCGTTCGGGAGCAATAACCGAGCTTGGAGAGGGCGCGGGGAAGAGTGACCCGTTTACCTGCAGCGCTATCGGCGGGCTTTGTCCGCTCACGCGTCTTATGCGGTGGGCGCCGCTCCCTCATCTGACGTCCTTGTCTTGCCTCGTGCCCTCTCTTGGCATGAACGGCGCACGGATACCAGCGACGCAAAGAAAAACGGAGGGAATGAAATGCCGCAAAAGGCCTCAGCGCTTAAGGGCAAAGCGCCGTGGGGGGCTTGCTGGGATCTGACCGCCTCAGCGGCAGACCATGAAGCCGGCCAGTTCCTTGCGGCTGACGACGATGCCGGCGGCGGCCTTGACCGGGTCCGGATGTGTGTATGACAGGCTTGGCATTTCCGGCAGGTCGAGTGCCTGGCGCATATTCATGATGCCGACGGCGTGACGACCATTGGCGCCGTCGACGCTGACTTCGATGATGCAGTTGGCCCTCTTGTTTTCCATGGTAGTCCTCCCTTCGTTTTTTATGTTCCCATAGCTGGCATTAAAAATTGGTTTTTGTAAGACATAAGCGTTTACGCACCCGACCGAAAGACAGATCGGCGGGTGCGTAAAGAACCGGTTGATGCGTGGATGCGGCGACTTAGCGCCACCATTGCCGAGGTTGCGGCTGTTGACTGCCGGACAGCAGATATCCGGCGAGGAATCCGATGGCGCCTGCAAGCGCCAGCGCGGTGGTCGTTGCGGCCGGATGCTCGCGGGCGGCGTCGGCGGCAGCGACGCCTTCAGCCTTGATTTGTGCGACGGCGTTCTTTGCCCGGGGCAGGGCTTCTTCATAAGCCTTGCCGGCGCGGCCGCGCACTTCGTAATAGGCTTCGGCGCCTTGAGCGGAAATCATCTTCTGCAGGCGCGAGACTTCCTGTTGGAGTGCGGCGATGTCCTTGCTGACAGATGCTCTGATATCATCGGTGTTGGCAGCCATGTCGGTCTCCTTCCTTCAATGGGAGAGAAAACACCTCAGACGGAGATAGGTTCCGAAATGCCCGCCGTTGATTTGTGACGGAAATTTAAAGCTCGCCAATTGAGGGCGCTTGATCCTTCATTAACCATAAATTCGCGCAAGCCACTGTTTTTCGTTATCTTTCCCCAGTTGAAAGCGACTTTCCGACGGATTTTTGACCAGACGATAAACAAATTTTCAGGAATCCGCCCCGCGACAGCCCCTTGTGGATAATGTCCACCGACAAAAATGCCAGCCGAATCAGCCTGTTACAAAATTGTCAAAAAACTTTCGGCATGGCTGTTGACTGTTTGGGAGGGTTAGTTCTATAAGCCCACTCACTGAACGAGGGCGGCGGCGCTGCTGGCGACGAAGTCTTTCGTTCTAAAGAAACTCAAGCGGATTGGCGATTGCTGGTTTGTGTTC